>CP024846.1:2617500-3326434 GCA_004564215.1 Beijerinckiaceae bacterium | reverse complement strand
CGCATGTACCGGGCTTCCGAGACGTCACAGTCGAAATCCGTGACCTTTTTCGCCGGCCCTTAACAGCGTCCGAACTCGAAACCTATGACGCGGTCGTCTTCGATCCGCCGCGCGCGGGCGCTGAACAGCAAGCCCTGGCTCTCGGCAAGTCCAAGGTATCAACCGTGGTCGCCGTATCCTGCAACGTCCAGAGCTTTGCCCGCGATGCCGCAATCCTCTGCGGTGGCGGATATGAGATCCTGCGAGTCGAGCCGGTGGACCAATTTCGTCATTCGCCGCATGTCGAAATCGTCGCGACCTTCCGGCGACCGGTGCATAAGCTGCGGCGGGTCCGGCGCCTCCTCGGCTAAGGCCTGCTTACCAGGCGGGACCCTTGCCTCTTGACGCGAAAGGCGGGGCCGGAGGATCGAACCAGCGAAACGCGAAGAGCCCGAGGAGAAATCCCCCAATATGCGCCTCCCAGGCGATCGTGGCATCGGTGACGCCAAGCGGCGTCGGAATGGTTCCGAACAGAAAATTGGCGAGGAACCAGAAACCGAGAAAACTGATCGCGCTTCGATTGAACAGAATTTCGCGTAATGGAAGAGCCGGCTGACGGTAAGCATGAACTTCATCGGCGCGCTCGATGAAGCCCAGCGATTCCCCAAGCGGCGCGCCGGGTTGAAACACGAAGCGGGCCGCGGCCGCCATGACGCCGGACACCGTGGCCGATGCGCCGACGACCGGTTGCAGGTCGGCCATATGGGTTAAAAAATGCATTGCCGCTCCGGCTATCGCGGCCATCGCACAAAACAGCAGGAAGCGCGGCGTTCCAAAGCGTCGCGCCACGGCTGAACCGAAGGCCGCAAACCAGAGGCAATTCATCCCAACATGCAGCCACCCGCCATGCAAAAACGCATAAGTGAGGGGCGTCCACCAAAGCGGCTTGCCATCACCAAGGAAAAAGCGCGCCGCCTCGGCACGGAATTCGCTATCCCCCGCAACCGAATTGAACGCGGCCGACACACGCTCGGGATCGAAAGCGAACGTAAATCTGCCGGGAACAAAGGCGAAATGCTGCAGAATTTCCAGATAGGCAACGGGCGAGATGACTTTCGAGATGCCCTCGATGACGAAAAGCAAAACCACGATCCAAAGGACGACCGCGGGCAGGTTGAAAATTCTTTCTCTGTCTACCCCGCGGTGCATGCTCAAGCTCGCCCTTTGAAGCCACAGATAAAGTCGTGCAACCTGCCCATCTAGTCCACGTCCTCGACGGAAATCGGGGCGCCGCCGGAAAGCTTTTGAGCTAGAGCCGCCTGCATGAATTCGTCAAGTTCGCCGTCGAGCACCTCACTGGGCGTTCCCGACGTTGTCCCAGTGCGCAAATCCTTGACGAGCTGATAGGGTTGCAACACGTAAGAGCGGATCTGATGGCCCCAGCCAATGTCCGTCTTGCTTGCCTCAGTCGCGTTGACCGCCGCCTCGCGTCTTTCCATTTCCTGTTCGTAGAGCCGGGCGCGAAGCATGTTCCAGGCCGTCGCTCGGTTCTTGTGCTGCGAGCGCTCTCCTTGGCAGGCGACGACGATCCCCGACGGAATATGCGTGATGCGCACGGCTGAGTCCGTGGTGTTGATGTGCTGACCCCCGGCCCCGGACGAACGATAGGTGTCGATGCGGCAATCGGATTCCTTGACGTCGATATCGACCCGATCGTCGATCACCGGATAGACCCACACGGACGCAAAGCTGGTATGACGGCGGGCGTTGGAATCGAAAGGCGAGATTCGGACCAGCCTATGCACGCCTGACTCCGTCTTCGCCCAACCATGCGCATTGTGGCCTTTGACCAGTAACGTCCCGGACTTGAGGCCGGCCTCGTCGCCGGCCGTCTCCTCGATGATCTCGACCTTATATTTGTGCCGCTCCGCCCATCGCGCATACATGCGAAACAGCATGCGGGCCCAGTCGCAGCTCTCTGTGCCGCCGGCGCCGGCATGGACCTCGATATAAGTGTCGTTGGCGTCTGCCTCGCCAGAAAGAAGCGCTTCGACTTGGCGGCGCTCGGCCTCGGCTTTGAGCGCCTTGAGCTGATCGAGCCCTTCTTTCTCGGCGCCCGTATCCTGTTCCGCCTCGGCGAGTTCGATGAGCGTGATCGCGTCGCCGAGTTCACCTTCAAAACGTTTGAGCGAGCCGAGTTGATCCTCAAGCTCGGTCCGCTCGCGCATAATTTTTTGCGCGGCTTCGGCATCGTTCCAGAGGGTCGGGCTTTCGGCCTTGGCGTTTAGCTCGGCAAGACGGCGGGCTGCGGCATCGACGTCAAAGATGCCTCCTCAGCAATCCCATGGATTGCTCGATCGATTGGACAAGCGCTTCGGCTTCGGCGCGCATTTCACAGCTTTCTGGTGAGGGTTACAGCGACTGACCGCCGCTGGTGATCCGATGAACCCTCAAGATAGTAACAGAGGGTTTTGATGTCAAAGGCCGCCGCTAAATTCTGAGCTCGCCGGCTGCCGTCACCGACGCCGGGACCACCCCGATGGCGCACCGGCTTGGCCGGCCCGCCACGTCAGAACAAAATAGATCACGATCAAAACAAGATCGGCGCCGATCCAGAGCACCGAAAAAAAACCCGGCAACGCAATCGCTACGAAGATTTGCGCAATTGCGCCCAGCAGCCAAATGACGCCGCCCCAGGGCGTCGCCAGCCACAAGCCGACCGCTGCGACAAAGTCGAAAATCGCAAAAAACACAACCGCCGTTCCGCGCAGCACGCTCAGTTGATTAAACAGCGGTTCCGCCGGCAGTAGAATTGCGATCCATTGCAAGATCCCCTGGAAAACCCAAAGGGCCGCCAGCACCCGCATGAAAACCACGAGAACCAGCCCTGCGCGGTCCTTTTCGTCGTCGATCCTTGCAGGTTCGCCGACGCGGATCGCCGCGCCTGTATCGGCGGGCTCGGCTGACTTGTTCAATCGGTGCGAGAAGATCATGGGCAACAAACTTGCGTGTGAAACTCGAGTTCACCCTCGGGCAGAGGTGCGAAATAAGACTCGATGGCGGCCGCTGTAAGGTTCTCGATTTCAGCCGGCTTCCAGTGGGGACGATTATCCTTGTCAATAATCACCGCGCGCACGCCTTCGTAGAAATCATGATTGCGAGCGATGCGAGAGACAAGGCGGAATTCCATCCGTAGAGCCTCGTCAATGTTTAGATTGGCGCCAATTCGCATCTGATGCAATGCGATCGCAAGGCTAGTCGGAGATTTCGAACGGATCGCTTCGGCGGCAACGCGGGCAAACTCCGCCCCCTTATGGCCCTCTTTGTCGAGCTCGGCAAGAATGCCAGGAATCGTCGGCGCGGCAAAACAGCGGTCGATCAAGGCTCGGTGCTCGCTCAGCGCCGATGCGGGCGGGAGCGCCGTTTCGGCCGCGATGGCAGCCCCAAGGTCCTCGCCACCGATCAGCCTTCCTAGGAGATCCGCATGTCTTGTCGATGGCACATAAATATGACCCAGACCAGAAGCCACGGCATCTCCGCAACTCATCCGCGTGCCGGTCAAAGCCAGATACAGGCCGCTTCTGCCGGCGAGGCGCGGCAGGAAGAAGCTTGCCCCGACATCGGGACAAAAGCCGATCCCCACTTCCGGCATCGCGAAGCTGAGTTTATCTCCCGCGACCAGATGCGATGCGTGCACCGATACGCCCGCGCCGCCGCCCATGACGATTCCGTCAACCAAGGCTATGATGGGTTTGGCGTAAAGCTTGATGCGACGATTAAGATAATATTCCTCGCGCCAAAAGCTCAGCTGCTCGGTATGGCGTCCGGCCTTGCCCAATTCATATAAAATTCTGATGTCGCCGCCGGCGCAAAAAGCCTTGTCGCCGGCACCCTTGACGATAATGTAATGGATGCTCGGATCAGTCTCCCAGCGATCCAGAGCGCGTGCCATCTCGCGCACCATGCCCAAGGTCAGAGCATTGAGGGCCGCGGGTCGGTTGAGCGTGATAATGCCGCAAGTGCCAGCAATCTCGGTGATGATCTCCGGTTCGCTCATGATCCGGCAATCCAACGCAGGATCTGGATCGAACCGGAATAGTCACAGGGCCACCGATCGGCTTGCACGGTTCAGCGATCGATCTGTCTATTTAGTGCAGGCAGGCTCATGCAGCAGCTCGAGGCTGGACATTTCTCCCGCAAGCACGAAATCCCCGTAATCGAGGCGCAGTCCCCGCGAAATCCCATTTTCGTAAAGGTCGAACGAAAGCGTATAGCTCGGCGCATCGTCCTTTTTTCCGGCTTCAAAATAGCTGATCGAAACCGGCCAGCGTCGAACTTTTTCGAGTTGGGGAATATGGACCGCCTTCTCCACGGCGGGATCGGCGATGGGGCGACCGATGTAAGTCGTCGTTTCATAGACCTTCTCGCCCGTCTCCGATCCATCGAAAACTTTGACTTCAAGAAGGTTCTCGCCTGCCGCCGCGGCCGCTAGAATTCGTTTCAGATGTTCGGTCGGAAAAACCACGTTCGGATCGAGATCGAACTTGCTGTGCTTCGGCTTGCTGAGGTTGACCGATAACGTCCCCTTGGGGGATTTAACGGCCTTTCCGTCGACCGCCTCCGGCGCCGCATTGTCGATGCTGGTTTGCATCTTGAAGTCAAAATTCCGGCTGTCGGCATCCTCGAACGTCGCCGAGTGCATGTCGGACACACGGGTCGGGCCCTCGGCGGGTTGCAACTCGGTCAATTGCCGAAAGTTTTGGACATAGCCGTCACAGGCGGAGCCGGTGAAATCGAATGCGATGCGGCCTTGCGCCGCAGTTGGGCTTTTGGTCCCAACCGACTTTGCGAGGGTTAGATCATAGACAGCGCGATGAGAGACCAGCGAAATCTGCTTCGTCGGACCCGTCTTCGATTGAGGCGCGGGCGCGGGGTTTGAAGTTGCCGAATTCGCGGCGGATGCGGTCGGCAAAGAAGAACCCTGAAGCGCAAGGACGAAAGCCAATGCGCCTATGAGCAGAAAACAGCCACAAATACCTTGCATTATGTTTGTTCCTCAAAGGGTCGGGCGCTCAGCAAATCCAATCCAAGCTTGGAGACGCACGGTCGCAGGCGCCAGTAATTGAGGGTCGAGACACCCTCTTGATTTTCGTTGACTCCGGCTACCGGGCAGACCGCTCAAAGCGCTGGTTTTGCATCAAAACCATGCTCCTCTCTACCGGTCGCTCATTTAATCCACGAACCATGAACTATTTGTTTCACATCGCGGATGTCATAGGGTCACGCTCATGGCGTTCAGGATCACGCTCTCGGTCCAACCTGCGTTCCTTTCCGTATCGGCTTGAGTTTAGAGTCAGGAAACGCCACTGGCAACCCTCACCGGCAAGGTTTGGGGATTCTGATATTGCAATCAAATAGTTTCCCACCGTTCTATCGGGCTTAGTTCAAGCCAAAACGAGATGAGCGCTAGCCTTTGATATCTTGCATAATTGTTTTGGCGAAACCGATTCTCATTTTCGGAACCCATGCTTTAAAGCATTAGAGCCCGATCTAAACAGGAGTGAGTGCATGACGGCGGAGGATAAATTGGCGGCCTTGGGTGTCTTGCTGCCCACGCCTGCGGCTCCGGTTGCTAATTACGTTCCCTTTGTCGTTTCCGGCTCGCTCCTTGTCGTTTCCGGCCAGCTCTGCTTTGGTCCAGACGGCAAGCTCGGTGCTGCCCATATCGGCAAGCTCGGCGCCCAGGTTTCCGGTGCCGCCGGTCAAGAGGCGGCGCGACTATGTGCGATTAATATCCTCGCGCAGGCCAAGGCCGCTTTAGGCGATCTCGACAAAATTTCACGCTGCGTCAGGCTCGGTGGATTCATCAATGCGGCGCCCGGTTTCACCAATCTTGCAAGCGTCATGAATGGCGCGTCTGACTTTATCGTCGAAGTCCTTGGCGATAAGGGTCGGCACGCACGTTCGACCGTTGGCGTCGCTGAATTGCCTCTGAACAGCGCGGTCGAGGTCGAAGCCTTGTTCGAAATCGCCAGCGCTTGAAATCGCGTGAGCTAAATGCGCCGGACTGGCTCACGGGCCGGCCGATCGCGCATCGCGGACTTCATTCCAAACGACTGGGGCTGATCGAGAATACACCGGCGGCGGCAGCAGCGGCCGTTGCCAAAAATTATGCGATCGAATGCGACGTTCAACGTTCCGAAGATGGCGAGGCCGTGGTGTTTCACGACCTCACCCTCGACCGGTTGATGCTGTCGCAAGGCCCTGTCGATGCGTTGACCGCCCACGCGCTGGGCCAGCTGGCGTATCGCGAGTGCGAAGATAAGATCGCCTCTCTTTCACAATTTCTGGCGGCAATCGGCGGCCGCGTGCCCGCCGTGATTGAAATCAAAAGCCGCTATGACGGCGATATGCGCGTGGCCGAGCGCGCGCTTTCCATTGTGACCGCATATTCGGGGCCGGCTTGTCTGAAAAGCTTCGATCCCGCAATCCTTGTTCATCTGCGAAAGGCTGGCGCGGCGTGCCCCCTGGGCCTCGTCGCGCAGGCGCGCTACGACGACGAGGAATGGGCGCCTCTACCCCATGAGCAACGCAAGAGCTTCGAAGATCTCAGGGACTTTCCACTCGCGCAACCGGATTTCCTGTCTTGGAATTTTGGCAATCTCCCGCATGCCGTGCCTTTGCTGTGCAGGCAGGCGATCGGCATGCCGGTCATGACATGGACCATACGTTCGCAGCAGGATCTCCCGCGCGCCCAATTGTGGGCAGATCAGATCATATTCGAGGGGTTCGAGCCGTGCAGCTAAGGCGAATGATCGTACCCCCTATTGCAGCGACGGCGCCCAGGAAGATCGCCAAAGCTTGTCGCATCAAATTCTCCGCCAAATCGGTCCGCTTTGCTCGTTTCACCGCGCGTAATCGGGCTTAACGTCGTTCCAAGTTTGCTGCACCCAACCGGAAATTGATATAGTTAAGCAACACGCGCGGTCGCACCCATCCCGGAGAAGTCGAAATGTTCATCGCCATGAACCGTTTTAAGGTCCTCAAGGAGGAATGCAAAGCCTTCGAGGAAGTGTGGGCGACGCGCCAGTCGCATCTCGATGAGATCAAGGGCTTTTGCGTATTCCACCTGCTGCGTGGGCCCGAACGCGAGGACCATATACTTTATTCGTCCCACACAATCTGGGCGTCGCAGGAAGATTTTATCGCCTGGACCAAGTCCGAACAATTTCGCGCCGCCCATCGACAAGCGGGCGAACGCAAGCCGATGACTCTAGGGGCCCCCGAATTTGAAGGTTTCGAAGTCATCCAGACCATCGAATCCACACATTCGCCGGCCTAGGCGAAGTCCCAACTAGATCACGATGATTTTGGATTGACTCATTCCAAAATCATGAACGTGATCGATTCCAAAATTTTAGAGCGGGATGCTGGCGGAAAACCGGTCCCCACTTTTCCTCATCCCGCTCAAGAGCATGTTCCGAAAAAGTTGACCGACTTTTTCGATCAGAACATGCTCCAACTCGTTGAACGTGAGCGATTCCTTTTCGATCAGATGATTCCATCTGATCGGGAAGCGCTCTAGCGCCGGAGTGTTACGAGAGTCGGCTTCGCCTGGCTCTCCGGCGCGCGGCGGTTTGCTCGTCCCTGATTGCCTGAGGCATGGCTTTGCTGGCGGCCTCGACGAGGTCCCAACGGGTCTTGAAGATCGTGTCGCAGATCCCCGGAGAGCCGAACCCATCGCTGAAGCTGACATCGCTGCGGCGGTGATGCTCGCCATGGGCTTTGCTCGTCAACAGAGCGGCAAGCCAAGCGGTCGGCTGAAGTCTGGAGTTTGATCCATCCCGTTTCAGACGGACCGAAAAATCATAGCCGGAATGTTCGTAAAGTCCGCCGAAGGCCCCAAGGCTCGCGACGGTGATGTGAAAGGCAACATCGGCGCCGGCGCCGACAAGCGTCAGCGGAATCAGATAAGGCAGAACGATCTCAAGGAAGAAATCCGCCGGACTCATATAACAGGCGCTTATGCTTCTGCTGGCGCCCGTCGAATGATGCACGCTATGCCCAAGTTTGCGGATCAGACTTGGCCTGTGCAGAACAAAACGGTGGAAAACATATTGCACGATGTCGTGCCCGATCCCCATGAGCACCATCGCAAAAAGAAAATGGAAAAGACTGAGATGGGCCGCCCCGGTGAACGCCAGCCCGGAATATTGCAGGGCGACCATCGCCGGAAGCAAAATGAAGACCTGATTGGTAAGAACCCGGGGCAATAATTGTCGGTAGCTCAACCGTTCAACGTCGCGCACCTTGAAAGCAGACAGCGCCCCGGTTCTGTCGTTCCACTCGAAAAACAGACCGACACCATGAAAGACGGCCATTTGAGCCGCCCATACCAGAACCGAAAGTGGAAGCCACCAAGGGAGATCCGAGCCCACGTCAGTACTGTCCTTTTGCGCCTGGATGCGTGCCTCGATCTATGTTTCGCGGAGCAACGCCGCGAATCCCCGTCGGCAGCAGAGGACTTATGCAACGACAAAGGAGCATCGGGCAAATTGATACAACTCAATTTTTTTGACAAAAGGTGACACCCGGACCCCATTAGTCCCCCCGAGGCCACGGGAGTCGTTCAGGGCATCCGGATAAATGGCTCCTTGGGATTTTTCCCCAGACGCGAAATCACCTTCAAAGGCACGAAGCGTAGAGCCAACCACGCCTTGATAAACCTTGCTCCGAAGAGCGGCGTGATCACGTCGAAATGACTTACGAGAGCGGTGGCCAGACGTGATCTTTGCGCCCAGGATGGCGCACGTGGATCCGGATCCGCACAATCCAGTCGCCACAGAAGCAGGAAATAATTTAGCCAAAACCAGCCGCGTCCGACGAATCGCCCGGCCTGTTCCACCAAATGATCGATCAGAACCGCTCTAGCCTGCGCGTTGCTGTCGCCAGCCCCGCCCTGCTCATAGCAAAGAACCTTATTCAACTGGGGCCGTTGCGAATAAATGTTGCTGCCATGCAGACGATAGACGGCGACCGCCTCGTCGATCAGGACACTGCCGCTGACGCCGTTGATCCCAAGACAAAAATAGAGGTCGGTGCCGGTCCGCAAGTCGCGCAACGCCGGATTGTCGCTGAAAAGGCATAGTGCGTCGCGGCGAAAACAATTGCCAGACGTCGGAGACCAAACCCATTCCTTGGTCGGCTTCACGAATCGAATTTTTGTAAGAATGCCTCGGTCGAAACTCTCGGACGGCCAAGTCTCCCCAAGACTGTGTTTATAAGGCCGGACCGCGCGTCGCTTGATCCCGCTGCGGGTTTGCAAGATTCGGTTGAAAGCATTTTCGGTTCCCAAGACCACCTGGTCGCCCGATACCTGGAGCATGTCCCCTGAGGTAAAGCCGACGTGAACGCGCAGCGAGAGATGCACGAAGACATGGGTCGCGACGCAGGCCGGGAGCAAGAGATCATCGGCATCGACGAAGATGACATAAGGGCCGGACGACGCTGCGAACCCGTCGAGCGCCGCCGGCGTTTGGCCGCCGTTTTCGGCGCGGCGAATGATCTTGGCGTTGGGGTAACGCGCCTCGATCCCAACGAGAACGTCGGCACTTTCATCGGTCGAAGCATTATCGACGATGATGCATTCGATATTCGCATAGGTCTGGCCGAATATGGAATCGACCGCGGCGCGGAGAAACCGGCCATAGTTATAGTTTACGACAATGACGCTGACCAAAGGCAGGCGAAGGATTTTCTTCGCCTCGCTAAACTCTCGGCTGGAAACACCCCTTCCCGTGCGCGAGGATTCGGCGATCCTTTCGCGCAAAAGAAAACCTTCCCCCGTTTCCTTATCCACTTGAATTCCCCCTCGCGGATCAAGCCGAGACTCCAGCTAGACTTTTGCCACGGCGGCAAGCCGTTCCTGGTCCACACCATTCGGTAGTTGGCCGATATGGCGGAAATCCGCCTGAGCGGATCCGCTTTGTAATAAATCTAAAGCGCCATGCTTGCGTTGACCAGTCCCGGGCCAAAAAACTGGCCTGTCTGTCACAGCCTAAAGGCCAGTTGGCAGCCATCGATGCTTAATGCTAAGCTAAGGTCTCGGTCGATATGCCGCCGGACAGCCTTTATTTTGGCCTGGGCGATCGGCATCCTGGCCATTCACTCGGGCATTTGTTATTCAAAGCCCGAATAGTGGCGTTTTGCCACATCTGGATGCGAACGCAATCTGCCCTTCAAATAATTTGTTCCCACGTGCTGGAAGAGCGGATTGTCGGGGTCGGTTGCCGGCCCGTGTGCTTCTGCGGCGAGGGCGGCAGGAAGACTGAGCAAAGGCACGGTGGCATCAAGCTGAGCACCGAGAAAGAAGGCAACCGACAGCCGTTCGCTGCCACAGGGCGGCGCAACGACGCGATGTACCGTTGCCCGCAAATAGCCGTTCGTGGCAAGCTCCAGAAGTTCACCGATATTGACGACAAAACTATTTTCGCGTGGTTCTACCTTTAGCCAGCGTCCGTCTTGCGTCTCGATCTCCAATCCTTCCTGGGCATCTTGCAGCACTAGGGTAAGAAAGCCGCTGTCCTTGTGGGCGCCCACGCCCTGCCCGCTATCCCGCGAATCGCTGCCCGGATAACGAATGATCTTAATGTGCTGGTTCGGCGCGTCACGATAAATCGGCTCAAAGAAGTCAGGATTTTGCCCGAGCGACTCGGCGAAAGCGCGTAGCAGTCTGACGGCGACATGGGTCGCAGCAGACTGCCAGTCGAGCAACGCCGCGCGAAGCTCCGGCAATGACGGGGGCCATTGATTGGGACCTTGTAGCCGCTTCCAGGCGGGCTCGCCCAGCTGCCAGGTCAATGGCCGCTCACTGTTGATGTCGAATTGCTCGCGCCAATCCGGGCGCCCCCGCGTCAACTCCCGCCCAGCTCTGGTGTAGCCCCGAAAATGCGGTGAATGGATCATCTCGACGGCGAGCTTGTCTGCGTCCGGGAGCGCAAAAAATTTGCGGGCGACAGCGCGAATCTCTTCGCACTGTTGGTCCGGGATGCCGTGGCCCATCAAATAGAAGAAGCCGGACCCATGCGCCGTCTCGCGAAGCTCGGCCAAAAAACGCGAGCGGTCCGCCCCGGGGTGATCGAGCCGGCTCAAATCGAAACAGGGAAGCACGGGCGTCTCGGTCACCTACAAACTCCTGGCTTAGTCAAGCCTCCGGCAATCCCAATCAGGCGGGTTTAGGCTGGTTCGGCAAGCCGGACTTCCCATGGGGACTAGGCCGCGGCTTTTTGCCGGGCCAGGCCACGATATGATCTATGTAATCCTTGAGTTTGACGTCTTTTTCCGACCCCTGAACACGGCCACGGACCGAAACGCCGGCCTCATGCACGCTGGTTGCCGAGCCCGAAACCAGCGGATGCCACCAGGCCAGATCGCGGCCTTCCGCAACCAAACGGTAGGCGCAAGAGGGCGGCAGCCAGCTGAGCCTTCGCACCGTGTCCGGCGTGAGTTTAATACAATCACTTACCTTCCGGCGCCTATGCGCATAATCGGTGCATTGGCATGTCTTTGCATCTAAAAGCTTGCAGCCGACGTCGGTGAAATAAATTTCGCCGGTGTCTTCGTCCTCTAATTTGACAAGGCAACAGCGACCGCATCCATCGCAAAGACTTTCCCATTCAGTGCGGCTGAATGCTTCGAGTGGTTTTTGCTTCCAAAATGGCTCGGACTGAGCAAGCTCCTGCTTGACGCATGAGGGCGCCTCCGGCGCTTTTTCGCCGGATTTGTCGGGCCTAAACCGTAGCGGAGGTGGCGGCATTGAGATGTGCCCAGGTTCAATGTCCGCCGGACTTGGCACTTGCCTCTGGCAATCGTCAAGGGGATTGCTAAACTGCCGCCGCCTATCACACCCACCTCGGCTTGCGAGGGAGCATAAAATTGTTCGATGGTCCACGATCGTCGCAGCTACGTCAGAAAATAGCGCGGGCCCTGCTCGCCTTCGATGCTTTCGTCGACTCCTCGCTGCATGCAAGCTTTGAGCGCTCACGGGCAAGCTATGCGTCTTTCTCGGCATTCATGGATCGATTCCATATCGCCGGCTGGCGGCGCGTGCTGAACGAGTTCGCCTGCGAGACACTCACCATAGGAGTGGGCCTCGGCATGGTCGCGCTCACGCTCGCACAGCCCGCCTTCCTCGAAACCACGTCTGACAACTGGCTGAAGAAGACCGACCTTGCGGTGACATTTCTCGACCGTTACGGGCAATTGGTCGGCCGCCGGGGAATCATGCATGACGACAAGGTTTCGTTCCAGGATCTTCCCGACAATCTGATCCATGCCGTGATTGCCACGGAAGACCGGCGTTTCTTTGAACATTTCGGAATCGATGTGATTGGCACGCTGCGCGCCCTCACCGTGAATGCGCGGTCCGATTCGGTGCGGCAAGGCGGCTCCTCGATCACTCAGCAGTTGGCAAAGAATCTGTTTCTTTCCAACCAGCGAACATTGGAGCGCAAAATCAACGAAGCCTATCTTGCGATCTGGCTCGAATACCGGCTGCCAAAACGCGAGATCCTGCGCCTTTACCTGGACAGGGCCTATCTCGGTGGCGGCGCTTTCGGCGTACAGGCTGCGGCTGAATTCTATTTCGGCAAATCCGTGCGCGACCTTTCGCTCGCCGAAGCCGCGATGATCGCCGGTCTTTTCAAGGCACCGACCAAATTCGCGCCACACATCAATTTGCCCGCCGCCCGCGCGCGCGCCAACGACGTCCTGAACAATATGGTCGAGGCCGGCTATTTGACCGAGGGCGAGATCTACCCGGCCTTACGCAACCCGGCCACGCCCGTCGACCGCAACAGGGATGTCGATCCGGACTGGTACCTTGATTATGCTTATGATGAAGTGAAGAAACTCTCCGAGGCGAATAAGCTCGGCGAGGATCGGGTGCTGACGGTGCGCACCGCCCTCGACAGCAATCTGCAGAAACGCGCAGATGCCACGATCGAGGATCAATTGCGTCAACATGGGCCCGCCTATCACGCGAAACAAGCTGCCATGGTCGTCATGGAACCGCTCGGCGCGCTCCGGGCGATGATTGGCGGACGCGACTACGGCGAAAGCCAATTCAATCGCGCCACCGATGCGTTGCGCCAGCCTGGTTCTTCGTTCAAACCCTTCGTCTATTTGACAGCGCTGATGACGGGCAAATTCAAGCCTTCGACCATTGTCGTCGACGCCCCGATATGCATCGGCAATTGGTGTCCGCACAATTACGGCGGCAGCTATGCGGGCTCCCTGCCGCTGGTCAATGCCTTGGCCCGATCGCTGAATACAGTGGCCGTCCGATTGTCGATCGCGATTGGCGACGGAAGCCCAAGGGCGGGCCGCGCCAAAATCGTCGATACCGCGCGCCGCATGGGACTGACGACGCCTTTGACCGATACCGTCTCCCTGCCGATCGGGGCGGCGGAGGTCACCGTGATCGATATGGCATCGGCCTATTGTGTTTTCGCCAATGGAGGCTTACGCGTCCCTCCTTACAGTGCGGTGGAGATCGCCAACAGCCGCGGCGAGGTCATCTATCGGCATGACCGCGACGGGCCGAGGCCACGTCAGGTGATTAATCCGGACACGATCGTGACCATGGACTCGATGCTCATGCAGGTCGTCCTGGCCGGCACCGGGAAACGCGCGCAACTCGACAATATCGAGGTCGCCGGAAAAACCGGCACAACGAACGGTTATAAAGACGCCTGGTTCATCGGTTTTACCGGCAATTATGTCGGTGCGGTTTGGTTCGGAAATGACGACGATACGCCCATGGAGAAAATGACCGGCGGTACTTTGCCCGCCGGAACTTGGCATGAAGTCATGCAATATGCGCATCAGGGCATTGAATTGAAGCCCTTACCCGGGCGACCTGCTCCCGCGGTGGCGGCGGCGCAGCCCAGTGCCGCGTCAGGCTCTGGAGCTGCCGAGGGTCCGCGTCGGCCGGCCAGTCTCTCGGCGCGCTCGGCGGCGGCAATCACCGCGATCGAGGCCACCATGACCAACATGGAAAAGCTGCGAAGCGACGCAAGAGTATCGCCTGATGGAACCAGCGGCGGCGCAACCGGCAATGAGATGCGCACGCCCCCGGCCAAGGCTCCCGCCGGAGGCGGCGGATGAGTGTTGGCACGATCATCAATTTGAAAGCTGTATACCGGCCGCGCGGAACAATCTTAGGCAAATTTCTGTCCGCCCTCGTCGTTGGGACTGTGCTGGGACTATTGCTGACCTTTGTTGTGCTCGAAAACGGCCTTGGCTTTGGGGCCATTGTGGCCGGCCCCTGGACTGGCTGGCCCCGCAGCGGAACGCCCGACGTCGACCCCTATACCCGAGCCATGCTGGCCTATTCGGGCGAAGTTCCTTTGAGCGTGTCGGAAGGTCTCAGCTTTATCGCCCGGCGTGATAGCGAGGGCTCGGACTTGTATTCGGAGTGCGATTACACCTTGCAGGGGCGGATGCCTCGGGCCCGTTTTTGGACGCTGACATTGCTCTCCCCCTCCGGCCTCCCGGTCGCCAGCAAGGCGGATCGGCATGGCTTTACGTCCAGCGAAATTCTTCGCGGCAGTGATGGGGCTTTCCAGGTCGCGCTGTCCCGGCACGCGCGCGCGGGCAATTGGCTGCCGATCGGCGATACTTCGAAATTCATCCTGGTTCTGCATCTCTACGATTCGGAGCTCAACGGCGCCATGACGGCGCTTGACGCCGCGGATATGCCGCAGATTGTCAGAGGCCGTTGCGAATGAACGCGCTCGATCGCTTGCTTGCCGGGCTTCTCTGGCTGCTCGGGGCCCTAGCCATCGCCGGAATTATCCACATCGCGGCGATTTTCGCGCTGCCGGGTTACGCAGCCAAGAAGGCATATGCGCGGCTTGATGAGCTAGCAAAACCTGGGGAATTGACGCTTTTGCCGCCTCCGGGCCCGGAAACGCAATTCATGCCCTTCGCCGATCCGGCGATGGTCCAAGCCGTTTGTCTTTACGATCTTGCGCAAGGTCCCCTGCGGCTGCACGCCGGTGTCGAAGCCAATCGGCTTCTTACCATCTCGTTTCGTACGCCTGACGGAAAGGTATTTTATTCGCTGACGGACCTTGCGGCACAACAAAACAAGATCGACGTTGTCGTTTTGACGCCCGCGCAGCTGGAAGTTGTCGAGGCCGACGACGATGAAGATAATCCGACCCAGGATTTGCGGCTGCTTGCGCCGGAGCAGCAGGGCTTCATTTTTCTCAATGCCCTGGCCGCTTATCCCGGTGAGCGCGCGGATGCGGAAGCGCGAATCAAGTCGGCGAGCTGCTCCTCCGAGCCCCTCGCACAGGATTGATCTTATTTGGTCGAATCGGTTCCCGTCTTGCCACGGCTCTTGCCGGATCGCTTCGCGGCACCACAGGCAGCCCGTTTTGGCTTTGGAGCTTGATCCCTGAGTCGCTCATGCCAAATTCCGGTGAAAATGACGATCATGCCGGGGTCGATCGGCGGCGCCTTCAATCGAGCGTTGTCGGCCGCTGGCTTGAAAGCAATGAGTTCACCCATTCGCCTCGTCTCCAATCATGCGCTTTGCCCTAAGCAGCATTGCTCCTTGCTTCGCCCTGCCTAACGTCCGGCTTGCCAATTAGTTTGACCGAGAGCCTTACCTGAGGCCGGCCAGCTGCTAATGAGACAAAATCCGTAAGTTGGACATGGACATAGGGCGCGTCGCTTTCCCGCCACAAATCTGGTTGGCTGTTAATATCCATGCAAACCTTGTGCGCAGATGGTGTGCCGAAATTAGGCTGAGGATCAAAGAAATTGCGCCAGCCCTGGAATAGCCGCGGCCACCTGGCCCACGCGCTCGTCTCCGGCCTTCTCGCGCGCAAAGGCAAACACCTGCCGTCCGATGGTCTGCATTTCGCTCATGCCAAGGCCAAGACCGGTCAGCCGACCGGCTAGGCCCATCAGGCCGCCGCCCATGGCGCCCATCAAGCTGCCGAGCATGCCGCCATCGCCTGCCTCCGCAGCCGCCGCATCTGCCAATTCGGCCGAGCCCGGAACCGCTGCGAACAAGGCATCCACTTCTTCTTTCGGCCCCTCCTTGCGAAGGAAGGCTAGGATAAAACCGACGGCTTTCCGTGCAGTTTCGGGTTCAATGCTGGCTGCGGCCGCAACACGGGCGATGAGATCTTCCATTTAAAACCTTGCTTGAACTTGAAACTCTATCGAAACTAGCAACGTATTTGCACTTGGCATCCAACTTTGGCGAAAATCAAGCGACGCTCAGGCGGACCAGGATTCGCTCGTGAACGAATGTACATTATCTCATCATGGATACGTATGATGCGCCGCGATGAAAGCGCACCGCCGCCAGTTTGAGGAAATCCCATGGCTGACGATCCCCTGCACGTGCCTGGCCGCATTCTCGTCGGCAAGGGCGATACATATCAATATTTAGACTTGGCTCTCGGCAACCGGCATGGACTCATCGCGGGCGCGACCGGCACCGGGAAGACCGTGAGCCTGCAAGTTCTCGCCGAAGGTTTTTCGCGCGCCGGCACCGCGGTGTTCGCCGCCGATATCAAGGGCGATCTCGCCGGAATAGGCCTGCCGGGCGATTCGAAACCTCACTTCGTCCAAAGAGCGAAGGATATCGGGATTTCCTATGAGCCCGACGATTTTCCGGTCGCGTTCTGGGATCTCGCCGGACAAACCGGACACCCGGTCAGGGCCACGATCTCGGATATGGGACCCTTGCTTCTCTCCCGGCTGCTGGAGCTGAATGACGTTCAGGAAGGCGTGCTCAACATCGCATTCAAGCTCGCCGACGAAGAAGGTCTCCTGCTCATCGATCTCAAAGATCTTCGGGCGCTTCTGCAGCATTTGAGTGCCAACGCGTCCGAGCTGACCGCCCATTACGGGAATGTCGCACCATCGACGATCGGCACAATTCAGAGGCGGCTGCTGGTTCTCGAAAATCAGGGTGCGGCCAATTTTTTCGGCGAGCCGGCGCTCGATATCAATGATTTTCTCCGCACGAGCCCGGATGGGCGCGGCATCGTCAATCTTCTAAGCGCCGAAAAATTGATGCAGACGCCGCGCCTCTACGCAATCTTCCTGTTGTGGATGCTCTCCGAATTGTTCGAAAAATTGCCTGAAGTCGGAGACTTGGAAAAACCGAAACTGGTTTTCTTTTTCGATGAAGCCCATCTCCTCTTCGACAATGCGCCAAAAAATCTTTTAAGCGCGATCGAACAGGTCGTGCGGCTTATTCGCTCAAAGGCGGTCGGAGTTTACTTCGTCACCCAGAATCCAACCGACGTTTCGGAGACGGTTTTGGGGCAGCTCGGCAATCGGGTGCAGCACGCCCTGCGCGCCTTCACGCCGAGAGACCAAAAAATGGTGAAAGCGGCGGCGGACACCTTCCGTCAAAATCCGGCCCTCGATACTCAGACCGCGATCACCCAGCTAGCGGTAGGCGAAGCGCTCGTCTCGATGCTGGACGCCAAGGGAAACCCCACCATCGTGGCCCGCAGCCTGATTGCTCCGCCGACCGCGCGGGTCGGTCCGATCACGCCCGAGGAGCGCCAGCAGCTCATTCAAAAAAGCGGACTTCTCGGCAAGTATGACACAACGATCGACCCCCATTCCGCTTTCGAGGTTCTCCGCGACGAAGCCGCAAAGGGAAAGCCTGATCCCGGCACTTCCGCAGCCGGTTCGGAGGGCGGCTTGCTCGGCTCCATTACGGGCGCGTTCGGCCAACTGTTTGGTAAAACATCGAGTGGAGGCCGCCAACACATGTCGACAGGCGAAATCGCACTTCGCTCTGCGGTTCAATCGGCCGCGCGTGCGGCCGGGACGCGGATCGGCCAAGCCATTTTGCGCGGGATTCTGGGAGGCAGATCCAAATAGGATCTGGCTACGAGGCAAGCTTCTCCGGCGTCAATGCTTGGCAATTATCCGGATGAGGCCATGTGGTTTGGGCGGGATTGGTATTGGTCAGGACAATGGGCGGATCGGCCGGGATGGACTCCCCGTCGCCTTCCAAAGCATCATAGGAAAGAGCGTAAAAGGTCTTATCAACCTCACCCGCTCCAGTCTCCTCCGGCACGCCGATCGGCACCACGGTAAAGCCATTCACCACGAGTTTCCCGCCGCTGGGGATCACCGCTGGAACAACCGCAGGCGTGCCCATCGCCTGTGCGAAACTGGTATCCGCTGCGGCAAAGCGGCGAAGATTACGCTTATTGAACCAATCGGGTGTCCCCATGGGTTTGTTCCCGACGAATTCCTTTTGCTTCATCTCGGCCTGTTGTTTGGCCGTGGTCTGGTCGACGTAAAAGCGGTTTGGAAGGAACGTGAAAACCGCACTGCGCTTCAAATTGTCCAATTCCTCGATTTTGTAGACGACATAGACTTCATTCGGCTTGGTCGGTCTCTCACCGCCTGGCGTCGTGTAGACGTTACACAAACCGACCTGATGATACTGAATGCGGGCGGGCGTGGTGGAATCGCCTCCGCAACCAGACAATGCTCCGATCATCACGGCAAAGCCCGGTAAGGATGATAAGCACAGTCTCGTACCCATCCTGATATCCTCTCAATCCCTGGCGCATGAGAACTCGACTTATGTCAAGCCATCGGTCGCACCAGACTCTAAGTTGGGGATGGGATTAAAGGGCGGCAATACGCCCTGCATTGTTTTGGATCAAATGCGGACATGCTGTCGGCCCTACTAAGGCTTGGCCGTTTGAAGAGGATTGCCCATTTCAATTCGGCTAAATGCCAGCTTCGGCCCGGAGCCTCTTCAGAATGGCTGGTGTGAGTTTCCCATGCACGGGAAGACCCCGATCTCGCTCGAAACGTTCGATGGCGCGTCGCATCGTGGCCCCCTCGACCCCGTCGGGGGTTAAGACAAACCCCAATTTGATCAAGGCGCGTTGCGCCGCGATAATTGTCTTGCGGGGCACCGCGGGCGCGGGTGTCGAGATCGGGGCGGACGGACGGACGGAAGGCGTATCCGGCGCCTTGATCAAATCGGAAATCTCATCGTGCGGATTGGGCGGAGGGACATTGGCGGACGGATGTTGCGGATGTGCGGCCGCGGGTTTTTCTGAAAGCGGCTTCTCGGGCAAGACCTTCTCGGCCGGCAGCTTTTGGGAGGGCTGCCTTTCGACGGGCTTGTCGTGCACTTGAAGCGGCGCGGGCTGCGGCCGGGGCGCAGGAGCCGGTATCGCCTCCGCGATCGCGGGCTCCTTGGGATGGCCCGTCATGGAGGGCCGCGCGAAGAGCGGCGCCGGATGACGAGACTTTTGCCACACAAGCGCGTTGAAGAGGATCGCCATCGTCACCGACAAGAAGAAGCCTATGGCAAGAAGGGTGACATAGCGCCGACCGCGCCGCGCGGTGCGCTTCGAGCCCCGCAGTTTACGGCCGGACAACAGCCGGTCCCGAACTCGCTTCAGTTTCGAGTTCGGTTCGGCCAAAACGAAATCATGATCGGCTGCAGCCAGAGCTTCACGCAATTTTCTTCACCGTCATTTGCTTGCAGAGGTCGTGCTTGTCATTTTGGATCGGCAGGCGGGTTAACGTCTTTATCTCGGCCGAAGTCTTCAGTTCGGTTAAACCGCTGCAGTCGATGGGGAGGCGGACGTGGACGCAGGTTCCCTTGCCCGGTTCGCTTGCCACGGTGATCCTGCCCCCCTGCAGGCCGACGAGGCCGCGCACAATCGAAAGGCCAAGACCACTCCCTTCATCATGGCCATCCGGTAAGGCTTTCGCCTGAAAAAACGGATCGCCGAGATGGGCGAGATCGGGCGCGGAGATCCCGATCCCCGTATCGACGACATGCATGATCAAGGAGTCGGATTCTACTGCCGCGCTGATGGCGACGCTGCCTCCCGACGGCGTAAACTTCAGCGCATTCGACAAGAGATTTAGGAGGATTTGTTTGTACGCGCGCCTGTCGCCCGTGACCTCGACAAGAGTCTCCGGATAGGCGCGCAGCAGCTCGACCCCGCTGTCTCTGGCCTGCAATTTGACCATGTCGCAACATAAATCGATCAGCGGCGCCACGGCAAAGCGCTCGACCTCAACCGGGAAAGAGCCGGATTGAATTTTCGAAATGTCCAATATCGAATTGACCAGGGACAAAAGATGTTGTCCCGATTGGTGAATGATCTCGGCATATTCGCGGAGTTTCTCGGGCTCGACGGGCGCCAGTTGCGGATTGCCGAGAAGCTCCGAAAAACCGACGATCGCATTGAGCGGCGTCCGCAACTCATGGCCCACATGGGCAAGAAAAAGATCCCTGGCCAGACCGACTTTTCCGTCCTCCGCACAAGGAGTTTCGAGGGTTGCTTCGAGATGTTTTTTCTCGGTTATGTCGTGAAAGACGGCAACGACACCTTCGTCGGCATGTTTGTGTTCTCCGTTGCCGGACAGCTCTTCGCTCCGGCGCGCCTGCATGTCGAGCCAAAGGAAAATTGGCTCGGCATAGTCGCCCCGGTCAACCCGGGCGGACCCGCGCCACCGCAAAGTCGTCTTGACCGCTGAGCCAAGTCCGGCATCCGAGATGGCCTTTAGGAACGCGGGTCGGTCGGCGACGTGGACATGTTCGAAAAATCCGCGTCCCATCAATTCGCTCGGCGCCAAACCGAACATTGCTTCGCAATTGGGGCTCAGCGATTTCACAGCGCCAAGCCGGTCATGCCAGACTATGAGGCCGTTCGGGGGAGCCGCCCATGTGCCCCCGCCGTCGGTTCCGGTGGTTTGCCGCGCGCGGCGCAAGCTCCGGATCTTGAGCATTTCGAATCCCGCCGCGACAAGGGCGCTCAACGTTGGAATTCGGCGCAGAATAAAGCCTCGCGCATTCTCTACCGGAGACGCTGACGCGCTCTGGGAGATCCTTTCCTCCGGCTTCCGGGAAAAACGCAAAACGGAACTCCGTACCCCGCCGACTCGATTCCCTGTTGGGTTCGCCGGCACGTAGAGCCTGCCAGACGCTTCTTAACCAAATCCCTTAAAGATCGACCAATCTCGTCGCCAACGGCGCCCAACGCCGGAAAATTTCGCTATGGTATAGAAGCCGTTGCCGGACCTCCCGCAGGGACGAGCCAAAGGTGAACAGGTGCAGCGGCGTTTAGACTTCGTCATTGGCGGGATTTTAATAGGCAACGCTTAACCCAGTTCCGGTTCATGGATTTGCCGGAGGTCTGCCCAATGTGGTTCTTGCTTCGCGCCGCGTTCTGGCTTTCGATCGTCTACGCCTCGATTTTTTGGCCGCAGGACCCTCTAACGGGACCGTCGGGCATCACCCGCAAGGCGCAAGATCTCCTGGGCCGGACGATCGCGACGGCACGCGCCGAGGCGGAAAAAGCCTGTCTTCGCGCTCCGGGAAACTGTCTTGAGAGGGCAATGGGGCTCGGTTCGGCCCTCAACGACTTACGCGTCGGCGCAGGGAGCGCCGCGCCAGCGCCTATGAATGCAACGGCAACGGCGAAAAAACCCTAAAGGCCTTGCGCATCAATAATTTGGCCAACTTATTGATTTTAGGCGATCCCACTCCGATTATTAGTTAGACTGAGAACGTGCGGCAACGGCGATGGGGGACGTTCATTTCCTTGTAATGAAATGCCTAGGAGGCGGCCTGACTGTTGCATAGGTTGGCGTGCCTTGCCCTCAACAGAGTAGGAATGTCTATGTCGGACCAGGGGACCGCAACAAGCCTCGACGAAATCATCGAGAGCTTCGAATTTCTCGACGATTGGGACGATCGCTATCGCTATCTGATCGAACTCGGCCGCAGCCTCGAACCTTTGGATGATTCAGCCCACAATGACGCCAACAAGGTGCGCGGATGCGCCAGCCAAGTTTGGCTCGAAACCCGTGTCGACAAGGATAGTTCGGAAGACCCTGTCCTTTACTTGAAAGGGGACAGCGACGCCCATATCGTGCGCGGCCTGGTGGCTTTGGTGCTGGCCATTTATTCCGGCAAGTCGGCATCGGCCATTCTTGCGACCGATGCCCAAGGATTATTTGAAAGACTGGGGCTTTCAACGCATTTGACGCCACAGCGGTCGAACGGAGTCCGCTCCATGGTGGAAAGGATCAAGCGCGACGCCCATGCAGCCGCCGCATGATGAAGCCCGGCGGACGGAGTCTTGATGCACCTTCCGATGTCGCGGCGCTACGTGTAAACCGCCGGCCCGCGAGGAGAGGCCCCCCTCGCTGAAGACTTGTAATTATGACGGCAAATAGGAGCCTTAGCGGGCTGTTTTACGTCGGCGTTGCTGTCCAAGACCCATTTGTTTGGCAAGGTTGGAACGCGCTTTAGCGTAATTCGGTGCAACCATCGGATAATCGGGCGCGAGACCCCATTTCTCACGGTATTCGTCAGGCGACATATTGTATTGCGTCCGCAGATGCCGCTTCAACGACTTGAACTTCCGCCCATCTTCCAGGCAAACGAGAAACTCGCTGGTGACGGACTTCTTGGCAGGCACCGCAGGCTTTGGCGTTTCGACTGCGACGACGCCTCCGCCGGAGGTGACGCGGAGAATTGCCGAGTGCACGTCATTGATCAGGGTAGGTAGATCGTTCGCAGGCACCGAATTATTGCTGACATAAGCCGACACGATATCGGCGGCCAGCTCGATGTAACTGTTAGAATTCGATGTTTCGCTCATGGCGCTCAAGATCCCGAGTAGAAGGTGTCGCCGATGGTATGCGGGTTAAATAGCGATTGCCTATTATGTACCCAGGGCGGCAAAACCCGGCCAGAAAAAGCCCTTTTAAGTGATCTTCGCGAATCAACTTTCAAGAACTTCTGGCCTTTTTAAGGGCAGCACCCAAGATTTGCAAGTAGCAATGGGCCGACTTTATTGCATTATGGCCAAAAAAAGCGTTGAAACCAGCGTCTGTCCACGAATAATGTTGCATCTGCCCTACCCAGGCAGGCGCTAACGCGTTTTTCCTCAGACATATCATCCACTCGACAAGGAAAAGCGTCACAATCAAAAAGAATCACGTGATTTTTTAAGGATACGTTCCCGTCTTCACGGTCGAGGCAAGCCATTAAAGCTGGCCGCGGCAAAATTATGCGGCCGTGCTCTCGCTATAGTTGAGCAAAAACTTGGTGAGCCCGCTTTCCCCAAAGTGGACTGAGCAAGCAATTTGCTGCAAGTCAGCCGCTCTACCGGAGAACCGCGTTGAAATTCACCAGAGGGGCGAATGCGTAAGACCGAGGATGTCGACACCGCGCCGCAAGTTTGGCCGTTGCAACCGCCGCCAGCCATCGAACAGCGAAAAGCCGAAACGACGGTGCATGGCATCACCTTGAGCGATGATTTCGCATGGCTCAGGGCGGCAAATTGGCAGGACGTTTTGCGCGACCCTGCTGCCCTGCCTGACGATATTCGCAGGGTGATCGAAACCGAAAACGACTATGCGCGAGCGATCCTCGCCCACGCCGCCGAGTTGCGCAAAGAGCTCGTCAAGGAGATGCGCGGGCGGATCAAGGAAGACGACGCGGATGTCCCCTCCCCCGACGGCCCGTGGCTTTATTACACGCGCCATAACCAGGGAGGGCAGCATCCGGTTTTTTGCCGCACCAAGCGGCCGGGTGGCGGTCTTGAGGAAATCCTCCTCGACGGGGATTTCCAGGGCCGTGGGAAGGCATTTTTCGAGATCGGCGCGGTTCACCATGCGCCGGACCACGCCAAGCTGGCCTGGAGTGCCGACGAGACTGGCTCGGAACTTTATTCCATCCGGGTTCGCGGCATCGCCGCAAGGCCCGATAATTCGCAGCCAAAGGACCGCGGAGAAGTCATCACCGACACCGACGGCAGTTTCGTGTGGATGACCGACTCGAACGGCTTCTATTACGTTCGAACCGACGAAAACCACCGCCCCGCAGAGGTCTACAGGCACAGAATTGGCACCGACCCTTCGGCCGATATCTGTGTCTTCGAAGCGCATGATCCTGGACTGTTTATCTTTCTCAAACACAGCCAATCAGGACGCTTCGCCGTCATAAGCATTGCGGATCATGATTCTTCCGAATGCCACCTGCTCGATCTCGCCGATCTCAGTGCGACAGCGCGCCCTGTCGAGCCTCGCGCCCCAGGGTTGCGCTATGACGTGGAAGATCACCAAGACAGGCTCTTCATCCGGACGAACGCCGATGGAGCCGAAGATTTCAAGATTATGAGCGCGCCATTGGCGACCCCAGGAAAGTCGTCCTGGGTCGAGGAAGTGCCGCACCTGCGCGGCCACATGATTATCAGGCTGGCGGTTTATCCGGATTACCTCGTCCGCCTGGAGCGTGCGGGCGGATTGCCGCGCATTGTGGTGCGGCATCTCGCAAGCGGCGACGAGCATGCGATCGCCTTTTCGGAGGAGGCCTATTCTCTGGGGCTCGAAGAGCGTCTCGAATATGAGACCAATACGCTGAGGTTCAACTATTCGTCGATGACCACGCCCTGGGAAACTTATGATTATGATCTCGTCACCCGCGAGCGGATTCTGCGCAAGCGTCAGAGCGTTCCCTCAGGCCACGATCCTTCCCAATATGTAACGCGGCGTTTGTTCGCGAAGGCGCCCGACGGCGAAGACATCCCGATATCGATCCTGCATCGGGCCGGCCTGCGTTTGGACGGATCCTCCCCGGTGCTGCTCTACGGCTACGGCGCCTACGGCTCTCCGGTCCCGGCATCGTTTTCCACCAACCGACTCAGCCTTGTTGATCGCGGTTTCATCTATGCGATCGCCCATGTCCGTGGCGGAACCGACAAGGGATGGCATTGGTACAGCGACGGAAAACTGGGCAAAAAGCCAAATAGCTTTACCGATTTCATTGCCGCGGCGAAATTTCTCATTGCCGCCGGCTATACGGCGCAAGGGAAGATTGTGGCGCAAGGCGGCAGCGCCGGCGGAATGCTCATGGGGGCGGTCGTCAATCTCGCTCCGGAATTATTTGCCGGAGTTATTGCCGATGTGCCCTTCGTCGACGTATTGAACACCATGCTCGATGCAAGCCTGCCGCTCACTCCGCCGGAATGGCTCGAATGGGGCAATCCGATCGCCGACCAAAGCACATTCACGATCATGCGTTCTTATTCACCCTATGAAAATATCGGAGCCAAGCATTATCCGCCGATACTCGCCCTCGGCGGCCTCACTGATCCGCGCGTGACCTATTGGGAACCGTTGAAATGGGTGGCGAGACTTCGGGCCATGATGACGGGCGGCGGTCCGATTCTCTTGAAGACCAACATGGGCGCGGGACATGGTGGAGCACCGGGCCGTTTCGATCATCTGGAAGATGTCGCGCTTCAATACGCATTCGCCCTCGCCTGCGTCGAGGGGAAACTCTAGCCTCTTGCCGTGACACCGACCCATATATTCGAAATAGCTGGCATGCCAGCCGTCACGCTTGGCCTTCCATGAAGGCCTTGAGTTCAGCCATGGACTCGAAGTGAAGGACCCCGCGGTCCGATCGCGCCTCGATCGAGCCATCGGAATACATCACGTAAGATGTTCCTTTCGATTCATATTGACCCACGATCGTGCGGCGATCGCGGAGCGAAGCGGGCCATGACGCATCGGACGACGTGTCATCGGGCGTATCAGACAGATCCTCTTCTTTGAAAGCGGGTTCGTGGCTGGACGGCGCGACATTCGTGCTTTGCGGATCCGGCACGGACTTGGAAAATGTTTCCTCGACGGAGATTTCAGAAATTTGTGTAGTGGCCGGGGGCCATGTCATGCGGAATTCGGATTGTGCCAATAATTCATCGAGGCTGCGCTCCAAATCCTCGCGCACGCCCTCGAATGTAGGCTCTTCAAACTGAGTAGGTTCTGGCAGGACGGGCTCCGTGGCATCGGCAGAAGCTTCTCCTTCTAGACGCTCAACCGGGATCTCCCATTCTACTGTTTTATCTTCCTCAGCCGGCGCATGCATCGACCCGGCAACGACCGGCGGAGCCGGAGGCGCGGCAGAGCCCTTCAAAGAGCCCAGGGAAAACCGCGAGAATCTCGATAGACCAGCCGCCGGGCTCGCAGTCACCTCGGTGTCGACTCGAGCCGTCTCGTCAGGAGCCTCGGAGCTTCTAGCCGTCCCGAAATCAGGACGCGGCATGCGCTCCAGCCATGAGCGCGGAGGAGGCGCAGCGGCTGGCGCGGAGCCGGCGTTTTGAGGCACCGCCGCTTCCAGGCCGAAGGGTTGCAAATCGTCTTCGTCCTCCACCTCTTCCGCAGCAAATTCCTGCGGCGATTGTGTCAGGCGCCCTTGGCTGGTTTGCAGAAAGGCGTAGAGGCCTGAGAGGCGATGCAAGATGAGCGCCAATGCAATCGTCACAATGCCACAGGAGAGCGCCATCGTACCCGCAATGACCCCCGCCCAGCCGCGCTCGACTTGGATGATTCCATAGCTGGCAATGATCACCCAAGCGCCGCCCAACGAGAGCAGTGTTCCCAGACCAAGAATCAAATAGCTCATGTTCTGGTGTCCTTGCCGGTCAACCCTCAACCTTTGGAAAAGAGCGCCCCAGGCCCACATTGCGTGTGACCCAGACGCTTGCGAACTCGCGCGCATTCAAACTCCATCGATCGCTTTGCATTCATTTTTCTGTCGGTCCTTAACGCGGCGCAGATCCTGCAACAAATTGCCTCAGGGATGGGAATATGAAGAGTGGCGGAAACTTTGCCACGCTCCGAAGCTTGTCGATCCGGCCGAGGCCGTTTACTTTTGCGCCCACCGGAAATTGCCGCGTGCCCTGCGTTCGATTCAGGAGTCTCTAAATGTCGTTTACCCTACCAGAACTGCCCTACCCCTATGAAGCGCTCCAGCCTTATCTGTCCAAGGAGACGCTTGAATATCATCACGACAAGCATCACGCGGCCTATGTCACCAACGCGAATAATCTCTTAAAGGACAGCGGACTCGAGGGTAAGTCCTTGGAAGAAGTTGTCAAGGAAAGCTATGGAAAAAACACGCCTCTCTTCAATAACGCGGCGCAGCATTACAACCACTCCGAATATTGGAAATCCATCAAGCCAAACGGCGGCGGAAAAATTCCTGGCGAACTCGAGAAAGCGCTGACCTCAAGCTTCGGCTCGGTCGAAAAAGCCAAGGAAGAGCTGGTTCAGGCGGGGACCACGCAGTTTGGTTCCGGCTGGGCCTGGCTTGTCGTAAAAGATGGCAAGATTTCCGTTTCAAAAACCGCAAATGCTGAGAATCCCCTGATTCAGGGGGGAACCCCGATCCTGACGGTCGATGTCTGGGAGCACACCTACTACATCGATTATCGCAACCGGCGCCCCGATTACCTCAAGGCCTTTGTCGACAATTTGGTGAATTGGGACTACGTGGCCGAGCTATACTCAGCAGCAGCGTAGATCCTTTGGTCCAAAGCTCTTCTGAAATCCGCCGGTGTCGAGAATCGCCCGGCGGATTTCAGTGCCTTCAGTCTTGCGGCATTTCAGTGCTTCTTGACATTGCTTTTCAAAATCGCGGCAAATTCTTCCAACCGGCGCTGGACCGTATTGAAAACCTGATGGACGGTGGCCGTTCGGCTGCGGGACCTCTGCGCACTCGCCCCGCGGGATGTGGATTTGGCCACGATCTTGGGCCGACCCGGAACCTCGACCTCGACGGAAATGGCCAGGGGTTTGACGGCAGCCATGACATTGCGATGGGATGGTTCGACCACGACACGACATCCAATGATATGGGAGTAGACGCGTTCTAGATGCTGAACCCGCTCTCGGATGATCCCGGTCAGAAAGACCGAACGCCCGAGGTCGCGGAAGACGATCTGCAACGGTCTGTCCATGGGCTTGCCTCCTGTCACAGCTTCGACCAAGGCGGCGGTCGCGGCGGTTGCTTAAAATCCACCTGCCGCTTTGCGCCCATCGAACGAGTCGGGCTTCCCTCGGCAACATTCTTGCTAGACCGGGTCGCAAAGCTTACCGGCTCGACAGACCGCGCAGGCAGGTTCTATATCATCAAGATAGCGACGAGGATCTTTGACGCAAATGAGCTTTCCGGAAAATGTGATCGAGGCGATCGGGCGAACCCCGCTCATAAAGCTGCGCCACGCGTCGGAACTGACCGGCTGCACCATTCTCGGCAAGGCCGAGTTCATGAATCCGGGCGGATCGGTCAAGGACCGCGCGGCGATTGCCATCGTCCGAGATGCGGTCAAGCGCGGCGTCCTGCATCCGGGTGGTTTGATTGTCGAGGGCACCGCCGGAAACACTGGAATTGGCCTCGCTCTGGTTGCCAACGCCTTGGGCTACAAAACGGTGATTGTCATTCCAGATACCCAAAGCCAGGAGAAAAAAGATCTCCTGCGCCTGCAGGGCGCCGAGTTGATCGAGGTCCCTGCGGTCGCCTATTCCGACCCGAACAATTACGTCAAGCTCTCCGGCCGGCTGGCTGAACGACTTGCCAAGGAATTTCCGGCGGGTGCGATCTGGGCCAATCAGTTCGACAATGTCGCCAATCGCCAGGGTCATTTCGAAACCACCGGTCCCGAGATTTGGGAGCAAACAGACGGAAGGATCGATGGGTTCACCTGCGCCGTCGGCACCGGTGGAACGCTTGCCGGCGTTGCCCTCGCCTTGAAGCTCAAGAACCCGAATATCAAGATCGCCATTTCCGATCCTTTAGGGGCGGCGCTTTATGCCTATTACACAAGCGGCGAATTGAAATCGAGCGGCTCGTCGATCACGGAAGGGATCGGTCAAGGCCGGATAACCGCCAACCTCGCGGAGGCGCCGGTCGACCTCGCCTATCAGATCCCGGACGACGAAGCCTTGCCGATCCTCTTTGATCTGGCCGAGCATGAAGGACTTCTGCTTGGCGGCTCGTCAGGCATTAATGTCGCCGGCGCGATTCGGCTCGCCAAGGACCTTGGGCCAGGGCACGTCATCGTGACCATCCTCGCCGATTCCGGCGTGCGGTACCAATCGAAACTGTTTAACCCCGAATTCCTGCGCGCGAAAAATCTGCCCGTCCCGGATTGGATGGAACGCAAGCCGTCGATCAAGCCGGATTTTGTCTGACCGCTGCCTTTGGACTGAAGAGGCTATGACCAGCCGTTGACGTCTGATGCCAGGCACCGAACTCAGCGATAAAAAATGATCACGAAGGAAAAAGCGGCGGCCCAGATCGCGAAGGCAAGGGCGGGGCAGAACTCTTGGTTGCGGAACATGGCAGGCTCTGGCAGTTCGAATAGGGTGCGAGCGAAACCATGCAGGAATGGAACAGGGATCAGTGTGAGAAACCGCACGGTTTAAGCAGCACGGCTTTCGTCGCCATGCGTTCACCCAGCTCGAACCTATCTTAATTTTGCTCCGTTCGGAGGCGGCATGCCTGAAGTCAACGAGTCCCTTTTTGTTTCGACCGCGTGGATCGAGGAGAATTTAAATTCTCCCGATCTCGCCATCATCGACGGAACTTTTTTTCTGCCGGATGAAAATCGCGACGCTCGTGCCGAATATCTTGAGGGCCACATCCCAGGCGCGGTTTTTTTCGACATCGATGCGATCGCCGATCATACGACCAACTTACCGCATATGCTTCCGCAGCCCGCGGATTTCGCCGCCGCCATGAACGCGCTCGGATTCAGCGAGACCATGCGGTTCGTTGTGTATGATTCATCGAACCTGCAAGGCGGCGCGCGGGTGTGGTGGACCTTGAAGATTTTTGGGGTCAAGGAGGTAAGGCTTTTGGCCGGCGGGATGCCGCGATGGCGGACTGAAGGACGCCCGTTGGAAAAAGGGCCTGTGCATCGCCCCCCACGTCGGTTCGCCGTTAATTTCGATTCGCGCGCCGTCGCCAATGCGGAAGAGGTGAAGCGGGCTAGCGAAACGGGTTCGGCGCAAATTGTCGATGCGCGCGCGGCTCCGCGGTTCAGCGGCGCCGTGGCCGAGCCGCGGCCTGGATTGCGCTCGGGCCATATTCCCAGCAGCTTCAATTTGCCGTGGCGAGAGCTGGTCGCGTCCGGCGAAATCAAACCTTCCGATCAAGTCAAATCTATTTTTGAGAAGGCCGGCGTGAACCTCGATCGGCCGGTGATCACCACCTGCGGCTCTGGTGTGACCGCCGCTATTCTCCTGGCCGCTCTTGCCTCGACGGGGAAGAAGGATGTCATTCTTTATGACGGGTCATGGGCTGAATGGGGCGGGCGCCAGGATTTGCCGGTTGCCCACAAGGAATCATGAGCTTTGTCATACCCACGAACAACTTGCGTGTCGGCTGGAAATCCCACGGCAATATTCATTGGCCGCAGCAAAAAAGCTTGACGCGGCATAAGGTTGCGCTAGCATAGTTATATGCATGAATGACTTGAAACCTTAGTGTGTTTCTGAGCGTTCGATGCTTAAGTGGAACATCCGACGGCCGTCGGATGTGGTTGGGTCCAACGCGGCACGCGCTAGCGTTATTCTCCAGGATCGAACCAGCTGGCCCTGAGAGGCTTCCACGTTTCCCCTCCCTTCTTGGGGGGCTACCCACTTTCAGAGCTCCGATGCCGACCCTCCGTCTCCTGTTCGGGCCGGCTGGCCCGGCTAAGCACGGAAGGGGAATGCAACCGTCTCGAGACATTAGGAGTGACACAAATGTGTGACTATTCGCTTGAAATGTACGCCTCCCGGCCTGCACGCGAGTCCGAGAAGTATGTAACCACACGTTTTCCTTCGGGAAGCATCGGCCTCGCCGCCCCCGGCGATTGCACAACGGCAGTCTGTGTTCAATATGATACCCGCCTCAAGCTCGAAGGTATCTCGAGCGATCTGCAAACCCGCTTGGGCGTCAAAGCCGAGGAACAGGTCACGTTCGCGCGACTTGAACATGGCGCTTATCGCGATGGTATTAAATTCGCGAATGGCAAAGAAATCTCCCTGCAGCTTCTTGGCTCAGGTGTTGGAGCAAGGCTCGTCGAGACAGCAGAAAAACCCGAGATCGTCCGCGAACGTCGCGACGCTTTCGAAACCGTGGAATAAGGCCAAACCTCTTACGACCCGCTCCATGCCCTTGGCATGCGGCGGGTCTCTTTTTGCCTTCTCCGGTCTTCCCTGACGGGACAGTGCGGCCAAAGGCTTGATGCCTCGGTCGAGGCACGCCCGGTCTCCCCTCACCCTCTTAACATCGGACAACGTCCGACGCCGGCCAGGGATAGGCCGAGCCGAACCTTGCCCGTTTCCCCGCTCGGTTGCCGATCCGGCCGTCGCGGGCTTGCCTTGACGCCCACCGCGCTGAGGTTTCCTAAAAGTTCGACACCCGTTTCTGCCCGTTTCCCGAATCTGACTTTCAGACCCTTCTTTCGGTTATTTCGGCCAGGTGGCCCGCGATTTGCGTCCAGCGAATCGGCAAACCAGCGAACGCCGCTCCTCGGCCCAGCTTAGTTTTGCTTGGCAGTTCTCTGTGGCAGGTGTATGAGCCGGATAAGCTTGCTCCTGGACGGTTTCCTTCCCGTTCGCCGAGGCGACACACGAAAATAAGTCCAACAAAAGATGCAAATGAAGAAAATCGAGGCGATTATCAAACCCTTCAAACTCGATGAGGTGAAAGAGGCCCTTCGCGAAGCGGGCGTCTCCGGTATCACCGTCACCGAAGTCAAGGGCTTTGGACGGCAGAAGGGCCACACCGAACTTTATCGCGGTGCGGAATATATCGTCGATTTCCTTCCCAAGGTTAAAATCGAAGTGGTCGTTTCCGAAGCCAGCGCCGGCCTCGCCGCCGAGGCGATCCGGAAAGCCGCCCAGACCGGGCGGATCGGAGACGGGAAAATATTCATCTCAGACGTGGAAAACGCGATCCGTATCCGCACCGGTGAAACTGGAACGGATGCGATTTGACGCGCGGATTGCCGCAAACGCGCGGATTACCGCAAAATAGCAATCGGCTGCCCCCGTTCCTCACCCTTACGATCATTCCAGGACAAAGAGGTAAAATATGAAGACCGCCAAGGATGTGCTTAAGACAATTAAAGACCAGGATATCAAATACGTCGATCTGCGCTTTACCGATCCGCGCGGCAAGTGGCAGCATGTGACTTTCGACATCACCATGATCGACGAGGAAATTTTCTCCGAAGGGACGATGTTCGACGGCTCGTCGATTTCCGGCTGGAAGGCCATCAACGAGTCCGATATGACCTTGATGCCGGATCCGACCACGGCCGTGCTCGACCCCTTCTTTGCGGCGCCCACCCTGTCGATCATTTGCGACATTTTGGAACCGTCAACCGGCGAACCCTATAACCGCGATCCGCGCGGAATCGCCAAGAAGGCCGAAGCCTATGCGGCCTCCGCGGGGATCGGTGATGCCACTTACTTTGGCCCGGAAGCCGAGTTCTTCGTGTTCGACGACGTCCGCTTCAAATCCGATCCCTATAATACGGGCTTCATCCTCGACTCCTCCGAACTGCCCTCGAACACGGATACACCTTACGAGGGCGGCAACCTTGGTCACCGCATTCGCACAAAAGGCGGCTATTTCCCCGTTCCGCCGCAGGATTCGGCGCAGGATATGCGCGGCGAAATGCTGGCCGCCATGGCGCAGATGGGCGCCAAGGTGGAAAAGCACCACCATGAAGTGGCCTCCGCGCAGCATGAGCTCGGACTGAAATTCGGTCCGTTGACGACGATGGCCGATCACCTCCAGATTTATAAATATTGTATCCACCAGGTTGCCCAAAGTTACGGCAAGACGGCGACCTTCATGCCGAAACCGGTTTTCGGCGACAATGGTTCGGGGATGCATGTCCATCAGTCGATCTGGAAAGACGGCAAGCCGGTGTTCGCCGGCAACAAATATTCCGATCTCAGCCAGGAATGCCTTTACTATATTGGCGGGATCATCAAGCACGCGCGCACTCTGAACGCGTTCACCAATCCCTCGACAAATTCCTATAAGCGCTTGGTGCCCGGCTATGAGGCGCCGGTTCTGCTCGCCTATTCGGCCCGCAACCGGTCCGCATCCTGCCGTATTCCCTATACGTCGAACCCCAAGGCGAAGCGCGTCGAGGTCCGTTTCCCGGATCCGATGGCCAACCCCTATCTCGCCTTCTCGGCCATGCTCATGGCGGGCCTCGACGGAATCCTGAACAAGACCGATCCGGGTCAGGCGATGGACAAGGATCTCTACGATTTGCCGCCGAAGGAATTGAAGAAAATTCCGACCGTCTGCGGCTCGCTGCGTGAAGCCCTCGTCAATCTCGACAAGGACCGCAATTTTCTCAAATCAGGCGGTGTCTTCGACGATGACTTCATCGATAGCTATATCGAACTGAAGATGGCCGAGGTGATGCGTTTCGAAATGACCCCCCACCCGGTCGAATTCGATATGTATTATTCGCTCTAAGCATCGCCTACTTGCTGGCGTATCCTAAAGCTGCCGATCGCGCGTCGATCGGCAGCATCGCTTTAACTGGCAGAGATTCCCCCTTGAAAATGAACGCCGGAGCGGGGCGCAGGGGATTCTAAAGTGCATAAAAAATAATAATCAAAGATCGGCGAATCCAACGGTTCGTCAGGCCAATAGGTCTGATGAAGCTCCGCCGTTGCGACATCGTCCACGATCGTCATCCCGGCGTCATCCGCGAGACTTTGGAGATTTTCCACGCCGGAAATCCATGGAGCGCCCATGGCCTCGAAGCGTTCGACAATGCCCGTCACGGCGGCATCTCCCGTTGCCTTCTCGATCACGCCATCTTTAAAGTAATCGAAAGAGAGTGTGAATCGACCGACGTGTTGCGCGAGGTCTCGCATGACCTGCCTTATGGAAGGCGCGGTCAAATACATCGTATTGCCTTCCCAAATGAAATGGGTCGGCTGGGTGAAATCAAACCCATTCGTTTTCAGCAGCTGAACCAGATTGTCGGTGACATAATTGCCGGGGATGAACGTGGCCTGACTGTTCAGGGCGTTTTCCTCAAGTCTTGCTTTCTTGAAATTTAGCGTGCCCTCGTCGTCGATTTCAAAAAAAGCAACGCTAGGCGCTTGCTTTCTGATCGATCTCGTATCCAGGCCCGCGCCAAGGATGACGACCTGCCCGCAACCAAGATGAAGTTGCCGATCCAATCTGTCATCGAGGTAGCGCGTTCTAATCCTGACGATCTTCTTAACCGCGGGAAAAGCTTCCGACATGCGCGCCGCGGCGCGCTTCGTTTCCTCGTTGAGAAACAAGGGAACAATCGGGTCAGTATAGAGCGGTTGAGTTGCGGCGTTTTCTTCCGCTCGGAATTCGGCCACGATGAAGGCTGTGCCAGTCACATTCTGGATTTCGGCCATCTACAAACTCCTGCAGTTTCTGCTACGGATTGGGTCTTGCCGAATTTCTTTAACCGTTTGGTGTCTAGTTTAGGGCTCTGTCCAAAAAGCTGGCTTGTGTTTATGCGCTCGGAATACGGGCATGGCCACACGGACGTGCGCCATGCGATGGGCTCATTTTTCCGGTTGGGTTGAGGTAACCTCAGCGAATCGGATGGCGCGTTTCCGCCTCCTGCCCGCGTCAGTCGAAAGCATGGCCGCATAATGATAATAAAAAAGATCTTCTTACTTCTCGCGTTTGCCTCGCTGCTGATCGTCGCCCTGCTCTATGGGATTTCGCCCTATTGGTTCGCGGCGACGTTTTTCGGGGTTTCCCCCCTGGACGTGAATCTGGCACATATCCTCCGAGCCATGATGTGCCTATATCTTGGTTTCGGGATGTTTTGGCTGTTCGGCGCGTTCAATGAGAAATACACCAACGCCGCCGTGTTGACGGTCATGATTTTTCCTGCTGGGCTGGTGGTTGGTCGAATCATCAGCCTATTCGTCGATGGGCGGCCATCGCCCCTTTTGCTTTTCTATCTGGTCGCGGAGCTCTTTCAGGCGCCCCTCGCCTATTGGGTGTTCAGACTTCCCGATCACCGCGGCAAGTGATCGGACAGGAACCGACACGCGGCCCGCGCAGATTTCGGCATTGTCCTCTGTCGGCGGCCCGCGCGTCGTCGTTTAAAAAGCAAGGCAGACTTGCTACTTCAAGGCAGGGGCGACTAACCAACGCGAATTTGGAGGACGGACCGGTACATGGCAAGGAATGGTGACCTCTTCGGCAATGCGGCACGCAGAGAACCGTCGACGCGATCGGGACCAAATCGTCAAGGCTCGGCGTCCAAACCATCGCCGAAAGAGCTGGACCTTTCGACCCCAGGCGAAGCCGGCTATACCGCCGCCTCGATCGAGGTGCTGGAGGGGCTGGAGCCGGTCCGGCGGCGGCCCGGCATGTATATCGGCGGCACCGATGAAGCCGCGCTCCACCATCTTTTCGCGGAGGCCATCGATAATGCGATGGACGAGGCAGTAGCCGGCCACGCCAGTTTCATCGATGTTCGTTATGAGGCCTCCGGCTTTCTCACCGTCACCGACAATGGGCGCGGCATCCCGATCGACCCGCACCCGAAATTTCCCAAGAAATCGGCGCTCGAAGTCATCATGACGACGCTGCATGCCGGCGGCAAATTCGACTCGAAAGCCTACAGCACCTCCGGCGGCTTGCATGGCGTCGGCATTTCCGTGGTCAACGCGCTGTCGGAACGTCTGGAAGTCGAAGTCGCGCGGGGTCAAACTCTTTATCGGCAGGTTTTCGAACGCGGCCACCCCAAAACCGCGCTTGAAAAACTCGGAAAAGTCCAAAACCGGCGCGGCACGAGCGTCCGCTTCAAGCCGGACGAAAAGATCTTCGGCAAGGGCGCCCATTTCAAGCCGGCGCGGCTGTTCAAAATGGCGCGGGCGAAGGCCTATCTTTTCGGCGGGGTAGAGATCCGATGGCACTGCGCGGCGGAATGGCTCGAGGCTAATTCCGGCGTTCCGGCCGAGGCGGTTTTTCGCTTTCCCGGCGGCCTCAAGGATTATCTTCTTCAGGATATCGAGGGCAAGGACCTCGTCACCGATCAGATTTTTGCCGGCAAGGTCGAAAAGCCCGGCGGCCACGGATCGCTGGAATGGGCCCTTGCCTGGCTCAGTTTCGACGACGGGTTCGTTCACTCCTATTGCAACACAATCCCCACCCCGGACGGCGGGACCCATGAGGCGGGACTGCGTGCGGCGCTGGTGCGCGGCCTCAAGGACCACGCCGAGCGAATCGGACAGGCCAAGCGCGCCGCCGCGGTGACGGGCGACGACATCATGGCGTCCTGCGCCGCGCTGATTTCCATCTTTCTTCGGGAGCCCGAGTTCCAAGGCCAGAACAAAGGCCGGCTGATGTCCAATGAGGCTGCGCGCATTGTTGAAGGGACGCTGCGGGACGCCTTCGATCATTGGCTCGCCGCCTCCCCGCTGCACGCCGCAAAACTTCTGGATTGGACCGTCGAGCGTGCCGAGGAGAGGCTGCGCCGCCGCGCTGAAAAGGATGTCGCGCGGAAGACGGCGACGCGCAAGCTCCGGCTCCCCGGAAAACTCGCGGATTGCTCTAACAATTCAGCTCAAGGCTCTGAACTCTTTATTGTCGAAGGCGATTCCGCCGGCGGCTCTGCGAAACAGGCCCGAAATCGGACCAATCAGGCGGTGCTTCCGTTGCGGGGAAAGATCCTGAATGTCGCGAGCGCCACGCGCGACAAGCTCGCCGGCAATCAGCAGCTGTCCGACCTTGTCCAGGCGCTGGGATGCAGCACCGGCGCGCAATACAAGGAGCAAGATCTCCGCTACGAAAAAATCATCATCATGACCGACGCCGATGTCGACGGCGCCCATATTGCCTCTTTGCTCATCACCTTTTTTTTCAGGCAGATGCCGAAGCTCGTTGAAGCCGGCCATCTCTATCTCGCGGTTCCGCCGCTCTACCGGCTGACCCAAGGCGCCAAGCATGTTTATGCCCGCGATGAGTCCCATCGAGACGAATTGATCGCCAAGACACTAACCGGTAAGGGCAAGATAGAGATTAGCCGTTTCAAAGGGTTAGGTGAAATGCTTCCGGCCCAACTTAAAGAAACGACGATGGACCCAGCCAAGCGCAGCTTGGAGCGGGTGGTGGTCCTGGCTGACGATCAGGAGGGGACGGCGGATTCCGTCGAGCGGTTGATGGGCAACAAGCCGGAGGCCCGGTTCGCCTTCATCCAGGAGCGGGCCGCCTTTGCCGCCGCGACAGACCTTGTCTTGGTGTGAGGGTCATTCCTCGTCGCGGACGACCAATGAGGCGGGCCGCTGGGGCTATGACGCGAAGGTGGCCGGCGGCAAATGGCGTTTCGAGGAGGCCACTCCTATAACCATCTGCACGCCGGCCAACCCTACGGACCCAGGAGATGCGGCGGACCCGAGCACTCCGCAGGGTATCTAAGTTCGTTGCCGAATACGCATTATGATACGCACGGCTGCGAGCAAGGCTTTCTTCAAGGAGCCTGCGTCACGCCGCAGATAAAAATCATGCTCGGCACGGCAAGTTAACCCGCGAACACGGCAAATTGCAATCGCCTTATTTATCTCGCCGTTTCTTTCGTTAACGCGGCCGAGGGGCGACCCGCGGGAGCGGTGCAAAGCTCGGCCGCTGCAGCGAGATCGGCTCAGTTACAAATTGCAGTGCAGCGAAATCCGGTCAAATATTGAATTTCGGATATATTGTGTTGTCGAATAGCGTGACCGGTTGGGTCGCCGCTCAACGCCGAAGCCCTTGACACAGCTTTGAGGGCTATTGCTCGTGAAGATAATGGCGCACGGTTTCTAAAAATTTCACGATGGAGATCGGTTTCGATAGATAGGCCTCGCATCCCCCTTGCCTGATCTTTTCTTCATCCCCTTTCATGGCGAAAGCGGTAATGGCGACTACCGGGATATGGCGCAGATCCTCGCAGGCTTTGATCCATTGCGTGACCTGAAGCCCGGACACCTCCGGCAATTGGATATCCATTAAAATAAGATCGGGTTTGTGCAAACGCGCGAGTTCGAGCGCCTCGACGCCACTGCGGGTTTGCACCGTCTTGTAGCCATGCGCTTCAAGAAGATCGTTGAAGAGCTTCATATTCAATTCATTGTCTTCTACGATCAGAATGGTTTTTTGCATCTACTAATCCCGGCTCCGGGCAGCCAACTGGCCGCGCTTCGAAAATCCAGTCGTACCCGCCATTAACGGATAGAAATTGACGAAAGAGAAACCGTTATCATGTCAAAGCTCAATTTTCTGGGTCCTAAGCCTAAAATTGCAAAACCCAGTCGAGATTCAGCCGAAATGATCGCCGTCGACGCCCTGTCTTTCTTGGCCGGGGATGCCCCCAGGCTCGAACGTTTCCTGGCTTTATCGGGCCTCGGCTTGGAGCATTTGCGGGCGGCCGCGGCGGATCCTGGATTTTTGACGGCCGTTCTCGATCATCTTGGCTCCGATGAAACCCTTCTCCTCGCCTTTGCGGGTCAGTCCGGGCATGATCCCTCGGTCATCGCCGCCGCGCGCGAATTATTGTCTCGCCCTGCGGAGGCGCCGTGACGGCGGGTCGTTTTATCCGCGTCCTTAAGACTTGAAACCTTGCCGCCCCCATGTGCTATGAAGCGAACCCCTCGCCGGGAGCCCTGCATGGTTTGGCCTTTACCTCAGTCCTCGAAAAGCGACCCTTCGGCGCGCGCCGCCGCGGCCACCCTTGATCGGCCGGCCAAGCTCGACCTCGGCGTCCGCATGCGGCGTAACCGCAAAGCGGACTGGACGCGAAAACTCGTCCGCGAACATAGCCTGACCACCGCGGATTTGATCTGGCCGATTTTTCTCCGCGACGGGGAAGATATCCGCGAGGCTGTAGCAGCCATGCCGGGGGTCGAGCGGCTATCGATCGACCAGGCCGTGCGCGCGGCCCTTGAGGCGGCGCAACTTGGCATTCCGGCGCTCGCTCTTTTTCCCTACACGGACGCCGGCTTGCGCGACGCCCAGGGCAGCGAAGCGCTCAATCCTGAAAATCTTATTTGCCGTGCCTGCCGTGCGATCAAGCGTGAGGTGCCAAATCTCGGCCTGATCACCGATGTCGCGCTAGACCCCTATACCAACCACGGCCATGACGGACTTCTGCGCGGCGACCGGATCTTGAACGATGAGACGGTCTTTGTCCTGGTCCAGCAAGCCTTGAATCAAGCCCGCGCTGGAGCCGATGTCATCGCCCCTTCCGATATGATGGATGGCCGCATCGGCGCGATCCGGACCGGGCTCGACGGCGAAAATTTCGATGATGTTCAGATTTTGTCTTATGCCGCCAAATATGCCTCGGCGTTTTATGGTCCGTTCCGCGATGCGGTCGGCACCAATGCGACGCTGATCGGCGACAAGCGCACCTATCAAATGGATCCGGGGAATTCCGATGAAGCCTTGCGCGAGGTCGCGCTCGACATCGAGGAAGGTGCCGACATGATCATGGTGAAGCCTGGCCTGCCTTATCTGGATGTCCTCTTTCGGGTCAAGGATCAGTTCGGAATGCCGACTTTCGTCTACCAAGTCTCCGGCGAATATTCGATGATCCAGGCAGCGGCCAACAATGGCTTTATCGACGCCGATAAAGCCATGCTGGAATCCTTGCTGTGCTTCAAGCGCGCCGGCGCCGACGCGATCCTCACCTATTTCGCGCCGCGCGCAGCAAAAAAACTGAAGGAAATGCTGTGAGTGCCAATCCAATTCGGGGTCAGATCTGATCCACGCGGACAAGCGCCGCACGCCAGCCCTTACACGGTCATTTTAGGCGCCGTAGTTTCGGCAACATCCTCAATGCGGCCAGACCGCAGCCTGATTTTGCGATCGCAATTGGCAGCGAGCGCGAGATCATGGGTCACCAGGATCAACGTCGCGCCGCGCTCGCGCTTCAGCGCGAACATGAGGTCAATAATGCTTTGACCTGTCGCCTCGTCGAGATTTCCGGTCGGCTCGTCGGCGACGAGGATCGAAGGACTGGGCGCCAGCGCGCGGGCGAGCGCGACGCGCTGCTGTTCGCCGCCCGATAATTGTGCCGGATAATGCGCAAGTCTATCCTCCAGCCCCACCGCATCGAGCTCCGCCCTCGCCCTTTCGAAGGGCGCGTCGGCACCCGCCAATTCAAGGGGTATCGCGACATTTTCGAGGGCAGTCATGGTTGGAATGAGGTGGAACGATTGGAATACGATCCCGATCCGTTTGCCACGGAAACGCGCGAGCGCATCCTCGCCCAGCCGATCGAGGCTGACATTGTCCACCTTGACCGTACCGATATCCGGCCGCTCAAGGCCAGCCATGACCGTCAAGAGCGTGGATTTGCCAGATCCCGACGGCCCCACCAAACCTACTGTTTCGCCGCGCCCTATCTTGAGCGAGATCCCCTTGAGGATATGAACCCTCGCCGCACCGCGCCCCAGGCTCAGATGCACGTTTTCAAGTTCAACCACAGGTCCATCCATCCATGCCATCCAATGCTTCCAAACCCGCCCCGCCTATTCCGATGCCATACCCGCGGCCAAGTGCCTATGGCCATCGCCGCGAATTCCTCCGACTTACGGCCGCGCTGATGCTGTCAGCTTGGCTCCGCCCTGCCCAAGCGACCACACCGAACGAGGCGCCGGAGGTGAAACTCATCGTCTTCGGAGACAGCCTCGTCGCCGGCTTTGGCCTGCCGGCCGAGGCCGCGTTTCCGGCGGTGCTCGAAAAGACGCTTCGCACGGAAGGCTATGACGTCAAGATCGTCAACGCCGGCGTCTCCGGCGAGACCTCCTCGGGCGGTCTCGCGCGCCTCGATTGGACGCTGGCCGACGGCGCCGACGGTGTTATTTTGGAGTTGGGCGCAAATGACATGCTTCGCGGGATTGACCCAAATGTGACGGAGGCCGCGCTGGACGCTATTCTCGCAGAATTGAAGGCGCGCAACATCAAAACTTTGATAGCGGGGATGAAAGCCACCCCAAGCCTCGGCCAGGACTATAAAACCCGCTTCGACGCGATTTACCCGGACCTCGCCACGAAATACGGCGTGCCGCTTTATCCGTTCTTTCTTGAAGGGGTGGTCGGCGATCCAACCCTCAAATTACCGGACGGCTTGCATCCAAGCTCCGCCGGGGTCGAGCGCATCGTTCAAGCCATTCTTCCCGACATTCGCACCTTTATCGAAAAATTGGGGCTGAAAGCTCAGCCCGACCGATAATTCACCCCGTTTTTGAGGCCCGGGGTTTCCTTCGGAGGCGAATCTTCGGTATACTTATAGCTGCTGATATCATCCGCTAGGCACCGCGATGATTCGTGGCGCCTCGCCATCGACGAGGAGGGATCCATGCCCCGGTTGTTCACGGGCCTCGAAATCCCCTCCGATCTTGCAACCGACCTCGCAATGATGCGCGGCGGGCTTTGCGGGGCGCGCTGGATCGATGTCGAAAATTACCACATGACCTTGCGTTTCATCGGCGATATCGATGATGCGACAGCGCGTGAGGTTCATTCGTCCCTGGAGCAAATCCGCCGGCGGCCTTTTACCGTGACACTTGAAGGTTTGAGTTCGTTTGGTGGCGCCAAGCCAAGGGCGATCGTCGCCAAAGCGAAGCCGGGCACCGATCTGGTCGAACTTCAAGCCCAACAGGAACGGCTGTTCCGCCGTATCGGCATCGCGCCGGAACCTCGCAAATTCACCCCCCATGTCACCTTGGCGCGGCTGCGCGCGGCCTCCTGCATGGGTGTGGCCGAATATCTGGCCACGCGCGGCTTTTTCCTGTCACGCCGATTTGAGGCCCGGAGGTTCGTCCTGTTTTCGTCGCGAGCCTCGACCGGCGGCGGCCCTTATATCGTCGAGGCCGCCTATCCGCTTGGTTGAAGCGCGCGCATTCACGCGCTGACGCCAGACCCCCGCCGTCGCAAAATCATCGGCAGGCCACCCTCCGGCCGCAGGGTGATATGCTGCACCGGACGCACCCGATAGTTTCTTTTAAGTTCGAGCCGGAACGAACGCATGATATGGGCAAGGATGATTGCCGACTCGTGCAGCGAGAAGGACGCGCCGATGCACACGCGCGGACCCGCGCCGAAGGGCAGATAAGCAAAGCGATCGATTTTTTCCCGCGCGCCGGGCAGAAACCGGCGCGGATCAAAGCAATCTGGATTGTCCCAAAGCAGACGGTGCCGGTGCAAGACCCATTGCGACACCATGACCAGGGTACCTTTGCGGATGCGCCGGCCAGTGAGATCGTCGGGCCCCAATGCCTGCCGGCTCATGCTGGCGACGGGCGGATAGAGCCGCATAGCCTCCTCGATCACCGCCCTCGTTTGAACGAGCCTTCCGGCATAGTCCTCCACGGGACCCGGCAAAACCAGATCGGCCTCTTCGGCGAGCCTTTCCCGCCATTCCTCCGAAAGCGAGAGGAGAAACAAGGACCAGGTCAAGGCATTGGCGGTGGTCTCGTGACCAGCGCCAATAAAGGTCAAAATATTGGCTTTGATTTCCGCGGAGCTTAATCCCGCCCCCGTCTGCGGATCCTCGGCTTCGAGCAAGAGGGTAAGGATATCGCGCGGGGAATTGGCCCTGTCCTTGGCAAGGAGCTGCTTGCGTTTGTCGATAATAGAATCGACCACGCCAGCGAAGAAACTCTGCACCGAGCCGCTTCCAAACTTGGTCAGACGTGGGACCCATTCCGGAAAATCCAGAAGATCGAAAGGATCGAGTCGTCCGACCGTCGCAAAATAGCCGGAGATCACCGTCGCGAACTCATCGAGGTCCCGCCCGAGCCCATCCGAAAAGATTGTGCGTCCGAGAACGTCGAGTGTTACCCGCGCCATTTCCGGCTGAACATCGATGATGCGTCCTTCGCGCAGACGGCTCCAACGGGCAACAAGATCCTCTGCCGCGGCGTTGAACGCGACGGCAAAAGAGCTCACCGTCTTGGGGGTAAAGAGCGGCGCCAAGGTGCGCCGTTGCATGCGCCAGTCGTCGCCCTCGACTTCCAAGAGCCCATCGCTCAAGCCCTGCCCGAGGACTCGTTTTTGCAGAGCGTCTTTGCAATAATTGGCCGTATTGTCGACGAAGACGCGGCGAATGGCGGCAGGTTCGTTCAGGACGGCAATGGTGCCGAGGATCGTCGGACCCATCAGAATCGGCAATTCAAAGTGCGCTTTGGTCCAGGTCTCGATCGGATTTCGTCGTAAGACCCGCATCGTCGATAAGGGGCCAAGCGGCGCGTCGCGTGGGACGGGTGCGGGCGGCCGCGGCGGTTCCACAAGGAGATCTGTCATGATTCCCATCTATTGGGCGGGCGGCCCATTTTCGAGTCCGCACCTTTTGCTCAACAGCGCCCAAACAGGGCTGGACGCGATTTCTTGTGATTTTTTGCTGTCTAAACCGCTACCATACGGAGAAAGCCGAACCGGCGGCGTGTGGACCGCATCCGACCAAGCTTGCGGCGTTGCCCGCCGCGTTATAGAAGGCTGTTGCCTAACTTTAGGCTCCCTTCGTCTAGCGGTCCAGGACGTCGCCCTCTCACGGCGAAAACAGGGGTTCGATTCCCCTAGGGAGCGCCAATGATCCATAATTTGGCGTCACACCTTGTTGTGAACCACACTTTGCAGGCTGGTAACCGAAAGGTTACAAGATTATCAGGTGACGGCCGTTCATTGCTTACCCCAAGTTTCCGAGTGATCGAACGCGTTATCACTCAGCCTTTTATGCAGATGGAAAGCGTAATGCGCGAATAAAAAAAATCGCGCATCTTTTGCGATGTGTGGGAACGCACAGTGGCGAGAACAATGGCGAGCCCCTTACCAAAATAGGAAATGAACAATTAAAGCTATTTCTATTGGAATTTGCCGATGACCTGGCCAGGGGTGTTATTTTGGATCTTGCTCATCATTGGTGTGTTTACGCGCGGTCCCTTTCTGCTTTATCTGTTTTTTGCATTTGGCCCGTTTATGGCGCTGGCCATGATTCCCAACGAGTCCGTCGGCGTCAATCTCGTAGCGCAGTCGGTCTGCGCCGTGTTTCTCATTTGCAAAATGGTCTTATTCAATGGCCAACTGCGCCTCGCGTTCGATACTGCGATTGATCCGGCACGATTGGGCCTCCTTTTTATCTTTCTCATTTATGGATATTTTACTGCCTATGTAATGCCGCGGCTTTTTTCTCATTTGGTCGAGGTCATCCCTATCAATGCGAACGTGCCCTGGGCCGTGCCTCTTGAGCCGACCTCTGCGAATTTTACCCAGCCTGCCTACATGACCTTATCGATCGGCATGGCCCTCGCATTCTATTTGGCCGGAGGAAACGCCTCGTTCCGACGTCATTTTCTGCAAGCGGTCCTGGTCGGAAGTTTCGTCTTAATTGGCACTGGCCTTGTCGACATCGTGTTTTCGGCCGTAGGCCTCGGCGACACTTTGGACGTGTTTCGAAATGCCAAATATGGCCTGCTCGTTAACGTCGAGATGGCCGGGGCCCGGCGCGTGGTGGGCCTGACGCCGGAGGCTTCCTCTTTCGGATCGGCCTGCGTAGGGGCTGCGGCAAGCCTTGCCTTCCTGCGCCCATGTTTCGACAATCCGTTTTGGCGTGACCGGCTCGTACCCGTAGCTATTTTCGGGTCAATTGCGATGGCTGCGCTTTCAACCTCTTCGACGGCCTATGTCGGACTTGCCATCTTCGGCCTGGTCTACGGGGGAAATTGGCTGCGCCGTGCGCTTTCCCCGGATGCTCCCGCCCGCGAGAGTTTGAAATGGGAAGCAGGACTGGTGCTCGCCGCTACCTTCATGCTGGTTGCGGTCATTGTGCTTGCACCGAATATGCTCGATTCGGTTTATGAAATGATCGATCAAACCATCTTCAAAAAAACCGAGTCCGACTCTTACGCCGAACGATCGATGTGGACGCGGGTCGGAATGGAAGCTTTATATACGACAGGCGGCCTCGGCGTCGGCCTCGGTTCGGAGCGCACCTCAAATTGGTACGTGGGCATCCTGTGCAATACCGGCATTATCGGGTCAGCCCTGCTCGCCTGGTTTATTGTCCGCCTTTACATCCAGCGCTGCCGCGGCGACCGCCTCATGGCTGAGTTTGCGACGGCGCTCAAATTCAGCCTGCTGCCAGGTTTTGTCATGGGAGCGCTGGCGGGGACAACGCCAGATCTCGGTGTCGGGGTCGGCGCCACATTGGGCTTAATCGCAAGCTTGATAGCGATGGACCGATCGCGTCCGGAACTCGGACTTGCGGCTCAAGCTTCCGCTTCGAATCGAGCTGGACTCAGCCGCGGCGTGGGCGGCCTCGATAACGCGTGGGAATAGGGAAAAACTGCTGTGGCCTCAGAACCCCAATTCGTCGGCACTCGCCTTGATGGAGCACAAGACGTTTCTATTGTCATGGCGACGTTCAACGGGGAAAAGCACGTCGCAGCTCAGCTCGAAAGTTTAGCTGCGCAGACTTTGCCGCCGGTTGAGCTGATCGTGTCTGACGATGGATCGACCGATGGCACGCTTTCGATCGTCGAAGCTTTTGCGCAAAGAGCGCCGTTTCCCGTAAGAATCCGTCGAAATCCGCAGCGCCTCGGATATGGCGAAAACTTTCTCACGGCCACGGCCTTGGCAACGGGCAGATATATTGCCTTCTGCGACCAGGATGACATCTGGTATCCGCAAAAACTGGAGCGCTGCACGGCGGCACTCAAGGCCGAAAAAGCGTTGCTGTGTGCCCACCCCGCCGACTTGATTGACGAAGACTCAAACAACATTGGGTTCTTTTCCCAAAAAATCCGAAACACGAAAGTTTGGCAGCCTTTAACGCTTCCTCCCTGGGGCGGTTTCTTCGGCTTTACGGAAGTCTTCGAAAGGTCTTTGCTTAGCCTCATAGACCCTGCTTCACGCGGTCTCGACAATCACAAGAAAGAGGGCCTGCTCGCCCACGACCGATGGGTGTATTTTTTGGCCTCCAGCTTCGGGAAAACCGTTGCACTGGCTGAACCGCTCGCGAGCTACCGGCAACACGGGGCTAACTTGTTCGGTGCAAAAAAATCGACCCGATTGTCGATGTTTAAGCGCAAGATAGCCCTTTCCCGGGACGACCTGCTGATCCATCAGGGGATGGCGAGTGAACGCGCAAGAATTCTTTCGCTGGCGGCGGCAAGGTTGCCGGACGCCGCCCTTGCGCGGCAGGCGGAACTGTCGAGCCGCCGGTGGGAAGGCCTTGCAAAGGTCTATGAGCTGCGCGCCGCTCTGCACGGATCACCGCCGGTCACCAAGCAAATCTCGATCTTTGTGAAGCTCCTGAAAAGAGACGCTTACAAACCCTTCGAATCCGGTGGCCTGGGGTTCCACGCGCTCGTGAAGGACTGCGCCTGGGCGCTGGTTTTACGGCCTCTACTTCACTACAAGGAAACCGCGTGAACCGCCCTCCGATTCCTTATCCTTGCCAAGGCAGCCCCCTTACACCGCTTTAGGTTGATAGCATCCGCAGCTACCCGCGGCACCCCGCGACTGTGGAGTCAATGGAGATGACAGTTTGGATTTCAGGACCCGCAGAATCATTATTAACACGGCGGTTGGGACCTGGGCTCGAATTGCATCTTTATTGATCGGTTTCTTCACTGCGCCGATCCTGTTCAATCATTTGGGCTCGGAACAATTCGGCCTGTTTGCGATCCTTGGCTCCCTGGCGGCCTATGCCGGATTGCTCGACTTTGGCATTGGCCCCGGCCTGATCAAGCACTTCACGGAATTTTCGGAACGCGATGACCCTTTGGCCGTACGCCAAGTCACGACATTCGCGACCCTTTTTTACCTATTACTTGGTGTCGTCTTCACTCCCATTGTTTATTATTTGGCGCCGACTCTAAGCAATTTATTATCCGTAAATAGCGATATGCAGGATTTAGCGCGTATCTGTATTATATCAATGTTTTTATACTTTATTCTATCTGGAATTAGCGGTATCTTCTCTGCAAGGCTCGTGTCTTTGCACCGGATGGACATAACCGCCTCTATTGGCCTAGTCGGCCAAATCATATATGGGATCTCTGTATTTATTATTATACCATTATATCCTACGGTAATTGCTGCCATTATGCTCGTTTACTTGCAGTTGTTTGTGAATGGCGTCTCAACTTTTCTAATCGTTGTCCGCCGCGAACCGCGCGTCTTCTCCGACCCCCGCAAAATTCCCATTTCGCTAGTCCGCAAGCTGTTCGCGTTTGGGGGATGGATGCAGCTCAACGGCCTCTCGGCACTCATAAACCTTGAAGCCGACAAGCTGATCATCGCGGCCTTCGTCAACTTGGAAACCGTTGCATTTTATCAGCTCGGCAATCGTCTGGCGGCGCTCAACCGAGTCCTCCCCTTTCAATTGCTTTCGGCCGTTATGCCCGCCGCATCGAGTATAAGAATAAAAAACGATCCAAACAGTATAGAAGTTTTCTATACCCATACGTCGCGATACCTGATGCTCATCACGATGATGATTACCGGCTTCGTTTCCATTGCGGCCGGTCATATCCTGACGGTTTGGCTGGGCAAGCCCAACCCAGAGGCCGCGTATGTCACCATAGCTTTGTCAATTTCTTTCGCTCTCAATAACTTAACCGGCGCTGGCACGACGATTGTCAGGGGCGCCGGGCTACCTCGTTATGAAACCTATTACGCCTGGGTTTCATCGGTGCTGAATGTCATAATCACCGTCGTCCTAGCCAAGCCGTTCGGCATCGCCGGTATTCTTGTGGGTACGATCATCGGGAACATCATTGGTTCCCTCTATTTCTTGGTTCTGTTTCACCACGTTTTCAAATTCCCATGGTCGCGATCCATTGGCGTTTGGATCTGGAAATTAGTTTTCTCGACGGGCGTCGCCTGCCTCGCAGTCTGGCTCATAGAACTCGCCTTTCCCGTCGGATACTCGCTCAGCCGATGGTTTGAACTCTCACTGGTCACCGCTACAGGTTTGCTATACCTGGGCGTCTTTTTCGGAGCCCTGACGTTGCTAAAGTTTTGGACTGACGAAGATAAAGATGCGTTTCGGCGTTTCGCTCTCCGCGTGCTGCCACTGCGTCGGGGGAGAACTCTATGATGACGCCTCTTCGCGTAACCCTCGTGCTCCCCGATTATCGTCCCGAACCGATCGGAGGATACCGTGTCGTTTACGAATATGCCGATTTTCTCGCCCGCCGCGGCCACGAGGTCAATATTGTCTACATGCGAGGTCCGCGGCCCGATGACGGGTCATGGTCGCCGGTTGAATTCCTGAAACGATGGCTTTGGGCTCTGAGGATTCGTCTGCTGCATCGTCCGTTGGTGTCTTGGCATCGATTCAATCCGCGGATTCGGCTGAGGCTCGTGCCCAATTTTACGGACGCCAATTTATCCGACGCGGATGCAATCGTTGCAACCGGTTGGCAGACGGCGGCACCCGTCGCAGCGCTCGGAGCAAAAAAGGGCGCCAAATTTTACCTGATCCAGCATTACGAAACATGGGCTGGACCTAAAGAGGCGGTCGACGCGACTTGGCGCCTGCCCCTGTTCAAGATTGTCATATCCAAATGGCTTGCGGACGTCGGCGCACAACTCGGTGCTTCAAATATCCAACACATTCCGAATGGAATCGATTTTGGAAAATTCTTGATCACGGAGCCGCCGGCGCAACGGCCCATGAGCATAGTCTCGATGTACCATATTCAGAAAATGAAGGGCGTACCCGACGCGCTGGCCGTTCTGACGATGTTCCACCAGAAATACCCGGACGTTCCGGTCACGATGTTCGGCGCCATGGCGCGCGGAGCTGAGGTCCCCGACTGGATCACGTATTATCAAAATCCAGACCAGGATTTTCTGGTCAGGGAAATATACAACAAGCACGCTGTCTATCTCGGAGCCAGCAGGGAAGAAGGGTGGGCCTTGCCACCTGCCGAGGCCATGGCCTGCGGATGTGTGTTCGTCGGCACCGATATCGGCGGCTTCCGGGATTATGCTACCGACCGAGATACAGCTCTCCTCAGCGCTCCAGGCGACCGCGCGAAAATGCTCGCAAACTTGATCGCTGTTACCGATGACGTCGAATTGCGGCGTGCCATTCAAGAGCGTGGGACGAACAACATACGCCAATTTACATGGGAACGCGCCGGCTCTTCCTTGGAAGAATATCTTCTGCGCCATGCGAAGCCGCAGGCTAAGGCAAGTACGGCCTGACTTATAATGCTTGTCACAAACTGAGCGTAGGGCCTGCCGCTGCCTCATCGAGGTGCGGCAAATTTTGTCGTGTTATTGATATGCAGAGTAAAAGTGGTAGATTGGTCCTGTAATGCAACTGATGTGCGACGCGTTTCTCGCTTCATCTCCATCTGCTTCGAAAGGCTGTTGACGCAGCCGTATGTGATATTCATTACCGCATCATGGCCGATGGCCGGGGAAGCTGTTGCAAATGTCGTTGGAAGTGAAAGCCCTTAAACTCGATGGTGTAGCCTTGCTTCATCCAAAGAAGTTTAGCGACGAACGTGGATATTTCGTCGAAACTTTCAACGCGCAGAGTTACGCTGAGATCGGCATCGACGCTATTTTCATACAAGATAATCAGTCGCTTTCGCGCAAAGCCGGAACCGTGAGGGGCCTTCATTTTCAACGCCCTCCGGCGGCTCAAACAAAATTGGTGCGCGTGCTGCACGGCGCGATTTTCGATGTGGCTGTGGATTTACGCCCGGCCAGTCCTAGTTACGGCCAATGGTGCTCGGCAACCTTGACCGCGGACGGAGGCGAGCAGCTCTTCGTGCCGCGCGGCTTTGCGCATGGATTTTGTACGCTTGAGCCAGATACGCAGGTCGCCTACAAAGTCGATAGTTATTACGCGCCTTCCTGCGATGCTGGCCTTCGCTGGGACGATCCGGATTTGGCGATCTCGTGGCCTGTCGAACCGGCAAATGTCGTGATCTCCAAAAAGGACGCCGATCTCCCCTTTTTCAAAGCCTTTGTTTCACCTTTTGATGTTTGATAAAAACATGAGCAGACGTTTTTTCGTCACAGGAGGTGCAGGCTTCATCGGCTCGGCGGTGGTCCGATATTTGATCACGGAAACGCCCCATGAGGTTTGCGTCGTCGACAAGCTAACATACGCCGGAAATCTCGATAATCTCACCAGCGTCGCTGCCGATCCGCGCTATGCGTTTGAACAGGCCGACATTTGCGATGCGCGGGCGATACGGCCAATTTTCGAAAATTTTCGCCCTGACATCGTCCTGCATCTTGCCGCTGAAAGCCATGTCGATCGATCCATCGATGGGCCAGGCGCTTTTATCGAAACCAACGTCATGGGCACTTACGTGCTCCTTCAAACTGCACGCCACCATTGGCAGAACCTCAACCGGATCGAACAAGCGCGGTTTCGCTTTCATCATGTCTCCACCGACGAAGTGTTTGGCTCGCTTGGCGAGCAAGGCCTATTTCTAGAAACGAGCCCCTATCAGCCGAACTCACCCTATTCAGCCTCCAAGGCTGCCTCCGATCATTTGGTGCGGGCTTGGCATCATACCTATGGCATGCCTGTAGTCAGCTCCAATTGTTCCAACAACTATGGGCCCTATCATTTTCCTGAGAAGCTCATTCCGCTGGCGATTTTAAACGCGCTCGAGGGCAAGCCCATTCCCGTGTATGGCGATGGCGGCAATATCCGCGATTGGCTGTATGTCGAGGATCACGCCAGGGCTCTCATTCAGATCGCGATGTCGGGAACGACCGGCGAAAGCTACAATGTCGGCGGAGCGAGCGAGAAAACCAATCTGGAGGTGGTGCGCCACATCTGCCGACTCATGGACGAATTGGCGCCGGCTTCCTCGGGCAAACCGCGCGAAGAGCTGATTGAATTTGTTTCCGACCGCCCGGGACATGATCGGCGTTACGCGATAGACGCGGGCAAGATCAAGCGCGAGCTCAATTGGGAGCCGCGCGAGTCTTTCGACACCGGCCTCCGCAAGACCGTTCAATGGTATCTCGACAATCCACAATGGTGGAACCGGATCCGCTCGGGCCTCTATCGGGGCGAACGGCTTGGAACCTTCGCATGAGCGGACCAATCCTCGTTTTCGGAGCTGGAGGTCAGCTCGGGCGCGAAGTGATGGCACTTGCGAAGACCAAAAAAATCGAGGTCGCCGGTTTTACGCGCGAGCAGGCCGATATAGCCAATGCCTCTGCCGTCGAGGCCGCGATCGCCTCGGTGAAGCCCCGTATCGTCCTAAACGCGGCCGCCTATACCGCAGTGGACAAAGCGGAATCCGAGCAAGAAGCAGCCTACGCCGCCAATGTCGTCGGCGCGGGAGTTGTCGCCCGCGCTGCTGCCGCGCAGCGTTTGCCCATAATCCATATTTCGACGGATTATGTTTTTGACGGGACGAAAGCTGGCCCTTACGTGGAAACGGATCCGATCGCTCCCATCAACATCTATGGAGCGACGAAGGCCGAGGGCGAGGCTCGGGTTCGGACCGAAAACGAACGCCATTTCATCCTGCGGACGGCCTGGGTTTACGGCCGCTTTGGGGCGAATTTTCTCAAAACAATCCTGCGACTCGCGCGCGAACGCCCGGAACTGCGTATCGTCGCGGATCAACACGGCTGTCCCACTTCAACCCAAGATTTGGCGGAAGCTATCTTCGCCATCGACCGTGCCTGGGCGAGCGGAGCCCATGCCCCCGGCACCTATCATTTCGCGGGCACGGGCGTTACCACGTGGTGCGGTCTCGCGAACGTCATCGTCGAGGCTCAGGCGCAAGCGACGGGGAGCCGGCCGCAAGTGATACCGATTGCGAGCGTTGAATATCCAACCCCGGCCCGGCGCCCCGCCAATTCCGAACTCGATAGCCGCCTTTTCAATACGACCTTCGGCTATCGCGCGCCTGATTGGCAAACACGAGCGCAGGAGACGGTCGAAATGCTTCTCGAAGAAAGCCGGGCGGAAAGATGAAGGGAATTATATTGGCGGGCGGATCGGGCACGCGGCTCTACCCGCTGACATTGGTCGTTTCAAAGCAATTATTGCCGGTCTACGACAAGCCAATGATCTATTATCCATTATCTACGCTGATGATGGCCGGTATTCGCGATATTCTGATCATCACGACGCCGCAGGACCAAGGTCTTTTCAGGCAACTGCTTGGCGACGGGAGCAATCTCGGAATCCATCTCAGTTTCGCGACGCAGGATCAGCCACGCGGGCTCGCGGAAGCCTTTACGATCGGCCGCGATTTTGTCGGCAATGATCACGTCGCATTGATCTTGGGCGACAATATCTTCTATGGCCATGGCTTGCCGGACCTTTTGCTGTCGGCCCAGGCCAGTCCCTCAGGCGCGACCGTTTTTGGTTATGTTGTCGCGGATCCGGAAAGATACGGCGTTGTCGAAATTGACGGGCGCGGGCGGGCAATTTCAATCGAGGAAAAGCCGGCAAAGCCGCGCTCGAGTCTAGCGGTGACTGGGCTTTATTTTTATGACAACAACGTGCTGGACATCGCTGCCTCCTTGAAGCCCTCCGGGCGCGGCGAACTCGAAATCACGGATGTTAACCGGATCTACATGGAACGCGGACAGCTAGCGGTCGAGATCATGGGCCGTGGCTTCGCATGGCTCGACACCGGAACCCACGATAGTTTGCTGGAAGCAGGCAAATATGTGGAGATTCTCGAGCGTCGTCAGGGCCTGAAGATCTCATGCCCGGAGGAAGTCGCTTACTATAAAGGTTTCATCGGCCGCGATCGTTTGATCGAGAACGCGAATCAATATGGCAAGTCGGGCTATGGAAAATATCTGATGCGTCTCGCGGGAGCTGATTGCAACGTCCCCACCTAGCCCACAGAGCCGCCCAATCTGTATTTTACCGGGGCCGAATTCGCTACGACAACATGGATCAAGTTGTCGCAGCCGCCCTTGCCTTGACCGAGAAACAGCTCGGGATTCCAGGGACTCATCCATCAACTTGAATTGATCCGAACGCGGCAGGGCGACCAATTCTTGCCCGGCTTTGCCATTTCGTGCTTAGTTCAAATCAAGAAATAACCTCATTAAAAAACGCTGGAGGAAACCCATGAGATTGTCGTTTTCCCTGTTTGCTTTCGTAACAGCCCTAGCAACTGCTGGGGCTATGCCTGCCTTGGCGCATCAAGAGACTGTTGGCCATTTGAAGATCGGGCACCCCTGGGTTCGCATGGTAGACGCCGGCGCGCCGAGCACTTACGCTTGCGTCATCGAAATCAAGAACGAAGGCGACGAGCCGGAGACATTGCTGGGCGCGACGCTCGACGGAGCGGGTGATGGCGTTATTTATCAAATCACCGAAAAAGACGGCAAATTCAGTTCCAAGGTCGTCGAGCACGGGCTTTTGATCAAACCGCACGGCAGCATCGAACTCAGCCCCAGCACCTATCAAATCAGGTTCAACAAAATTACCAAGGCATTGACCGAAGACTCGATGGTCGATGGCACTCTTATCTTCGAAAAGCTTCACAGCGTGCCGATCCACTTCATGGTCGAGCCGGATGATACCGCGCCCAAGGAAGACGCAGCACCGGAGGGAGCTTCCATGCATAACGACAAGCACGCGATGTAATTGAGCCGCAGAACTCAGCCATCCAGATATTGACGCAATCGGGTTCGCGGACTCTGGCGCAATATTATCAGGACATTCTCATTGACGCGCCAGAGCATCGCCGCGGGTAGCACGGCAGACGACCAGGTCGAACGGCTTTTTTCCGGTCCGATCGGCCAAGAATATCAACTGCTCGATCTGATCTGCCCTGCCGTAGCGGCGATGAGCCAATGCGTTGGAGATTATGTCGCGAGCTTGCCGCCATCGAAGACGGGCGCGCTGAACGTGCTTGAGATCGGGTGCGGCACGGGCAGAACCACAGAGGCCCTGCTTCGATCCCGCGCGGATCTGATCATCACTGCCGTCGATAACGAGCCGACCATGCTGGACCAAGCCCGCGTCGCTTTGTCGGCATTCATGGATCGAGGGCGGGTGCGGCTGGTCGAAGCGGATGCGCTCGCGGCCCTCCAATTCCTTCCGGCGGAAAGTATCGATCTGGTCGCTTCGGCCTATTCGCTGCACAATTTCATCGAAGCCTATCGCGTCCGCGTCCTCGCCGAGATTTTTCGGGTGCTGCGGCCTGGCGGCATTTTTGTGAATGGGGACCGCTATGGCCTCGACGATACCGCCCAACACACGCGCCTGACCCAGGATGAAATACGCCATTATTTTCAAGTTTTTTCGGCCCTCAACCGGGTGGATCTGCTGGAGCAATGGATCATCCATCTCTTCAGCGATGAATCGCCCGATCACATCATGCGGTTGGGCCCCTCCCTCGCGCTGATGGAAAAACTCGGGTTCAAGCCGGTTGAGGTTCGTGGACGGGATGGAGTGAACACGCTGGTCACGGCGGCCAAGCCCGCCCTTTGATGTCGGCAAAGCCGAATTGTCTCGCAACCGCCCAAAAAAGGCCGGCGGATAAGCTCGGCAAGCCGAGATCCATCACACGCCCTCAAAAAACCGAGCAATCTGCGGGGCCCCTGCTCCGCCCTGGCAAAATCATTGCTTGGGATATAGACTACGGCGGTTCCAACCCGATAGAAGCACTTCAGCTACCGCACCCCGGCCAGCGGTCGGAGAAGCGTGGTAAATGGCAGAGTTAAGTCCGGCCAGCGGGAAGCGAGGGCCGCAGCGAGGTCGACCATGAATAAAGTTTTCCCCGATGGCAGAGCGGCCCTTACCGATATCGTGAGGGACGGAATGGTCCTGATGTCCGGCGGGTTCGGCCTTTGCGGAATTCCCCATGTCCTTATCGAGGCCCTCCGCGATTTGGGGGTCAAGGATTTGACCGTGATCTCGAACAATGCCGGCATCGACGGGGCGGGCCTGGGGCTTCTTCTTGAGACCCGGCAAATCAAAAAAATGGTTTCGTCTTATGTCGGCGAGAACAAGCTTTTCGAGCGCCAGTATCTTTCCGGTGAACTCGAACTGGAATTTAATCCACAAGGAACGCTCGCCGAGCGGATTCGGGCCGGCGGGGCCGGCATTCCGGCTTTTTTCACGAAGACCGGCGTTGGAACCGTGATCGCGGACGGCAAGGAGCTGCGTGAATTCGATGGCGCCACTTATGTCATGGAGCGTGGCCTCGTCGCGGATGTTGCGATCGTCCATGCTTATATGGGCGATACGGAAGGCAACCTCGTCTATCGCAAGACCGCGCGTAACTTTAACCCGATGATGGCAAGCGCCGGAAAAATAACTGTCGCACAGGTCGAGAATCTCGTTGCGCCAGGGGAAATCGATCCCGATTGCATCCATACGCCGGGGATTTTCGTTCACCGCATCATCCACACTCCCAACATCACCAAACTCATCGAAAAACACACGACGCGCCCGCGCGTCGCCGCCTGAGGAGAAGAGCAAATGGCCTGGAACAGGGATCAGATGGCGGAGCGCGCGGCCAAGGAATTGCACGACGGTTTCTACGTCAATCTGGGGATCGGCATTCCCACGCTTGTGTCGAATTTTATTCCGGCTGGAATGCATGTGCAGCTGCAGAGCGAAAACGGCATGCTCGGCATGGGGCCGTTTCCGTTCGAGGGAGAAGAGGACGCAGACCTTATCAACGCGGGCAAACAGACCGTCACCGAACTCCCGACCACGAGCTATTTCTCTTCGGCCGATAGTTTCAGCATGATCCGCGGCGGTCACATCGATCTCGCCATTTTGGGCGCGATGGAGGTCTCCGAGCGCGGAGATCTCGCCAATTGGATGATCCCGGGCAAGATGGTGAAGGGGATGGGCGGCGCAATGGATCTCGTCGCTGGCGTCAAGCGGGTCGTGGTCGTCATGGAACACACCGCGAAAGGCCAGCCGAAATTGCTGCATCACTGCAGCCTGCCGCTCACCGGCACCGCCGTGGTCGACCTTGTCATCACCGATCTGGCGGTATTTTCGATCGACAAGGAAGGACACGGCGGCATGACTCTGATCGAACTTGCCGACGGGGTGACCTTGGACGAGATCAAGGCGAAAACTGAAGCGACTTTCAAGGTGGCCCCGGACCTGGCTGCCAGAGCTGCCTGAGCTATTTTCCGAATCGCCGCCAAGCGATTTTGACGCGGCGCGCCAGAGATGTTGGGAAGTCAGATGGGACGACAACCTCAACCTTCGTCGATCGGGCGGGGTCGAACGAACGTGGTTGAGGACGAGCCCAGGCTGCCTCTGCATCGTCCTCATCAATCGCCTATTTTTTGAGCACAACACCTTTAAAATCAGAGCATTGAACAAAGAACCCACCGGGGATTCCTGACGATTATTTTAAAAGAGTCTGATCTGGATCAGTGGATTTTGAAGATTCTATGAAAGCGCAAAATTCTCTGCTAGGATGTGCGACCATGCCCCGCAGCATGGACCCCGTGAGCTACTAACCCTGCAGGGAGACGGTCGGCTGACTGCGTAGATCATACGCAGAGAGTTTTGGCTCAGGGAGGGGGGCCGACTGAAACCAATAAGCGGGAAAAAAGGGAGTGGACGATGGCTATTGTGAATCCCATTGGAACCGGTCAGATCGATAGAGTAGAGGGCAGCGGCGCCAGCCTTGTCATTTTGATTGCGATGATCATCCTTTTCGGCGCAGCGGCGTATTTTACGGGTCGCCTGTATGGAAAGGCCGGAATGATCGCCATTATCGCTGGCTTTTTTGTTGTTCTTGTCGGGCTATTGGCGCTCGGCGGCATAAGCTTTAGCTGACCGACAGACCGGCATATCTTCCGCGTGGCGCGCCCCCGCGCGCCACGCTTCTGTTAGGGCTGGCCCTTCCCACGGCCACTAAACCGCGCGGGCAAAAACCAACACATCGACATGTTTGGCGCCACTGCGAAGAAGCGCGCGAGAAGCGGCGTTGACGGTCGCGCCCGAAGTCATGACATCGTCAATCAGGACAATGCGCCGCCCTTCGAGCCGCGCGGCGTGCGGCTCCGACACCCGAAAAGCGCCCTGCATGTTGAGCGCCCGTTGCGAGCGCGACAGTCCCACCTGCGAAGGGGTCGGCTTCACCCGGGCGAGGACGAAAGGATCGACCGGCACGCCCGATTCGGCCGAGATCGCCTGCGCCAAGGCATTCGCCTGATTGAAGCGGCGGGCGGCAAGACGACGGCGATGCAAGGGAACCGGCACAAGGAGGTCTGCCTCGGTCAAAAGTTCCTGGCCCGCGCGCGCCATCCAAGCCCCGAGCGGCTTGGCGAGTTCCATCCGATCGCCGTATTTCAGCCGATGCACCAATTGGCGCGCCGGGCCGTCCTCGAAAAGCGCCACAGCCCGGGCACGCCCGTAAACCGGAGGATCGGCAACCGCCTCGGGCGAGATAAGCCCGTCATGGCCGAAATCGGCCGCGAAAGGCGTGCCGAGCCGATCGCAAAAAGGCCGCTCAATAAAGCGCATTTGCGCCCAACACGCGGCGCAGAGCCCGCCTGCCCTATCCGTGGATTGGCGGCAGTTGAGACAGGCCGGCGGGAACACAACATCGGTCGCAAGACGCCCAAGGCTTCGCAAGAACGGCAAAGCACGGGCGCCGATGGGGCTGTGAAGCAGCTTTGACAGACTCCGCAAGCTGGTCTGCGCGCCGGCCATCGCGTTTCCTATACGGAAGGGCTCACGGCGGGCCAAAAGCCAGGGTTTCGCGGGTGTAAATCTCGTTCACTTCCGAAAACGGCCGATGCGCGCTATCGTAGACGAGCGCTCGATGCTCGAATAACTGCCAAGGTATAGTCAGGCTCTCATGCGGCCGGTCCGCCGCGCTCGGCCCCAGCTCCCACCCGTCGGGAAGTGGCTTCCACAGGATTTCGACCGCAAAATTCTGGCGAATGGGCTTCACCGCCTGGACCGCCCGGCCAAACGGCGTGTCGGTGGTTTCCAGGACATGATTGATTTCCGGGCTGAGCCGGCTCGGCACATACCAATTATCCGCCTCGACCAGGACATGCTCTCCGCAGGTGAGTTCGACCCGCCGATAGGCGACTTTCTCGTCGGCGCCGATTTGAAGCCTCTCGCGTTGTTCCGCCGAGACCGGCTTTTTGGCGCCGGCAACAATCCGCGCCCGAACCGTGGGATCGCTCGCCATTTTGTGATCGGCGCACCATTTATCGAGAACTTCCGTCGCGGTATGGGCGCCAAGAAGCTTCGCGTTCAGGGTCTCGATCAAGGCGAGCGCCTCAACCCGCGCGAGCAATGTGTCCGGCCACGGGGTGCCGGTCGGTCTCACGACGGGGTCGGCCGAAATCGCTGAAGCGCAGAGATTCAACGTCACTATTGTTCCAATCCAGAGAAGGCGCACGCCGGCGTTTCCATAGGGCAAATTGCGGTTTGGTGGCAAATGAACACTTGGCTGTCATAGCACAACTGATTGATTTCAGCCTACTGGCGCACCGGCAAAGCAAGTGCGCCCGCGCACCCCACTGTTGATGATCCAGATGACTCATGGAGGCCCCACGCACATCGATCTTTCCGGCAAAACTGCCATTGTCACCGGCCCTTCGCGTTGAGGATGGCGTCATTGACACCATCGTCTGAGCCACCGGATCGGGACCGAAAAACAGCCCACGCTTCCGCTACTTTCAATTGTGGTCCACTCGGGTATAAGCAGGGGCCATCTTCCCTTTTGCGTTGCATTCGCACCCAGCCGATGCCTGACCCGGTGAATGATCGACTATGTTTCAAAAGCTTTATCGTTGGACCCTGAGCCTCGCGGAAAGCTCGCAAGCGCCATGGGCGCTGGGCATCATCGCATTTGCCGAGAGCTCGTTTTTCCCGGTTCCGCCCGATGCTATTCTCATCCCGATGTCGCTCGCTAGGCCGTCACGCGCCTGGATCTATGCGTTGATCTGCACGGTCGGCTCGGTCGCAGGAGCGGTGCTCGGTTATGCAATTGGAGCGCTTCTTTTCGAGACCGTCGGCAAATGGCTTATCACTGTTTACGGTTACGGCGCGCGGGTCGATGAATTACGCGCACTCTATGCGCATTGGGGCTGGGCCGTCATCCTGTTCAAGGGATTGACGCCGATACCCTTCAAAATCGTGACCATCACAAGCGGCCTTCTGGCCTACAGCCTGCCGCTTTTCATTGCCTTGTCTTTCGTCACGCGCGGCGCGCGGTTTTTTCTGATCGCCGTGCTGCTGAACCATTATGGCGAACCGATCAAGCGGCTTCTCGACAAATATTTCGGCTGGTTCCTGGTTATCCTGGCACTTGCCGTCGTCGTGGGATTCTGGATCGCTGCAAAGGTCATTTAGCACCGATGCGCCTCAAACCTCCCCTCGCCATCTCGCTTGCGATCCTTGCGATCGCGGTTTTGTCGATCGTCGGTGCGCTCATCTTCGAAGCCCTGGGCTATGCCCCTTGCGAGCTTTGCCTCAAGGAACGCATCCCCTATTATGTTGCAATTCCAATCGCGGCCCTCGCCGTCCTGTTCGCGGCGAAGGGACCCAAAATTCCGCTGATCGCGGCTTTCGCCGCGCTCGCGCTGATTTTCGCCGGGAGCGCGATGTTCGGAGCCTATCATTCGGGCGTCGAATGGGGGTTTTGGCCGGGCCCCAAGGAATGCACCGGGTCGCTCGACCATGCTGCCTCGGTCGGGGATTTCTTGAAGCAATTGCAGACCGTCAAGGTCACCCGGTGCGATGCCGCGGCCCTGCACGTCTTCGGGCTTTCGCTCGCGGCCTGGAACACCTTAATTTCTTTGGGCCTGACGGGGCTTGCGCTGCTGGGACTGCGAATCAAGAGCTAGAGCATGTTCCGAAAAAGTTGACCGACTTTTTCGATCAGAACATGCTCCTACTCGTTGAACTTGAGCGATTCCTTTTCGATCAGATGATTCCATCTGATCGGGAAGCGCTCTAGAGTGGCAATCCCGAGAGAGCCTACTCAAGCGCGAGCCGCGCCCTCGCCCGCAGCTTTTCTGTTTCGCTCTTCAACTGGCCGCAGGCCGCCAGAATATCACGCCCGCGCGGCGTCCGCACCGGGCTTGCATAGCCGGCATTGAACACGATGTCGGAAAATTTTTCGATCCGCTCCCACGACGAACACTCATAAGGAGCGCCCGGCCAGGGATTAAACGGAATGAGATTGATCTTGGCCGGGATGCCCTTGAGAAGCCGCACCAGCTCCCGCGCGTCGGCGGGTGAATCATTGATGTCCTTCAGCATGACATATTCGAAGGTGATGCGCCGCGCATTGGAGGCGCCTGGGTAGCTCCGGCAGGCCGCGAGCAAATCCTTGATCGGATATTTCTTATTGAGCGGGACAAGCCTATCGCGCAAATCATCGCGCACGGCATGAAGGGAAATCGCGAGCATCGCGCCCGTTTCGCGACCAAGTTCCTCCATGCGCGGCACGACACCGGCCGTCGAAATCGTGATCCGGCGTTTCGACAAGGCCAACCCGTCGCCGTCGGACATTACCGCGACGGCGTCTCGCACATGGTCGAAATTATAGAGAGGCTCCCCCATGCCCATGAAAACAATATTCGACACCGCGCGCAGACCATCGCCAGGGACGAAACCATTTTCGGGCGGCGACAGTCCCGGAAAATCGCCAAGTCTTTCCCGCGCGATCAGGAGCTGGGCGATGATTTCCGCCGTGGACAGATTGCGCACCAGCTTCTGCGTTCCGGTATGGCAGAATGAGCAGCTCAGCGTACAGCCCACCTGGCTCGAAACGCATAAAGTGCCACGATCGCTTTCAGGGATATAGACGCATTCGACCTCGGCGCCTTTGTCGCGGGCGTCGCTTGGATCGAGCCTGATCAGCCATTTCCGGGTGCCATCGCTTGATACCTGTTCAGCGACGATTTTGGGCCGCGCAAGCGTGAATCGCTCGGCGAGCTTGCCGCGCATCACCTTGCTGACATTCGCCATGGAATCGAAGGACGTTGCGCCGGAATGATAAATCCAATGCCAGAGCTGCGCCACGCGCATGCGGATTTCCCGCTCCGGCACCCCTACGCCGGCAAGCGCCACCGCAAGCTCTCGCCGGGTTGCGCCCGCGAGCGAAAGGGAGCGGCCGGGAACGGCCTCGATGAAGGTTGGAAGAGGTTCGGCAAGATGGGACATGATCATTATAGGATTAGCATGACCTTTTGGATTTCTCCAGGATTGCGATTCGTTATCCTGGCAAGTCCGAATAAAGTCCAGATTGCGCCCTCACGGATCCTTGGATAGTTTCGTAAAGCTGAAGTTGGTTTTTGGGCGTTCTGGCGCCGCGCTCCGCTCATCGTCCTGAGCGATGCGGCTCCCCGCGCCGCTAAAAATTCTACCCGTACGCGCGGGCCAATTATTGATCAGGCTGCCGGTCGACAGATTTGCTTGCGCCCGCAGTCAAACAAGGGGGGATTTGAAATGCCGGAAACAGGCAAGAACATCGCCATCTTCTGCGACGGAACCTGGCAACATCTCAACCAGCGAAATCCGACGAATGTCGGCAGGCTCGCCCGGGCGGTCCGTGCCGCAACGGCCGGCGGAAACACTCAATTCGTCTATTATGACGACGGCGTCGGCGTAGGCCAAGGCGTCGCCGAGGTCACGACCCGTTTGGTCGGCGGCGTGACGGGTAAAGGGCTCGATCGGAAGATCGCCCGTGCCTACGAGATTTTAAGTCTCAACTATAACCCCGGCGATCGCGTTTTCATCTTTGGTTTCAGTCGTGGCGCATATACGGCTCGAAGCCTGGCAGGACTCTTGCGGAACCTTTGGATCCTCAAGAGAAACGATGCGAACCTTGTCCATGAGGCAACCGCTCTTTACCGGAACCGTCCGCACGAAGGAGCCTCCGAAGCAACCAAAGCCGCGTTCCAAACTACTTTGACGCAGTTTCGGGCAGATCATTGCCATCCGGAAACACCGTTCGTCGAAGGAAAGACCTATGACCCAGCGAATTCCAACTCTTTAAGTCCCACAAACAGATGCGCCTGGATTCAATATCTGGGGGTGTGGGATACGGTCGGGTCTCTTGGAGTGCCCCGCAAAGTGCCTTTCGCGGCCCTATGGGACGCCAAATATCAATTCCACGATACGACCCTGTCGCGCTTCGTCCGCTCGGCCCGTCATGCGGTTTCGATCGACGAACGCCGCAACAGCTTCGCGCCCGCCCTTTGGGACAATATCGGGGCGCTCAATCAAAATGCGCATGCCAATGACCTCGCCTATGCCAACCGCCCTTACCAGCAGGTCTGGTTTCCGGGCGGCCATGGCTGCGTGGGCGGCGGCAGCGCGGACGGCGGCGTATCGCTCCCTGCCTTGTTATGGATCGCGGAAGGGGCAGCGCGCGCCGGGCTGGCCTTCGATGAGTATGAGCTCGCGCGCTATAGTCAGGAAGCGTGTCCTGATGCGGACTTCCCCAAAGATAAATTTGGAATTGGCGACCTTGTCATCAAGCTCAATGGTTCAACCGACCGACCGGGACCGGACACCGCCGACGAAGTATCATTGTCCGCCCGATTGCGATGGGCCCGCCTTTCGAGCTATCGGCCCCATCCGCTCCGCCGGTTGGCCGGCGATCTCGAAGCATGGCGCCCGCCCGGCGAACCGCATGTCTATTATGCGCCCTGATGCCGCGAGCCTCCACCAATGACGGCGAGCCTTTTCCTGTTGGCTATCGAGCGTTTTTCCATGCGGAAGATTTTACCCTCGCCATGGGCCGGCGTCGCTTTCGTTTTTATTCTGGCGATCGGGACGCATTGCGCCTCCGCGCAGGACGTGTCCTTAAAAAATTCGGTCCCCTCCATCACCACGAGCGGGGGAGCTAATGCCGAGGTGGTCCCGAATATTGCGATCATATCGCTCGGAGTTGAAACCGAGCGGCCCAACGCCGCCGACGCGGCGCGCGACAATGCCCGCGCCGCGCAGGCGATCATCGGCGAGATCAAGGCGCAAGGGATCGACGCCCGGGACGTCGCAACTGTGTCTGTGACCCTCTCGCCGGTCTATGATGAGAGTCGCGATTCAAATGGCCGCCTGACCAAAAGAAGTCTGCGCGGCTACATCGCCCGCAATGGCTTGAGCATCCGGGTCAAGGACATTTCGAAGGCCGGCACCCTGGCGCGACAATTGATCGACAAAGGCGCCAATAATTTCGAGGGCATTGAATTCGACTTTGCTGAAAAAGAGCAGAAATACGATGGGCTGCGTGGGGACGCCGTCCGCGACGCGCTAAGGAAAGCCAACAGCTATGCCGACGGGCTAGGCCTCAAGCTCGGACGGGTGCTCGAAATCGGGACGCAGGCCCCCTACCCCATAGCCGCCGCGATGGCCCCGAAAATGATGGCCGCTCCGCCGCGCGAGGCTTCCGCTGTTATTCCCATTGAGCCCGGTGTTTTAACGTTACATATCGAAGTCCAGGTCACCTGGGAGCTTGTTCAGTAGCTCGTGTCGCGCGCTATGATCTTCGGGCGGTTTCATTTCGCTGGGTTCGTCTTACGCCCGAGCGCATCGGCGAGCCGCATCTTGGCGGATCCGGGCGCCAAAGGCTTTTGCTGACTCTCGTGCGGCGCCCAGCCGGAGACAAAGATCAGCTCAAAAGTCGCCCTTATGCGTCCATCCGGATCGGAGAAGCGCTCCGCATAAGCGGCTGCAGCGCGCAAAAACAGTTCGCGCCGCACCGGTTTGCGCAATCGCGCTTCGAGCGCGTTGGTGACTCCCATGGCGCGCAGATCCGCCATCAAAGCGAACATGCTTTCATATCGCACGGTCAGCGGTTCGCTATCGGCGACCGGCAACGCAAAACCGGCTCTTTGCAGCAGGCCGCCCATATCGCGCACATCGGCAAATGGCGCAACGCGCGGACTGACGCCACCGCTCATCTCGGTTTCAGCCACGGCCAAAGACATTCGCAGTTCCTGCAAGCTTCGTCCGCCGAGAAGGCAACCAAGAAACAAACCATCCGGCTTCAACGCGCGGCGGATCTGCAGGAGTCCGCCTGGAAGATCGTTGAGACTTTGCAGCGAGAGGGCCGATACCGCCAGATCGAAACATTCCGGCGCGAGCGGCAAGTTTTCTTCGTCGCCCACCAAGCGCAACAAATTCTCGTCGCCGGCCGTCTCGGCCAGCGGCGACATTCTGACGAGCAGGTGGGGTCGAAACTCATTCTTAAGCCATGCGGCAAGCCGGGACGACGGCGTGCCCACGTCGAGAATAAAGTTGAACTCCCGCTTGATGGTTCGGAAGCGCTCACCGAAATCCTCGAGCGCGCGGACCAGAAGAAACTCCTCCAAGCCTGACTTCACGGCGCGGGCAAGTCTTTGCCTGACCAAGCGGCGGTCGAAGATTGGCGGCGGAGACGACATCAGAAGCCAGTTGAAGAAAGAGCGGGCTCTCGTCGAGAAGACGCTCGGCCAGCGATGAGTTTGGCCGATTGCCGATCGGGGACAAGCCTCGGCAGCTTACCATTTTTCTACGTAGACAATGCTTGCAATGGTTTTATCCCCATCCTTGCGAAGCATGATCCGATGCACAAAAATCCCGCCGTGGTCGTCGATCCATTTCGTGGCTGCGACGGTCGCCTCCTCGGCGTTGGCTCCCTCCACCGTGACGGTCTTTTCTTCTTCTGGCGGTTTGTTGTCGGTCGCGGCCAGCGGCGCGTGCGTGGTCAGGACGGTCAGTCCCACCGCGAGCGCGACAGCGTACTTAAACATGCTTCTCTCCCTAAATTTGGCGCCGAACCTTACGATTTTTTCCGACGGAGTCGAGGCATTCTCGTAGGTTAGGAGACGTCATTTCAGGCAGCCTCCCCCTGCGGCCTTTATCAAAAAAACATTATTGCGCGGCAATATGCCGAGAATCGGCACATCGACAGCAGCTCGCCTCGTGCCGGATACCGAGCCGTCAGCCACGTCAGCAAGCTTGGCTGGATATAGGGTATCGGCACAATGTGACAGGGCGGCGCCAAGCATTTGGTGCCCTGAACCGGTGTGGAACAGGGCACTTAGGGCCCCACTTGACCCTGTTTAGAAAATGTATGAAGTGAGATTCGGTGCACTCAGAGGCGGAGGATGAGCATGCGCGCGCTTTCAGCTCGGCGCTCCGCCACCTTCCAACTCGGTGCGTATTATCGTGAGACGGTTCGCTGGCGTGCCGTAGCAATCTGGCAGATCGCTGCTGTGCTGGCGCGAATACGTTGAAAGTTGGGTGGGAAGAAAGTCGGGTAAAAATTCCTTTTCAGGTCGTAGACGCAGGTTAAATTCCTTGGGCCGGATACCATGAGCATCAAGAGCTTTTTTGGGTTTCTTCTCCGGCGCCTGAAGCGCGCGCCGAAAGCGCTCGAGTCAAGCCGGAGTATCGAAACCCCTGCGGCCGCAATTGGCGGCAAGGACACATTCTGTGTCCTTGCATTCAACCATTTACAAATTGCGCCGAATGGCACGGTTAAGATGTGCTGCATCGCGGGCGAGGACATCTCCGATGGCGGCCGCGCAATGTCCCTCTATTCCGAAACTTACGAGGACATTTGGAACTCGAAGTATATGCGGGACGCTCGCCGCGGAATGGCCGCGGGAGAAGAGATTTCGGCTTGCGCGCGTTGCTATCGCGAAGAAGCATCGGTCGGCCAAAGCCGCCGGATCATGCAGAACTCGGTTTGGCTTGCAGCCAGCGACAAGACGCCTGAGGAGTTTCTGGAAGACGCTAGAACCAAGGAATGGAAGGTCGCATCTCGACCCCAAGTCCTTCAGCTCAACATGGGCAATTTGTGCAATTTGGCTTGCCGCATGTGTTCCAGCCAATACTCCTCCCGAATCGAGAATGATCCCGTTCACAATAAATGGATGCCAGCGGTTTACCCGGACGTAGCACGGTGGCGGAGCAATAATTTACACTTTGCTCCCCGATCCCATTTTGGCGTCGGCTACCAGGGCTTTTACGACTACGAAGGCGGTGCCTTCGGCGGCCTGCGTTGGACGAATGGCGCGGGCAAAATGACTCTGGCCGTTCCACCTGGCGCTGATATATGTGCGATTGGCATCTCCCTCCGCGGCTACCGAAACAAAACTTCGGTGTCCATTCGTATAAATGGATTGGAGCAGTTTCACGGCGAGATTTCCGGCGACTGGACGGAGCGCTTCGAACGCCCGGGACTAGGCAATCAGCCGGAGATCGAAATCGAATTCATCTCGGGCGCTGAAGCATTTGGTGGGCGCCCGTTGGGGGTAGCCCTGCTGGATGCGTGGCTTGAGCGCAAGCCGTCAGAGGTGAGAGCAGCCTCCAACGAACGTGCTTTAACGAGATTCTCCTGCAATGAGGGATGGTGGGCAAATAAGGAAGTCATGTTCGGGGAAATTCTAAGCGAACCCGATCAGCTTAGATGTATCACTTTTCAAGGCGGCGAGCCGCTATTGGTGAAAGAGTTTGAAGAAATCCTCGATCTATTGATTGTGAATGGCGCGGCCTCGCATGTCACGTTCGAAATCGTGTCCAATATGACCGTTCTCAAGCAATCGACCCTGGAGAAGCTGGCGCAACTCAAGCAGGTGCATTTGTGCGCGAGCATCGACGGCATAGGCCCTTATCTTGAATACATCCGCTATCCAGCTCATTGGTCGGAAATAGAAAAAAATCTTGCGCGGATCGCCGATCTTCCAAATGTTGTGAGAACGTTCAGCGTAGCAGTACAATTATATAATCTCTTGCACGTCACGGACATTTTAAAATACTGCGACGAGAATGGCATTGATGGATACACCCATTTTTTGGTGGGCCCGCAATATCTCAATGCGCTTGTTTTGCCAAAAACAGCGCGAAGAATTGCTGCCGAACGGCTGCAATCTTATCTCGAAGGAAACTGCCGTCCACAAAATATAGCGTCAGCTCAATACATGCTGACGTTTTTGGCGGAACACGAAAGTATCCAATACCGCGCTGATTTCACTAATTTCCTCAAATTTACAAACGATATGGACAAATCCCGCCACCAGGACTTTGGAACGCTCTACCGCGATCACATCGATTGGTTTGCGGAAGACGGGCTTGAGTGGACTGACGAGACCGCCTTTGCGTGTTGAGTGCGTTGTCCGGAGTAGAGATGGGCTGCAGGAGCAATCATAAAACCTTAGTTGGCGGCTCGGCTTCGGCCGATGGCCAGCGAGGACGAATTTTCCTCTGAGTTGAGCCCATTAGGGCAGGACTTACAGCCTATCGTCATTCTGATAAGGACCCTATGAGGGAGTGGACGGGTCTGCATGTGCCGACCTGCGCTCCTCCCCGATCATCGAGCGCAGATAGGGATGCCACAACTCGTTTTCCCGGCGCTCGCGTGCGCCACGCATGTCGGCGATGATCAGCGTGTGACGCGGCTCCATCGGGTTTTGCAGTCGTCGAACCCTTGATGGCAGCACTCCGGCTATCCGCAGCGATTTAAGCAGCAGGCGCTCTGATACGGAAGCCGCAAGAAAGACGAATTGGCCCGGTTTGGTCCCTGGGAATGGTTCGCTCTCTGACGATACAGCGACGTAGAAATCGAGCGGCCCGTCCTGGCGCTCGAAGAAGTCGTCGATGATTAGCGTCTCCTCGGCAAGAAGGGCAGCGGCATATAGTGTGTTGACCGGGCTTGGTGAGTGGGTAAAGACCTCGCTCATGAACACAACGTCGTGCGATTTGAGTTCGGTTGACCGCGTGAAATCGTCGCAGACGAACCTCACCTTGTTCGAGCACTTCTTCTCGCGCGCGAGATAGGAGGCTGCGTCGACGCTGGCCTTAACGAGGTCGCAGCCGGTCACGTGGGCCGCGCCCAGCCGAACGAACTCAAAGGAAAAAAAGCCGCAATTGCACCCAGCATCGAGCACCGTCTTACCCGTCAGGTCGGGAAGCGTCGGCTCAAGGTAGCACCACTTGGCTCGCGGGCGAAGGATCGAGCCGTCCGTGTCTGTGAGCATACCGAAAAGTGTTTGCAGTGGATTGCCGCCCAGCACTGCGACCCGCGAGTGATCGGAACTCGTGGTTCTTTTCGTGCCGGGGATATCGATGCGCTGAAAGCAGCCCATGTCGAGAGCACGTCGGACTGCCTGGTCCTCACCATCGGCACGAAAATTCCGGTCCGCCAGCAAGTCGGCCAAGAGGCGAAACTTCCAATCGGCAGAGGCCGATACGTCGAACAGCGGCTCGATGGGCGACTGCGCGTAATCAACCTCTAGTGGAACGAACACTGGTTTCCTCTGGATAATGTTGGGTCCAAATACCCTAGCGTAAGCAATCGTCGTCGACAAATCCGTTTCGTGGTTCGTCGATTTCTTGCCGACACTTAGTTATCGCCCGGAAGATTGGGACGGATAAGTTACCACGTACAGGTCATCGGTCCTGTAATTCGAACGTGAAAGTGGCGAATCGCGCCTAGACCAGCGTCTTTACAGCACGAAACGGGGCACGCTCGAAATCCGACGGGTGCGCTTCCAAACGTACCGGCCCCTCCTTGTCAGGAAAGTGGAAAGAAAGCAGGATGAGGCCGCAATTAGAGTATACTGGGTCGACTGCGCGTTAGGTTGGCGTCCCAAGTGCCAAGATAATATTTATTGCGTGAACATTCTGGCAACAATCAGTTAAGAATTTACGCAAGGAAGCGAAAAATGGGCGAATCCATTACACCAACTTTGAATATGGTGACGGAAGAACAAATACCTCGATTCCGAGAAAATCGGGTCAAGACCAATTTCAAAGGATGCACGCAGCTCTACCAGGTTTTCGTCAAAGCCGACGCGACGATCTCCTGCTCGTGCATGCGGTACTGGGACATTTTGGCTGACTTGCACAGCGTTGATCTCGCAACGTTTTTTAACGGACCGTTGATGAGTTTCATTCGGGACAGTTTTGCAAACGGCTATGAGCCGTTCAGCTTTTGCGAGGGGTGCCCGTCTCGGCTGACGGATTTTGATGCAAGACAGCAATTTGACTACATCGATCTCCATATCGAGCCGAGTAATCAATGTAATCTTTACTGCGAAGCCTGCATTTGCACCTTCGAGCGTTTGACTCAAAACCCGCCTTCGCGGGTCTCGCTGGATTATGAGCTTTATGAGAAGGCGCTCTACAACATCCAAGCTGCTGGATTGCGCGTTCGGCACTTGGCCTTGGTTGGATTTGGAGAGCCATTATTCCATTCCAAGGCGCCCGATATGGCGCGGCTTGGGCGTAAGTTGTTTCCCGATTGCTATATTTTCCTGGACACAAACGGCAATTTTGGAAAGCAACGCGCCGAAGAGATAGCCGATTGCGGGCTCAGCGAAATTAGACTTGCCTTGGATGGGGTAGATCAGAGTTCCTACGAAGCCTATCGTCGTGCCGGTGATTTCAAGCGAGCTTTTCAATTTGCTCACGATCTGGCGGATGCGATTCGTTTGAGCAAGAGTTCGACCCGCGCGGTCTGGAAGTATATCCTCTTTCGGCACAATGATAGCGACAATCAGATCCTAACGGCCATCAAGATGGCGGGTGAGATCGGTATCCCAATCATTTTTGACGCGACTGTGGGATCAGAGGCATCAAAGCGGCCCGCGCCCGAGATCGCGGCATTGACCGGTAAGCCAATCGGCTGCAACATCGATCCTCGGTCGACCAGCGGTGAGATACTTCCGCTCGGCATTCCCGAAAAGAGTTCGTCGCTTTGGCGACGGATCAATCGATTTCGGACCCGCGCCTAGGGTCTCATTGGCGATCGGATCGTGAGGTCACTCCGACCATCCGACGCAATTGATTAGCATGTATTGGGCTTGAGTGGCTAACCAGACTGCCTTTGCGTGTTGAGTGCGAAAAAGGACTGTGGGCGGCACAAAGCATTTACGCAAGGAAGCGAAAAATGAGTGAAACCATTACGCCGGCCTTGAACATGGTGACGGAAGAACAAATACCGAAATTCCGAGAAAATCGGGTCAAGACTAATTTCAAAGGATGCATGCAGCTCCAGTCACTGTTCGTCAAAGCGGACGGGACTATGTCTTGCTCGTGCATGCGGTACTGGGACGTTCTCGCAGATTTACGCGACGTTGATATCGCAGCGTTTTACAATGGCCCAATGATGAGTTTCATTCGGGAGAGTTTTGCAAGCGGTTATGAGCCCTTCAGTTTTTGTGACGGGTGTCCATCTCGGCTGACGGATTTTGATACGAAAGAGAAATATGACTATATCGATCTCCACATAGAGCCGAGCAATCAATGTAACCTTTACTGCGAAGCCTGCATTTGCACCTTTGAACGATTGACACAAAACCCGCCGGCGCGCGTCTTGCTGGATTATGAGCTTTATGAGAAGGCGTTGAACAGCATTCACGCTAGTGGATTGCGCTTGCGAGACATGGGTTTGGTTGGATTTGGAGAGCCATTATTTCATTCCAGGGTGGCCGATATGGCGCGGCTCGCGCGCGCCTTGTTTCCCGAGTCCAATATTTGGCTGGATACAAACGGCAATTTTGGGAAGCACCGCGCTGACGAAATAGCCGATTGCGGGCTTAACGAAATTAAACTGGCCTTGGACGGGGTGGATCAAAGTTCCTACGAAGGGTATCGCCGCGCCGGCGATTTCAAGCGAGCCCTTCAATTTGCGCGCGATTTGGCGGATGCAATTCGTTTGAGCAAGAGTCCGACTCGCGCTGTGTGGAAGTACATCCTTTTTCGGCACAATGATAGCGACACGCAGCTGCAGACGGCTATCAAGATGGCAGCGGAGATCGGTATCCCAATCATTTTTCACGCGACTGTCGGATCTGAGGCATCACAGCGGCCGCAGTCGGAGATCGCGGCGCTGACTGGTCATCCGATCGGCTGCAACATCGATCCTCAGTCGACCACCGGTGGATTGCTTCCGCTTGGTATTCCCGAAAAGAGCTCATCGCTCTGGCGACGGATCAATCGATTCCGAACCCGCGTATAGGGTCCCGGCTACGCGGCGCTGTGGCAACGCTCGGCATTGCTGCGCATCCTTGCCCTATTTGTTGTCGCCTTAATCAGCTACGCGATCCCCACAATCAGTGTTGTCAAATTGGTTTGGTTTGGTTTGGCAAGGCTGTTGCTCGCCTGGAACGTCCTTGCTTTCGCCGAGGATCAGCTCATCGCCCGGGCGGAGATCGCCCGCGATGATTTCCGTCGCGGTTCCATCGTCGAGACCCGGCTTGACCAGGATCGCCATCGGCTTTCCGGCGCGCAGGATCAACAGCGGCGACCAGCCTTCCTTGGGCGCGCCGGCGCCGCTTTCGGCCGCCGATAGCAGCGCATAGCGCAGCGCCTGATGGGGCACATGGAAAACATCTTCGCGCCGCGCAAGCTCGATCTCGATCCTTGCCGTCATGCCGGGTTTCAGCAAAAGTTCGGGGTTGGGCGCATGGATCGCGACATTATAATCGGCGGCGGGTTCGGATGTCGGCGGCGCAGGATCAATCTGGGTCACTTCTCCGGCAAAGCCGCGGTCCGCAAACCCCTCGACGGTAAAACGCGCTGTCTGGCCGGGCTTGAGCGCGCCGATGTCCTTCTCGTTGACCTTGGCCATGAGCTGCAGAGTTGACAGATCCGCAACCAGAAACAGCCGATCCGAGGGGGTCGCTTTCTGGCCGACTTCGACGCTGCGCGAGACGATGGTTCCCTCGATCGGTGAAACAAGATCGGTCGAACCCAGAGCGATCTCGGCGGCACGGAGCGCGGCCTGACGCGCGGCGAGCGCCGCCGCGTCACGCTTCACCTGCGACTGGGCTCGCGTCAAAGCCTCGCGCGATTGAGCGAGTGCCTTGTGGGCCCGCCGCTTTGGCAGCTTCTCGTCGCGCGCGACGGCGGCCTTCGCGGCGTCGAGAGCGACCGTGTCCGTCGCGAGCGTGGCTTTTGCCGCCGAGAGTTCCGCCTTGGCCCGATCGAGGGCGTCCTGAAGGGCACGCGGATCGAGTTTCCCGCAGAGCTGGCCAGCCTTCACTTGCATAGTGACGTCGCAGGAAAGCGACTGGATCGTGCCCGTCCTGCGGGCGCTGATCGGGACCGTCGCGGTGGGCGCAAGAACGCCGTTCGCGTCCACGCTGCGGACGAGTGCGCCGCGCTCGAGTGACTGGGTGCGGTACTGGGTTGGCCGATCCCGATGCAGCGAGGACAGGATCCAGCCGCCCCCGAACGCCAGCATAACGACGACGAATGTCGCAACCGCCGTACGCCACCCCGCGCGGCGCGTGCGGGTGCTTTGGAATTTATCTTGGGGCGGATTTTTTGCTTTCCCGTCACGCGCGCTCGGCGCGCGCAAAGAGCCGGCCGTTGAAGAGGGGCTTTCGGCACTCCAATCGACGGCCTCCTCGTAAATATCCTCTTCCTGCGCATTGTGGAGACGCACGAGAGATTCGATGGACTCGATGATGCGTTGCGCATCCCGGATCAAATATCTATCCGATTCACTTGGGGAAAGCCCCTCCGACAGGCGAGCCAAGAGCCTTGCGAGATGAAGGATCTCGCGATGCGCGCGACTCATGGCATTGAGGCCATGCGCCTCGGAGAGGATATTTGCCAACCATGGATAAACGCTGCCCACGTCTTCGCGTTCGTGCGCGACAATCTCCTTGCCCACGATTCGATTGGCCTCAAGAATGAATTGGACCGCCATCTCGGGCCTGGCGTCGTCCAGCGCGTCCACGATCTGGCGCAACCGGTCCAGGCTTGCCTCAACTTTTTGGTGATCCTCATGGAGATCCTGCACGGTCCCCGCCGGCATCGAGAGCCGGTGGGGCGCGCGCGCCGGTCCGAGAGCCCTCAGCGCATTGAGGATCACCGCGACATCTATCACCTCTTGTGTCAGCGCTCCGGCAATCGGCGTCAGCCAGCCAAAAGCCGCGGCTCCCATTGCAATCGCGGAAAGCGACATTCCGGCGACAATGCTTTCGATGGCAATGCGCCGCGTGCGCCTAGCGATGACCACCGCATCCGAAACGCGGTCCAATCGATCGACCAGAATGACCACGTCGGCCGCCTCCGAGGAAGCACTTGCGCCACGAGCGCCCATGGCGATGCCGACGTCCGCCGCAGCCAAGGCCGGGGCATCATTGATGCCGTCGCCGACCATCAATGTCGGGTGAAGCCGCTGCTCGGTTGCAACCGCATCGACCTTGTCGGACGGAACGCGATCGGAAAGCACGGCGTCGAGATCCAGCGCGGCGCCAATCGTCTCGGCCGAATCGGCGCGATCGCCGGTCACCATGACAATGCGCGCCACGCCCGCGGCACGCAGAGCCTGGACGGCGCGAGGCGTTTCGCGCCGCAGTTCATCGGCGAGAAGCAAGGCGGCAATCGTGCGGCCATCGACCGAAACAAAGACGCTGAGGGCGGAACGCCAGGAAGCGCGCCGCAAAGCGCGAAACGCCCATTCTTCCGGCCGTGTTCCTCCATAGACAAGTCGATGCGAACCGACACAAATCATTCGGTCGTCCACGAGTCCTTCGAGTCCGGATCCCATGGTCTCGCGTATCTTTCGCGGCATTTGCAGCGACAGGCCCTTGGCCAAGGCGGCGGACACAATCGCGGCGGCGACAATGTGATGCGAGGCTTGCTCAAGAGACGCAGCAAGCCGCAACGCTTCGTCGGGGTCTTCGCCCAGAGCCGTTTCGATCGCAACTAGCCTTGCCCCGCCGACGGTCAAAGTGCCTGTCTTGTCGAACATCACCGTGTGTGCGCGTGCCAGCGCTTCGAGCGGTCCGCCGCCCTTGATCAGAATGCCACGGCGGGCGGCCTGCGCCGCCCCTGCGATAAAGGCGGCCGGGGCTGCCAGGATCAGCGGGCACGGAGTCGCGGCGACGAGAACCGCCAGTGCCCGAATGGGATCATGAGAAAATGCCCAGGCGGCTCCCGCCAGGCAAAGCGTCACAGGCAGAAGAAGAAGCGCAAAGCGGTCCGCCATCCGGACGAAGGGGGCTTTGGCTGTTTGAGCCGCCGTGACCAAGCTTACAATGCCGGCATAAGTGCTTTCTCCAGCCGTCGTCGACGCCTGCATTTCGAATGTCTCGCCGGCATTGATCGTACCGCTCCGCGCCAATTCCCCTCCCCGCCTTGTGATCGGAATTGGCTCTCCGGTTACGGCCGACTCGTCGAGGGAAACATTCGCAGTGGTGATCTGGCCGTCGACGGGAACGACTTCGCCCGCACGCACGAGAAGGGCATCGCCGATCGATATCTGTTCGATCGGCACATCCTCGAACGATGCATCGCGTTTTCGATGCGCCACACGCGGCGCGCGGTCCACCAGAGCCTTCAAGTCCCGCTCGGCGCGCCGAATTGCAATATCCTCCAGAGCGTTGCCACCGGCATACATAATGGCGACCACCACTCCAGCCAGGGTCTGGCCAAGCGCCAAGGCGGCCACCATGGACAGGAACGCCACGGCGTCGACGCCAAGCCTTCCGGCTAAGAGATTGCGAACGATCGAGATGGCGAGGCTTGCGGCGACAGGAATTGTACCCGCCGCCCAAATCCATTCCGCAAGGTCCTTGCGTCCGGTGAGGGCGAGAGTAATGCCGACACCAAGTGCCAATATTGCGATCGCGATGAGAGCACGTCGCACCATGCGCGCGTTGATGAACGAGACTACGCTGAATGCCGGTTCAAACATCCTGGCGCCGTGCCTTCATTTAGGTGAGTTTGTCGCTCCCTTCCAACGATGGAAGGAGCGTCGTAACCAGCGGAATATGATCCTCAGTTTTCGGAGAAGGCGACCCGCAAGCGGAAAGTCAACCGCCAGTATTGCCAGCCCGACCGGCACCATCCAAAAGCCGACAATAGGAAGAAAACCGACGAGCCCCAGAAGAACGAACACCCCACCGGCTGGAATGCGAACCACGCGCCATTTTGGCTCTCTTAAACGACGCAGCATCCGCCCGCTTGGTTTCTCCATTGGATTTGGATCGCTGGGAAGGTTCATGTCAACCAGCCGAAGTATTTCGGATCGGCCATCGCCTACGCCGATGGCATGGACTCCCCATCAAAGGCTCGGACTCAGTAGGAAAGAAGAACCGGCAGCTCCGCTTCCGACAGCATACCACTTGTAACACCGCCGAGCACCATCTGAAGCAGCTTGGGATGCGCATAGGCGCCAATGACCATCAGATCCATTTTCCCCATCGCCGCATGACTTGCCAAGGCTTTGGCAACATTGCCATGCTGCACCGGAATCTCCGTGACCGTCACGCTTTTGCAGTGTCGCGCGAGATGAGCCGCGAGATCGGCCCCACGCATGCTCTTTTCCGAGTCGGGTGAAACACAAACGATCTCGACTTTTTCCGCGCGCAAAAGAAAAGGCATGGCATCCCCGACGGCTCGCGCCGCCCGAGCGCCGCCATCCCAGCCAATCATGATATTTCGAAACTCGGCCCCGCGCACCCAGTTTGCCGGGATCACAAGGACCGGCCGCCCCGAGGCGAACAGCATGGCCTCCGTCAGGTCCCGGTCGAGGGAAAGGCCTTCCGTCGGTCGGGAAACGATGACGATGTCGCTCGTTCTTGCCGCCGCAGCGAGGCATTGGTTTGTTTCGGTGTAGGATTGCTGCACGATTTGAAATTCGACGGTGACGCCCGCAATCGCTGCGGCGTTTGTGATTCTTTTTTGGGCTTCTTCGGCATGGGCGTACCGCTCGGCGTTGATCTCATCGACCAGCGCATGCGTGAGCGGAACAAATCCGGCGCTCGGGAGACGAAGATTTGGCGCCGCCATAAAGACCGAAAGATGGGCTTGCTCGCGCGCACAGAAGGAAATGGCATAGTTTTCTGCGGCAAAGCTTGGTTCCTCGGGCTCCGGGATCAATTCACCGAAGCTCAGGGCGAGACAGACACTCTTAAATTGCATGCGGGTTTTCCATTGTTGATATGCCTAACCCTAGTCCGCATACAGCGACATGTCCTTGACCTTGCTCAAGGGTTTGCCACTTTCAGCGAACGGGCCGATGCTTCTTTAGGTAGCCGCGGAAAGCGCCCAGTGTCGCATCGCTGACATGGTGCTCGATTCCCTCGGCGTCGATGTCCGCCGTCTCAAGATCGACGCCGAGCGCGACAAGAAACTCCCGAACCACGTGATGGCGCTCACGCGATGTGTCGGCTAACTCCTTGCCCTGCACTGTCAGGAAGATTGAGCGGTAGGGTTTGCTTGTCACCAGACCATCGCGCTGGAGCCGCTGGATCGTGTTGTTGACGGTCGCATTGGTCACACCCAGGCGCCCCGCTAAATCCACGACGCGCGCCTCCCCTCTTTGGTCGATGAGATCGGCGATCAGCTCGACATAATCTTCGGCCAATTCCCGTTGATGAGCGTCGCGCACCCGCCCGAACCGTTCGGCGTGACGAGCGGTCTCCTGCTTTTCATTGTCAGCGCCGGTCATCGCAGGCTCCTCATATTGCCGATCAGTCTATCCTAGAGCGTAACCCGAACGCGATGTTCAGCTCCCCGGAAGAGCACTCCTAGCCAAAACTCCCCGCCTGACCAAGAGCTAGAACGGGTTCGGGACCGCCAATCGGACGGCCCACCCGACTTTGCCGTTGACACAATTATTAGCCTTAGCTAACTTTATGTACCGCACCTAAAGATCGCTTTTGCGACTTCTAAATGCGTCCATGGAGGGAAATACATGGTGCACACGAGGATAGTTGCCTGTGCAATGGTCCTTTTGCTCGCCTTAGCCAAGCCCGCACTGTCGCAAACCGAGGCCCAGAGTGACAACGGCCATGCCGGGCCGCATTTCGACACCGAGCACATCTTCGGGTTTGGCGAGGGATCGGATATTGGCGCTCAGGGAGAATGGGAGATCGAGAGCTTTACGGGGGGAAGCTTCGGGGCGATCGGACGCGATTTCAACATCGCCAACGACACTTCGATTCGGTACACCGTGACCGATGAGCTTCGATTCTCGGTTGGCACTCTCACCGATTATCTCAACATCCACGACCCCCGCCTCAGCATCCGAAATGGGGCGAATCTCAGCGGAATTGTCGCGGAAATTCGGTGGAATATCCTCAATCGGCTGACGTCGCCCTTTGGGATGACCTTCACCTTCGACCCGGAATGGCGCCGCACCGATCCCGGGTTCGGAAGATATAACGACAATGCTGCCATTACCGCGGCCTTGCTCATCGACAAGGAGGTGATCCCCAACCAACTCTTTATGGAACTCAACCTCGCTTATGCGCCATTCTGGAGGCCATTGGCTGGCCAGTGGTTGCGCGACGATTCCTTCACGGTCCTGGTCGGTGGCTCTTATGTGATCACCCCGAATTTTCTCGTCGGCGCGGAGATCCGCCATGAGAATTTCGCGCCCTATGGTTTCCCTAGGTCTCACGCGCTGTTCGTGGGCCCGCACGTATTTCTGCAATTGGACAAGAGCTTAACGGCATCGTTCGCCTGGGCATTCCAGGTTCCGGATTTCGGAGCCCGCCATGCCGATCTTGCAAATTTTGAGCGCTACGAAGCCGGGCTGAGGCTCGTCTATGGTTTTTAGGCTTTGCAATCGTCGACGCGAGCGTCAACACGAACACCGGCGCGTGGCAAAACCCAAGGCTGTGCCGAGGCGGTTGAGTTCAAACCAGGCACATCGAGCTAGCCGGAATCCTTGGGTCGTCCCATGACCGTGTCCTTCAGAGCTTGCCCCATCTTGGCGATGCGGCCAGCGCCCTGCCGAGGCGCGTCCTGCACCGTGTTCACCACCGCCCCGGCCTGCCTCTGGGCCAAGGCAAGCAACTCGCCGGGCGAAAGCGTTATCTCGATCTTTTTGGTGACTTTGACTTCCACATATTCATAGTCGAAGTCCTTGTTATCGGACATCTGCCCACTCCTTCAAGCGATGGAGACTTGTGGAACCGAAATCGTGTCAATCCCGAGCTGCGCCAAGGTCAGGTTCAATAACTCATAGGGCGCCACAACATCGCGCAATTCGATTTTGCCGATCGACGTGCTCGCGGAAACATTGTGGATCAGCAATTGGTCGATGTGCGCTGCCGCCTTCGGATTGACCTTGATCGTGAGATCGAGGCAACCCAAATCGATATGAAAGGCTTTGGGTCTCGGCACAGCACTCACATCGACACCTTGGCTGGCAATGTCGGCAATCGAAGCGCTGGGAAGCGAGAGATTGCCGATCGACATCTGGCCGAGCGGAAATGCATCGCCCTTCAACCGGCCGATCTTAAACGAATCGAGGTTTGCGGCCGGAACGCCAACGCCACCGACTTTCAGGGCGCCGAGTCCAAGCCCGGCCAGAGTGAATCCTTGCGTCGGCAGTTTGACGTTCTGAATCTTGATCTGTTCTGCGACAGCCTTCCCCAACTCAAGATTGGTGATCGGCGCAGCGGCGGCGGCGATGTTATCGACGTTCAGACTGTCAATCTTGATCTTGAGATTCTCAAGCCCCGGCAGCTTGAGATCGCCAAACCCCACTTCGAAATTTTGAATGCCCAATTCCACAGTGCCGCTGTCCTCTGCCGCAACTCCCGGAACTTCAAGGCGAAGGCGCCACTCGATACTCATGTCGTATGAGATGATGACTCGAAAGTTGCGAAGTACGGCGCCGTCGCCCGCTGCATTAAGCTCGAAGTCGCTGACGACAAGATGGCCGATCTTGATCGGGCCAATTCCCACTTGCCCTACGCTGATGGCGCCGATCCCAAGTTGCTTGATGTCGGCTTCCGCGATCGTCGTGAACATGCGCCCCACCCTTCCGCTCGCTTGACGTCTCGGCGCACCCTTGCGCGCATTTTACAAAGATCACTCGGTCGTCGATCGCCTCTGTGTCTGCGGGGTCAGCAGAGCGGGATGGATCTCATTGATCTGCCCGACAACCTCCTTTAGCTGCTTGGCGAGATCGCTTAATTTTTGGAGGTGCGGCTCCAATTGCGTCATTTGGATCCCAGTCGCGGTCGGGACTTGCCGGTTGCTGATTTCCACGAGCGGAGTGAGAATTTCGTCAAGTGTCACGTTGACGTCGTATCTCTTCACCGGAACCATCGTAACTTCGGGAGTTTCGTCGTCGGCCATTGGGGCCTCCTCTACGCGACGGTAAACGCCGGGATCTCGATCGTATTGATCCCGATCTGAGATAATGTAAGATTCAGAGCATCAAAGGGTAGCACAACATTATGCAGCACGATCTGACCAACGGTGGCGCTCGCGTTTGCGTTGGATATTTCCAGATGATCGATGTGCGATAATGCCGAGGGCTTGACCTTGATCGAGATCCGCAAAATGCCGGCGTCGAAGCCCACCGATCTCGTCTGCAGATTGGCCGGAATATCGAGCGGCGCCGAACTGCTGACGTGCGGGATCTGCGCGGCGGGGAGATGCAGATTGCCGAGCGTGAACGAAGGAATTTTGATCGGATCGGCATGGACATGGCGGATCGTCGCCTGATCCACCTTCGCGGCGGGCACGCTGACCGCCTCGCCTTCCACGGAGGCCAGCGCCAAGCCTGCAATTGTGAAGCCTGCCGAAGGCAGCGTCGCATGGTCGATATGGATTTGATCGGCGGTCGTGTTCTGAAGCTGAAGGCTCAAGGGGTTGGCCGACACCGACAGATTTTGCGCGTTCAACGTCGGGATGTTGATATGGACGTTGTTCAACGCGGGAATTGCGATATCGCCGACCGGCATCGGGAAGCTGAGTGAGCCAAGATCATAGGTATCGCCGACGTCGATGTCCGGAATTCCATCCGGCAATCCAACATGAACATGCCATTCGACGGAAATTTTCACCGTGACCGTCACATTCACATTCTTGAGAAGGCCCTGCGCCCCCGTGAGGGCAAAATCGGTGTTGTTCAAGACGAGATCGCCGACCGTGATCGGCCCGATCGCAACCTGACCAACCGAAATGGTGGTGAGGCCTGCCTGCTGAATATCCAGCTTGGGGACATTTACTTGCAAATTTTCCCCCTTCGACCCCGAACCGGTCACGCCTTGCGCGGCGCATTGGCCGCGAACACGTCCCGACCGGCGTTCTCCGCGTGTCGGCTTTTGCTTGATTGACGCTAGTGCTCACGCTGCAATTCGTCAATACAAATGGATGAACCCAGAGGTGTCCATCGACCGAGGAGGGCGCTCCACACGCAGAACGCGAAACCGCTCCGTGAACTCGCCATCGATTTCGCTCGACGGCCCGGAGCGCAAATGTACTTATATTCATTGAGCACTGCATTTTTTTGACTTGGGAAAAGCTGGCCGTTTGCTGCCATTCGAGAGTGAGAAGCGTTTCGATGGGGTTCTTTTTGCACAGAGTCACGCGTTTCGCCGCCATATTGGGACCGATCCTTGCGGCGCTCGCGGCTTCACCCCCATGTGTTGCCGCAGCCAACAGAAACGGCCTGTGGGTGGTTGTCCACGACATTTGCCTGCCCGCCTATCGCGGCTTCGGCGTCGCGTTTCCCTGCACGGAGGTCAACATTGCCAAAGGTCTCGACCGAGGCTTTGCCGTGCTGCAGAAGCCCTCGAGTACCGCCCATATCATCGTTGTTCCGACCACGCCCATTTCCGGCATTGAAAGCCCGGCGTTGCAGGAAGATGCCACGCCCAATTATTGGGAGGCGGCCTGGGACGCCCGCCGCTTCGTCGAGGAAGGCTCGCACCGCCAGCTGCCGCGTGACAAGATCGGGATGGCAATCAATTCGGCGGCCAGTCGCAGCCAGGATCAGCTGCATATTCACGTTGCCTGCATTGCCCCGCCGGTCGCCAATTTCCTGCGCCGCCACCAAGCGGAGATTCACGGAGCCTGGTCTTCGCTGCGTTCAGGACTTCTCGGGCACAGATTTGTGGCGATGAAAGTCGAAACGGACAGCCTGGATCAAGTCGATCCCTTTAAATTACTGGCGCATGGGCTTCCGTCAGGCAAGTTTTCCATGGGGAACCAAACCCTCGCTGTATTCGGAGCGACCTTCAATGACGGGAAGCCCGGATTTTATCTTTTGGCCAATGACTCCGGCGCGTCACCGAAGGATATCGTCAGCGCGGAAGCATTGCTTGATGACAATTGCGCGAATTGAGCTGGACCGAGGTAAAAATCGTTCCCGATCTCGATAGGCCGCATTGACAAATAGACCCCGCTAAAGTGACAAGGCTGGACGAGAGCGAACGCGCCGTTACCTAAACCCGTTAAATAAAGAAGCATCCTATCGAGGAAGTCCGACATGCTGTTCGTCGAATCAACGCTCAAGGGTTACGCGGTCGAGGCCGCCGACGGTAAGATCGGCGTCGTCAGCGACTTTCTGTTCGACGACCAGAGCTGGAAGATTAGATGGCTTGTCCTCGATCCCGGGGACTGGCTGCCCCATCGGCGAATTCTGCTGCATCCCTCGGCGCTCGAAGTACCGGATCCCGTGCGGCAATCGATTGGGGTGAAGCTGACCAAGGCGGAAGTCGTAGGAAGCCCCGATTTGCGGGATCATGAGCCGGTGTCGAGTCAGATGCAATCTCATCTCTATGACTACTATGGCTGGGATCCGATGTGGGGCGACAGTTATTTCGGGGTTGGTGCGATTGCGACGCCCTTTTCGCCACCGCCCCTTATCAAGACTGCTCCGGTGGAGGAAGAAGTGGCGGAGGAGTCAGCCTCTTCCGATGAAGCCGATCCGCATCTTCGCAGCGTCACCGAGGTCACCGGCTATCGCCTCCATGCGACCGATGGTGAAATTGGCCATATCGAAAATTTTGTCTTCGATCACGCCAATTGGGACATCCGCTACCTCGGCGTCGACACTCGCAATTGGTGGCCGGGGCAGCATGTCCTGATCTCGCCTTATGCTGTGCGCGAGATTGATTGGGCGGACCGCCATGTCGAGCTGAACATTACCCGCGCGCAAGTGAAGGCCAGCCCGCCGTGGGACTCGGTCGCCATGGTCGATCATGCTTATGAGCAGCAATTGCACACCCATTATGATTGGCCGGGCTACTGGTTCTACCGCGACGAACGCGATCAGCATTGAGTCTGTCGGGCGCGGGCCGCTCGCGGCGAAGACTAATGTTGGAGCGACCAAACTTTAATCGCATGGCCGGGTGTGCGATGCGCTCAGCCACCGGACATCGATTTGAGAAAACTGTGGACTTGCGCGACTGCAGCCGCACCCTCGCCGATGGCGCCGCCAACCCGCTTCACCGAGCCGGCCCGCGCATCGCCGACAGCGAACACGCCCGGAACATTCGATTCGAGCGGGAGCGGTTTGCGGCGTGGCCCCTCCGTTGAGGCGTCGGCCGTCGCCGCTTGAGGACCGGTTCTGACAAATCCCTTTTCGTCGAGCCCAACGCCGCAGGCCCGCAGCCAATTGGTCGCCGGGTCGGCGCCGATAAACAAAAACACATTGCGGATTGGCCGCTCCGTTTCAGCGCCCGTTGGCGCATGCCGCCAGCGCACGAGTTCGAGCCGCCCTTCGCTTGAGCCTGCGAGCGCGACGATTTCGGTGTTGCACGAAAGCTCAATATTCGCCTGCGCCGCGATCCGGTCGATCAAATAGCGCGACATGGTCGATGTGAGGCTGGGCGCGCGCACGAGCATTGATATTTTGGCGGCGAAGCCGGAGAGAAAAACGGCGGCCTGCCCGGCCGAATTGCCTCCGCCGACCAGCACGACCTCCTCCTGCCGACACATGCGGGCTTCAATGGGGGACGCCCAGTACCAAATGCCACGGCCCTCGAACTCCTCAAGACGGGGAATAGAAGGGCGCCGGTAGCGCGCACCGGCAGCCACCACAACCGCTGTCGCCTTCACTTGCCGGCCATCGGCCAAGGCCAAGGAAAACGGGGCGTCGCTGCAATCAAGCCCGGTGACTTCTGTTGGAATTGCCATCTCCGCCCCGAATTTCTGGGCTTGCACGAAGGCGCGTCCGGTGAGCGCTTGGCCAGAGATGCCGGTCGGGAATCCGAGATAATTCTCGATGCGGGCGCTCGCGCCGGCCTGCCCGCCAAAGGCGCAGGCGTCGAACACGATGACCGACAGACCTTCCGAGGCGGCATAAACGGCGGTCGCAAGACCCGCCGGCCCGGCGCCGACGATCGCGACATCATAAGTTCGGTCCGGCGAATCGCAGCTCACCATACCGAGGCAGCGTGCGAGTTCCGTGGGGCTCGGATTCTTGAGCACGGTTCCATCGGGGCAAATGGCAAGAAGCAGATCTGAAGGGTTCGATGTATAACGTTGGAGTAGCTCCCGCGCGTCGGCATCCTCGGCCGGGTCAAGCGCCTGATGCGGGTAGCCGTTGCGGGCAAGAAAACCCTGCAGGCGAATCATGTCGGGGTTCCATGCCGGCCCAATGAGAATCGGACCGCCGGCGCCATTCTCGATCAAGGCGACCCGGCGAAGGATAAGCGCGCGCATGATTTTTTCGCCGAGTTCGGCTTCGGCGACGATGAGGCTACGCAGCTGCTCGGAAGAAATGAGAAGCGCTTTGACATCGGTTTTGGCACGCGCGTCGACGAGCGCGGGCCGGCCCGACAATTGTCCGACTTCGGCAAGGAACTCGCCCGGTCCTTCTTCGACAATCGGGATGACATGGCCCAAACCGTCCCGCGAGCTGACCGCCACGGTCCCGGCAATGAGGACGAACATGCCAGGGCTCTGTTCGCCCGAGACAAATAAAAGATCACCTGGAGCGTAGCGCCGGACCTCGCCGAAACGGCGGAGACGGTCGATCTCCTCCTGCCGGAGTTTTGGAAACATCTGGTCGCGGCGAGTCTCGATCGTGGACATGACCCAGCCGAGTAAAGTGGGGGTTGGCGCGCGGATGCATGATTTTGAAAGCAGGGCGGCCCTGGGTTAATTAGCGCCGCTCTGGTCGCATGATAATCGTAATATGCCAATTGGCGATTGCAAGAGCTGGCGGGGTGGACCTTGCATAGAAGCGCAGCGTTGATGGGAGGTTCGAACTTTATGATCGCTGTGGAGACGCCCTATTACGCAATCCAGGAGCAAGCGGGATCCTGGGCCTTGGCCCGAACGTCGGTCGATGCCAGTGCCCGCTGACCGACGACAAAACCTCGCTCTATAGGATCAACCTCGATTATCCGCACACCGATTCCTTTCGCAATTTCGTCATGAATCGAACGCCTTCACTTGCCGGGAGTTGAATCGCCTTCCGATCATCCCGGGATGGCTCGGATCCCCCTGGTCAAGCCGGGGCAAGCCGGCATCCGCGAAGCGGCGGCAATTCCCAACCGGATCGGTGGTTCGGACGGAAACGGAAGTGGCCGGTTCAACCGCCGAGGCCGCGGCTGGTTGTTGGTTCGCCAATTGCTTCAGAAACGGCTGTTCCGCGTCTCCGCAGCCGACGTGTTCAACTTTGTCCAAAAGGGATCCGCTGATGAATGAGCTTTTTGCGATATGTCGGACATTCGAGATCGACGACGGGCAAGTAAGAGGATTTGTTCTGATGCGGGCGGGGGACGCCAATGTGGCCAAGCCGTGGCCGATTTTGATCACGCGCAAGGCCAACCAATTCTTCGGCTTCGAAAATGCCTGCCCGCATCAAGGCTTGCGCCTGGATACGAGGCCGGGCGAATTTCTGGACGAGGAAGGCAATTTCATTACCTGTGGCAATCATCGTGCCCAATTCGATCCGGATACGGGCCATTGCTTTATCGGGCCCTGCCAGGGCCAGAGCCTGACTCCCATCACGCTGGTGATCGACGATGGAGATGTGTGCCTGACGGGAGTTGAACTGGCGGAAGAGGATGGGCTCGATATCCCCGATCCGGAGGAGATCCCGGAAGTCATGATCACGGGAGATTGACCTTGTTTCGGCGGCCGCCGGAACATTGTCTTGATATTCTGAACGTGTGATTATCCCTTCACAATGGCTCGCAAATTGACCCCCCTTCCTGCGGACTTGGTGCAAGCGCATCCCGGACTCGGCATCCTGCGATTGGCGGCCTTGCTCGCCGAAGGGAATGACGCGCTCGATGAAGACGCGCTCGACGCCATGTTCGAACAAGTGGAGGCCGGCGAACTGGTTGACACGGCGCCCGCCAAAATGTGGCCGGAGCTGGTTCGCGGCCTGATGGCGCGCTCACCCGCCAAGATGATCCAGGCTTTGCGCCAATGCGGTGCGCTCCAAGAAGTGCTGCCGGAGGTTGCAGCCCTGTTCGGGGTCCCCCAAATCGCTGACGATCCAGCGGAGGTCGACCTTGGCGATCATTTGCTGAATAGCCTTGCCGAGGCGGCGGAATGCGACGCGCCTTTGGCGGTGCGTTTCTCCTTGCTGGTGATGAATGTCGGCAAGGCGGATTCGCCACGCGAGCACTTGCCGGTCCATTATCGGCATATTGAGCGCGGCCGCCCGCGGATCGAAGCGATCTGCAGCCGCTTCGAGGTCCCGGCGGACTGCCGTGATCTTGCTCTCCTCGCACTTGCCGAATGCGAGCGCGTGCACCGCGTGTCGGAGGTGCGCGCCGGACCTGTCGCCTTGATGCTGGACAGGTTGGGGGCATTTGCCGCCCCGGACCTTTTCAAGCTGTTGATGATGGTTTGCGCTTGTGATTACCGCGCTTACGGGGGCCGCTCCGGACAGGATTATCCCAAGGCCACGTTGTTGGATACCGCGCTGAGGGCGTGCGCCGAAGTCGTCGAAACGGAATTCGCCGATGACCAAAGCGCCGCGAAATCACTGGATGCCGTGCAGACAGCGCGTGCTGTGGCGATCGCGCAGGCTTTCCGCTCGCAACGCTGGTCCGACGAAGTAGACGATGTGTACGATGCAGGAGGGGTGACCAAGCCCACCCCTCCGGCTTGTTATCAGTGACAGCTTAGCCAGCCACGACTCACCGCGCCCCGCTGCGTCAGACCAAGTTCACCGTATAACCTGGACAAATCAACAATCAGCCCGAGCTGTGGCTCGCTTTCCGGCTGCTCCACGCCGAGGGGCGATAAGGTTACGCTGAGCAGGGCTACCGCCCAGCCTACCCGGTCAAGGACGCCTGAACGGTCGGACGGGCCGGCGACTTTGTCGGCATCGACGGTGACTCGATGGTTACTGCTGTCGCGGGGGGCTTTCATCAAATCGATAAAGGCCCGCGGTCTGCGGATGCAACTTGACGGCTTGCATCGGGAAATCGGCGGCTTTTGGCGTCGATAGCGTATTCCGAAGTGGCGCACCCGAAGGGATTCGAACCCCTGGCCTCTGCCTTCGGAGGGCAGCGCTCTATCCAGCTGAGCTACGGGTGCTTTGTGGAGCCGCCGACATCCTAGCGATGTCGAGGCGGCACGCCAAGCGCCGTCTCGCCTCAGGCGGCTTTTAACGCGAAAATCCGGGAGAAACTAAGGAAAGTCTGTCGAAGGCGGGCGATCCACGGCAAGGGATCGCTTGCCTTTGGCTCTCGCCCGGAGTCCGAGCTTACCGGGTCCTTCCCATGCCGGGAGGGTCGGAAAAGCGGATTTGGAAAATTGTTAATGCAATGTGGGGGAAGGTGCGCCTTGCAATCGGGCGATCTCATCCTTAAGCTGCAGCTTTCGCCGTTTCAATTCGGCCAGTTTCAGCTCGTCCTTGGCGGGGTGAACCAGTTCTTTCGATATTTCCTTGTCGAGCGCCTCATGACGCTGACCGAGCGCGGCCAAATGAGTCTCACGTGACATGCAGAACTCCTTTTTAAAGCTCACACATGAATGGAATTCTGCCATAGAATTTGGAATTCGCGAAGCCTGTTTACAGGCCGTGCAGATGAATTTTTGTGACTCCCCGGACCCTAACAAAGGCCGGAAAGGCCTTGCAGACCGGCCGGGCCAAAGCTGCGCAATGGGTGGCGCCGGGCGCAAAGGACATAACGCCCCAGCCGTCGTCCCTCCAGCAAAACTTCCCAGTATTATTCGCCGCGTTCTTTAGCCACTCCCGCCTTTGCGCTAAAATAGACACACAGCCTTACACCAACCTGGAGAGCGGCCGTTCATGACAGGCTTGAGCGAGGAAGAACGCGCGATGTTGCAGGCCGAACTTGAGCACCTGCGTCAGGAGCACCGCGACCTCGATTCCGCGATCGAAGCGCTGCTTCACCTCGGCACTTCCGACCGGCTGCAAATCCAGAGGCTTAAAAAACGCAAGCTTGTTCTCCGCGACCGACTGGCTTTCCTGGAAGATCAGCTCACGCCCGACATCATTGCCTGAAGGCTTTCCTCTACCGATCTCCGGCGCAAAGGGCGGGAACCTTAAGTGCGGGAACCTCAAGCGTTGAGCGGGCGTTTCATTTCGGGCATCAAATTCAGGCCGGGAGTTCGCTTCAGGCTTAAGGCTTTCAGCCGCGCCGGAGTCAACGCTATTGGTCGTGGCCGACAATTCAACTCTCACGGATCGGCGATGAGCAATATCCTTCAGGACCCTGTCGCCGAAGCGAACCGCGGCTATCCAAATTCCCATTCGCTCGAAATTCTGTCCAGGTCGGTCGTGCTAGCGCTGGTTGTTTGCGCCCTTTATTTCGGCCGCGACATCTTCGTGCCGATCGCCATCGCGATCGTCCTCAGTTTTGTTTTATCCCCGCCCATTCTCCTGCTGCGACGCTGGGGCGTCAATCGTGTCATATCGGTTTTGGCGATTGTGTTTGCGGCGCTTGTCATTGCTTTCGCGGTCAGCGCGGTTTTGACCCGACAAGTATCCGAGTTGGCGATCGACCTTCCCAAATATCAGGCGACGGTCACCACAAAGATTGCCAAATTGCGGGATGCGACTGCCGGCAACGCACTGTTCGAAAAGGCCGCGGCCGCCCTCAAATCCCTGGGTGATGCCAACCCGATGCGTCCCCATAAAGAGGTTGCGCCCGCAAAGCGGCAAGACTCCGCCCCGGCGAAGGTGGAAGAAGAGCAGCGTCCGATTCCGGTCGAGGTCCATCAGCCCTCCCCTGGACCTTTCACCATTTTGCAGACCATTGCGGGAACGGCGCTGTCGCCCCTTGAGACAATCGGCATTGTCGTCGTCTTCGTTGTGTTCGTCCTTTTGCAGCGCGAAGATCTCCGCAATCGGTTCATACGTCTGGTCGGCTCTGACGACCTGCAGCGGACGACCTTGGCAATGAATGATGCGGCGGGACGGCTGAGCCGGTTTTTCCTGGTTCAAACACTCGTCAACGCCTCCTTTGGCGCCGTTGTCGCGGCAGGTCTCTATCTGATCGGGGTCCCAAGTCCAATTCTTTTTGGCATCATGGGATTTCTCTTGCGCTTCGTCCCCTACATCGGCGCCTTCATCGCCGCGGGTTTCCCCATCGCGTTGGCTGCGGCGGTCGATCCGGGTTGGGCGATGGCGCTCGAAACTTTCGCGCTTTTTCTGATCGTCGAAGGTTTGGTCGGACAGGTCATCGAGCCTTGGCTCTATGGTCACAACACTGGCATTTCCCCGATTGCTGTCGTGGTTTCGGCAACATTCTGGACCTGGCTTTGGGGGCCGGTCGGACTGGTTCTGTCGACGCCGCTCACGGTCTGTCTCGTCGTGCTCGGACGACATGTGAAGCAGTTGAACTTTTTGGACGTCATTTTGGGTGATGCCCCGGCTTTGACTCCGGTGGAAAGCTTTTATCAGCGCATGCTGGTCGGGGATGCCTCGGAAGTTGCCGATCAAGCCGAAGAATTTTTAAAGAAAAATTCGCTGATCGCGTACTATGACGAGGTCGCCCTTCCGGCTCTGATGATGGCGCAGACCGATCTGCGACGCGGCGTGCTCGATGAAGGACGGCAGCGACGGGTCAAAGATACCATCGATGAGGTCATCGAGGATTTATCGGACCACGTCGATGAACAACCCGCCGCCGATACGAGCGAATCTCACCCTTATGCTTTGCGGAGCTCCGACGCGGCATCCTTGCCGAACGCCGAAACGCCGCCCGACGCCCTACCGGGCAATGTAAACAGCGCCCTGGACCAAAAGCCTGTCCTCTGTATCGCGGGCCGTAGCCCCATCGATGAAGCCGCCGGCGCATTATTTGCGCAGATTCTTGAAAAACACGGCATTGGCGCCAAGATCGAGCCGCCTGGAGCGCTTACGGTTGGCCGAATTTCGCGCCTATCCGGCGAGGGCGCAAAAATCATCTGCCTCTCTTATCTCGATGCCGATGTGAGCCCGGCAAGTGCGCGCTACGCCATTCGCAGGCTGCGCCGCCGCCTGCCGGGAATTAAAATTCTTGGCGGATTCTGGCAAAGCGACCCGACCAAAACCGGCGAGCTATGTGCGGAGACCAATGCCGATTTCTGCGCGGTCAAACTCGCCGAAGCCGTGACATTTTGCATCAAGGAAACCGAAGCCGAGGTTCACCCGGCCAATGCGGCGCCGCGCGCCGTCGCCGGAGCTGCGTAAGTCCCCGGCATCAGCCGATGGGTCCAAGTCCCAAAACCTCCGGGTCGTTCAGCCCATGCAGGCGATGGGCGGCCGCATGGGCAAACCGCATGAGAACCGCACGCCGCGTTGCCGCCGCGATTCGATGCTCTGGAGCCGCCCGCACGATTTCGGCGCCATAGGCATCGGCCATGATCAGGCCCGCATCTTCGGGCATGATTTCGACGGGCACCGACTCGGGAATGGCGAAATAAAGCCGGTCGCAATGGGCGCGATAGTCGCGCCATTTCATGTCGGCGCGAAAGTCGGCGATCGAGGATTTGATTTCGACGATATGAATCGTCGCATCGGATGCCAAAGCGACGATATCGGCGCGGCGCCCGGAAAGCAGCGGCAATTCCGTAATGGTCGAAAAGTTAAGGCGCCGCAGCAGCCGCCGCGTACCCCGCGCGACAAAGAGCGCCGTCTCGGATTGGCGTCCGTCTTGCGGGGCGATGGGCTGAAGCAGTTTCGGCATGAAGCGGCAAGCCTAATGGAACGGATGAAGTTTTTAAAGCAGTTTGGGCTCGCGCGAGCCTGACCATCTCCGCTTTGACGTCAATTCGCGGGTTCACCGGGCCACACCGCTTTGGCGAGTCTTTGCAACGCCATTTTATCGGCCGGAGTGAGCAGATCGAAGACCGGGCATTTTTTACCATCGAGGATAAGATTGACCAGATTGTCCACTTTCGCGCCGGTCGCGGCGATCCGCCCATTCTCGATGAGGCCGCGCAGAATATAGGCGGCATCGGGATCGCCGCCGCAAACCAGCCCGTTCAATTCCAGAAATAGGGCTTGCTCGAAGGCCTGCGGCTTGATCGTCGCGCGTTTGATTTCTCCGTCCGAGTTTTCAAATTTGGCTTTGCTTTGGGCGGGCGTTTTCAAGACTTCGATTTGCCTCTCGGCCGCGTCACGACCACCCCCTTCGGGCACGTTGGCAATCGCTCTTTCGAGGGCCAGATAATTCGCCTCCGTCCAAGGGCGCAGCCACGGAAATCGAGAAATAGACGTGGCTGGTTTGGCTCCGCCACTTAGATCCGGCTTTAGGATGTTTTCGAACAAGGCCCCTCCGAGATTGGCGCGCCAAAGATCCGCACCGGTCAGTCGTGTCGCTTTGAAAACCGCATTTTCCAACCATGCGCCCTGCATCCGCGTGCCCAAAAGTGACGCGCCCTGAAACTGCGGTCCCGCAACAGCGGGAACCTGAAGCCGCGTTTGTTCGAACCAGATGGCGCTGGCGCCTTCTTGGCTCGGTTGCACGCCCTCGAGCTGGCCGAGGGTTTGCTTGAACCCCTGCGGCGGAACGGCGCCCTGTAGATTGGCTCGATCCAACACTGCGCCCCGAAAATCGGCGCCCGCAAGCGAAGCCCCTTGTAAACGCGCTCCGACCAGCGACGCACCCTGAAGCGCACCGCCTGCCAGCGACGCCGCCTGTAGCTTTGTGTTCTCCAGCGACGCGCCTTGCAGCTGTGCATTTTCGAGCACAGTGCCCTCTAGCCCCGCCCGGTCGAGAGAAGCCCCCTGGAGCTCGCTTTCGTCGAGCCATGCGTTGGCAAGCTCGGCATCGTCCAGCGTTGCCTCCTGAAGATGGGCTCCATGAAGCGAGGCGCCCTGAAGATTGGCTTGGGTCAGATCGGCGCCGCGCAAATTGCTCCCGATAAAAATTGCACCCACAAGATTGCGGCCGTGCAGGACCAGGGGCTTTTGCGGCCCGGCCTCCTTTTCGAAAGCATCGAACAACACCAACGTCGTCGAAAAGGGGCTTAACCGCCGGCGGCTTGCCTGATCGGCCCTGCCGTTGAACAGGAGATTGTGAACCGAGGTCCAGCCGTCCTGCCCGAGCGCTTTGGTCAGGCGATTGGGCGGGATCAGCGGCCAATCACCCGTCCATTTGTGCATCCCCTCTCCCGGAAATGTTGCGGTCGTGAACGCAAGCCCGACGCAAGCGACGCTAAAGAGCGCCATGCTTTTATATCGCCAAAGGTGGGGCCAGGTCAGCCTGCTTCGCTTGTCGAGCACGGCTGGCCAAAGCAGCCAAAGCAGAATGATGTCGGCAAGCACGGCAAGGCGATGGACCCAGGTGATCGTCTCCCGATGGTAGGGCAAGAATTGCGCCTGAAGCAGCAGCAGCAAAAGAACTGGTCCGACCATCAGACTGCTCCAGACGATTGTCTTCACCAGCAGCCGCAAACCTCCTTCGCGGATCTCCTTCGGCCCAGCGAGGAATTGCACAAAAATATTGGTCGGCAACTGCCGCCTCAGCTTTTCGCTTAGCTCTGGCGACGGCGGAAGCTTCTGCTCAAACTCGCCGGCTTTTTGTCCAAGAATAACAAAATGCAGCAAGGTATAGGCGTGGGAAACAATGAACAGGATTGGCGCCAAAAAGAAGAAAGCGAGAAGCGGCAGTTCGACACCGAGAAACGGCAGTTTGACCGGGTTTTCCAGCAGCAGATCGCGATGGCTGACGCCGCCGGCGGCGATGCCGATATAAAACAGCGCAAATAAATAACTCAGCCACAGTCCGGTGCCGACGGAAGCCGCATCGTCGATGCTCTTGCGGAGAGCTTCGAGTTCCTTCGCCTGTTCGGCTGAGAGTTCGCCTTTTTCGGGCGCGCCGGGAGCACCGTCCGCGCGCTGCGCTCGCGCACGGGAAAGCCGCATCTCCCGAAGCCGCCTCGACATCTGGTTCCCCTTCCCCACACATCTTGTCACAAGGCCGGGAGTGCTTCCAGCGGATCTCAGAACTGGTAGCGAAGACCCGCGACGAGAGCATAACCGGTGAGATGGTCGCCGAAACGGTAATCGCCGCGCACGAAACCGAGGAAACCCGACTGCAGGACCTGACCCGAGATACCGACACCCGCCTGGCCAAATGTCCCCACGCGGGAAATCGACAGCGGAACCGAGGTCTCGGCGGTTGTAAAAAAGGAACGGGTATTGCCGGCAAATTCGCGCCACACGCTGGCGGTGACGAATGGCTGGAGGGCGAGTTGAAACGAATTGACCACAAAGCTTGTCCCGGCCCTCACCCCAAGACGCCCGAGGACGCTGGTGAATGGATCGAAAACCAGATTGGCGGAGGACGTGCCGGTCTCGTCGAGTCCGACGCGCAAGGTATCGACCTTGAGCTTTGAATACATGAAGGCGCCGGAGGGCTCAACGAACCACGAGGACGGGAGGTCGATCCGGTATCCAGCCGACGCATCGACCGCAACCGCTCGCCCATCGAGACTGTTGCCCTGCAGAAACGCGCCAGGGTTGATCAGATTCATCCGATACAAATCTTCGCGGACCAAAATATCGGCGAAGAAATTATGGCCTGTCACCGCGGCGTAGAGCCCAAGGTAGGGCACCTGAACATCGCTGCTGATATTGGTGGTCAAAAGATCGTTGGTCCGCAAGACGACCTGACCGGTGGTCACGCCCAGATGCGTATTCCAGCCTGTCCCCTCTATATTTGCCACGCCAAGGTCGAGGCCGGTTTGAAACCCGTTGAAATTGGTGCGGACTTTTGAGGGAGCGGTCGAGACAGCGGTCGGATTTTGGGCGCTGGTCAAGGCGCTGACGTCATTTTGCCCGTCGGCCACCCGAATCCAAGGGCCGCCATTGATCTGATTAGCGACGGGATTTGGCGGCTCGGCGAGGAAAGCGCTGGCGGCCTGGAAAAACCCAGTGTTAAGCGCGGTGACGACGGCGGTGATTCCCGCGGGCGTTGCCGAGGCCTTGCTGGTGTTGACCGTCGAGATCAGACTGAACGTATCGCCGGTTTGAATAATACTATAGTCGATGAGGCCGGTGACACTGTCCGAAGTTATGCTCGTTCCGGGAGCCAGAAGCCCCGCCTTGATCACCGGGATCGGGGTGCTGATCAGTCCAGGTGGCCCGACGATGTGGACGGCAATCGACGTGCCGCCGCTTAATGTTTGTGCCGCCAGACGATCGGCGGTACCGGTCGAGGGACTGACATCGATGGCAAACCTGCCGCCGAGACCGTTGAAGTTCGTGACCGACATCACGTCGGTCGGCACTCCATTGATCAGGCTGATCGTGCCCGAATTATTGATCGTCGACAGGCCGGTTGCCGAAACATTGCCGTTGAAAAGACCGGAATTGTTGAGGAGAAGATCGCCGACGATCGAAAGTCCGCCATTCATGGTGGCGGCATTATCGATGGTCGGATCGCCGGTACCGTCGACGAAAACTCTACCATTGATCGTGCCATGATTGACGAGCGAGATTTGGTTGCCGGAGAAACTCAGAAGCTGCATTGCGAAGGTACCGGACTGTCCCGCGACGGTGCCATTTCCCGAAACTATGCTGTTGGCGCCGATCGTCACGGAGGTGGAGCCGGTATTGGCCCGCGTAGCGATGCCAAAGCCATTGGCCCCGGTGACCCGCCCGGCTGTCGTGACATTGATATCGCCGGCACCCACGTTGATCGCCCTGATCCCATTGAGGGCGCCAGATACGGTGGAGGAGGGGGCGATCGTTATTAGGCCGCCAGCCGCCTCCACGAAAATGCCGTCGCCGGCGGCCGTGGTGATCGGACCTGTTCCGACCACGCTGATCGGCCCGGAGCCGAGCGAGATCGCGCGAATACCATCAACCGCTCCAAAAACGGAACCGCTTCTGGTAATCAGGATGGGAGCGATGCTGGCCGCGTTGGAAATGACCGCGAAAATTCCTGCGCTATTCTGAAGATCGACGGTGTTGCCGGAGCCTTGAATAATGATGGCGCCGGTGCCAGTGCCAGTACTCTCAGCTTTGATCCCGCCAGAGGTCGCATTTCCGGATCCCCCGATCGTGATGGATCCGGAGCCGGTCGAGATCGCGTGAACATCAAAAGAACTGGCTGGGGTGCTGGTCGTCACATTGCCATTCAGCGTGATGAACGTCGCGCCGTCTGCTGCCGAGGTCCGAATGCCTTCCGCAGCGCCCGACACGGTCGTGCCCGGCGCGGTGGTGATCAAAATCTGTCCGTTGGTGTCGGTCAGAGCTTCGATGCCATGACCCGTTTGGCCCGTCACATTGGCGTTGAGGCCATTGCCGCCTAAGGAGTTCTGCCCGATCCAAAGCGCTGAACCGTTGAGTCCTTCCAGCCTGATACCATCGTTGGTACCAATAATGGTGCTCGGAGTGCCGCCATTGACCGTATCCACCGATGCGACGTTCCCGAAGGGTCCGAGCGTGTGCACCGTAAGATCCACCGCATTGGGAAAGAGCGGATTAGGAGGAGTGGTCGTAATCAGAGCGGGAATGTTGCCTGGCCCCCCAATGTTCACCTGAACGTTAAAGATAAAAGGGAGAAAGGGAAGAAACGCGTAGTTCGAAGTCCCCGTACAATTGATTGTCAGGGGACCTAACCCAACAGGAATGCAGGCGGCACGCGCGAGGGACAACGGCAAGAAAAGGCTGAGAGCCACGCCGCCGAGGAGCGCCCCTGCCCTGTTTTTATGGTCAAAGGCACGTCCGCCCATCGCTCGCCTCAATGATTCAGCCTGACCTTAGCTTGTCCGTTGCGGTGGCGCCATGCGGGTGTAGAGGGCCGCGGAGCGAGCGCAAACGCTGCCGCTCGGGTCCCTTTGCCCAAAAATTCGAAGCTATCTATGATTTTAAAGGCTTACCGCAATATCTGCGGTGATGCCTGGCTTCAAGACGAAGCTTGTGGCGGCGTTTGATTGTTCAGCCCTGTTGCGTCACGGCCACAGACTGCAATCAAAGATCGCCAAAGGCGGGTCAGGCATGCCGCGCGGGCAAAAATCCCTCAAGTTCCAGCGCGCTCGCCTTGGCCGAATAATGCGATGCGTTGCCTCTGCCCTCGCACGCATCGCGCGCGAACATGATGAGATGATGCGCGCAGAGGCCGACGCTTAGGACTGGCTCGATCTGGCCGCGCATCAAGCGGGCCAGCGTGAACTTCCAAAAAACGAGCCGGTAGTCGCCGCGCACGCCGACGAACCAGAAGAGCCGTGCCAAGATCGCCAGGCCCTTGGCAATGTTGCGCCCTGAAAGACGTTGACGGCTTTTTGGCCGCTTCAGCCGGTTGGGCCTTGTGGCGCGCATCTGATGTTCATAGCGGGCGAACAAAGTTTGCGGCTGGTAGGCGGTGCCCATGCAGGTCCGCCACATCCGAAGCACGTCCTCGTAGGGCAGCTTGAAATCCACATTCGACTCGCGCGCCCATTCCTCCTCGTCCAATAGCCGGTCTTCTTGTTGCAAGCGGTCCCAAAGCGGCGTGCGCGGCAGGGCCTGCAAAAGATTGATGGTGGCCATCGGGATTTTTGACTGCTCGAGGAAATCGAGAATGCCCTGGCCCGAGTCTTTCGTATCCGTATCGAGACCGAGTATGATTCCCGAGACAACTTCCATCCCGTGACGATTGATGGCTTGCACGGCTTCGAAAATCGGCACCATCATATTGTGCTGCTTATCGATGGCCTTCAAAGCCTCGGGTTCGGGCGTCTCGATTCCGCAGAAAATCGTGTCGAAGGCCGCCTCCCGCATCAAGCGGAGGATTTCCGGCGAGCGGGCAATGTTGAGCGTCGCCTCGCAAGATAGCGAGACGGCATAGCCATTGCGCTTTTGCCATTGGATGAGATGCGGCAGGAGATCACGCAAGGCACGCCGGTTGGCGACGAAATTGTCATCGACGAAATAGATCGAACCGTTGACGCCGCAGGCGAGAAGCTTGTCGAGTTCGGCAATCACCTGGGCGGCCGATTTGAGGCGGGGAACCCGCCCATAAAGCCCCGGAATATCGCAGAATTCGCAAGTGTACGGACAGCCGCTCGAGAATTGAATGCTGCCCAGAAAATAGCGGTCGATCCGGGCGAGGTCATAAGCCGGCACCGGAAAGTCGCAAAGGTCGCGGCGCAGCTTCGTTGACAATATGATCTGCTCGCTCGGGCGCGACACGTCCTGAGAGAGACGCGCAATCAGCGCCTCGGTTGCGTCGCCAAGCTCACCGACGTGCAGAAAGTCGAACTCTGGATAATGTTCGGGACAGGCCGAGACGGACGGGCCACCGAGCACCGTTACCTTGCCGAAGGCATGGGCCCGGGCACAAATATCCAGTATTTTTCGGCGCTGGATATGCATTCCGCTGACGAAGACCACATCCGCCCAGGCAAAGTCCTGGCTGGTCGCGGGACTCATATTTTCGTCGATGAATCGAACTTCCCAATTCTTGGGCAGAACCGCCGCAATGACCAGAAGCCCCTGGGGCGGCATGAACGCGCGAACCCCGTCGGTCAAGGGATAGGCGTATTCGAACGTGCCGAACGAGGGAACATACCGCGGGAAAACGCAGAGAACTTTGCGCCCGCTGACGGTTCCCTTATCGCTTCCGGGTTGGATTTGACCCTGGCTGAGTTGAGACATTCATTGCACCCAAGACATAGGTTGCGCGGCGAACCAAGGCGAAAAATCTTCTTGGCGCGGCTTCGATCCCTGCCTTGCCTCAGCGCTTCAGGGGAACCCATTAAGCTTCCGAAAAAGAGTCAAAAATGGGCCAGCCCCAGGTGAAGCGCTTGCTTTTGGCGGCGGCTTTCCTCCTAATTTGGGCGAAGCTGGGTCAACTTTGTGGCTTCCCAGCAAGACGAAATCGGAATATGCCGCCAAAGTCCCGACCACCTGGCACTGTGGCGGTTTGCGCGCCGAACTGGTCCGGCCAGTTGCCGCGGCGCAAAGGGCCGCTCATCAAGCCTGTCAGTGAGCCAATTGCATGAAGTTTCCCCGAGTTCTTAGTCGCCACGGCCGGTTGAGTTACGCCTTAGCGGGGGTTTCAATCTGGCTGTACCATTCGGCGGCCATTTGCGCGGCGGAGACGGGCACGCGAGTCCTTGTGGCGCAAGCGACCCCAGCCTGCTTTCTGGCATCCGCCCGAGTCACGGGATATCTGGTGCCGCGCACCAGCGCGGTCGTCAATCCTGGGCTTGAGGGGTACGAGGTCACCGAAGTTCTCGCAAACGAAGGCGACTCAGTCGCCGAGGACCAGCCCGTGGCTCGCCTTGGCCGCATCGGGAAGGAAAACCGGGCCGGCCCGACCGCCGGCTTGGCCTCCTCTATTCTTCTGCGCGCACCGGCTGCCGGGACCATCATCAAATCCAGCGCCCGAATTGGCGGAGCGGCATCGGTTTCGGCCGAACCTTTGTTTCAATTGGCGGTTGGCGGGATCTTAGAGGTCGATGCGGAAGTCTCGAGCATCTACTTCACCGACATCAAGGAAGACCAGGGCGTGCATATCGAAACCATGGGAGGACGCGAAATCAGCGGCAAGGTGCGCAAGATCGGCTCGGAAATTAACTCTGCCACGCAAATGGGGCATGTCCGCATTGCGATCACACCGGATCCGACACTGCGTGCCGGCGCTTTCGTGCGGGCGACGATCGACGGGAAGAAGAGCTGCGGCATTTCCGTGCCTCGTTCGGCGGTCCTTTACAAGACCGACGGGACCAGCGTCCAGGTCGTTCGCGGCCATGTCATCGAAACGGTCAGGGTCAGGGTCGGACTGTTGTCCGGCAGCGACGCCGAAATCCGGGAGGGATTGCGCGGCGGCGAATTGGTCGTCGCCCATGCGGGCACTTCACTGAGGGATGGCGATGAAGTCGCGCCCGTATTCGGCGAGGAAGCAGGCCAACCCGTGGGGCACAACTGATGGCCATCAATGTCTCTGCATGGTCCATCAAACGCCCGCTGCCCGCGATCGTGCTGGCTCTGGTCCTCCTCGTCTTGGGCGCGGCCAGCTTCAAAAAACTCCCGATTACCCTCCTGCCCAATGTCGATCAGCCGATCATCACCATTGTCATCAGCCAGTTCGGCGCTTCCCCGGCAGAGCTCGAAACGCAGGTCACGAAACCGGTGGAGGACGCGGTCTCCGGCGTCGAGGGCGTGCGCCATATTATGTCGCAAGTGAGCGATGGCGTCTCGGCCACGACCATTACGCTCGCGCTCGACACGAAGACGGACCGCGCCTTGAACGACGTCAAAGACGCGATCACCCGAATCAGAGGATCTTTGCCGCGTTCCATCGGTGAGCCGTTGATCCGGCAAGTCGGGGTCGTGGGCTCCAGTATTCTCACCTACGCCGCGATCGCGCCAGGCCGGACGCCCGAGCAATTGTCGAATTTCGTCGACGATATCGTCAAACGCAAACTGCTCGAAATACGCGGCGTGGGTAACGTCGAGCGTGTCGGGGGTGTCGATCGGGAAATTCTGATTTCTCTCAATCCCGCGCGCCTTTTGGCGTTCGGTCTGACCGCCGCCGACGTCAGCCGGCGCCTGCGCGGCAATAATGTCGATCTGACCGGCGGACGCGCCGAACTTGGTGGTCAGGATCAATCGATCCGCACCATTGCCGGAGCGCGCAGCATCGGCGAACTCGCGGCAACCATGTTTGGCTTGCCGCACGGCGGAACGGTACGCCTCGATGATCTTGGCCTCGTGACCGACACGATCGCCGAGCCCCGGACCTTCGCGCGGCTCGACGGCGAGCCCGTCGTCGCTTTCAGCATCATGCGCTCGAAAGGAGCGAGCGATGTCACGGTTGCCGCTGAAGTGCAAAAGCGCCTCGACGAGCTCGAAGCGGCCCATCCGGATGTCGCCTTGAAGCTGATCGACAGCTCCGTGGCCTATACCATGGGCAATTATCACGCGGCCATGAGCACGCTGTTCGAGGGTGCGGCGCTCGCGGTGATCGTCGTGTTCGTTTTCCTCCGGGATTTCCGGGCGACGATCATTACCGCCGTTGCCTTGCCTCTGTCGATCATACCCGCCTTCTTCGTCATGGATGCGCTCGGCTTTTCCCTCAATCTGGTCAGCCTCCTGGCGATCACGCTTGCAACCGGCATTCTTGTCGACGACGCCATCGTCGAGATCGAGAATATCGTCCGTCACATGAGAATGGGCAAATCGGCCTATCAGGCCGCGATGGAGGCAGCGGATGAGATCGGTCTCGCCGTCATCGCCATCAGCCTCACGATTGTCGCGGTGTTTGTTCCGGTGAGCTTCATGAGCAATATCGCGGGGCAATATTTCAAGCAGTTCGGCTTGACAGTTTCCGCCGAAGTCCTGTTCTCATTGCTCGCGGCGCGGCTGATCACGCCGATGCTCGCCGCTTATTTTCTCAAAGCGCGCGGCGGACATGAGCACCTGCGCGAGGGACCCTTCACGCACCGCTACGGCCGGCTTGTCGAATGGTCGGTCGAAAACCGGTACCGGACGGTTGCGATCGGCCTGGTGCTTTTCACGCTCTCGATCCTGAGCACCAAACTGCTGGGAACCGATTTTCAACCGACGCAGGATTCGGCCCGCTCCCATCTGGCGGTGGAACTTCCCTCGGGGGCCGACCTGAGCCAAACGCAAGCCGTCACCGACACGATCGTCGGGCGCCTCCACAAATATCCCGAAATCACCCATGTCTTTATCAACGGCGGTCGAATTCCACCCAATACCGCCGATGTGCGCAAGGCGGAACTCGTTCTAAACTACGTACCGCGATCCCATCGCGATAAGAGCGTTCATCAGCTGGAACTCGAAATCGGCAAGGAACTCGCAAACGTCCCCGATATCCGCAGCTGGTTTGTCGATGATTACGGACAGCGTCCGGTGTCCTATGTCGTGACCGGCTCGAATGCGCTTGAAGTCGCAAATTTCGCGTCCGAACTCGTCGGCCAGATGAAACCGATCCCCCTGCTGGTCAATGTGATCGCATCGACGTCGCTGGAGCGACCGGAACTGGTCATTAAGCCCAACCGGGATCTCGCCGCGCGTCTCGGGGTTTCGACCGAAGCGCTTTCGGATACGCTGCGGATTGCGACGATCGGCGATGTCGGCCCTGCTCTCGCCCATTTCGACGCCGGCGACCGGCTGGTCCCGATCCGGGCGCAACTGGATTCCAAGGCCCGCACCGATTGGCGGGTTCTCGAAAATCTGAAAGTGCCAACCGGCAACGGCGGCGCTGTTCCCCTCCAAACCATCGCCGAAATCGCGCTCGGTCAAGGCGAGGCCAGTATCAGCCGCTATGATCGCGAACGGGAAGCCACTATTCAGGCCGATCTTTCCAGCGGCGCGGCGCTCAGCGACGCCGAGAAAGCCATCTATGATCTGCCCTTGATGAAATATCCGCCCAAGGGAATAAGGATCGAGAAATCCGGCGATGCGGAGGCGATGGTCGAATTGTTCGAGGGCTTCACCGATGCGATGCGTGACGGCCTGATCATGGTCTACGCGGTGCTTGTGGTTCTGTTTGCAAGTTTTCTTCAGCCCGTCACGATTTTATTTTCCCTGCCGCTTTCGATCGGCGGCGCAATTTTGGGCCTGCTCTTGACAGGCCGGCCGATGAGCCTTCCCGTCATCATCGGTATCTTGATGCTGATGGGGATTGTAACCAAGAACGCCATCATGCTGGTCGATTTCTCGATCGAGGCGATGGCGGCTGGCATGCAGCGCACGATCGCCATTGTCGAAGCCGGGAAGAAGCGCGCCCGCCCGATCGTCATGACCACGGTCGCGATGGTCGCCGGGATGCTTCCGAGCGCGTTCGCGATCGGCCCGGGCGGCGAGTTTCGCTCGCCGATGGCGATCGCCGTCATCGGCGGCCTGATCGTTTCCACGCTTCTCTCGCTTCTGTTCGTTCCCGCCTTCTTCGCGATGATGGACGACATCGGCGGGGCGATCTGGCGGCTCTGGCGCCGCTTCGTCGTTGAGCGGAACGGCACACCCGAAACGCCGGCCGAGCCGGCGGCCAAAACGGAAGGGCAAGGCTCGGTCCGGCGGCCGGCGGAATAAAACTGCGCCTCCCAAGGCCTCCAGGTTCTCAACCCGAGGTAAGGCTTGTCAGTTTGATGATTTCATACGCCTCGACCGGGCGTCGAAAGCCTTTGAGCTGCATCGGTTCCAACGCTCGCGCCGCAACCGCATTTTCGACCGCATGGAAAACCCGCGAGTCGACCAGAATCTGGCCGGATTTGGCTTCGTCGCAGAGGCGCGAGGCGAGGTTGATGACACTGCCGACGGCGGCATAGTCGAACCGCCTTTCGAAGCCGATCCGGCCAAGCGTGGCATACCCAAGCGCGGCCCCGATCCCAAAGCCGAGGTCATGTCCGCGTTTGCGCCAAAGTTTGGCAAGCTCGAACATGCTCGCCCGCATATCGAGGGCCATGCGCAAGGCCCGCTCCGGGTGGCCGGCACAAGGAAGCGGATCGTTGAAGAGGCACAACAGTCCATCCCCGGCAAATCGCTCCAAGGTGGCCTCGTATCGGTCGATATGGGCACCCAAGACCTTGTGATATTCATGCAGGACCTGCATGACTTCTTCAGGCTCGGCGCTTTCGGTAAACGCCGTAAACCCGCGCAAATCGCAGAAGAGCACAGTGATTTCACGCCTGTGGCTTTCGAGCAGATTTTGGCTGTCGCCGCTCGCCGCGACAAGATCGGCAATCTGCGGGGACAGAAACCGCTTCAGCCGGCTCATTCTCTCGATCTCCGAGACCTGTCTTTCGACACGCCCTTCGAGGGTCGTGTTCCAGGCCGCGAGCTCTTTCGTCTGAAGGGCAAGCGTCGCGGCTTGTTCCTGAACGATGTCATGCAGAGCCTTGATCCGCAGCATCGCGCGAACCCGCGCCACCAAGGCCGCCTGATCGAAGGGTTTGGTCAGATAATCATCGCCGCCGGCGTCCAATCCGGCGACAATGTCGCTGCGGTCCGCCTTCGCCGTCACCAAGATCACCGGAATGAAACCGAGGCTTTCGTCGCGTTTCAATTCCTTCAACATCGAAATGCCGTCGAGCTTCGGCATCATGATGTCGAGGAGTATGAGATCGGGGCGAAGAGCGCGGGCCTTGGCGAGACCTTCCTCGCCATCGGCGGCTGTCACGATCTCATATCCATGCGCGGAAAGACGCATGGAAACGATTTCCAAATTCTCCGGAGTGTCGTCGATCGCCAGGATACGCGCCGGATTATGCAAGTGGCTCGCGCCCCCTCAAAGGATATATTCTTTGATCCGCGCGAGAACCGCGCGCGGACTGAACGGCTTGGCGACATAGGCCGTGCAGCCTGCTTCGATCGCCCTGACGGCATCGCCGGCCATCGCATAGGAGGTAATGGCGATGATCGGAACATGGCGCAGTTCGGCCACAGCCCGGATCCGGCGAGTTGCTTCATAACCATTCATAATGGGCAGTTGTATGTCCATCAGAATGAGATCTGGCCTGTGTTTGATCGCCATCGCAACCCCCGCCTCGCCGTCGGCCGCTTCGATGAGATCGAAGCCGTTGAAGGTCAGGAGGTCGCGCAAGATCGCGCGGTTGTCCTCGGTGTCTTCGACGATCAGAATGCGCTTTTTCACGCCGCCGCCTTTTGCCGATCGACTCGGATTGGAAGCGTGATCGTAAACGTCGATCCGACGCCCAGAGTTGAAGCGACCTCGAGCGTGCCACCATGCATTTCAATGAAACGCCGGCTGATCGAGAGACCGAGCCCGGTCCCTCCTTTCAGCCTGGTGTTGGTATTGTCTCCCTGTTGGAAAGCCTCGAATATGCGGGCCTGATCTTCCGGTGCGATACCGGGGCCCGTGTCCTCAACCGCGATCTCGAAATGGCCGCCGATGGCACGCGCGCGGATCGTCACACCGCCCTTGTCGGTGAATTTGATGGCGTTGCCGACGATGTTCAAAAGCACCTGCATTAGACGCCTTTCATCGCCGCGACCGAGTGGCAGTTCTCCGTCGATTTCCCGGGTGACGTCGAGCTCCTTCGCGTGAGCCAGCGCATAGGTCGTGCTCACCGCCTGGTCGATGATGGCCTGCATCGAATAGTCGTCGAGCACGAGAGATAGCTCCCCGGCTTCGAGTTTGGAGAGATCGAGCACATCATTGATGAGGCCAAGCAGATGCGCGCCATTTGTTTGCACGCGCTCGAGAACCTGTTTGGCTCGCTCTGGCATTTCTCCATAGAGACCGTCCTGCAAGAGTTCCGCATAGCCCAAGACGGCATTCAGCGGAGTCCGCAATTCATGGCTCATATTGGCGAAGAAACGCGATTTGTGTTCGCTCGCGCGGGCAAGCTGCCGGCTTTTCTCTTCCAACTGCCGGAACAGTTTCGCATTATGCATCGCCAGCACAGATTGGTGAGCAAATGTCTGCATCAGTCCGATTTTGTTGGCGGCGAATCGCCCAACTCTCCGGCTCTCGACCAGCAGCGCGCCGAGAACGCCGTCGGGCCCGACCAGTGGAACAACCAGCGCCGATCTGAAGCCGGCCGCAAGCGTCGCCGCTTTCAAGGGAAATCCATTGGTCTCCGCAATTTCTGGAATTTGCACCGGTCGACCATGGTCGGCGACCTCGGCCAAGAGGCCGTCAAGCCGGGTCATTCGCACCTCGCGCAGCGCATTGACGAAAGAAGGGTCGAGCCCATGCGCTCCGGCGAGATTGAAAGCCCTTCGCTCGCGATCGAAGCTGTAGACGGCGCCGCCGTCCGCGCCGACAAGCTCGACCGCGCGGGTCAGAATCGTGGCCAGGACATCCTTGAGTTCGAGCGAACCCGCCAAAGCCCGGCCGACTTCCTCCAAGGCTTTTAATTCACGTACAGATTGGGCGAGGTCGCGCGTTCGGTTTTCGACCTTTTGTTCGAGGCGTGCGTAGGATTCGCGCAATTGTCCGGCCATGCGGTTGAATTCATCCGCAAGGATTTCAATTTCATCTCCGGTGCGAACCTTTATCTCCTGGTTGAAATCTCCTGCCGCGAGGCGCGCAGCCCCCGCTTGCACCGCCTTGATGGGGACGGTCATCCTGCGGGCGAGAAGCGTCCCAACAGCGGCGCTGAGGACCAACCCCAGCACAAAAAGCCAGCTCAGGCGAATGAGATGATCATAGACCGGGCCATAGGTCTTCTCGATGGGTTGCTCGACGAACAACAGCCAGTTCATCCGGGGGATCGTAGCCGATGACGACAAAACCGAGCCGCCATCGAGATTTTGCGCAACACCGATTTCCTCTGACTTTTTTCGCGCCGCTACTTGCGGCAGTTTCGACAAATCCAGATTTCGGTGCCGCAACCCCGTATCGGTATGAGCGATAAGGATCCCGTTGTTTGTGGTGATGTAAGCGGAAATGCCCTCGGACCCCTGAATCCCCTTCAAGAGATCGGCCAAGAATTTCAGCTCGATTTCGGCGATCGTCACGCCGGTGCGCTCGGGGTGCGCCATGGAGATTTGCAAGCGCGGGCCCGCGTCGGTAAAGGCCACGGGCCCGATCCACGCCGAATCGGTTTGGGCCTCGCGGAAGGCTGCGGCCAAGGTCCAATCGTCGCCACCTCCCATTTTCGTGCCCTTGCGGGAGACCCGCATCAATTCCTTGCCGTTTGCACCGATATGGGTGACCTCGGCGATCCCCGGCGTGTCGAGGATGCGAACATAATCGCCATGGCGTTGGTCGACGCTGGCTGTGGTCGGCCGCGCCGCCCAGCTGATCCGCCGCTCGACCTCGGCAATAAACTGTTCGACCCGGCGCGCCGCCATGTCCGCTTTGTCGGATTGCGCTTGGATGAGAGTTTTCTGGGTGTCGCGATAGGTGATCCACATGTCCACCGCGCCGCTGATCGCCTGCACGAAAGCCACCAATCCGACGAAGGATATGACGTATTTCCCAAAAAGGCCGCGTCTTCGAAACCAGTTCATGCGAAACGCCACCACTTTGCGGCTCTCACGCGCGCTAATGAAGATTCGGAATGTAGCCGGTTTCGAAGAAACGGTGAATTCCCCAGTGCTTGAGGGTTCACTTCAGCCAAAACCCCGGTGGGCTGCCGAAATCCGCTCCCTCGACAGCCTTGAACGCCAGAGTGGTTTCGCTTGGCAGCGTTACCTTTGCGGGATCCATTTCGCGATCGGCGCGCAATTCTCGGCCCGCAATTGCGAGCGCGCTGGCATGGCGAATAGCAATGGTCTGGGGACAATTCATACTAGGGGTCCGGCCGGAGCGGGCGCCGGGCAATATCCGGCGGTTTCAGAATGAAGGACTCCCAGCCAAGTCTTTGTGACCTTTGGCACATCGTCGGGGATGTCAGCCAATAAAAGTTGCATCGAGCAGGCGCAAAAGGCGGTTCACACTCAAGAACACGGTGTGATCCTCGATCTGGCTTTTTGGAACATTCGGGTCACCTCCATATTTAGCAAAGGTGACACAATCCGAGATGGTGGAGGATGGGCGACATGGATGGCGCCGCTGACCTGAATTTGCCAGACAATAATGCAAAGCCGTTCTACGCAAAACGCATCAGCGCGGCAATTATCGCTTTCCTTGGCTGGTTTGCCCTGGGCACCGAGTTCTATTTCCACATTGAGGAGGCGCTCACACGGAACGAATCCGTGACCTCGCATCTGGTTCAGTTCTTCAGTTACTTCACCACCGAAACCAATGTGGCGATCACGGTCGTCGCCAGCATCGCAGCAACGGCGCCGCAGGCGGAGCAAATTCAGGTCCGCCCGAGCTTAAGATCGGCGCTGGTCATTTATGTCGTCGTGGTCGGCCTCGTTTATGCGGCGCTCCTTCGGCATCTCTGGCATCCACAAGGCGCGCAGCTTTTAGCTGATATTGTGCTTCATGACGTTATTCCGTTTTTTTATCCGATGTTTTGGCTGGCCTTTCTCCCGAAGGGGAGCCTGCGATGGACAGATCCGCTGATCTGGCTCATCTATCCAATCCTGTTTTTCGTTTACAGCATGGCAAGAGGCATCGCCTTTGGGATCTACCCCTATCCGTTCATTGATGCCGAGAAGCTTGGGATTGAACGGGTTTCTCTCAACGCGTTCGGCTTGCTCGCGGTTTTTTTCGGCCTCGGAGTCATTCTGACCGCCGTCGACCACGCGCTCAGTCCGGTTGCACGCAGTCGAAGTGGGCTTGGCAGAGCCGCCGAACTCTGACAAATAGCCTCCTTTACGGTTCGTATCGACCTTAAAGGAAACGCTATGTCCCTGGCGGAGACCAAGACAACGACGCCCCCCACGGGGGGTGGCATCCTGCTACCTTCGGGCGGGAAGGCTCTTTTGATCGATGGCAAACGTGCCTCCGAGCAAGTGTTGGCGGAAGTGGCGGCGAAAACGCTCGCTCTGGCCGCCAAGGGAATCAAGCCCGGCCTGGCAGTGGTGCTGGTCGGCGAAGACCCGGCCAGTCAGGTCTATGTCAAAGCCAAGGGCAAGGCCGCGAAAGCCTGCGGTTTTCATTCGGTTCAGCATGATCTTGCCGCGATGACGACCGAGGCAGAGTTGCTCGCTCTCGTGCAGCAGCTCAATGCCGATCCGACGATCCATGGGATTCTTTTGCAATTGCCATTGCCGGGTCGGCTTGATCCCGCCCGCGTCATCGACGCTATTTCGCCCGGCAAGGATGTCGACGGCCTCCACCCCGTCAATTCGGGACTTCTTGCGATTGGCGATGTCACGCGCGCGCTCGTGCCTTGCACACCCGCGGGCGGGATGGTCCTGCTGGAAAAAGCGGCCGCCGCGCTTGGCGTCGACCTGGCGGGAAGCGAAGCCGTCGTTGTCGGACGCTCGAATCTGGTTGGAAAGCCGATCGCCCAATTGCTGTTGGGCCGCAATGCGACCGTGACCATCGCGCATTCACGCACCCGCGATCTCCCGGCAACCGTCGCCAGGGCCGATATTCTGATTGCTGCCGTTGGCCGGCCTGAAATGATTCGCGGCGATTGGATCAAGCCCGGTGCAATCGTCATCGACGTCGGCATCAACCGGGTCCCCGGTGAGGGCCTGGATGCGGCCGGCAAGCCAAAAACCAAGCTCGTCGGCGATGTCGCCTTCGCCGAGGCGATCGGGCGTGCTGGCGCGATTACGCCGGTCCCCGGTGGGGTTGGGCCCATGACGATTGCGATGCTGATGGAAAATACGCTTCGCGCGGCGATCCTCAAGGAAAGACCGGGCCTCACCGCTTGACGATTTCGCCCGGCGAGGCAGCTCGCCGGATTGTGCGCAATTCTAGAGCGGGATGAGGAAAAGTGGAGACCGGTTTTCCGCCCGCATCCCGCTCTAAACTTTTGGAATCGATCACGTTCATGATTTTGGATTGAGTCAATCCAAAATCATCATGATCTAAACGTTAACTTCGCTGAAACCTTAACGGCGTCACATGGCGTCGTTTGGATCGTGGAGTCGGCGGCTATGGATTGGCGCGATTGGAACGCGCCGCGCAATGTGCGTTCCCGCGAATTGGATTTCGGCCTTGTTTGCGAGGCTCTCGTCACCCGAAAATGGGTGTTGATCGTGCCGCCCCTCGTGGCACTGATCCTTTTCGGCATTTTTCTAGCCCTCCAGCCAGCCCGATACGGAGCCGAAGCCCGAATCATGATTGGCCGGCCGGCCACAGGTTTAATCGGGCTTCGATCGAATCTTGACTTGTTGCAAGGCCCGGCCGGCTTTGCCGCCGCGAGCGGCCAGGCGCAGCTGATCGCCTCGCGCGACTTCGGCCGCCGCGCCATCAAGGATCTTGCCATCCAGGACAAACCCGAATTCGACCCCGTGCGGCAGGGCCTCGGGCCCCTCTCCCGCACCCTGGTCTTTTTCGGTCTCTTGCGCGATCCGGCCCGAAAGAGTCCGGAGGACCGCGTGCTCGAAGCCTATCAGGACAGGCTGCGCGTGAGCGGCGAAAATAAGACAAGCATCGTCACGATCGCATTCCAGTCCGAAGATCGGGAGCTTGCGGCCAACACCGTCAATCGCATTGCCGAACTCTATCTGCAGATGCGCGCGGATGCCAAAAGCGCAATGCCAAAACATGCGGACGCCCGGATCATCTCGCGCGCGGGTGCCTCTGAAACGCTTTATCCCGATAAGGCCTTGCTGGTCGTTTCGGGCGCGGCAATGTTTCTTCTGGCGTTCGGCGCGGTCGTTTCCATCGCCTTGCCGCGGACCCGGCAAAACCGGTTCCAAACCGTGGCGCCGCGACCCGTCGGCCATGAACGCATTATGGTCCGGCTGACCGATCTGCCGCGACTCAATCCGCAGTCCATCCCCACTTTGGCCCCAAGTCCGAGCCTGAGCCAAGAGGTGGAAGCCGACGAAGAAGACGAAGAGCCGGTGATGACAAAAATTGCCGAGCGCATTTTGTCGGCTCCATTGATCGGCCGAGGTGCACGTATCGTCGTGACAAGCTTGCAGGCTACGGGCGGGACGTCGCAGATGATGATGGGTCTGGCCCGAGACCTCGAGCGCGAAGGCCGTGCGATCGTCGTCGGTCTCGACGAAGCGAGCCTATTGGATTTCTGGATCCGCATTGCCGGCGCCTCGAACAGCAACGGCATGCCACCCGCCACCGAACCGGGACTTAGTGATCTCCTCGCCGGCGCGGCCTCCTTTGCCGAGGTGATCCGCCGGGATCCGGCCTCGCGGCTTCATTTTCTGCCGGTCGGCCGCCATGACGGATTGGACCTCGAAGAATTCGGAAGCGCTCTCGAAGCGCTGGCGGAAACCTATGATTTCATCTTGCTGATCTCGCCGCCGCTCGACGAAAGCGAGATTGCCAAAACCCTCGCCGCAAAGGCGGATTTCGTCGTGCTGGCGACGCCGGCTCAGCAGAGCGCGGAAGTCGCCTATGAAGCCGAATTGGAATTGATGGCGAGTGGCGCCCGCGAAGTCTTGCTCGTTGGCGTTCCAACGGATCGCCCACAAACGCTCGGACGCAACGCCGCCTGACTGCACCGATGAAAAGCTCACCGCTCGGGATCTGGCTTTTCCATCCATCTGATCAGCGGCATCATCGGCACGATCCAAGCGAGGCCAAGAAACGCATAGCAGAGCAGCTGGAGAAACGGCGCCGCTTGCTGCAGAGGACGCGCTTGCGCCAACCCCATGGCCATGAGCGCATACACCGGGACAAATCCCGCCATCACGCTCGTGCCGATAAATTTCCGGGTCCGGCGGCGCATTATGTCTCCCTTTCCTTGACGCTTGCCGATTTTGTTTCTGCCCGAGCCCCCTAGGACTGAAATGCACTCTAAAACATGGACAGCCGGCCCCCGGGGCTTTATCCCAGCCCAGATCATTCGTCACTGACTTCAGGAAAGCCGCATGAGCGAGCTGCCGATCCATCCTGGCGTTTTGCAAGGGGCCCGAGGCGCCGGGCAACCTGCATGGTCTCGCGCGGTGGCGGTTTGGCTCTGGAGCCTCGCCGCGCTCGTATTTTTAATGGTTGTCGTCGGGGGTGCAACGCGGCTCACCGAATCGGGCCTTTCCATCACCGAATGGAAACCGATCAGCGGAATCATCCCGCCCCTCTCTCCAGCGGACTGGCTGGCGGAATTCGAGAACTACAAAAAGATTCCGCAATATGCGCAAGTCTTTCCCAACATGGACGTGAGTGAATTTAAGTTCATTTTTTTCTTTGAATGGAGTCATCGGCTTCTCGGCCGCCTCATCGGCGCCGCCATGGCCCTGCCCCTCATCTTTTTCTGGGCAAAGGGGGTTTTGCCCGCGGGCATGAAGCTGAAGCTCATTGGTGTTCTGGCGCTGGGCGCCTTGCAGGGCTTTGTCGGCTGGTGGATGGTGAAATCCGGTCTCACAGACCGCATCGAGGTCGCCCAGGAGCGGCTCGCGATCCATCTTCTGCTGGCTTCAATCACCTTTGCCGCATTGGTTTGGCTGGCCGCTTCACTCAAAACACGTGCGGCAGACCTGCCGCAACGATATCTGCCGGCGCTCCGAGGGTTTGCGGGCGGGGTTGTCTTGCTGGTGCTGCTCCAGATCGGGCTTGGCGCCCTCGTGGCCGGACTACGCGCCGGGCGGGCCTTCAATACATGGCCACTGATGGATGGCTATTTTTTTCCGCCCGCCGCAAAATTGACCCTGCTCGTTCCACTCTGGAGCAATTTCCTCGACAATATGCTGCTGGTCCAATTGCAGCACAGAATGGCCGCCTATGCGCTGCTGGCGCTGGTTGCGGTCCAGGCTGTCGTCGCCTGGCGAATGGTGGCGAAAAGCCGAGCTTTCCGACGGGCTGTGGCCCTTACGGGGCTGGTGGCGACGCAGGTGGCGATCGGAATTGCGACTCTCGTCCTGGTGGTTCCGCTCTGGGCCGGGCTTCTGCATCAGGCGTTTGCCATGATCGTCCTCGGCATGGCCGTCGCGCATGCCCAGGCGCTTTCCAAAGGATATTAGGGCAGGGCCGGTATCATCGCCCTCGCTCAGGTCCGATCGATCAACAGGCGTTCATATTCGATCTTGGGGCAGCGGTTCATGACAACGCTTACCCCAAGCGCCCGCGCCCTCTCGGCCGCCGCAATATCTTGCACCCCAAGCTGCATCCAGATCACTTTCGGTCGAGGATCGAGCCTAAGCGCTTCGTCAACGATGCCGCCTGCCGCCTCGGAGTTACGGAAGATGTCGACCATGTCGATGGGCTCGGAAATGTCGCCGAGGCTCCTCATAAAAACGGTGCCATGCACCCGCTTGCCGGCAAGGCTGGGATTGACCCCGATCACATGGTAGCCGCGGCCGAGGAGATAGGCGAAGACGCCGAAAGACGGCCGCGTTTGCCTGTCGGAGGCGCCAACCATCGCAATGGTTTTCACGGAATGAAGGATCCCGCGCAAAAAATCGTCCGCATAGGCGTCATGGTTCATCGGCGGTTCCATTCGACAAAGATCAAGCGCGCAAAGCCTCGGGTTCAGGCTGCTTCGCCGACCCCCACGGATCTGCGGAGCCTTCGTTTACGGTATCATAATACCGAATCATTTAAGCTCCTGTTTTAGTATAGCTTTCATGACCAAGTGAGGCCTTGACCCTGCTGAAATGGGGCGCTAAAAGGGGCTATGATTTGCAAGTCCACGCTTTTGCGTGGATTTTTTTGCGCTCCATGGAATCACATCATGTTTGGCAAAACATATTCCGCCAAGGCTGCGGACGTAGAAAAGAAGTGGGTCCTGATCGACGCCAAAGGTCTGGTCGTCGGCCGGCTGGCTTCATTGATCGCCCTGCGCCTGCGCGGCAAGCATAAGGCGACCTTTACGCCGCATCTTGATGACGGCGACAATATCATCGTCATCAATGCCGAGAAGGTGGTTTTGACCGGCCGCAAGCGCGACCAGAAGATCTATTATCACCATACGGGCTATCCGGGCGGCATCAAGGAACGTTCAGCCAAATTCATTCTCGAAGGCCGTTTTCCCGAACGCATTGTCGAAAAGGCTGTGGAGCGGATGCTTCCGCGCGGCCCGCTTGGCCGGCAGCAGCTTGCCAATCTGCGTGTCTATAAAGGGAGCGACCATCCCCATGCCGCACAACAGCCGGTGACGCTCGATGTCGCGAGCCTCAACCGCAAGAACGCGAGGCTCGTCTGATATGTCCGAGACCATTTCATCGCTACAGGATCTGAAGAGCGCGACGGAGCCGGCAGCCGAGGCGGGACCCCGCTACGTGCAAAAGCTCGATGCGCAAGGACGTGCCTATGCCACCGGCAAGCGCAAGGACGCTGTGGCCCGCGTTTGGATCAAGCCCGGTTCAGGTAAAGCCGTGGTCAATGGCCGGACGCTCGAAGTCTATTTCGCGCGTCCCGTGCTGCGCATGATTCTGCAGCAGCCGCTGGGGATCACCAAGCGGGTCGGCCAATATGATCTGATGGTCACCGTCTCGGGTGGCGGCCTCTCGGGTCAGGCCGGCGCGGTCCGGCATGGGCTTTCCAAGGCGCTTGTCCATTTCGAACCGGAGCTGCGTACCGTCCTTAAAAAGGAAGGGTTCTTGACTCGCGACTCGCGCGTGGTCGAGCGCAAAAAATACGGCAAGAAGAAAGCCCGCCGGAGCTTCCAGTTCTCGAAACGCTGAGCCAGTGCCTCGCGATCATTCAACAGCAAGGCGGCCATCGGCCGCCTTTTTGTTATGCTAGAGCATGTTCCGAAAAAGTTGACCGACTTTTTCGATCAGAACATGCTCCAACTCGTTGAACTTGAGCAATTCCTTTTCGATCAGAGGATTCCATCTGATCGGGAAGCGCTCTAGGTCCAACACCCGCTGGGTTTGTGCAGAGTCCGTCCTATGACCGCGAAAATCTTTATCGATGGCGAATCCGGAACAACCGGGCTTGGAATCCGGGCCCGCCTCGATGCCTATCCCGGGATCGAGCGGCTCAGCCTCCTCCCCGATCAGCGCAAGGATGCAGGTGCCAAGAAGGCGCTGATGGAAACCGCCGACATAGTCATTTTATGTCTGCCCGACGAAGCCGCTCGGGAAACGGTCGCGATCGCGGCGGCCATCGGCGAAAGAAGCCCCCGCATTCTCGATGCTTCCACCGCGCATAGGGTGGCGGAAGGCTGGACCTATGGATTTCCTGAACTTGGACCAGGCCAGGCCGAGGCCATCAAACAGGCGAAGCGCATCGCCAACCCCGGCTGCTACGCGACGGGCGCCATCGCGTTGTTGCGGCCGCTCGTCGATGCCGGCCTTCTGGCGCCGGATCACCCGCTCTGCATCCATGCGATCTCGGGATACTCGGGCGGCGGCAAGACGATGATCGCCGACTATGAGGCCGGCCGCGCGCCCGCCTTCGAAGCCTATGCGTTGGGCCTCGAACATAAGCATCTGCCCGAGATCGAGCTTTATAGCCGGCTTACGCGCCGCCCTATTTTTACGCCATCGGTCGGCAATTTCGCCCAAGGCATGCTGGTCAGCGTCCCTCTGTTTCTTAGCGATCTGCCGCAAAAGCCGAAAGGTGCTGATCTTGAGGCTGCGCTGCGGGCTCGTTATACAGGCAGCCGCAATGTCCGGGTGATGCCGGCCGAGGCGTCCGGCAAGATCGAGCCGCAATCTCTCAATGGCACCAACGATCTCGAACTGCGGGTTTTCGCCAATGAGGCCAGAGGCCACGCCGTCCTGATCGCCAAGCTCGACAATCTGGGCAAGGGCGCGTCCGGCGCGGCGATTCAGAATCTGGAGCTGATGCTGGGATGAACCATCGTACCAAAATGTTTCACGTGAAACTTTTTGGTACGATTGGCCCGTGGTATTGGACAAATGCCGGCGCGATCAACCTCGGCATCAATATCGCACCCGCACATATTCGCCCGGCGCATCGCAGATCGCGGGAAGTTCGCCCTTCCCCGGAATGCGCGGCGGCACCTGCTTGCGCGATTGCCGCTTGACCCATTTGACCCAATCGACCCACCAGCTGCCCTTGTGCTCGACCGCGCTTTCAAGCCAATCCTCGAACTCCCCGGCCGGAGGCTTGCCGCGCCAATATTGATATTTTGGTTTGCCCGCCGGATTGATGACGCCGGCGATGTGGCCTGATCCGGCAAGGACGTAACGCACCTTGCCGCCGAGAAGCTTGGCGCCGATAAAGACCGATTGCGCCGGCGCGATATGATCCTCGCGGGTCGCCAGATGGTAGACGGGGATGGTCACTTTCGACAGATCGAGGATTTTGCCGCCAAACTTCGCCCTGCGCTTGGCGAGCCTGTTTTCGAGATAGCAGTGACGCAAATAGGCAAGATGATTGGCTCTCGTCATCCGCGTCGAATCGGCGTTCCATGCCAGAAGATCGAACGCGACCGGAGCTTTCCCTTTCATGTAATTATTCACGACATAGGACCAGATGAGATCTTCCGGGCGCAGCATGTTGAAAGCCGTCGCCATGGCTGATGCATCGAGATAGCCGGTCGCGGCCATTTTTCCTTCCAGCGCACGCAAATGCTCTTCATCGACCAGCACCCTGAGGTCGCCGGCGTGGCTGAAATCGGTCTGTGTCGTGAAGAACGATGCGCTGGAGATCCGCTTGTCCCCGGTTTCCGCCATATAGGCCAAGGTCATGGCAAGCAGAGTGCCGCCGATGCAATATCCGATCGCGGTAACCTTGTTTTCACCGGTTGCTTTTTCGATCGCATCGACCGCGGCGAGAATGCCGTCCCGCATATAGGCTTCAAACCCCTTGTCGCGATGGCGCGAATCCGGATTGACCCAGGATATGACGAAGACCGTCAGGCCTTGCGACACCGCATAGCGCACGAAGCTTTTTTCGGGGTTGAGATCGAGAATATAGAATTTATTGATCCACGGCGGGACAATCAGCAACGGCCTTTTGTAAACCGTTTCGGTCGTCGGCGCATATTGGATGAGCTCCATCAGATCGTTGCGGAAAATCACCTTGCCCGGGGTCATTGCGATGTTGACGCCGAGTTCGAATTTGGAAGAATCGGTTTGACTGATCTTCAGCGTGCCTTTGCCGGCTTCCAAATCCTTCGCAAGCAATGCCGCCCCGCGGGCGAGATTGTCTCCACTTGAGGCCCAGGTTTCCTTGAGAAGCTCGGGATTGGTGACAAGGAAATTCGATGGCGAGAGGGCGCTCGATATTTGCCGCAAATAAAATCTGGCCTTGTCCCGCACATGCGGGTCGAGATCGTCGGAGCGCAGAATGAGATCCTCCGCCCAATGCGAGAGAATGGCATGCGCTTGGCGAAGAAAATCGAAGAACGGGCTCTCCCGCCATTCGGGCGCCGCGAATCTTTTATCGGAGGGGTTAAAGGGTACGAAGGGTTGTTCCTCTTCGCCCGACATTCGCCGCAAGCTATGAGCAAAGAGACCGAAAAGCTTATAGGTCAGCGCGGATTGCGCTTCGAGTGTCCGGGTCGGATCGCTCAACCAATGTTCCGCAACCCGGCCGATCGACCGAACCCCATCGGCAATCTCATTCGTAAGATCGGTCTTGGCCTTGGGCTCCGACGGATTGAAATAGGCTGCGAGCGCCCTGCCCCCTTGCTCGACCAGACGCGCCATATTGTACGACAGGCGTTCGAGGTCAGGCGTTGCCTTGGCCTTATCTTCTTGTGACGTACTCTGCGCCGCCGGGCGGACGGCGGCGGAACGCGGTGAGGAGACTTTGCTGCGGGGACTTTTTGCCGCACTCGATTTGGAACCCGGACTTGCACGGTTTTTCGGTGCGGTCTTCGGTACGCTGCTCGTTTCCCGAGAGGTCGTCTCCGAACTGGCTGCACCTTCCAGGTCTGCCCCGCGCGGTCCTAGGTCGGAGCGCTCGTTTTTTTTCGCGCTCATGGCAAATTCCTGGTTCGGTACGACGCCTTTCGGAGCGTTTTCTGGCGAAAAAGCAGGCGGTTCGCGCAACGAAATAACGTCAGCGCAAGGCTCGCTCAATCACAAGTTAATGATCCCGCCGGCTTTGAAGCATCCAACGACAAGGACGTCGCGGTTCCGACACAATAAACTCGGATCCTGCCGCGAAGCAACCAAACAAACGATGCTGGCAACGCCGAATGAGAAGTCAAAAACTGGTCCGGAACAAAGTGTCACCTGCCGCCAGCGCCCTTGTGGCGGGGATTCTTGTCGCTTTTGGGTCCGGCGTGCATGCCGAACCGGCAAAGAAGGCCGGCTCGCCGCTGGACACGTTGATGAGCACGCGGCTCTGGGCCGACGTGCCGGAGGCGAAAGGGTTTGTCCAGGCGACGCGGCCGCCGACGGACACGCTCGGCTATCAACCGGTGACCGGTACCGATCCGGAAAGGCCGAAGCTTAGAACCAAGGCGGAGCTCAAGGCGCTTCAAAGCGAGCTTGAAGGTGCGACCGTTCAGAATGAACGGAAAGCTGGAAAAAAACACACGCCCTAAACCGAGCCTTGCAAGCGCGTAGACCTAAGCGATGACCCGCCCACGTGTCATGCTATGCGATCAGATCGGCCAAACGGTGAAACACCGCCTCATTCGCCTGTGTTGAAGACTCCCGCCGCAAGCCGAGCAGAGGTGCAGCCGTAAAATTGGCGAGCGTCGCCAGCGTGGCGTCGAGGGGTACCGGGGACCTTTCCGTTTCGCTGACGACAATCGCACGCAAGCTGAGCGCATGGCGCTCAATCACATCCTGAGCCGAAAGAATATGGCTGAGCGTCCCCAGATAGCTGCCGGCGACGAGGATCACCGGCAAAGAGAGCGCAACCATCAGATCGAGCACGGTTTGACTCTCATTAAGCGGAACCATGATACCGCCAACGCCCTCAATGAGCAGGGTTCCTCTATTTTTTGAAATCGCTTCCGCGCAAAAATCGACGATCGCATCCATATCGATCCGCCGGTTCTCGGCCCGCGCGGCCATGTCCGGAGAAAGCGGTGCCCGAAAGCGCCAGGGCGAAATACGCGCGAGCGCCCCATCATCTTGGTCCCGGCCAAGGGCCTTGAGAAGAATGGCTGGATCGCTGCCGGATGGTGTGGCGGGATCGAAACCGCTCACAATGGGCTTCAAAGCATCGACGGCTTGGCCGAGCCCACGCAAATGGCGGATGAGCGCTGCGGCAACGAATGTCTTGCCGACGTCGGTCCCCGTGCCGGTTATGAAGACGGCGGACATGCGGGCAAATCACTCTGCGGCGCTGGCGGGAAACAGTCCAGACCGCGAACTGCGTCGGCGAGTCGGGCGATCTCTTCATCGGGATGCATGGCGGTGAACGCGAACCGAAGCCGCGCCGTCCCAACGGGAACTGTCGGTGGCCGGATCGGCGTGACCAGAAATCCTTCCTCCTCCAGTTTTTGCGAGGCGCGCAGGGTCGCCTCCGGCGCGCCGATGATCAACGGGACAATGGGACTTTGCGCATCGCGAAGGCCCACGCGGCGCGTAAAGGCCAGCGCTTTGGCCAGCGGCTTCTGCGTCAATTCCGGCTCGCTTTCGACGATCGTCAAGGCCGCGATCGCCGCGGCCACCATGGCTGGCGGAAGGGCCGTCGAATAGATCAGCGTCCGGGCGCGGGTTTTCATCAAATCCACCACCGGCTGCGAGGCACATAAATAGCCCCCATAGGCACCGATCGCCTTGGACAATGTTCCCATTTGCAATGGTACCGTCGCCCCGCTTGCTGCGAACGCCGAGCCGCGCCCTCCGCCGATGACGCCCAATCCATGGGCGTCGTCGCTCATGAGCCAAGTGTCGTAGGCGGCGCAAAGCGTGCTGAGCTCAGCCAATGGCGCAAGGTCGCCGTCCATTGAAAAAACCCCGTCCGTGACAAGCAGCGCGTGGCGGAAGCGGGAGCGGTTTTCCGCCAGTAACGACTGCGCATGGGCAAGGTCATTGTGACGAAAGACCTGCCTTTGCGCCGGCGACAATTGGGTTCCGGCCCAAAGGCAGGAATGGGCGAGTTCATCGATGAGAATGAGATCCGCTGCCCCGGCCAGCACTGGCAGGATGCCGCTGTTGGCGAGATAGCCCGATCCGAAGACGCAAGCCGCTTCGGTTCCCTTGAGCCGGGCGAGCCGCGCTTCAAGCTCCAGAAACAGCGGATGATTGCCGGTGACGAGGCGCGAGGCGCCGGCGCCCACCCCATACATTTGGATCGCAGAAATGGCCGCGGCTTTGAGGGCCGGATGATGGGTAAGATTGAGATAATCATTGCAGGAAAACGACAACAAGCGGCGCCCGCCGCGCTTGATCCAAAGTCCGTCCTCGCGCCAGCAGACGACCGGCGCACGGCGCAAATGGGCACGCTCAAGCTCCGCCAGTTTGCTAAGTGCGAATTCGTCCAAAGACTGTCTCGGCATTCGAATATACTGCCTAACGCGAATGTGATCTCGCGTGCCTACAGCCCGTTCAGGAGGGCGGCAATGCCTGCGTCAAAGTAAGCGCCTAGAAAATGATGCTTTCCAGGGGGCGACCGGTTACTGCTTAAGGTCGACTTTCGGTACAAATCAACATACTAGAGCGCTTCCCGATCAGATGGAATCATCTGATCGAAAAGGAATCGCTCAAGTTCAACGAGTTGGAGCATGTTCTGATCGAAAAAGTCGGTCAACTTTTTCGGAACATGCTCTAAGCCAAGATATTACTCTCGCGAGGACTTTAATGAAGGGACCGACAAGCCCGCATATCGCCGGGCTGGATCTAATCAGGTTGACGGCGGCGATCCTTGTCGTTTTGGACCACTACACCTCCTCAATCGGCAGAAATGAATGGCTTGCCAACGCAATTGGCGGAGGTTTGCCTTCTTTTCCGTTTCTCTCTCCCTTTACCGATGCCGGAGGCGTTGGCGTCGATATTTTCTTTGTTATTTCAGGTCTCGTCATCGCCGGTTCGGCCAACGGCAATTCGCCGCGCCGGTTCGCAAAAGGCCGCTTTTTCCGTTTGATGCCCTCCGTCTGGATCGCCTCGACATTTTCAGCCATTGTTTTGATGTTCGCAACGCATCTGGAATGGCGCGAGATTTTCGCCACCTATTTGCGATCCCTCGTTCTTTCGCCGAAAGGTCCGTGGGTCGACGGATCCTTCTGGACCCTTTGCGTTGAAATAAGTTTTTACGCGCTCATCTTCGCAGTCCTCTGCAAGAACAAGATGGGCGATTTCGATAAGATTTTTGCGGTTCTGGGTATCTGGGTGTCGGCAATCGCCTTCGCCTCGCTTTTGCTCTTGCCGGGCAATCCCTTCTTATACACCTTGATCAATTCCTGGCCGGCGAAACTCTTGCTCCTGCTCAATGGAGCGGAATTCGTGTTTGGTGCTTTTCTCTATTTGATCCTATTCGTGGGCCCGAGTTTGCTTCGGTTCACCGTGCTTGCGATTTGCGGTCTCGGAGTCTGCGCGAAACTTATTTCGGGGCTGGCTTTTTTCCATGGCGGTGCCGCGGGCGGCTTTGCGGAATGGCTTCCGTTGATCATTTGGCTCGCCGCGGTTTTGGCGATGGTCGGCTCTGTGCTTTTCAATGAACCAATCTCGCGCGCCTTCGGGTCGGCAATGCCGGTGGTTCGGCAAATGGGGCTTTTGACCTATCCGCTCTATTTGATTCATTCACCGTTGGGGCTGGTGGTCTTGCAACATGTTTTCCAGACCACGCACTCTCCCATCCTGGCGCTTGCCGCCGCCATCGGTGTCGTTCTGTTGGCCGCCACCCTTATTCTGCTGGTCGAACCCATTCTCCGATCGTGGAGCAAATGGCCGATCCAGAGAGCCGTGAACCTTGCGCAAGGCAGGTTCTTTCCTGCATGGCTCGCCGAGCCAACCAGCCGCCTTAAGTAGCCAAGGACCTGGCCGGAAGCCGCATGAGATATGATTTTGCCATCATCGGCGCCGGAATCGTCGGCTTGGCGACCGCCCGCGAGATTTTGCGCGCCCGCCCGCGCGCATCGATCCTCATTTTGGAAAAGGAAACCGACGTTGCGTGGCACCAAACCGGGCATAACAGCGGCGTCATCCATGCCGGGATTTATTATGCCCCGGGCAGTTTGAAAGCCCGACTTTGCCGCGAAGGCTCCGAGGCAACCAAAGCATTTTGCGCCGAACGCGGAATAAAATTCGAAATCTGCGGCAAGCTGCTGGTTGCCACGACTGAAAGCGAACGCCTTCGCATGGAGGCTTTATTCGAGCGCGCCCAACAAAATGGCATTGAAGCCAGCCGGATCGACGCCACCGAACTCTCCCGACTCGAGCCTAGCATTACCGGTGTCGGGGCGCTCCTCGTGCCTTCCACCGGCATTGTCGACTATAAAATGGTTGCCGCCGCATTCGCGGAAAGCGTTGCCTCCAACGGAGGGGATCTGCACCTCGGCGCCGAAATTGTCGATATCCACGAACACGCCGACGCTGTCGAGATTGCGACCGCAAACCAAAGTTGGAGCGCGAAGGCGCTGATCGTTTGCGCCGGGCTGCAGTCAGACCGGCTCGCCAAATTGGCCGGATTGCGGATCGATCACCGAATTGTGCCGTTTCGCGGCGAGTTCTTCCGTCTGCCAAAGTCACGGGCCGGTTTGATCCAACATTTGATCTATCCCATCCCGGACCCCTCTCTGCCCTTTGTCGGTATTCATCTGACGAAAACGATTGACGGGCGGATTCTCGTGGGTCCGAATGCGGTATTGGGGCTTGCTCGGGAAGGTTATGGCAAGTTCTCTCTTGATGGTCGCGACATCGCGGATTGCCTGACATTTCCCGGCTTTTGGCGGGCGATCGGAGCGCATCTTTCCGCCGGCTTGGCGGAGACGACGAATTCCATCTGGAAGCGGAATTACCTCGCGCAGTGCCGCAAATATTGTCCGAGCCTCTCGCTTCAGGATCTGGAGCCGGCGGTTGCCGGGATACGCGCCCAGGCGGTCTTGCGCGACGGAACTTTGGTCCATGATTTTCTCTTCGCGGACTCGCCCAGAATGCTGCATGTGTGCAATGCACCCTCCCCCGCGGCGACATCGGCCATCCCAATCGCACGGAAGATCACCGAGAAAATTCTGCAGCGCTTCGCAGAGTGAAGATGATCTCATTGATCGAGATGTAATGGCTGATATTTCAATAGCCTATCGATCCTTGCCAGCTTTCCTTTGCGGCCTCTGGCTTCGTATAATTGCGCGAGATCACGATGATTTTGGATTGGCCTCTTCGCGAGGGTTCAGCGGTGCGCGCAATTTGCGCAATTGGCAAAACGCTCGCCATTCAGTACAAGGCGGCACCATAAGGTGAACAATTATCAGGCGGAGGAAATGAACCCATGGCTCGGATAGGCCAGCTCGCGGCAGCCTTGGTTTTCGGAATCGTCATTTTGGCGGGAAGGCCGGCGGCGGCCCAGGATACCAGCTTCATGGACATGAATATGAACATGGGCTGCATGCTGATGGCCGGCATGCACGAGATGCAATTGGCGGTCTATCAATCAGGCGCCAGGGACGATTCATGCCAAGACATCCCGTCCACCGGGGCCGCCTTGATTTCGATCAGCGCGACCTCGAAGGAACTGCGGGATATGACGACCGAAGTCCGTGTCGTGAAGGACACGGGGGTCGAACCGGCGCCGGGGCAAAATCTGGACCCGATCACGCTGGCCTATCTACCGCCCAAAAATTACCCTCAGGGAGTCATCACCTTCCCAGTCAATTTCGAGAAGCCCGGAAAATATGCGGTTCTTGTCACTGTCAGGGACGACAAGGACATGACGATGTCGGGAAAGCTGGTCATGTCCGTGGGGGAGACATTCAAAATATGGCTTGCCGCCTTGGTCGTCTGCGCTTTGTTGGTCGCTGGCCTGATCGGGTTTTATGTCTGGGACCAGCATCGCAAGAAGCACCCCGTCAAGACGGCGTGAGCCGTCAGGAGGCCTGCGGATTTCGCGGCAGACTTGCTCCCCGTGAGCCCGCCGATTTGATATCGGCGAGCCACGACTGCCACTCGCTCATCGTGCCGTTGAAGGCGTTGCGATCGACATAACCGCGAATGCCGGCGACATGACCTTCGGCGGTGTGCTGCCAGAAATGCCAGCGTCGCTGGCCATAGCGGATGGCCGGGTGGCATTTCACGCTGCGCACCCAGATCGGGTAATCGGTGAATTCCCCTTGCATCACATCGCGGTGGAAATCGATCGATGTGTAGATGACGGGCCTCTTGCCATAGGCGCGTTCCATGGCGGCCAGCATGATTTTCATCTGCGCGATGGCATAATCGCGCGGAACCCGCTTCGGACAGGTCTTCGACTGCCCGTTCCATTCGACGTCGAGCACCGGCGGCAGAGCATCCGGATCATTGGGAACATTTGCGGTAAACCATGCCGCTTGTTCCTCCATCGGCCTGCACCAATAGGCAAAATGATAGGCGCCGCGTGTCACGCCCGCATCTTTCGCCAAAGTCCAATTCCGGCCGAATTTCTCGTCGAGCCGGTCGCCGCCCTCGGTGGCCTTGATCCAGGCGAAGCGCACGCCGGACTTGTGCACGCTGTCCCAATCGATGTCGCCCTGGTATTTCGAGACATCGATCCCGCTCACCTCGTAATCCGTCGGACGCGGAAACGGATCATCCTCCATCACGCTGCCGGCGCAGCCGGCGAGGACCAATAGGCTGCCGAGCCCAAAAATTGAGCCAAGGGCTGAAAGGGAACGAGAAAAACAATGCATGGACGTGAGAGCCAGAGAACGACCTGCTAAAATTAAATTGAAATCCGTAATATGTCGTTAAAAAGTCAAAAAAACGGCTGCCAGACTTTCAGCGTTCAATTTTTAGGTTCGCCCTTACAAGAAATCCGGGAGGCGCGTTGGCCCCTGAAACGGCTGGACTTTTTCTGTCATCTATTTTTCATGTCACGCGGTCAGCGTAAAAGGGCATAGGTTTCCTGCCATTCCTGGCGCTCCCCCATCCCCGTACACAGTTGGCCGCGATTTGCACGCGCAGACTTTCGTGAAAGACCGCCATGCTCTCCCGTTTCGTCACTTTCACCTCGGTCAGCCGCAGGGCGCTTCCCAACCAATATGATCTTTTTGCCGCCGCCTTGATCTTTGCCGTGTTCGTGGCGATCTCGCACGCGACCCACGGCTTGAATCTGCCCCTGACAGTCCCGGAGTCTACGGTCACCCTCGACTACAAGGAGTTGCCCTATTATGCGCTCCGCACCACCTTGCGCATGTTCGCGGCGATTGCCGCCTCGCTGGTTTTCACTTTTCTCTATGCGACCTTGGCCGCCAAGAGCCAGCGCGCCGCCCTCGTTCTCATTCCCCTGCTCGATGTCCTGCAATCGGTGCCGATCTTGGGGTTTCTGTCTTTCACGGTGACTTTTTTCCTCGGGCTTTTTCCGGGCTCCACTTTGGGCGCCGAATGCGCAGCGGTCTTCGTGATCTTTACCTCTCAAGCCTGGAATATGGCCTTTTCCTTCTACCAGTCGCTCCGCAGCGTGCCGCGCGACTTGATCGAGGTCGCGCGTGGGTTTCGCCTTTCGGGGTGGCAGCGGTTTTGGCAGCTGGAAACACCGTTCGCGATGCCCGGGCTGATTTGGAACATGATGATGTCGATGTCGGGCGGCTGGTTTTTCGTGGTCGCCTCGGAGGCGATTTCGGTCGGCGACACCACGATCAGCTTGCCAGGCATCGGCTCCTATCTCGCCCTCGCCATCAATGAAAAGCGGATCGACGGAGTGTTCGCCGCGATCGTGACCATGCTGGCGGTGATCCTCGCCTATGATCAACTGCTGTTCCGGCCGCTGGTCGCTTTCGGCGCCCGGTTCAGGGTCGAGCTGTCAGCCGGGCAGGTTCAGGAAAAATCGATCGTCGCCCAAGTATTTGCGCGAACCCATTGGATGCGCGCGCTGATGCGGACGCCAGCGCAGTTGTTCCAGAGCTTCGCGCTTTTACGTCTCGAACTTCCGATTCGTGCGGCCGAGCCCTCGTCACCAAGGCCGGCCATCAGTCGGCTGATCGATTTTTTGTGGATCATTTTCATCAGTCTCGCGACGCTTTGGGCTATTTGGCTGATTGTCGATTATGTGCGCCAGGAACTCAGCTGGAGCGATTTTTGGCAAAGCGTGCTCTACACGCTGTTCACGATGATCCGCGTGATCCTCCTCATGGCTCTCGCGACATTGGTTTGGGTCCCGATTGGAGTCTGGATTGGCCTGCGTCCCGCTGTCGCCGAGAAGGTGCAGCCGCTGGCGCAATTCCTAGCGGCCTTCCCTGCGAACGTGATCTTTCCCGTCGTCGTCGTCCTTATACTTCGGTTCTCTCTCAATCCGGATATCTGGCTGAGCTTCCTCATCGTCTTCGGCACCCAGTGGTACATTCTCTTCAATGTCATCGCTGGCGCCTCCGCGTTTCCCAACGACCTCAAGGAGGCCGTCGCGAATTTTCATATTCACGGCTGGTCCTGGTGGAAGAGCGTCATTATCCCGGCGATTTTTCCCTATTACGTGACGGGAGCGCTGACCGCCTCGGGCGGATCCTGGAACGCCGCGATCGTCGCCGAATATGTGAAATGGGGCAATGACACGGTAGCAGCGCATGGAATCGGCGCCTATATCGCCGAGGCGACCGCGGCCGGCGATTATCCCAAGATCGTGCTGGGCGTCGCTGTGATGTCCATCTTCGTCATTATGTTCAACCGCCTGCTGTGGCGGCCGCTGTTCCAGCTTGCGGAACGGCGTTTGCGACTGGATTGAGGGCAGAGCATGCAAAACAATACTGCACGAACCACGATCACGGCAAAACAGCCTTTGCTCGAAGTCAAAAATATTTTCCAGCATTACCAGACCGGGTCCGGCGATCAGGGCCCAGCCGTTCTCGACGACGTTTCGCTCGATCTGAAAGACGGCGAAATCGTTGGCCTGCTCGGCCGCTCCGGTTGCGGCAAATCCTCACTCTTGCGCATTGTCTCTGGCTTGGTCAGCCCCGCCGGTGGCGAGGTCATCTACCAGGGTCAGCCGGTTCGCGGACCGGTTGAGGGCGTCGCCATGGTGTTTCAGAGCTTCGCGCTGTTTCCCTGGCTAACCGTGCTTGCCAATGTCGAACTCGGATTGCGCGCGAAACAGATCGCCAAGGACGAAGCCCGCCGGCGCGCGCTCAAGGCGATCGATCTGATTGGCCTCGATGGTTTCGAATCCGCTTTTCCCAAGGAACTCTCCGGCGGCATGCGCCAGCGTGTCGGCTTTGCAAGAGCGCTTGTCGTCCATCCCAGTATTTTGTTGATGGACGAGCCTTTTTCGGCACTCGACGTACTCACCGCCGAGACCTTGCGCACCGACCTTCTCGACCTCTGGGTCGAGGGACGCATGCCGATCAAGAGCATCCTCATGGTCACCCATAATATCGAAGAAGCGGTTTTGATGTGCGACCGCATTATCGTGCTTTCCAGCAATCCCGGCCGCATCGCCGCCGAAATTCGCGTCTCGCTGCATCATCCGCGCAATCGACTGGACCCGGAGTTCCGGCAATTGGTGGATAAGATTTATGCTCTGATGACCAAACGGTCGACGCATGTGCCGGCCGGTCGAGATGGAACCTTTGCCGGTCTGGGGTTCGGGATGTCCCTGCCGCGGATTTCGACCAATACGCTTGCCGGCATGATCGAGGAAATCGCCGCCGAGCCCTATCATGGCCGCGCCGATCTTCCCGCACTGGCCGATAGCCTGCAGATGGAAGTCGACGAGCTTTTCCCGGTCGGCGAAACCCTGCAATTGCTACGCTTCGCCGAAATCGAGGAAGGCGATATCAAACTGACCCCGGCCGGGCATCGCTTCGCCGAGGCCGACATCGATGTGCGCAAAAAACTGTTTGGCGACCATCTTCTCGCCTATCTGCCGCTCGCCGCGCGAATCAAACTGGTGCTCGACGAACGTCCAACCCACAGCGCCCGGGCGGTCCGCTTCTTGGAGGAACTGGAGGATTATATGTCCCAGGACTATGCGGAGCGGACCTTGAAGAGCGTCGTCAACTGGGGCCGCTACGGCGAACTCTTCGCTTATGACGAAACCTCCGAAACCTTCAGCCTGGAAAATCCCCAGTAACGCCGAGCGGAGGTCCAAACAGCGGATCTTGCCATCTATTTTGCCCTAATTCCTCGGTTCGAGGCGCATCCTCTTGCGCCAGCGCGCCGGTTCACGCTAAATTCAACCCTGCCTAGGAGTGTAGCTCAATTTGGTTAGAGCACCGGTCTCCAAAACCGGGGGTTGGGGGTTCGAGTCCCTCCTCTCCTGCCAGTAAAATCAAATACTTGTATCTAATGGCAGTGACAGCCCTGCCTCGGCAAGGGCCCCAACGCAATGCGGCCCGCAGCGCATCTGTGGCGGACCGCGTCGTGGCGTCGCGTCGCGCATTCGGATCATGACAGCCCAAACGGGCGTGAGCGTCTCGCGGTCGCATAAACGCAGTTATCGTGGATCAACCGAAACCGTAGGCTGGCGAAGAATTTCGAAGCCACGATTGACTCGGCCCGGGCACTCCTCTTGCCGCTCAGCCATCATCAAGATCAAGGGCCACAATAACAGGACGCCCCGCTGCTGCTGCTGCAACTGCACCTGCAGGTAGGATATTTTGCAGTGCACGACTGATTAGCCGTAGCGCCGCTATTGCACACAACCGAACATGATTCCCCGCCTTCCCTGTTTTTTTGTTTTTTGAAACTCTTCACATCAGAGCCAGCCTGGGCGACGATGACGTTCGATACAGATACCTCAGCGTTTGTGGAACCTGCTGTGAACAAAAGGCACCCCGCGATCAACGAAGATACCAAGAAAGCTATGCTTGCAATGCGCATCAATCTACCTCCCTCTTCAAAATTACTCATCTAAATTGCCATTCCCCAGATTGCCGGGAACTGGAACCTCAGATTGGCCTTATTTCGCCTTATCGACAGAGCTGAGCGTTGCTTGAGAAACGCTCCACGATCCATAATCGTTTCGCCGCGTGCCAAAAAACGTGCGGCCAGGCCGCATCAGCCATTCACGCATAGCGCAGATCTGGTCGCAACATCGCTCTCGCTTTTTTAAGGCCGACTATCGGCTGAGCGAGGACAGTCTCGACGATCATGGGACGCCGCCCTCGGCTTCACGCGCGTCGTTGAGGTTGGTTTGGATGACGTTGATCAGTTCCGTCATCGGCCCGTTTTCGTGATGCTTGCCAATAGTCGCCCAACTCGCATATTCCAGCAGACGCGAGAGGATCGCGCGCTCTGTCTCGGACCTTCGTCTTGGTCTCCCTCGAAACCTAAGCCGGCCGTCTTGGCTGTGCGCTTGACAACGACTCGGCACGCATGCCACCTATCTTTATGACAGGATTGTCGAATTTCTTTCCATGAAGCGTCAACTCTTGGGAGGAATTGCAACTCTCGGGAGGAACAAAAATGATAACTCGCAAACTTGCCGCGATCGCTCTCTGTCTTGGTATTGCAACGAGCTTCGCGCCGAGCATCTCCTTCGCTGCGGAAGACCATATCGCCGAGGCGATCGAGCACGCGGAAGCCGCCACGAATAATGGCAGACAAGGCCGCACCGAAGTTTTTGTGGAGCAAGTTCAAATCGCGGTGCAGCACGCAGAAGCGGCCGATGCAGAAAACGCCAATCCTCTTGCGAAAGCCGCGATCAGGGATCTGAAGGCGGGTATCGAGCTTGCGAAGGCCGGCAAGCTCGACAACGCAATCGCTTCGACAGACATAGCTTTGGGTCACCTCGCCCACGCGAAGTAACGCAGCCTCGCCGAACCAATTGAGAGTCAAAAAGGGCGGAAGAAATTCCGCCCTTTTGTTTCCCCTGAACGTGCTCCAAGAAAATGGGCGGCCGAATTAAAAGTCCGAGGGCACCCTATGGCCTGGAGCCGAGCCGCCATCCGGACAATAGCAGGGAAGGCCGGGCGGTCCGGGCGGCGTATCACAGGTGATCGGTCCGACATCGGGCTGGGGCGCCTCAATGATGCATTGCGTGGACGGGGTCTCATCGCCTTGGCCCTCATTATCGATATCGTCTTGCGGTGACGCTGGCTGGGCAAAGGCGGCTCCGGCTATCAGGATCGCCACGAGAGATAGTTTTAGGCGCATGGGGACTCCACGGGTTGAAGTTGAGGCCATCAGCACCCTGAAAAGGGCAAAGCTTTGGCCAATCAAAGGCAAGGGAATTCTTTGATGATCGCCGGTTCTTCTCCCTGCTTCCAAGCTTGCGGAGCCCTCAGCTCCGCACAAACCAGCGGCTTGCGGCTATGAGCGAAGGCACCGACAACGATCCTTTCTATGAGAACATTCCCGTCTTCGAGGGTTTCGGCAGGCTGATGGAGCCGGCCCTCTATCAAGCCTTACCGGATGGCTGGGCAATCGGCATCGCCGACATTGTGCAATCGACAAAGGCCATTCGCGAGAACCACTATAAGGCCGTAAACATGGCCGGCGCCGCGGTCATCGCCGCGCTCAAGAATGCCCTCGACGGCCGCGAGTTTCCCTATGTTTTCGCCGGCGATGGGGCGACTTTCGCCGTGCCGCCCCACGACATTGCAAAGGCCCGCGACGCACTTGCCGCGACCGCGGCCTGGGTGAAAAGCGATCTTAGCCTTGTCATGCGCGTGGCGCTGGTGCCCCTTGCTATCGTGCGCGCGCAGGGCTTGGATGTGCGCGTGGCCCGTTTCGCTCCATCGCCCAATATTTCCTACGCGATGTTCTCGGGTGGTGGATTGGAATGGGCAGAAGCTGCCATGCGGCGGGGCGAGTTCGCGGTGGTTCCCGCGTCGCCAACTATTCGTCCGGATCTGACAGGACTATCGTGCCGCTTCGAGGAGATGCCTGCGGCGCGCGGTCTGGTGCTCTCGCTGCTGATCGTGCCCGGCGCGGACGCGGAGACCGCCGCCTTTCGAGCCGTGATCGAAGATGTGGTCGCGGTCATCGCCAAGAGTCCGGACATGTCGAAGCCCGTCCCGCCGGCGGGGCCCCGGCTACGATGGCCCTCGGCCGGAGTTGAACTGGAGGCGCGAACCCTGCGCAGAGTTCGCACGCCTTTATTCTTTCGGCGTGGCCTCGTCCTCGCGCGGACGTTTCTCTACTACCTCATTTTGAATTTAAAGATCCGCGTCGGGAGTTTCGTGCCTGCAGTCTATCTGCAACAAGTCGTTGAAAATTCCGATTTCCGAAAATTTGCGGACGGCTTGCGCATGATCCTCGATTGCACGCCTGAGCTTGCCGACGCGATCGAAAAGCGGCTTGAGGCCGCGGCCGCGGCGGGAACGGTCCGCTACGGGTTGCACCGCCAGGATGCTGCGGTGATGACCTGCTTTACGCCCTCCCCCACCAACAGCAACCACGTCCATTTTATCGATGGAGCCCGAGGCGGCTACGCGGCGGCAGCCATGGCGCTGAAGGCGAAAGCCGCGTGATCCCTCTCGACGTTTGCGGGGTCATGAACAGGCGACCTTGCCGCATTTCTTCATGTTGACGACCTTTGTCTGCAACTCGTCGTAGCCGACGGCGCCCACGATGACGTCCTCGCCGATCACATAGGTTGGCGTGCCGTTGATCTGTAGCGACTTGGCGAGTTTCTCCGACTCCTCGATGCCGACCACGATTTCGGGCTGCGCCGAATCCTTCGCGAGCTTGTCCATATCGGCGCCCAAATCCTTGGCGACGGCCAGCGCTTCCGCCTTGCCCACCGGACCGCGCGCAGCAAGTAGTTTTTGATGAAACGCCCAGAATTTGTCGCCGGGGAATTGAACCCGGAAAGCATTCGCGATCCGTGCCGCCTCAAGCGAGCCAGGAGACAAGATCGGAAGATCGCGCAGAACGACCCGGAGGTCGGGGTGATCCTTCATCAGGTGAACGAGATCGCCCAAGGCGCGCTTGCAGTAGCCGCAATTGTAATCGAAAAATTCGATGAGGGTGACTTTGCCGTTCGGGTTGCCAACCACCGCCTGATTGGCTGAGCTGAACAGCTTGCTCGCGGGATCCGACACAATATCCGCGCGCGCCTTGGACTCGGCTTCCTTCTCGCGGGCCTCAAGCACGCCGATCGCTTCACGCAGGACTTCGGGCTTTTGCAAGAGATAATCCTTGATGATGGATTCTATCTCGGCTTTTTGGCTGGCTGAAAATCCTTCCGCACGCGCTGGTGTGAAGGCGAGCGCGAGACCGGCAAAAGCCAAGACCGCCCAACCGGCTCGGAACAAGCGGCGATGACAGGAATGGCTTACGTCAGAGTCAAATACTACGGGACTTGAAAAAGGGCTTTGCCGAAACATGAATCATCCTCCTGCCTAGGGTACCATCATAGAGCAATGCCAACGTCTATGGAAACGTCGCGAAACCCACAGGCGTCGCTCGAACCACGATTTATTAGGAATTAAAGTCGCTTCCATTGGCGAGGGATCATGTTGAAAATTGGCCTTGATGCTGAATTCACGTTAGCTTGAACGCAAAACAGCTTTGGCTAGCCACGTAAAACTCCTGGAGCTTCGCAATGAGGCCGCGTTTTGGCGCAAGGCGTTGGGATAAACCATGAAAAAGGATACAGGCCCCGCAGCTCCGCCCCACTCGAAGGCGCCTTTGTCCCTTAGATCGAATGTCGCGCCCTTCATGGCGTTGGATGTTCTGGCCAAAGCCACCCGCCGGGAGCGCGAGGGCCATGATATTATCCACCTCGAAATTGGCGAGCCCGCAGCGCCGCCGCCGCGCGCGGTGCGTGAGGCTGCCATGGCTGTTCTCGACGGGCGCCGCATTGGCTACACTGAGGCGCTCGGCAGACCCAGCCTTCGCGCCCGCATCGCCCGCTACTATAGCGACACCTACGGGGTCGCGATCGGGCCCGAACGAATCGCCGTGACCATCGGTTCGTCGGGCGGTTTTGCCCTGGCGTTTTTAGCGCTCTTCGATCCGGGCGCGCGGGTCGCGATCGCAGCGCCCGGCTATCCGGCCTATCGCAACATCCTCGAGGCGTTTGGTATCGAGCCGGTCATGATCGAAACCACCCAAGCGACTCGTTTCAGTGTCACGCCCGCGATGATCGAGGCCGCCCAGGCGCGGAAAAAGCTCGACGGGCTCTTGCTGATGAGCCCGGCCAATCCGACCGGGATTATGATGAACCAACAGCAGTTGCGGGACATTTGCGAGACTTGCGAGCAGCTCGGTATTACCTTCATTTCCGATGAGGTGTATCACGGCCTGACCTATGGCGAACCCGCTGAAACAGCGCTGAAATTTTCATCCGAAGCGATAGTCGCCAATTCCTTCTCCAAATATTTTTGCATGACCGGCTGGCGCATCGGCTGGCTGGTCCTGCCCGAACATCTGGTGCGCCCGATCGAGCGTTTGCAACAAAGCTTGGCGGTCTCCGTCCCGTTCTTAAGTCAAGTCGGAGCCGAGGCTGTTTTCGATGCGCAAGAGGAATTGCAAGGCATTCTTGCGGGCTATGCGCGCAACCGCGCTGTCCTCATCAACGAATTGCCCGGCGTTGGACTGAGTGATTTTCTTCCCGCCGACGGCGCGTTTTATCTCTACATCGACATTTCACGCTTCAGCGACAACTCCCTCGATTTTTGCGACAGAATGCTCGAGGCAACCGGCGTTGCGACGACGCCCGGTCTCGATTTCGACAGGCTTGCCGGCAAATCGACCATCCGACTATCCTTTGCCGGACCCGAAAATGATATCGTCGAGGCAATTCAGCGGCTGAGGTCATGGCTACGCTGAAAAGCAATGATGGAAGGTCTCGCGCGCGGGATCAGGAACGGCACGATGCGAAGATGGTGGGTGCTAACCGCGTTTTTCTTACTTGCTTCCGCGAACGCTGTTTCGGCGGATCAAGTCATGGAAAGAATCGAGATCAATACCACACCCGATAAGGCCTGGTCCGCCATCGGCGATTTTTGCGGAATCAAAAATTGGCATCCCTCGATCGCCTCGTGCGAATTTCAAAACGCCATCACCGCCGACGTCCGTATTCTCACCACCAAGGAGGGCGGGAAGTTCGTCGAGCAAGCGACCTACTGGAACGATCAGACCCACGCCTATAGCTACCGAAATTTGCAAAGTCCTCTGCCCGTCGAGAACTACACCTCAACAATTCGGGTTCTGCCCATCGACAGCGGCAAGGTCAACATTGTCTGGATAAGCTCTTACAAGCCGATTGGCCCCGCAGCCAAGGCCAAAAGCCTTGTCTCGGAAACCTATTCCACGGGATTGAAGACTTTAAAGGGCCAGCTTGAATCCAGGTAGAGCAATCCTTGCGAAAGGACCCTCTCTGCCTGGATCGAAGTGCGCGCTGGCGGTTAACCGCGCCAGCTTGCTCTAGCCCGCTGCCACCAGCCAGAACGTTTCGGCCGGGACGGATCCTCTTGCTGCGATGAGTCTTTCACGCGCGGCGAAGGCTCGCCAGTTGCGAGCGCCACTTCGTGTTCCTGCGTCGCAGCGTTCTCGGAACCGCGAGCGGTTTCCCCGAAAGGCGTCCTTGACTCCTCTCCGGCGGAAACAGCCATCGCGGATTCCCGGCCTTGCGGTTCGGCAAGCGCCACGGCGTGCGGTTCAAACTGGGATTCGGGCGTCGCCGCAATCTCTTGAACAAAGCGTGGGCCGCGTGTCCGTGGTCCCCGACGATCGGGCCGTGGTCTTGCGGGCGGCGTCTCGTCTCCTTCCGCACTTGGTTCGGCACCCGTCATCGCGGCGTCCGATTCGGACGAGAACGCCAATGCCGGCGCTCCTGCCTCGGCTTCGCCAGTGCGGGATGCTTCGCGCGGCCCGCGCCCGCCGCGCCGAGAGCGCCGACGCCCGCCTTGATGGCGCGCCTCACGGTCATCGTCCGTTGCAGGCGGCAAGGCTTCGCCCTCCACCTCAATTTCGGCTGCGACTCCCGGAGTTGCGAGCCCTCCCATGTTGGCCATGACTTCCAGGGCATCGTCGGGGGGCTGCGGCGCGTTCGCGGCGATTCCCGAGACTTCGCGATCGCCACCCCGGCCACGCCTGCGCCTGCGCCTGCGCCTTTGCCGGACATCGGACTCGTTTTCACCGTCGCGACGCTCGCCACCCGTCTCCGGCCCCTCGCGAGCGACATCAGCGGATGCTTCGACCTCGTCCTCGCTCTCTGCGGCTACTGGGATCATGGGCTGCTGTGCCTCGCTTGGCACGGCGGAGACAAGCATCTCCTTGGCGACTGCCAGCTCGCCCCGTTCCAGCGTGTAATAATTCGCGCCCGTGAGCGTGTCATCGGCCGCGATTGTCACCGATACGCCGAACCGTTTTTCCAGTTCGCGCAAATGAGCGCGCTTCTGATTGAGAATGTAGAGCGCGACGACGGTTCTGGTTTTGACGATGATATCGTAGCTCGAACTCTTGATCAGAGAGTCCTCCAGAACCCGCAGGACATGCAGGGCGATCGAAGAGGTCGAGCGAACCATGCCGGCTCCGGCGCAATGCGGACAGGCGACCGTCGAGCCTTCGATGACGCCGGTGCGCATGCGTTGGCGCGACATTTCCAAGAGACCGAAATGCGACATCCGGCCAACCTGAATACGCGCCCGGTCATTCTTGAGCGCGTCTTTCAGGCGGCGCTCGACGGTGCGATTGTTCCGGTTCTCCTCCATATCGATGAAATCGATGACGATGAGCCCGGCTAAATCGCGCAGCCGCAGTTGCCGGCTGATCTCGTCGGCCGCTTCGAGGTTCGTCCGCAGCGCGGTGTCCTCGATGTTATGTTCGCGCGTCGACCGGCCCGAGTTGACGTCGATCGCAACCAGCGCCTCGGTTTGATTGATGACGATGTAGCCGCCGGACTTCAAAGTCACCTGGTTGGAGAACATGGCGTCCAGTTGCGCCTCGACGCCGGACTTCGCGAACATCGGTTGCGGGTCGCGATAAGGCTGAACGGTCTTGGCATGGCTCGGCATCAGCAAGCGCATGAATTCCTTGGCCTCGCGGTAGCCGTTATCGCCGGCGACAACGATTTCATCGATGTCCTTGTTGTAGAGATCGCGGATGGATCGCTTGATCAGCGAGCCTTCTTCATAAACCAGTGTCGGAGCGGTAGATTGCAAGGTGGTCTCGCGCACCGTCTCCCACATCCGAAGCAGATATTCGAAATCGCGCTTGACTTCAGCCTTGGTCCGCGCGGCGCCGGCGGTGCGCACGATCACGCCCATGCCTTCTGGCACCTCAAGCTCTTGAGCAATGGATTTCAGCCGCTGACGATCACCGGAATCGGTGATCTTCCGCGAGATACCGCCGCCCCGCGCCGTATTCGGCATCAGCACCGAATAGCGTCCGGCCAGCGACAAATAGGTTGTGAGCGCCGCGCCCTTATTTCCGCGCTCCTCCTTCACGACTTGGATGAGCAGAACTTGGCGGCGCTTGATGACTTCCTGGATTTTGTACTGCTTGCGGTGGCGATATTGATGGACCGGCACCTCCTCCATGGCATCGCCGCCGAGCTGTTCGATTTCGCCCGCGCCATCCTCGCCGGAGTCTTCCCCATCCCTGTCGTCATCGTCGGAATTCCGGCGTTCGCGCGACTGGGTCTCGGCCTCTTCCGATCTGCTCTCTGCGCTTTCGTCCGCAGCCGCCCTGGTAGGAGCTTCGTTGTCTTCCCCCGAGCCGCTCGCGGCAAATCCATTGGCCGGCGCTAGTTCAGAGGTCGCCACGGCTTCCTCCTCAAAGGAGTCCTGCCGCGCTGATGCAGGAAACTCTTGTTCAAACTCGACGGATCCGGACGAGGCAGTTTCGGGCTGATTTTCAGATTGATTTTCGGAGAAAGCCTCGCCCCGAGGCTCGCCCTCAAACGCCGACGCGTTCGATTGCTCGCTCTCCGTCTCCGGGCGCGCGGCGTTTTCGGATCCGACGTAGGGCTCGGACAAGGTTTCATCGTCGCCGCGGCGTTTTTCGGCCCGCTGACCTTCGCGATCTCCGCGTCTGAAACGGCGGCTGCGGCGCTGCGAGCGGGAGGCGTCGTCTTCCTCGTCGCGTTGAGCCCTCGCCTCTTCCTCCAGGAGAACCTGTCGATCGGCGACGGGAATCTGGTAATAATCGGGATGGATTTCCGAGAACGCGAGAAAACCGTGTCGATTGCCGCCGTAGTCGACGAATGCGGCCTGCAGCGACGGCTCAACCCTCATGACTTTGGCGAGATAGATATTTCCGCGAAGTTGCTTTTTGCTGGCGGATTCGAAATCGAATTCTTCAACCCGGTTACCGCGAAGGACGACAACCCTTGTTTCTTCGGGGTGAGATGAATCGATGAGCATTTTGTTGGGCATGTGAAACTCGTTTGGGCGCGACGCACGAACGGCCGGGGCCACCAGCCAAAGTCCGCAAGCCGGACTCAAGGGTTCGGCTCTGCAGGCACGCGGGCGCATCACGCAGTGGTTGGAAGGGGGAGTGAGGTGAAGAAAAATCGGAATGACAGCGAGAGCTGCCAACGGGCAGCCCCGCAACAGCCGCACGGCTAGTCGGGCGGACTGAGCCGGGGCGGCGGTGATGACGCGGGAACTTGGAAATCATACTCTTTAAAGAAGCGCGGCTGGCGAAAGCCTCAGGGAGGGACGAGCCCCCGTCCGGGCGCCTACCGAAAGCATTGTGCTTAACCACCGCTGAAAGACTCGTTGCGGGACGGACCATGCCCTTGTTACCTATCCGGAACGGCGCCCCTAATAAGGAAGCCATCCAAAAATGAGTCCAGGCCGTCATCAGTCCCGTAAAGCTCTGGTTTTCGTAGCGGTCGAACCCAATCCGCTCCAGCCGCCCAATCGCGACGCGCGCACCTGAAATAGAAATTACCAAAACCTTTATGTGAAAATAAGCTCCGGAAACGTAAAATCCTATAAAGGCGCCCGAGGACAAGAAATCTTCAAGCACGCATAAAGAATTATCTTTTATATGAGGTTTGTGAGCCATTTGGCAAGTTTTGCCTGAAACTGTGTCCGGGATGCGGCAGCGTTTGGGGTGAATTCCTGACATAATCATATCTTGTTAACTTCGTTGATCCAAAGACAGACAGCAGCGTTCAAGCGTCATCAACATGTCTCTGCAGGGGAAATCCGCGATCTCGGGCGGTTCGGCGGCGGCTCAAGGGTACGAAGGTAAATATCCATGTCAGCGGAGCGCGGTTTTTTTCGCAAAGCGGCCATTCCGAAGGGCCTTTGGGTCGTCCTCGGGAAAACGGCCCTTGCCGCCGCTTCGCTGACGCTGGCTCTGGCATCCGCCTCCGCAGAAAGCGAACAAAAGCACCCGGTGGCTGGGGCGGCGAGGATCGACCAAGGCGCGGACAAGGCCAAGCTCGTTTTCGATCTTACGGCGGAAGCGAAGGCAGAGGCTTTTGTTCTCGCCAATCCCGATCGGGTCATCATTGATCTTCCCCAGATCGATTTTGCGATCGATCCCGACATGGGTAAGCCGGCAAACTCCTCGCCGCGGCGAGCTGATCTCGTCGCCTCTTTCCGCTTCGGGCAGCTTGCCCCGGGGAAGTCCCGCATCGTCATTGATCTTAGCGCCCCTGCGCTGGTGGTCCGGGCGTCCTGCGAAAAAAGCCAGACGGACGACCATTCCCGCCTCGTCATCGAGCTGGCGAAAACCGACCGAGCGAATTTCCGGAACGCCGTCCAAGATGCGCGAGCAAAATTGGCGGCACTGGCTCAAAGCAATGCGACCCCAAATTCTGAACCGGCGTCGGCAAAGCCGGTCATCGTGATCGATCCGGGCCATGGCGGCATCGACCGCGGCGCCAGAGTCAAAGGTTTGGTGGAAAAGGAGCTGGTGTTCGATTTCGCAAAATCGCTTGCGGCGAAGCTCGAAGCCGACGGCCATGTGACCGTCGTCTTGACCCGTGACGGCGACAGTTTTGTAACGCTCTCCGAACGCGTCAAAATGGCCCGCGAACGCAACGCCGCACTCTTCCTGTCGATCCACGCCGATACATTGTCGGAGGCGGATGTCGCAGGCGCGACCGTTTATACAGTCTCCGACCGCGCCTCGGACGCGGAAGCCGCCCGCGTCGCCGAGAAAGAAAACGAATCCGACGCCGTGGCCGGCTTGGACAAGACCGAGGAGTCCGCCGGGGTATCCGATATTTTATTCGATTTGACGCGGCGGGAAACCCGCGCCTACAGCCATTTCTTTGCGCATACCTTGGTGAATTATTGGCGTGTCGCGGCTCGGCTCAACAAGAACCCACAGCGCTCCGCCGGATTCCGCGTTCTAAAGGCGCCCGACGTCCCTTCGGTGCTCTTGGAACTTGGATATCTTTCCAATCAGAAGGACGGCATGGCGCTCAATTCCGTGGAATGGCGCGAAAAAACGTCCGCGAAAGTCGCTGAAGCGGTCAAAGCATTTTTCTCGGCCCGTGAAACCGGCACTTCGGTGACCAAGGCCAATTCCGATCAGGCGCAGGCCGCCAAAATACCGGACGGCCAGACGCTCCACTGACTTTTTTCCTGCCGCTGAATGTTTGGCAGCGTGTGAAAACAAACAGCAGTCAAGCTGTATTTTACGCGCTCCCTTGCGAGCCGCCGGCATCAGGCCAATTTATTGCTGTGACGCCTTCGTTCAATAATTCTTGAGGGCGGGTTGAGTGCAACAAGTGTTCGCTGGACAAATTTTCAACACAAAAGCGCCGCACGGAGAATGCCTAGAGGCTGAATGTCCAAATATTTTGGCTTGTCGTGGCCTTACAAATGACCGACCGCGATTTTATTGACGCGTTGGTAACATTTGAGACCGCTGTTTTTTACTTTTTCGGCCGGTAACAGCTTCCGGAATTCAAGAGGCCTGTTTTCATGCGGCAGATTACCCGTTTTCTCGGTTTCATCTTTGCGACCTGCACCATCTTGTTCGTGATTGGGGCGTGCGTCGCGGGATTCGTGATCTGGAAATTCGAACGAGATTTGCCTGATTACACGACGCTCAAGGATTACGAGCCGCGCGTGATGACCAGGGTCCATGCCAGCGACGGTTCGCTTGTGGCCGAATATGCCCGCGAACGCCGACTTTATCTGCCAAGTGCCGCCATCCCCGCCCTTGTCAAGGATGCGTTCATCTCGGCCGAGGACAAGAATTTCTATTACCACGCCGGGATCGACCCCGAGGGCATTCTGCGTGCGGTGTTTGTGCTGCTTCAGGGCGACAAACATGTTCAGGGTGCCTCCACCATCACCCAGCAGGTGGCCAAGAATTTTTTGTTGACGAACGAACGATCCTTCGAGCGCAAAATCCGGGAAGCTCTGCTTTCTTTCCGTATCGAGGGCGCCTACTCCAAAGAGAAGATTCTTGAACTTTACCTCAACGAAATCTACCTCGGACTCGGCAATTACGGGGTCGCCGCCGCGGCGCTGAATTACTACGGCAAATCGGTTCATGAGCTGACGATCGCGCAAGCCGCCTATCTGGCCGCATTGCCGAAGGCCCCGAATAATTACCATCCGTTCCTGAAGCGCGAGCGGGCCATCGAACGGCGCAATTGGGTCATCGATCGGATGATCGAGAACGGCCATGTCCCACGCCAGGACGGCGAAAAGGCCAAGGCCGAGCCGCTTGGGGTTAACCCCCGGAGCCTGTCGCCAAATGATTTCGCCGCCGGCTTCTTCGCGGAGGAAGTCCGCCGCGAGCTTGGCGATCGGTACGGCGAAAAGAAGCTCTACGAGGGCGGCCTTTCGGTTCGAACCACCCTCGATCCCAAAATGCAGCTAATGGCAAGACGCTCCCTGGTCGATGGACTCGTGCGCTACGATGAAGCGCATGGCTTCCGTGGTCCGATGCGTCATATCGATGTCAGTCAGGATTGGGGCATTCCGCTCGCAGAAGTTCCAGCTCTTGGCGATGTCGCGCCGTGGCGCCTAGCCGTTGTTCTTGAGGCAAACGAAGCCGGGGCGCGGATTGGATTGCAGCCGCGCCGCGAAAAATCCGGCGAGATCGAGCGCGAGCGGGAATCCGGCACTCTTTCCACTTCGACGGGGCTGCATTGGACACGCGGCGCCGGATCGCGGGCCTCTCTGAGTCCGGGCGACGTGATCTATGCCGAGCCCGTCGATGGCAAGCCGCAACAATACAGGCTGCGTCAGATCCCGGAAATCAGCGGCGCGATCATGGTGATGGACCCCTATACGGGCCGCGTTTTTGCGATGATCGGCGGGTTCTCGTTCGACCAATCCGAGTTCAACCGGGCGACTCAGGCACAGCGCCAGCCCGGCTCGTCGTTCAAGCCTTTTGTGTATGCGACGGCGCTCGACAATGGTTATACGCCCTCTTCGATCATTCTCGACGCTCCGATTGAAATCGATCAAGGACCCGGTCTCGGCGTGTGGCGACCGGAAAACTTCGAAGGCAAGTCAGGCGGACCGCACACTTTGCGCTATGGCGTCGAGCATTCGATCAACCAGATGACGGTCCGGCTCGCACGCGACGTCGGCATGCCTCTCATCGCGGAATATGCCAAGCGGTTTGGTATCTATGATGACCTGCCGCCCTATCTCGCAATGTCGCTTGGGTCCGGCGAAACGACCTTGATGCGCATGACGACCGCCTATTCGATGCTTGCCAACGGCGGCAAGAGAATCAAGGCAACCTTGATCGACCGCATCCAGGACCGCTGGGGTCATACGATTTACCGGCATGACGAGCGCGTGTGCGAGGGTTGCGATGCACCGGCGTGGCAAAATCAAGAAGAGCCCCGATTGATCGACAAACGCGAGCAGGTCCTCGATCCGCTGACCGCCTATCAGATCACTTCGATCATGGAGGGCGTGATCCAGCGCGGCACCGGCCAGTCGATCAGGGATGTCGGCCGGCATCTCGCGGGCAAGACCGGGACGACGAACGAAGCCAAGGACCTCTGGTTCATCGGCTTTTCACCGGATCTCGCGGTCGGAGTTTTCATGGGCTATGACCAGCCGCGTTCGCTTGGGGATTCAGCGCAAGCCGCGCATTATACGGCTCCGATCTTCCGCGATTTCATGAAAACGGCGCTGGCGAAAAAGCCCGACATTCCGTTCCGGGCGCCGCCGGGCATCAAGTTGATCTGGGTCAACTCGAAGACCGGAATGCGGACCAGTGCGAGCACCGCTGGGGCGATCCAAGAAGCCTTTAAGCCGGGGACGGCACCGCCGGACTCCTATGCCATTGGCGATGCCTCGCCACAGGCGCAGACAGTCGATCACGATACGGATCGCTTGGTCGGAACCGGCACCGGGGGATTGTACTAGGGCGGAATGAGGAAAAGTGGAAACCGGTTTTCCGCCCGCATCTCGCTCTAAACTTTTGGAATCGATCACGATGATTTTGGATTGAGTCAATCCAAAATCATCGTGATCTAGGTTCGGCGAACAGCGCTGCGGACCAGGGCCTAAAAGCCAAAAGCGGACGCTTCGGAGAATGCCGCAAGATCTTGGGACCGATCACGCGGTCTAAATCATCGTCGGTCCGCATTCTGTCCGGGGTGTCGACGCCAAGCCGAGGGGGAGACCCCCACCATTTTCTTGAATGCACGGCTGAATGCCGCCTCGGATCCGTAGCCGACTTCGGCGGCCACGGTGGCGATATTGACGCCACCGTCGCTCAGAAGCCCCGAAGCTATTTGCATCCGCCATTTTGAGAGATAATGCATCGGCGGCATCCCAACGAAGTCGGCGAAACGTTCGGCCAGCACCGAACGGGAGAGGCCAACGCCTTTGGCGAGGTCCTCGATCGTCCAGTCGCGCGCCGGGCCCGCGTGCAACAAGGACAACGCCTTGCCGACAAAAGGATCGCGCAAACCGGCGAGCCACCCCGCCTGCTCCGGCGGCAGGACCTCCAGATAGCGGCGAACCACCTCGATGAACATCAACTCGCTCAGTCTGGCGAGGACACTTTCGCCGCCGGCGCGCTTGTCCGCGGACTCCGTCATCGCCAGACGGATGAGCTGGCCAAGCCAGCCTGCATCGCCGCCCTGAGGGTCTCCGACCTTGATGACCGGGGGCAAGTTGTCGAGAAGCGGATTGAACGGCCGCGCATCGCAGGCAAGGAAGCCGCACACTAACTTGGCGGAAGTCGGTCCATCGCCGCCGTAATTGATGAAGAACGGCAATTGGCCGCCCGTCGCAACGTCCAACGCTCCCGGTGCAGCCGGGACGGCGCGCATGCCGGGATTGCTCGCCAAAACATGCGGATCGCCTTTGGTGAAGACGATGACTTCGCCGGCTGCGACCTCGACCGGCGCTTCGCCGACGATATTGGCGAAGCAGCGGCCTTCGGTCACCACATGATAGGCGATCAAATGCTCGGCGCCCGGCAGGATCTTCGGCAGGATCATTTCCCGCGGCGGCGATTCCGCAACCCACGGTGCCTTGGCCACCACGTCAAAATAGGTCGCGCCGGTCAGCCGCACCGTTTTCAAGACATCAGAGAGCGCGTCAGCTGCCATTCGGTCTCCGCCCGACGCCCGAGCATGTGATTAGGTCGCCCGATCAAGAGACGTCAGAATTTCCGACGCTCTGTCAAGCAATACCGACGGCCAATCATTCGCGCTCACCACGTCAATGTCTAGGATGCGACCTCCAAATCGGGAGAAAGATATGGATCTATATGTTATTCGCCGCCCAAGCGCATGGGCGGACTTGCAGGAACTCGAAGCCGCAGGTGCCAAATCGGCCAAGGTCGGGAACGAGGAACTGCCCGACCGCGTCCGCTGGATCCGCAGCTATGTGGTCAATGAGCCGGACGGCCGGCTCGGAACATTCTGCATCTACCAGGCGCAGGACCCTGAATCGATCCGCGAGCATGCCCGACGTGTTGGCATGCCGGCCGACCAGATTTTCCCGGTCGTCACAACCGTCCTTATCCGCGACGACCCAGCCGAGGTCGGCGCCGCGGCCTGAACTGCCGAACCAGCGCCGACGGCATATTAAACAAAGAGGGGAGCCAGAGCTGCTCGCTTCGATCCCTCAACCGCCTCACATTCAGCAAGTAGGAACAGAACAATGAGCCTTCAAACAGCCACCCCTGCTCGCATTGATTTCTCTACGATCAAGAGCCGCCAGCAGGCCGCCTGGAGCTCCGGGGACTACGCCATCGTGGGCACGACGCTGCAGATCGTCGGCGAGATGCTTTGCGAGGCCGTCGATCTCCGCAGCAACCAGCGCGTTCTCGATGTTGCCGCCGGCAATGGCAATGCAACACTCGCCGCCGCCCGCCGCTTCGCCGATGTCGTCTCGACGGATTACGTCGGCGCACTGCTTGACAGTGGGCGCAAGCGTGCCGCGGCCGAACGCCTGCCGGTGATCTTCCAGGAAGCTGATGCGGAAGCCCTTCCCTTCGAAGATGCCAGCTTCGATGTGGTCCTCTCCACCTTCGGCGTGATGTTCACGCCAAATCACGAGCAGGCCGCACAGGAACTGAGCCGCGTTTGCCGCCCCGGCGGAAAAATCGGATTGGCCAATTGGACGCCGGACAGCTTCATCGGCAATTTATTCAAGACCATCGGCAAATATGTACCGCCGGCACCCGGCATGAAATCGCCGGCGCTATGGGGTAGCAAGCCGCATCTTAATGCTTTGTTCGGACGGGAGCCGACGATTGCCGCGGAGAACAGGAATTTTGTCTTCCGCTACAAGTCGCCTCAGCATTGGGTGGAAATCTTCCGCAATTGTTATGGCCCCATTGTGAAGACCTTCGCGGCGCTCGATCCCGAGGCACGCAATGCGCTTGTGGCCGATCTCTATGCCTTACTCGACAAATTCAATGCCGCGGAGGATGGGACGCTGGTCGTCCCCGGCGAATATCTACAAGTGGTCATCACCAAATGAGGCCGTTGGCGGATTAGCGTGTCCTGGGCCGTGTCAACGAGGTTCGTTCAACATGGGAAAGCCCAGCTGGTGCCAAGTCGGATAGGAGGCCGGCACATCGCTGGCCTCATCAAGTTTGGCAATCTGTTCGCCGGTCAGCTTCCAGCCCAAGGCGCCGATGTTTTGGAGAAGTTGTTCCTCATTGCGCGCACCGATGATGATGCTCGAGACGGTCGGCTGCTGAAGCAACCAGTTGAGCGCTACTTGCGGAATGGTCTTGCCGGCCTCTTGGGCGACCGCGTCGAGCGTATCGACGATACGAAAGAGCCGCTCATCCTCGTAATGGGGGCCGGTCCCCGCGATATCATGCGCGCGCGTCCCTGGCTTCGGCGGTTGATCCCGGCGGATCTTGCCCGTGAGCTTACCCCAGCCAAGCGGGCTCCAAATCACAGCCCCAACTCCTTGATCGCGGCCGAGCGGCATCAGCTCCCATTCATAGTCGCGATTGAGCAGCGAGTAATAGACCTGATGGGCCACATAGCGCGGATAGCCATAGCGGTCCGACACAGCGAGCGATTTCATCAGATGCCACCCTGAAAAGTTGGAGCAGCCGATGTAGCGAACCTTCCCCTCGCGCAGGATTTGGTCGAGCGTTGCCAGCGTCTCCTCGACGGGCGTGTTATTGTCTTGCCCATGCAACTGGAGCAGATCAATGTAATCGACCGCCAGCCGCTTGAGCGATTGGTCAATCGCCTTCAAAAGATGCTGACGCGAGGAACCGAAATCATTGGGCCCGTCGCCGGTCGGGAACGTCACTTTCGTGGAAATCAGCAATCGGTCCCGCTTGCCCTTGATCGCCTGTCCCAAAATTTGTTCGGCCAAGCCATCCGAATAGACATCAGCCGTATCAAACATCGCCACGCCATGATCGAGACAGATATCGATAAGGCGGGCGGCGGCAGCGGAATCCGTCGAGCCCCATGCCTTGAAGAAATCATTGCCGCCGCCGAAAGTCGCAGTGCCAAAGCTGAGAGCTGGCACCCGAAGACCAGAATGTCCCAGGCGGCGATAGTCCATGCGAATTCCTTCCAACTGATGCTCTCGCCAGCTCGACCAACCCCTGGCGAGGGGTCATTGCCGAGCGGCAATGGCGAATGACTCCTAGAGCCGCGAAATGACATTTCCAACACGAGATACGCAGCAAGGCTTGAGCATGGGATGTTCGGCTCAGCGTTCCATGGCCGCAAACTCACGGCTGCACACCACTTTCGGGTAGAGCGACCCGAGTGGACGCGGATCGCCCGCGGCAGCGGTCTGAAAAACCAGGCCCGGATGCGTACATTCCAGTTCGGTCGCGGCGCGCCTGACCACATCGGTCGCAGTCGCAGGTGTACAAGCGTTGGGGCTCAAGGTCGCAGCGCAGGTGAGGAGCCAGAGTGTAAACATCGAGCGATCCCGCCATGGTCCAGTCTTTGACCTGAACTCAAGTTCGCATTTTTTGTTCCAGGCGCTTCATCCACTGCACGGCTTTGGGCGAGATTGGGACATTTGGCCAATCTCAGCTGGTGGGTTCGCGCCTTAGCGCTGCAAATCCGCTGCGCCTCCGCATACAGCCAGCCCTTCTATTTTCAGCGGTTCACAAGCCGCGCGGGCAGGAAGGCAATCACCAGGAAGCCTCCTAGAAAAAGCATTGACGCAATCAGATACATGCCGCTGTCCGTGCTTTTAGTCAGTTCCTTGATCCAGCCGACCGCGAAAGGGCTTAAAAACCCTGCAAGATTTCCGATCGAATTGATGAAAGCAATTCCGGCTGCAGCCGTGGTGCCGACGAGAAATGCGGTTGGCAAGCTCCAGAAAAGCGGCAAGGTCGTAAGGATACCCAAGGACGCCAGCGAAAGGGCGACCATCGCGAGCGCCGTGTGATCCTTGAGCAGGACACCAAGGATGAGCCCCGCGGCGCCCAGCCCGGCTGGGACAGCGATGTGCCATCGGCGTTCGCGACGATAGTCGGCGCTCTTGCCGACCAAGACCATGCCGACGGCGCCGGCCGCGTAGGGAACAGCGGTCAGGACTCCCACCTCGAAGGCGCTTTTGACGCCCATTCCCGAGATGATCGTCGGCAGCCAGAAGCCGATCCCGTATAGCCCTGCGACGAAGCAGAAATAGATTGCTCCGGTTAGCCAGACTCGCGGGTCGACCAGCGCTGCAAGGACTGAACCCTCCTTCTTGTGCCCCGCATCGCGCGCGATGGCTTCGGAAAGAATGTTCTTCTCCTGGGCACTTAGCCAAGTCGCATCCGCAATATTATCGTCCAGAAAAGCGAGTACGAAAATCCCCAGCAGCACCGCGGGGATGCCCTCAAGCAGGTAGAGCCATTGCCATCCGGCCCAGCCATACGCGCTATCGAAATATTCCAGGATCCAGCCGGAAATAGCGCTCCCGAGCACACCCGATACAGCGACGGCGGTCATGAACAGCGCGGTGATGCGGCCGCGCCGCTCGGCCGGATACCAGTAGGTGAGATAGAGGATGATCCCGGGGAAAAACCCGGCTTCGGCAGCTCCAAGCAAGAACCGAAGCACATAGAAACTGGTCGATCCGCTCACCCAGCTCATCGCCGACGAGATGAGCCCCCAGCTGATCATGATGCGGGCGATCCCATATCTGGCGCCGATCCGATGAAGGACGACATTGCTCGGCACTTCGAAGATGAAATAACCGATGAAAAAGATCCCTGCGCCTAGCCCATAAACCGTATCACTGAGCTTGAGGTCGCCGAGCATTTGTAGCTTGGCAAAACTAACATTAACCCGATCGAGATAGGCTATAAAATAGCAAAGAAACAGCAAGGGAATGAGGCGCTTGGTCACCTTCGCGTAGGCCGCTTCTCGGAGCGTGCGTTCGTCGGGATTTGAAACTTCCATCTTGTCCTTTCGAACATAGTTGCTGGCTCATTCATAAAGAGCTGGATGAGACAGTTGAGAATCTGTGCTATGGGCGACGACTTGGGTCGGCTCAAACCACTACGGCTTTCGGATGTCAGAACATTCTGCCACGGCGTTTTTCGATAGTTGGCGCACTTATGGCAAGGTGATTTCCGCCAATTATATGCACCATAGGGAAATCCAGGCCGATATCGAACGTGTCTTGCGGGCGCAATTTTCCGACCGGCCGTTTTCATTCCTTGATTTGGGATGCGGAGATGCCGCCACCTTGGCGCCCGTGCTGGCGCACATGCAGCTTCAACGTTACACCGGCGTGGACCTTTCAGAGTCAGCCCTGGCTCTGGCCACGGAAAATCTGAAAACCTTGGGTTGTCAGGTTGAGCTGGAATGCCGCGATGTCCTGGCTGCCCTTGGGACCGAGACCCGCCGCTTTGATGTGGTTTATACCAGCTATGCCCTGCATCATTTATCCGCGGATCAGAAGGGGGAGTTTTTCCGCCGCGTTGCGCTGAGACTGGCGAAGGACGGGATCATGCTGGTCACCGACGTCATGCGGGAAGAGAACGAAAGCCTGCCGATCTACGTGGAGCGCTATTGCCATTGGCTGCGCCAAGATTGGAACGCTTTAGACGCGGAAGAGAAGAGCTCGCTGTGCGATCACATCCTCAACAACGACCGGCCCGAGACCTTTTCTGATCTACGAGCCCTGGCCCAGGCTGCGGGTTTGGGCGCCACGACCGCCGTGGCCCGGTATGGCTGGCATCGCGTAGTGTGTTTCCGCCCCGCTGGCGAACCGGCATCGCATCAAGGTCAATGATGACGCATTGAGTTGGAGTGGGTCTGACAAAAGCGCTTCGCTCATGGGCTCTCAGCATGCCGATGGCCGTCGCTCGTCGAAGTACCCTGAGAGTGCTTTGCGCCATGCAGCAGGGAAAGAAACGCTTTAGGCGCATCATCGGCCGGCGGGGATCCTTCCTTGCCTCCGGCCAAATAGGCAACGACCAGTTCCCAGCAAATTTCCGGCTCCGCCAGTTGAGCGATCCCGAGCGACGGCCGGCGCGCCTCGGCGATGGCCTCGGGAAGAAGGGCGATGCCGAGGCCACGGCTGACCAATTCCAAAAGCGTCTCGAGGTCGCTGACCTCGAAGGCAATGTGGCGTTCGATCCCGGCCTCGCTAAATCCGCGGTCGGCCAGCTTCCGGGTTCCCCAATCCGGTTCGAAATCGACGAAGGACTCGCCCTTCAGCGCAGCAAACGGCACATCGATACGCCCAGCCAGGGCGTGCTCCGGCGTGCAGGCCACCACGAGAGCCTCGCAGGCAATCATCTCGGTCTCGACGCCTGTTGGCGACTCGCCCAAAGGCAGGAACGCAAGATCAAGCTGGCCGCTCCTGACCTTGTCGAGAACATGCGACGAACTACCCTGAGATAACCGCACCTCGATGTCGGGATATTGGGTGTGGAACATTTCGATCAGCGGCGGCAGATCGAGGAAAGCGGGAAGGCTTTGCACCGTGCCGATGCTGAGGGTCCCGGAACGCAGGCCCCGAAGGGCGTTGACCGCCTCGCGAGCGTTCTGAACGGCGTCTAGCGCGGCCCTCGCCTTGTCGAGAAACACCCGCCCGGCCGTGGTCAGGCGCACCTGCCGCGTGCTGCGGACCAGCAGCTTGGCGTCGAGCTCCGCCTCCAGCAAACGAACGGAATTGGAAAGCGCGGATTGGACAATATTTACGCGCTGGGCGGCCCGGGTGAAATGTTTCTCCTCGGCGACCGCGACAAAGTGCTGGAGTTGCCGAAGTTCCATAAAGAGCTTACTCATCGAAATTCAAGATGAATATCATCTATATTATCTATTTGAATGATAAGCAAGGATTGCCCATATTGCGCGGCAGATAAGGAGAACCCTCATGGTCAAAAGCAACGCTCAGCGCAGCGCGGGCCTGCCGACCCTTCGGCTTGGCCGCACTCCAATGGAAATCACCCGCGTCGGCTTCGGCGCCTGGGCCATCGGTGGACCCGATTGGGCGGTTGGCTGGGGCGCCCAAAACGACGGAGAGTCCATTGCCGCCATTCGTCATGCGGTCGAATCCGGCATCAACTGGATCGACACGGCGGCGATTTACGGCCTCGGTCACTCAGAAGAAATTGTTCGACAGGCGCTTGCCGACATTCCCCGCGATCAGCGTCCGTATGTCTTCACAAAATGCGGCCTCGTCTGGGATGAAAACAACCGGAAAGCCCCGCCCCGTCAGGTTGGCGCTCCGGCCAGCATTCGGCGGGAGCTGGAGGCCTCGCTCAAACGCCTCGGCGTGGAGCGCATCGATCTCTATCAGATGCATTGGCCGGCGGAGGATGGCACGCCACTGCAAGTCTATTGGCAGACGCTGCTCGACCTAAAGAAGGAAGGCAAGGTTCGCGCGGTCGGCCTTTCCAATCACAACGCCAAGCAGCTCGCTGTGGCGGAGACCCTCGGACATGTCGATACACTTCAACCGCCTTTCTCGGCGATCCACCGGGACAGTGCCGAGGCCGAGCTGCCTTGGTGTCACGCTCATCAAACCGGGGTCATCGTTTACAGCCCCATGCAGTCCGGTCTTCTCACTGGCCGCTTCACAGTTGAGCGCGCCCGCAATTTGCCGAAGGATGATTGGCGCTCTCGCAACGCGAACTATTCTGGTCCTAAGCTAGAAAGCAATTTGAAGCTCGCCGATGCGCTTAAGCCCATCGCGGAGCGTCACGAGACCACGGTGGCAGCGGTCGCGGTCGCATGGACTCTTGCATGGCCGGGCGTGACAGGTGCGATCGTGGGGGCCCGCAGCCCTGTTCAGGTCGATGGCTGGCTCGATGCGGCGCGGCTTGAGCTCACGCAGGAAGATCTTGCGGAGATTGCCAACGCGATCAAAACAACAGGGGCAGGAACCGGTCCGGTCTCGCCCAATTACGCGCGGGAGACGGCGCTTCAAGGATAGGTTGCAACGCCGTCTTGCCACAACGTTGCAGCCCCGTTGCAGCGGGGCTGCAACCGTTGGTTATGGTCCATGAGTTTCACAGCAAATCGAATATATCGGGCAACGTCGTCTTAACCGTCGCCCTTGTTAGCTAAAACTTTCTGACGACGACCAGTTTAGATAGGAGTAAGTTGTATATTGCCTGCCAATATTTACGAGCAGTGAGGTAAGAGGCAGCCAATGCTCTTGCCGATGAGGGTTGGGGGAGAATGCCCAGGAATTCCTCTCGCGACCAGGAGCTGTCATTCCTCAGCAAGGCAGCTGACGCCTTAGTCCGCGGTGACGGCCACTTCCGGGAAATCCTCGAAATAGTGCCCACCGCGCTCTATGCCACCGATCCCATTGGACAGCTGATTTTTTACAATGATGCGGCCGCGGCGCACTGGGGCCTACGCCCAGCTTTGGGCGACCCGCGCTGGTACGAATCGTGGAAACTCTACTTGCCCGATGGTACGCCGCTCCCTCACGACCGAGCCCCCTTGGCCCATGATTTGATGGACGGTCAGATCATCCGCACTGAGGCCGTTACAGAACGACCGGACGGCAGCCGCGTGCCATTCCTCGCGTCCGGCCTCTCTGTCCGTGATGCCTCCGGCAAGCTCCTCGGCGCGGCAAACTTGTTGACCGATATTACGGATTACAAGCTGGCCGAACAGCAAGAGCAGCGGCTTGCCGCGATCCTCAACGAGATGCGGCACCGGATCAGAAATACATTGGCCATCGTACAAGCGATCGCGTTACGGACTTTACGGAGTTCGTCCGAAGACGAACGTACGGCCTTTACGGCGCGGCTGCAGGCACTCGCCGGGATTCATGAACTGCTGACGCTCGAAAGCTGGAATCGGGCGTCGCTACGTGCCGTCGTGAACAGCGTGATCGAGCCGTTCCAAGAAGATAACAGCCAGCAATTCCTGATCACCGGCCCGGACAACGTCTGGCTCGCCGCGAATAAGGCGCTGCCCCTTGCTATGGCATTGCACGAGCTTGCGACCAATGCCGTTAAATTCGGCGCTCTTTCCAGCCCGACCGGCCGTGTCCGTATCGATTGGAGTCGGATTCAGGGTAACCCCTCGGATCGAGTAAGTCTTTTCTGGCGGGAATCGGGCGGTCCTTTGGTTCAAGCGCCGGAACATCAAGGTTTTGGCACGCTTCTGATCGAGCGTGCTCTGCAACCCGAGTTGGCGTCGGCCAAAATCGAATTCAAGCCAAAGGGTATTCTCTGTACTTTGGACATTTCTCTTTAACTGCCGTCTTCGGAGCAAGCGCAGCTGCCTAAAAAAGATGGCTGAACGCAAAAAAGAGAAACGCCGAGAGGCCGATCGCGCAAGGGAGAGTCAGGACCCATGCCAGCGCAAGACTGCGCACGGTCGACATTTGAACGCCGGATCCATTCGCCGCCATCGTGCCTGCGACGCCCGAGGAAAGCACATGCGTCGTCGAAACGGGGAGGCCAAAACTGTCGGCGGCGCCGATCGTCCCCATTGCGACAATTTCGGCTGCAGCGCCCTGGCCATAAGTCATATGCTGCTTGCCGATCTTTTCGCCGACGGTAACGACGATCCGCTTCCATCCAATCATCGTTCCGAGCCCGAGGGCGAGGGCAACTGAAATCTTTACCCAGTCGGGAATGAATTTCGTGGCGCTGTCGAGACCCTTCTTATAGGCGGCAAGTATCGCACCATCCGCCTTCGTCAGATCGTTTTCCTTGTCCTTCTGCAGGTAACGGATCGCCTCGGAGGTGAGATACATATCGTTGCGCGTATTGCCAACGATAGCCGCCGGAATCTTGGCGAGTGATTTGTAAGATTGGACCTGTTTCGCAATGTCGCTGATCAGCACCGCGAGCGAGGGATAGGTACCTTCGTTGATCTGATGCGAGGTCACGTAGCTGGTTACGGCGGGACGCGGATCGCCAAGGACAGCATAGCCCGCTGCCTTGGCCTCGACGACCTTCGAGGCCGCGAGCGAGGCTTGCACGAACGACTCCACTTGATTCTCGGGCAGCGCGCGGTTCAAGGCATAGGCTGTGGGAACCGTGCCGATCAGAATGAGCATGATGAGCCCCATGCCTTTCTGTCCGTCGTTCGAGCCATGCGCGAAAGAGACCCCGGCGGAAGTAAAAATAAGCAGTCCGCGAATCCACAGCGGGGGCGCGCCGGTGACTTTAGGCTCGGCGTAGAGTTGCGGCTTCCTAATCAGGAACTTCATAATTAGGAGGAGGCCGGCGGCGCAAAAGAAACCAACGGCCGGCGAAAGCAACAGCGCATAGCCGATTTCGGTTGCCTTGTTCCAGTCGACCCCCGAGGTTCCGTCACGCCCGCGCATGAGCGCATTGGCAACGCCGACGCCGATGATCGACCCGATCAAAGTATGCGAACTCGACGCCGGAAGGCCGAGCCACCATGTGCCGAGGTTCCAGATGATGGCCGCGATCAGCATCGCGAAGACCATAGCGAACCCGGCCTCGGAGCCAACCTGCATGATCAGTTCGACCGGCAACAGCGAGACGATGCCGAAGGCGACGGCGCCGGTCGACACCAACACGCCAAGAAAATTGAAACAACCCGACCAGACAACAGCAATCGGGGGGGCCAGCGAGTGGGTATAGATGACGGTCGCTACGGCGTTGGCGGTGTCGTGGAATCCGTTGACGAATTCGAAGCCAAGCGCAATGAGCAGCGCCACGCCGAGCAGGAGGAAAGGCAGATAGCTGGTCACGGGCGTACCGGCGGCGCTCAGATCCCTATAAATGCTATAGGCCGTGAAAAAGAGCCCAAGCGCCATGATGGCGAGGAAAATCAGGATCGTCCTAACTCCCATGGGGCGGTCGAGTTTTGGCCGAGCGACTTCGCTCGACGGGGACGCCAAATCGGTGGAAGGGATGGATGTCATTGGACTTCTCTGCTGGGTCCTGTTTGCCTAAACTTGTCCAATGACGCGCAAATGACATGACCGGCAAACGACTTGGTCTTTGCCTCGGCCGAGGTCTCCGGGTTGGCGTGATCAAGGGAAGTCCCAAAGTTGGCTGGAGGGGTCCGCCGTTGCTCTCGTTTGGGTGCGGTCCGGCATGAAATATTCGCGTCACAGTGGCCCGGCTATACTTGGCGGCAACGGTCGCTCGTTCGCTCGTTTGATGATTCCATCGGGCTTGAGCGGAGTTGCATTCGCAGGGTCACCGACCGCAAAAGGGACTAGGCATGAACGCGCGCGATGTAATGGTTAGCGACGTTGTAACGGTGGGTCCGGATGACCCGGTATCGAAAGCGGTCCAGCTGCTAGTGGATCATGATATCAGCGCGCTTCCGGTGGTCGACGCCAATCTGCGGGTCATCGGGATCCTCAGCGAATCCGATTTGCTTCATCGCGAAAAGATCGGGACGGAGAAGCACAGGGCGTGGTGGCTTGAGGCGGTCACGCCGCCCAGTGTGCTTGCATTGGATTACGCGAAATCGCACGGCCGGCGGGTTGCGGAACTCATGTCCGAAAATATCATCTCGGCCAATGAGGACACGCCCATCTCGGAAATTGCGACTCTGCTGGAGAAGCATCGGATCAAGCGCGTTCCTATTCTCAAGGATGGCAAGCTGATCGGAATAGTAAGCCGTTCCAATCTCGTCCAGGCACTCGCATCGGTGCACCCCAGACCTGAACAAGACCATTTGACCGATCGGGGGATCCGATCGGCGATCCTGGCCCGATTGGCGGAGCAATCCTGGACCGATTTTGGCGAGCGCAATGTTGTCGTCTCCGATGGGGTTGTCCATCTTTGGGGACTGGTGGGATCGCCCGAAGAGCACAAAGCGCTCCTCGCTCTCGCCGAGTCCGTCAAAGGCGTGGTCGAAGTCTCCGATGAAATGATCGCATCCTATTGACGCAAATGATTGATGGACAGAGCGCGTAGTGGCGCCAGCAATTGCCCGACAGACGGTCATCTGAGAAAACTGCCGTGCGCGGCCATATTGGCATTTGAAGTGGCTCGACGAGGAAATCTGAGGGCGTGGCCGCGAGAGAGGGCCCCTCCCCTTGCTTGCTAAGATCAACGACCCGTCCCGATCGTCGGCGGCGCCCGGACGCTTAAAGCGCGCCGCTTGCGTTCGTGGTATAACTTCGTTCTTTCAAGCTGAATTACCGGGGAAGCATGGACTTTGCCTTGAACCTATCCCACCGGCAGCTATATTATCTTTTCAGCATCACGCTACACGACCAGACGCTCGCGGGATCATGAGACGCCAAGCGCTTCGCGAAAGGGAGGAGAGATGCAGAAGTACAAGACGAAGGAGGAACTCCAGGCTGAGTTCGAGGCTTTGACAGCGGAATATCAAGCGTGGATGAAGGAGCAGGGCCTGAATCTCGGTCCGGCCGAGGAGCATCACCTTGATGATGACCTCACGGCCGCGCAGCAGAAATGGCTGCAGAAATTCCGCGCGAAATGGGATGCTGTCGGGTTCGAACGGTGAGCCTCAGGCCAACACTTAATCTCCCGCACGCGTTGGCAGCCATGCCGGACCGATCCAAATGATTCATTGGCAGATGCGGTAGCGGTCGCTCGATCCGTGCTGCTGTATATCCACGTGCAGATGATCGCTGTGGGCTGAATCGGATCCCGGCCCAAGGACCGTCGTGAACCATCCACAGGCAGCCACCCGGATGGTATCGACCGTCCCGCGCAGATGGTCATCCGCATCCGGCTTAATTGCCAAGGTTCGACCATCCGCCAGCACGAAGCTGACGACATCGATGGCGAGACCCGATGCGTGGGCACTGATCTTGCCGGCCTCGGCGTGATTGCGGTTACGGCATTCATAGCCGGGACCTGTGCGAACCGACTTGAGTTCAACCGCCAGCTCGCCGGCAATGAGTGTCGCGACAAGGTCGCGGAGCCAATGGCCGAACCGTTCCCCGAATTGGCAGGAGAGCGTTGGCTCATCGGGCAAGCGGATCATCGTTGAAAGCCGCGGCGCCATCGCGATGGCCTTGAGCCGCACCGGCGTTTCGATTGAGCATGCTTGTGGCGTACTCTGAGGAAGCGGGGCTGCCTCGAATTCGATTCCAGCGCCGGTGAGCCGGTCCATGCAGGCTTGATCGATGTGGGGCTCCGGCTTGGCCGGCTCCGTTGGCATGGGTTCGCTTGAGGGAGGATGCTGGCGTTCCTGGGGGCGCGGCGGCGGCAAAGGGACGGTCTCGTCAAAGCGCGGGGAAGTGGCCTGCGCGGGGAGCGTGAACGCCGAGACGGCGATCATCACGAAGCCGAGACGCGCAACGCGCTTCCCCTGTTTGGAGTCACGTATCCTTACAAACGGTGACAAGGCCCCACCCTGCCTTTACAAGTCTTTACAAGTCGGCTTGTTGGCTTCGAGCAGCCATCCAGCAGGGAATCGGCGGGGAAATTAGGGCGCGCCTTAAAATTCCATCTTTTCAGGATTGTTTGGTGGAGCTGAGGGGAATCGAACCCCTGACCTCTGCAGTGCGATTGCAGCGCTCTCCCATCTGAGCTACAGCCCCCGAAAACGCTGTTTACGCGAGCGGCGCGGCGCATGCAAGGTCGTTGGCGGACGGTTCCCCCCGGATAAAAGCTCGACTTGCCAGTGCGGCTCTAGCCGCGTAAACGAGCTTACCCTAAGCAAATGTTTCGGAGTTCCGATGCGCGCTATTCTCGACGTGGTTTTGGTCATTCTCCAGCTTTATACCTACGTCATCATCGCCGCAGCGATCCTATCCTGGCTGGTCGCCTTTAACGTGGTGAACAAGTATAATGACGTCGTCCGCTCGATCTGGAACCTCGTAACCGCGCTGACGGAGCCGCTGCTCCGCCCGATTCGCGAGGCGATTCCGAATTTCGGCGGCATCGATATTTCTCCGGTCATCTTGCTGCTGCTGATCTTTTTGCTCGAGCGCATCATCGAACAATATATCTATCCCAACGTATTCTAGCCTGATTTGGCCGATGTCCCCTGGAGCGCGCAAGGCACTTCGCTGGTTCTTTCGATCCGCTTGACGCCCAAAAGCGCCCGTGACGAAATCGGCGGCCTCGAGCGGCTCGCCGATGGCCGGACGGTTTTGAAGGTCCGGGTCCGGGCGCTCCCCCACGAAGGTGAGGCCAACCAGGCGCTGATCCGCCTCTTGGCGAAGAGGCTTCGCCTCCCGGCCAGCGCAATCCGCCTCGAAGCCGGCGCGTCCAGCCGATTGAAGACCCTGGTTTTGACCGGCGATTTTGAAGCCCTGGCCGCGGAATTGGCACGCCTGTCCGCATCCGGCTAACTACGACATCACGATGATCGCAAAAGTGGCGTCCCGGAAGGGATTCGAACCCCTGACCTACGGTTTAGGAAACCGTTGCTCTATCCTGCTGAGCTACCGGGACCTGTTGGATCACCGGGGGCGAGACCAAAACGCCCTTGCCGACAGAATGGCAATGCGCTTTATCGCGGCTCGGACATCCCCCGCCCGCAAGGCTTTTGATTAGCAGGTTCGCCGTTGTTGGCAAGCCGGGACGCTTGCGCATCCGAACCCCGGGGACCCTCCGAAGCGGGGATCGCTTACCGCTTTGTCTCGAGATAAAGGCAAATGGCCTGGGTCCGGTTGCGGACATCCAGCTTGCCGAACAAATTACGCAAATGAAATTTGATCGTATTGATCGACACCCCGAATTCGCGCGCCAATTGCGCGTTGCTCTGCCCCGTTTCCAGAGCCGCGAGAAGGTCACGTTCCCGATGCGTCAGGCCGGTCAGCGGATCCGGCCGCACCTTGTGAATGTCCACAAAGGGAAACACCATGTCGCCCGAAGCAACGGCGGCAAATACCTCCAGCAGACGTTCGGGCGGCGACAGCTTGCTCACGAAGCCGGCTCCGCCGAGCCGCAGCGTCTCAGCCGGGGCCGCGGGATCCTTTGTGCCGCTATAAACGACGATCTTCGGCGCCGTCGGTCGCTTGGCAAGCGCCTGCAAGATTTCGCGGGCATGGATCGGCGGTAGTTCCCAGCCGATCACGCCGAGGCTCACCGGCAGGCGGGCCAGGGAATTGAGAAAATGCTCTCCGTCGCTTGCCATGAACAAGAGATTGAAGCGCCGGTCACGGGTGAGAAGCGATTCGAGCGCAGCGAGAACCATCGGGTTCTTATCGGCGATCGCTATGTTGACAGGAAACGTAGGTTGCAAGCGGCCAGTGGGAACATGATCCCCGGCGACACGATTTTCCATTCGGCCGAGACTGGCATGATCGTCGTCGCCGATTATATGATTATCATTCAGCGAAAGGCCTATGGTTTGCGGCATGCGTCCACGATACGGATGCGGTTGCGACAGGGTTCGCAAGGCGCCAACTGTCTGGATTTGTTTAGCTCCGATCCTGGTCGACGGCTCCTGGGCCAAAGGCTTCCTCCCGACATTCTTTTTTGCGCCTCAAGTCATTCCAAAGCGCCTGAATTATTATTGTTAGCGGATAAAAAATCGTCGGCACCGCGGCGCGAGCCATTGACGCGCCGACGAGATAGTCGAGCGATGCAGGAAGAAGCAATCCGCGACGCGATGGACGCATGCGCTTCAACCTGATGCCCAAATGCAAACTTAGAAGTACGACATGAACCGCAGATCTTCATTGCCCGCCGTTTCAGTCATGTCATTTTGGCTTGACGCCTGTGTGGGTCAGGGGCTCATCGGGCATCCCGGTTGATACACGATGGCCATCACGCGCTTGCGACCGGCGAGCCTAGCTCAAAGTCCAGGCGCCGGACTCGCAAGAGACTTCGCGGTTCTCAATCCGTGAGAACCCACCGTCCGAAGAAGAACAGCGCTGCCACACCCGCGATGCCTAAAATGGCGCCGAGAGGCGTCTGCAAGTAACCCACCAAGTCAAGAATTGCACCCATCAGTTCCTCCATTGATAATTTACTACACGCCTTGCAAAACCCACGCATCCTTTACCTGGAGGTAATCAGGACAACCCTTGCGCCGAAGGCTCCTCGTCACAAGTAGCCGGCTTGGCCAGACATCTGTGTAGCTGGATATTTTCTCGCCGCGGGCTCTTTAAAGTCGTATGCACGCGGTTCGCATCGAACCATCTAGGTTAAGCCTAGATCCTATCCAGTTTCCCCGCTACGACCTTATAAAATCAAATCTTCCTCGCGGTCAAGCGGAACGTGACTCAAAATTCCAAATCTAACACCCGCAATTGACGTAAACTTGAGGCCGCCGGCATCGACTTACGCGATCCAACAAGCGTCAAACCTACGGGCGGATTGAGAGCCTATAATAAAGCTCGATTCAAAGCTGCAATTAAGGATGAATATGCGTGCCAGCCGTGGCTCTATTTGCAAGCAATTGCAATGAACTCTTTCCCCCGCCGGGCTTCCTCCAGACGAAAGATTTGCTCGCTCCAAGGCATCCGCCGCGTTGCGTCAATTGCGGCAGAGTTCCTTTTAAAATAAAAGCACGTTGCCGCCGGAAGGGCGCCGATAGCGATGCGCACTATCAATCCGGGCTCTCACCCACGACCTCGCCGGAAGCGAGTTTTTAAAAGGCAGCTACCGATGAAAATTTCCGCTCGCAATGTTCTCAAAGGAACGGTCAAGGAAATCCATAAGGGCGCCACCACAGCCCATGTGGAAGTCGAGCTTAAGGGGGGCGAAACCGTCATATCTTCGATCACGAACGAAGCCATCCAAGAGCTTGCCCTGGCCAAAGGAAGGGAAGTCTACGTCGTGATTAAAGCGTCCGACGTGATGATTGGCGTCCATTAGGCGTGTGAGACACCGGGCGCCTCAGGATTTGGGCGTGTGGCCAATCCGCAGCGAATCCTCTGCGTTGGATTTCAGGATTCCCTGTATTTTTCCGGCGAGACTGGCGAGAATCCAAGGAAGCTGGACCTCAATGCGTAGGGAATCGTTCATGACGTCGAGTTTCCCGGTCGCCGTCTGTCCGAAGGCCACGACCCGCAAATCGGCCTTGTCGCCATTCCACTTGGCTTCGCTATAAGCCAATTTGTCGATGTAATCGCGCCGTAGCACTTCTATTCGTTCGGCAATCCGCTTTTTCGCTTCTTCGGCACCGAGGCGATGCGGCACAGTGATGACGATTGAATTCGACATGGCTTCCTCCAATGCCTGTCATTTAAGCCTTCCCGGCACGCGTCGCCAGCGCGTCGGTTTGCCGGTTGGCACAGCAGTATGTGCCACCCCTGCCCCGGACAATTTGTCGCTGCCTCACAGAACCTTAGCTTACGCTTGTTTCGGGGCGCTACGATGCCGCCTGCCCACCCAGGAATTTGAGGATCCGTCGTTTCGACGATAGGCGTTACCGGCGGCGCGTGTTAACAGCCTGTTCAAACGCCATCATCCGCTTCTCAAAAGCCGCAAGCCGATCCCATGCCGAGCGACCTTCGCCGCGTCACGCGCGCGCTAATCTCCGTTTCCGACAAGACCGGGCTCCTGGATTTCGCACGCAGCCTCATTGCGTCGGACGTCGAGCTGATTTCGACCGGTGGAACGCGGAAACAGCTTGCCGAGGCCGGCCTGCCGGTTCGCGACATCTCCGATCTGACCGGGTTTCCTGAACTCCTCGACGGACGGGTCAAAACCCTTCACCCAAAGGTTCACGGTGGACTTCTGGCGATCCGGGAAAATCCGGAACATGAGGCGGCGATGCTGGCGCATGGCATCGCGCCGATCGATCTCCTGGTCGTCAATCTTTATCCGTTCGAAGCGACGATCGGCAAAGGCGCCGCGTTTGCTGAATGCATCGAAAACATCGACATCGGCGGACCGGCGATGATTCGTGCCGCTGCCAAAAATTATGACGATGTCGCCGTCGTGGTGGACGTCGACGATTATGCCAAAATCGTCGACGAGTTGGCGAAGCATCGCGGCTCGACCACAAGGGCTCTGCGTCAATGGCTTGCGCAAAAGGCCTTTGCGCGGACGGCAACCTATGATGCCACGATCTCAAATTGGCTGGCCAATGCCATCAACGTCGAGACGCCGACTTATCGCGCGTTCGGCGGCAGGCTCGCTTTGAGCCTACGGTATGGCGAGAATCCACATCAGGCGGCAGCCTTTTATGCGACGGCCGACCGGCGCCCCGGCGTCGCCACCGCCCGTCAGCTTCAGGGCAAGGAACTTTCGTATAATAACGTTAACGATACCGATGCCGCGTTCGAACTCATCAGCGAATTCGATCCGACGCAAACGGCAGCCGTTGCAATCATCAAACATGCAAACCCCTGCGGCGTCGCCGAGGCAAACAATGTCGCGCTCGCCTATGAGCGCGCCCTGCGCTGCGATCCGGTCTCGGCGTTTGGCGGCATTGTTGCAATAAATCGCAAGCTCGACGCGGCTGCGGCCGCGGAGATCGTCAAGATTTTTACGGAAGTCATCATAGCCCCGGATGCAGATGACGAAGCCATCGAACTTATTGCGACCAAGAAGAACTTGCGTCTGCTGATCACGGGCGGTCTTCCGGATCCCCGCGCGGCGGGGCTGAACTTTCGCCCGGTTGCCGGCGGCCTTCTGGTTCAGACCCGCGACAATGCAAATGTCGATGACATGGATTTGCGTGTGGTGACCAAACGGGCTCCGAACGCGGCGGAACTCCGCGATCTCAAATTTGCCTTTCGCGTTGCCAAGCATGTGAAATCCAATGCCATCGTCTACGCCAAGGAGGGCGCGACCGTCGGCATTGGCGCCGGCCAAATGAGCCGGGTCGATTCCTCAAGAATTGCGGCGCTGAAAGCGGCCGAAGCCGCCAAGGCCTTGGGTCTACAAGACAGTCTAGCCAAAGGTTCGGTTGTTGCTTCCGATGCCTTTTTCCCCTTCGCCGACGGCCTGCTCGCGGCCGCCGAGGCCGGCGCTACCGCGATTATTCAGCCCGGCGGATCGATGCGGGATGGGGAAGTCATCGAAGCCGCCGACACCGCCGGCTTGGCCATGGTATTCACCGGGGTCCGGCATTTTCGGCATTAGCGCGCCTCCCGTGCGGGACGGCACAGCTTGAAGCGCTCCAAACTGCGATTATACGTCTCGAAATGGCCGCTTTGCTCACGCATTAAGGCAAGAGAAACCTCTGCTCATTAGAGATGATCTGCTCATTGATGGTAAGTGATTACGGAGACTAAGCTTATGCGTATCAGCTCGACCGGCGCCATCGAAGGAGGACGCGTTCTCTACACGATCGGCAAGATCGAGGCTGCCTCCACCTGGCACCCGGCGCACGGCTCCCCTTTGCAAGAGAATTGGCGCGAACTCGTTCTGCGCGAACTCATCCGCAAGGCTGAAGACATCGATGCCGACGCCATCATCCGGGTGGATTATCAAAACGACGACGTGATCCGGATCGACGAGACCGGGATGAAACTCAAGCGCGTGCTCGCCACCGGCTTTGCCGTGAAGCTTTCCTGCGCCGCCTGAGATCGATCGGCGCTTTTGGCGACGAGCCAAATCCCCTTTTTAAGCCAGTTGAGCGCGGCTGACCCGCTGCGCGCGGCGCGGTGGATCAACCGAAGGGCTGGTCCGTGCGAAGGGCCAAGGCGTGGCATTGGCCGCCAAGTTTCTCCCGCCCGAACCGACGAGGATCCGTGGTTGCGAGTTCCACAAGTTCCCGCCCTAATTTGCCAGCCTCGGCGATGGCTGTGCGAAAGCCGGCGTCCACGATCATCTTTCGCGTAGGCTCTCCTGCTTGTATTTGAGCAACGGCGACAGCAGGTAGTCTATGATCCGACGCGTGCCGGTCTTGATTTCCACGGTGGTCGCCATTCCGGGCGAGAGATTGACAAGGTTTTCGTCGACCTGCATCTGGGTGCGGTCAAGCGCAATCCGGGCGGCATAGACGAGCTCTTGGCCCTTTGGTTCGCTGGTTTCGTTTTCATTCCCGACATTCTGGCCGTCGGCTTTGTCCTGTGGTTTGCTGCGTGAGATGGCGTCTTGCGATACGCTCAGGACGCGGCCGTGAATGAGGCCATATTTGGTGAAGTTGAAAGTATCGATCTTGATCTCGGCGTCCTGGCCGGCGTGAACAAAACCGATATCGCGGTTCGTAACCATTGCTTCGATTTCGATATGGTTATCTTCCGGTGCCACTGCCAGCAGCGCCTGCCCCGGCGTGACAACGCCCCCGATCGTATGCACCGCAAGCTGTTGCACCGCGCCGTCAACCGGTGCCGTCAGAACCTGGAGCTTGGTTTTTTGCTCCGCCTTGATCAGATCCTCGCGCAGCCCGGCGGCCTTGCGCTGCGCCTCGGCCAACTCGCCGAAAAGGGTGCGGCGGTATTCGGCGTCGGCCTGCGCGCGCGCCTGGGCAATCGCCGCGACGGCCGCTTCTGATTCCTGGATCTTGTTTTTCTCTACAGCCAGCTCCTGCTCGGTTTCCACCAGGCTTTGATAGAGTTCGAGATAATTGGCTTTCGAGCCGATCTGACGCGAGAACAGAATCTGCCGGATCTCGACCCGGTCGCGGAGGACAGGAAGGACAGTCTCGAGCTTTTTCACCGACGATGCGACGGTCACGAGTTCGGCTTCTTTTTGGGTCTTTTGTCGATCGAGGGCGGCAAGCTTGGCGCGATGCTCATCGAGCTCATGCATGAGAAATTGCCGCTGCGTCGAGATTTGGGTCTCGCTGGCACCTTCCGGAGGTTGAAACGCCGCCGCGGGATCCGGCCCCTCGCCAAGCGCCGCGGTGAGCCGCGCGAGATCGAGTTCAGCGGCGAGGAGATCGCCATGAAGATGCCGGCCATCCGCCTGGTTGATGGTCGGATCGAGTTCGATCAGAACATCGCCAGCCTTGACATATTGTCCATCGTGGACGCGGATTTCGCGAACCACCCCGGTCTCAAAGGGCTGAATAATTTTTGTCCGACCGTTCGATACGATCTTGCCTTGCGCCGAGGCGATGATGTCGATGCGCGCCAAGCACGCCCAGGCGAGCGCTAGGCAGAACAGCGCGATGATCGTTCCGCTCATCAAGCCGACGAGCGGCGGTGCCGGCGTCTCGACGATCTCGAGGGCGGCCGGAAGGAAGGCGAGCTCATCGCGCCGGCGCGATTTGGCCGATGAAAAAGGGAGGATGTTCTCAGCGTACTTCATGGAGACCTGCCTGTAGACGGTGGAGTGACGCGTAGCGCCCGTTGGTCCTGATCAGCTCGTCATGGCCGCCGTCCTCGGTCAGTCGGCCGTGGTCGATGGTAATGATCCGGTCGGCCCGCCGCACGGTGGAGAGCCGGTGAGCGACGATGAACACGGTGCGGCCGCGGACGATTTGCGCCATGTTGTCCTGGATCACGCGCTCGCTCTCATAATCGAGCGCGCTGGTCGCTTCGTCGAAAATCAGAATGCGCGGGTTCATCACCAGCGCGCGGGCGATGGCAAGGCGCTGGCGCTGGCCGCCCGAGAGGCTGCCGCCACGTTCGCCGACGATCGTGTCATAGGCTTTGGGAAGCTCCAGCACGAAATCATGGGCGCCGGCGAGCTTCGCCGCGGCGATCACCCGCTCGATCGGCATCGCCGGATCGGCAAGCGCGATGTTGTCGCGCACCGAGCAATTGAACAACACATTTTCCTGAAGCACGACGCCGATCTGACGGCGCAGCCAGGCCGGGTCGACCATGGCGAGATCGACGCCGTCGACGAGAACACGCCCGCTCTCCGGAACGTAGAGCCGCTGGATCAGCTTGGCCAGCGTGCTCTTGCCTGAACCCGAGGGACCGACGATCCCGATGACCTGTCCGGCCGGCGCGTTGAAGCTGAGGTCGTGCAGGGTTTCCGGGCCATCGATCCGGTAGCGGAAGGTGACATGCTCGAATGCGATATCGCCCCGGATGGCCGGCAAGGCCGTCTGGCCCGGATTGAAGGTTGGCTCCGGGACGGCGTTCAAAATATCACCGAGCCGCGTCACCGACAGCCGGGCCTGATGGAAATCCTGCCAGAGCTGGGCGAGGCGCAACACAGGCGCGCTGACCCGCCCGGCCAGAATATTGAAGGCGACGAGCTCCCCGATCGTCAGGCTTCCATCGATGACCAGCCGCGCCCCAAAATAGAGCACCGCGGCGGTGACGATCTTGCTGATCAGCTGGACCAGCTGGCTCGCGGTGTTGCCGAGGCTGAGCACGCGGAAACTCGCGCTGACGTAGGCGGCAAGCTGCTCCTCCCATTTGCGCTGCATTTGCGGCTCGACCGCCATCGCCTTGAGGGTTTCAATGCCCGCAACCCGCTCAACCAGAAAGGCCTGATTTTCGGCACCCCGCTCGAATTTCTCATTGAGGCGACGCCGGAACAAGGGCGTCGCGGTCGCAGAGATGGCGATGTAGAACGGAAACGATGCGACAACGATGAAGGTGAGCAACGGCGAATAGAGAAACATCACCCCGAGAAACACGAAGGTGAAAAAAAGATCGATGATGAGAGTCAGCGCGGAGCTCGTCAGAAACTGGCGGATGTTTTCCAGCTCGCGCACGCGCGCGACCGAATCGCCGACACGCCGGGCCTGAAAATACGCAGTCGGCAACGCCAGCAGATGGCGGAATAATCGCGCCCCGAGTTCCACGTCGATGCGGTTGGTGGTGTGTGCGAAGAGATAGGTCCGCGCGCCGCCCAGTATCGTCTCAAACACCGCGATACCGACGAGGCCGACCATCAGAACATCGAGCGTGCCGAGGCTACGATGGGCCAGCACCTTGTCGATGACGACCTGGAAGAACAGCGGCGACACGAGTCCGAACAGCTGCAAAAAGAAGGAGGCGACGAGGACACTCCCGAGCACGCGGCGGTATTTGTGGATCGCACCGAGGAACCAGCTGATGTCGAAACGGCGCGACAGCTCGACGAGCCCGGCCCGCCGTGTCATCAGAACCAGTCGGCCATCCCACGCCGCCTCGAGTTCGGCCCGCGACATCAAGGTTGGGCGGGGCGAATGCGGCGATTGAACAATTGCTTCTTCGTCGCCGACCTTGCCGAGCAAGAGAAAGCCTCCGTCGCGAAGCACGGCGATGCCCGGCAGCGTAATCGCCGCGAGCCTCGACCAGCTCGATTTGATCGCCCGCGCCTTGAGACCGAATTCTCGGGCGCAGCGCAGCATGTCGGAAACCCCGACCGATGCCCCGCCAAACCGATGCCGCAACTGACCCGCGGCAACACCGACGCCCTGAAATTGCAAAAGCGTCACCAGGACGGATAGACCCTGATCCAAAGGCTCCGCATTGTTCTGTTCAGTGGTCACAGCAGCCTCCAACAGGAATTTTAAAGCGACGCGGAAACCGGTTCGCGTCGAGACCACATATTAGAGATGGAATCGGAGCGAAGGTCCGAAGCCGTGATAAGTCGTTTGCCGACCGGGCGCGCCTTGTCGGTATCGAGCGCGGCGCGATCATGCTTCGATCGCGACGCGGCCTTCGTCATCGCATCAGGCAGTTTGTGGATGCGCGATGAGCGGGGCCTGGCTCATTTGCGGCTCGGTGATTTGTGTGCCGCCGTGGCCATCCCCCGAGGCGACGAAAGTCGACGCCAGATAATTGCCAAGAAGCGCGATCTTCGCCAAATGGCCGCCGTCGCCGACCGACAATGTTCCGCCGGTGGCGTCGCCGGAGAAGCCGACGGTCGTGTTCGCCCCGAAAGCAATGTCCTTCAGGTCGAGTTTGTCCGTCGCCTCGAACCCGGAAACCTTGCCGGAGAACTCTGTCGAATGATCGAGCGTCAGGGTTCCAGCCGCGCCGGGTGCGAAGGTGACGCTCGCCGCCGAGGCGTTCTGGATTTCGAGGTTTTCATGGCCATTGATGGTTTGTCCCGGTCCCGCCTGGTTAAGGCTGGAAAGCGACAAATTGGATCCGCTGCCGCCCGTTTGCGTGGACGCCAGAGCCGGCGGCGCCGACGACGGGATCTCGATGTTGTCGCCAGGACCACCGTTCAGAACGTCGTTGGTGTTTCCTCCCAACAACACATCATCGCCGTCACCGCCGAGCAAAGTGGCGGGGCTGCCGCCACCAAGCAAGACGTCGTTGCCGGCGCCACCATCCAGCGTCAGTTTCGGGGCGCCTGCGCCAAGCCCCGAGGCGTCGATGACGTCATCACCACCGAGGCCGGCGATATGGATCGTGTCGTTCGGATCGAAGTCCTTGATCACCACTCTGGACGAAAGCCCGTCGACTACCAGCGCGCCATTTTCGATCGACAGCTTGATGAGGTCGTCTCCACCGGTCCCGTTGATCGTCACCGTATCCGGCTGCCCGTCGCCGGCGCCTCCAGGCGTTGCGCCGAGATCGATGTTGACTTGCTTCACATCGGTGCCGCTGAGATCGCCCACGACAATGTTATCGGCGCCACCGAGCGCAGTGAAGTCGATGTCTTCAACACCGTTGAGATCCATCGTGATGTTTGCGACATCGCGGAAGAACCGCGCCCGCCCGCCATTGGCGGAAATGTCGATATTCTCGCTGACGTTTGCACCGCGGAAATCGAGCGTGTCCGTCCCGCCCTGACCCTCGACCACGTCGCTGCCGTCGCCGGGGTTCCAGATGAACCGGTCGTTGCCCGCACCAAGGAAGGCGACATCATTGCCGCGGCCGCCGGCCACGACATCGTCACCCGCGCCCCCCTTGATCGTGTCATTGCCGTCGCCGCCATTGATGTTCAGATGCGGTGACGTCGCGAGCAAGGCGGAGCCGTCGATCGTATCATTGCCGGCCAGACCGTTGATATTGAGCACGTCGCCCTGCTCTACGTGACTGATGGTCACTTTTGCCGCAAGGCCATTGACGATAATGTCCGAGCCCGAACGCTGCAGGCTGATCACATCATCTCCGGCGCTCCCATTGACGGTCACCGTATCGACCTGGCCGTCGCCGGTGTTTCCGCCGGGGGTCCCGGCAAGATCAATCTTAACCTGCTTCACATCGGTGCCGGTGAGATCGTTGACGACGATGTTGTCGGCGCCGCCGAACGCCGCAAAGTTGATGTTTTCAACGCCGTTAACGTCCATTGTGATGGCGCCGACATCGCGGAAGAAGCGTACGCGCGAGCCGTTAGCGGAGATGTCGATGTTCTCGCTGGCGTTCGAGCCGTTGAAAACGAGGCTGTCAGTGCCGTCCTGACCCTCGACCACGTCGCTGCCGTCGCCGGGGTTCCAGATGAACCGGTCGTTGCCCGCGCCGAGGAAGGCGACGTCGTTGCCGCGGCCGCCCGTCACCACATCGTTGCCGTCGCCGCCGATGAGGACATCATTGCCATCGCCGCCGGTGATGGTGTCGTTTCCGGCGCCGCCGTCGATCTGCAATTGCACTGACATCGCAGGCACGGTTGAGGCGTCGATCGTGTCGTTTCCAGCCAAACCGTTGATGATCAGCACGTCGGCCGCTTCCGCTCCGGTGATCGCCACTTGTGCCGCGACGCCCGCGACGCCGACATTGCCGCCGCTGGCCGCGACGTTGATCACGTCATTTCCGGCGCGGCCATTGACCGTGACCGTATCAGCCTGCCCGTCGCCGGCACCTCCTGGCGTTGCGCCGAGATCGATGTTGACTTGCTTAACATTGGTGCCGCTGAGATCGGCCACGACAATGTTATCGGCCCCACCAAGGGCGGTGAAGTCGATGGTTTCAACGCCGTTGAGATCCATCGTGATGTTTGCGACATTGCGGAAGAACCGCGCGCGCGAGCCATTGGCGGAAATGTCGATATTCTCGCTGACGTTTGCACCGCGGAAATCGAGCGTGTCCGTACCGCCTTGGCCTTCGACCACATCGCTGCCGTCGCCAGGGTTCCAGATGAACCGATCGTCGCCTGAACCGAGGGAAGCGACATCATTGCCGCGCCCGCCGGTAACGATATCATTGCCATCCCCGCCGATGAGCGTATCAGCGCCATCACCGCCAGTGATCGTGTCGTTGCCGGCGCCGCCATCGAGGGTCAGATTGGTCAGAGGCGCGAGGCCATTGCCTGCGGTAATGACATCGTCACCGCCATTAGCCCTCAGCACAATGTTCTCGGTGGTCCCGATGTCGATGCTGAAGGGCGCCGGGTCGACACGGTCGAACCGCACACGACCGCCGTTCGCCGTGATAGTGAAGACCTCGGCACCATTGCCACCATTGACTTCCAGCGTGTCGGTGCCGGAGCCGCCCTCGACCACATCGCTGCCCTCGCCAGGGTTCCAGATGAAGCGGTCATCACCGGCTTCGCCAAACATCCGATCCGATCCGGTTCCGCCCGTCAGGACATCATTGCCGGCGCCACCGAACAGCAAGTCGTCGCCGCCTTTGCCGCTGAGTATGTCGTTGCCGGCGCCGCCAAAGAGCTGGTCATTGCCGGAGCCGCCGATGAGCGTGTCATTGCCGGCGCCGCCGAACAGATTTGCCTTCGGCAAAGCCCCGTTGGTTTCATCGACGCTGATCGTGTCGTTTCCGTCCGCGCCAAACACTTCGACGAGGCTGGTGTTGACGACCGACGGGTTGCCGGGTAGCGGCACCGCGCCGCCGTTGGCGAGGATTTTCCCCGCAGCGTCGCGGCTGACTCTGACGGTATTGCCGGCGCTATCGCCAAAAAGAGAAAGGATTCCGTTCGCGTTTTTGCTGGTAATGGCCATAGAAGTTGTCCTTCGGTGTTTGACCCGAATAGGGAGTGCCACGTCGAGGCTCGTCAGGGGGCCAGGACGTCCGGCAGACTCCTTTCGGCGTCTAATGCGCCGCAACTATTTGCCTTTTGCCTGCCGTTCGCTGTTCCCTGGGGAACAACACGGACAAAAACCTGCGAAATTTGCCAGAGATTGGTGTCTGTGGGAGAAGGCGCCCGAGGCCATGGCGCATAGGACGCTCGCCGACTATGGAGCATCGGCGCGCATATGCGCGCGCAAGCTCGACGTGCAGCCCCAAGTTGCCGCGAAGGCTTGACGATGCTAGAGATGCGCGGTTCTTGGCGACAGCGTGGTCCTATGCACCAACAGCCTGCCAACGGTGAGTTGAACTTTCCGCTTTTCGGCCCGCTTGACGCGGCCGACAGCGCGGCGCTGGCCCCGCTTCTGCACTTGCGGCGTTACGAGGCCGGGCGCGTCGTTTTTCAGCGCGGCGATGCCGCTGACGAAGTGTTTCAGATCCGCAGCGGCCAATTGCGTATTTCCGTGTGCTCGTTGGATGGGCGCGAGCTCGCGTTCCGCATCGCCGGTCCCGGCGCCATCGTCGGTGAGATCGGGGTGATCGATGGCGGTCGTCGTAGCGCCGACGTGACCGCCGCGCGCGCTTCCGAGGTGCTGACCTTGGCGCGGGACGATTTGCTGCGATTGATTGCGACCCGGCCGACGATGGCGATCGGCATGAGCCGATTCCTTTGTAGCCGCCTGCGTGAGACGAGCGAGCAACTTGAGGCGCAGGCGTTGTATTGCGTGGAGGCGCGGCTGGCGCACTTCTTGTTGCGCGAGCTGAATCTCACCGGAGCAGCCAAGGGCCAAATGGAGCTTACGCTGTGTGTTTCCCAATCCGAGATCGCAGCGTTGATCGGGGCTAGCCGGCCGAAAGTGAATGTCGCTTTCAGCGCGCTTGAGGAACGGGGTGCTATCCGCCGCCGCGGCAAGATGCTGGTCTGTCGCCTCGATGCTTTGAACGAGATCGCAGACGCGATTGGCGCCTGCTAATGGGCGCTCTTCAATGCGGCGGCGACCCTGCCGGTGCCGCTGCGACGACGATCCGGTTCGCCACGAGCGTGGGCTGGTTTTCGGGATTGCGCCAAAGCCCTTGGCTCTGGCAATCAGGCCGTTCCTTGCGGTACGACCGCGACGCTGGCATTGAAAGGGCATGAAGCGGAAGCTGTTTGCGTCCGGTGTGTGGAGCGCTGGCGTTTTATCCTTCCTCGCCATCGGTTTTCTGTGGAGCATCGACGCCGGCGGGATGCGCGGCTTCCTGCGCGAAAACGCCCTGGACATTGAACTATCGGCCTCGCGCGCAACAAGCTCCCCGCCAATTGTCGTCGTGGACATCGACAGCGAAGCCCTGCGTCGGTATGGCCCTTGGCCGTGGAGCCGCCTGCAGTTGGCGCGGCTTGTCGACGCACTCGTCGACGCCGAGCCGGCCGTCGTCGGCCTCGACATGCTGCTGGCGGGCGAGGATAGGCTTTCCCCGGCTGCGGTCGCCCGCCGGCTCGCCATTCAAACTGGACGCGCCGACCTCGGATCGATCGCCAGCGAGCTCCCTGATGGGGACACAGAACTCGGACGCGCCCTCCGGCGAACGCAAACGGTCCTCGGCGCGGTGCTGGCCCAGGAGCCGGGTGCGGCGATCCGGCCCTCCGCGCCCATTCTCGTGCGGGGCGCGCCGCGCTTGCCTGGCATGTGGGGTGCCGAAGCGGCGATTTGGCCGATGCCCGATCTTGCGCGGGCCGCGGCCGGCGTCGGACTTATCGTCTTCGAAAACGACTCCGACGGCGTCGCGCGCAGAACCCCGCTGCTGGCGCTCGCCGGAGGGGAGACCATTCCGGGCTTCGCGGTGGAAACGGTCCGCCTCGCCGAGGAGGCCTCCACGCTGATCATCGACGGCGCGCCCCCGCGTCTTCGGATTGGCGATCGCGTGGCGCCGCTCGGGCTGGATGCAAGCTTGCGTTTTCGCGCCTCGCCACCCGACGTCTGGGCGCGGCGCACGATCTCGGCTGTCACCGTTCTCGATCGTCGTTTTGACGTGACGGCAATCAAAAGCAATATAGTTCTCATTGGCAGCAGCGCGCCTGAAGTCGGGATTCTTCGTCGCACCGCCCAGGCTGAAGCGGCGTCCACTGTACAGATCGAAGCAGATGCGATCACCACTCTGCTGTCGGGTCAAATCCCAACACGGCCTTCATTTCTCTCGCCGCTCGAGACTGCCGGCGCGCTGATGCTCGGCCTTTTGGCTTTGGGAGCGGGGACTCGGTTACGGCCCGCGCGTGGCTTGCTCGTCATCGCCCTTTTTGCTTTTGGCTGGGCCGTCATGGCCGGGCTGCTGCTGCGGTGGCGCAATCTACTGGTGGATCCAGTAGGGCCGCCGATGGTGGCCGTGGTGATATTTACACTCAGCGCTTTGACGGCCGCGATCAATACCGAGCGCCGCGAGCGGCGACTCCGTCACCGCTTCGAACAGCACCTCGCGCCGGCCATTGTCGCGCGCATTCTCGCGCGTCCAGGCGAAGTGCGTCTTGAAGGCGAGACACGCGAAGTGACCGCTTTATTCACCGACATCGAGGGCTTCACCGCGATGACGGAGCGCTCCGAGCCGCGCGAACTCATCGCCCTGCTCGACGTATACTTCCAATTGTTCGCCGACATCGTCGTCGCGCACGGCGGCATGGTCGACAAGATCGTCGGCGATGCGATTCATGCGCTGTTTAACGCGCCCCTTGATCTGCCCGATCATCCCCTGCGAGCCTTCGAATGCGCGGTTGCGCTCCACGAAGCAAGTGTGGCGTTTTGCGAGCGCCCGCTGGCGCGAGCACTCCGCCTTGGCCGCACGCGGATCGGTCTGGAAACCGGCGCTGCGATCATCGGCGACGTCGGGGGTAAGCGTAAACTCGATTACACCGCCCACGGAATGGTGATCAATACCGCGGCACGGCTCGAAGCGGCCAACAAGGAGCTTGGAACCACCATCTGCATAGGTCCGGTGGCGGCGGCGAGGCTCCCTCCAGGGCTCGTGCGATCCGTTGGCATGCTGACGGTGCGGGGTCGCAGCGATGTGCTTGAGGTATTTGAACCCAAACCTCAATAAACACTCGCAAGCGCGTCAACGACCCGTTCGGATCCCCACCGGCTCGGTTGCGTCGGTTTGTCTCCGGGACGCCGGACATCGGATCCTTCGCCCGCCGTCAATCGCACCGTCGTGCCGCCAGCCGTAAAGTCCACGATTCCACGCTGGACGAAGACGCCAAAGACGCCTTTGCTAGGTCCAGCAAAGACACGGGTGCCACGCAAGGCAATCGTGCCAAACGGAGAGCGCAGGCGCAAATCCATGCCGGGCGACCCCTCGTCCCGATCAATCAGCACGGGACCGGAATCGAACCGAAGTTCGCCGCGAGTCTCGGCCAGAAACTTGTCGATGCGCAATCTCGTGTTGCCGCCCATATGAACCCGCGTTGCCGCGCCGAGCAGCATGATGAGACGCGCTTCATGGGTGCTGATGAGGTCGCCAACGAAGATGTCGGATCCTTTGGCGAGCGAGCGCACGGCGCCATGCGCTTCCGCGTCGGCGACGCCGACGCAGCTTTCAACCAAACCAGCCGCATTTGCGGCGAAAGATGCGGATGCGAACGTGGCCGCGCAGGCCATCCCGCCGAGCAGGCTGCGTCTATCCGCCAAAAATGGGGCTGAAGTTTTCGGCGTTTGGCGCATTGAAATCCTTCATCTCTCAGATCGCGGCATTGTGAGGCTTGAGCGGAAATCCAAAGCTCTCGCACCAATGCACGCGTTGAACCCGAATTGCCGGGCCAAGCCCAACAGGCAGCGTTGCCCGCTTGCCGCCACGGCAGCGCATAGCGGCTTCAAAGAGCGGTCATTTAAGCGAGTGTCAAGGCCGGCATGGTTGCAAGATTATGCAAGCTACACGCGCAAAACCCGGGCCGACCAACCTTTAGGGGGGCGCCGCGGCGTTCTCAACTGAACGGCCAAATGCGTCGATCTGATCGCCAAAGTTCTCTCGCGTCGTCGGATCAACGATGGTCAGCGGGGCCGAGACGACGAGGCCTGCCGCATGGCCGACGGATGCTGCCGCGCCTGCCGTCGTCGCCATGATTCTTTCGCCGACTCCAACTCTCGAGTCGGTCAAAATCTGCCCGCTGGCGAGGCTCCGGCCAATCAGCTGCACGGCCATCGGATTTTCCGCAAATTTTCCGTGATGGAAGCGGTCCGGTGAGATCTCGGAGGTCAGATTGACCACTTCGATTTTTTCGCTTTCGAGCTCGCTCTTATAGGGCTCGATGTCGGGATTGATCGCACCGAGCCGGGCGCCGCCCCACAGCTTCCGAGAAATCGCGAGGGCGCGGTCGTCCTCGGACACGAACAAGATAAAATTGGGTCGCTTCGGCCCCAGGGTTGCAATTTCCTGGCGGGCCACATCGACATCGACATCAGGTGCTGCGAGCAAAACTGTACGGATCTTATCCGCGACCTTGCCATCGCGAATGGCCATCTGGCGCAAGGCTTCGAGAGTCACCCAATTGCCCATCGAATGGGCCAGCACGGAGACTTGGCCAACCTCCGGATCCTTAGCAAGCGCGCGCAGGACCGCTTCAAGCGTGTCACGGGAATAATTCGCGCTCTCCCGATCATATCCATAAGCGAGAGCACTTCCCTTAGAGGGCCATGTGAACAGGACGGGGGCAACGTCGGCGCCTGAATCATGGACGATCTGCGCGAAGCGGACAACCGCGTCTTCGAAGCGGTTGTTGAATCCATGGACGAAGACAAGCGCCTGCCGCTTGGGCACTTTCTGCACGAGCCTGTGGAACGCCGAAAGGGCCTGGGGCCTATCGAGGATATCGGCCTTCAAGGTCACGAAATCCGTTGCCGGGTTGCCGGGGATTTGCTGCGGCCATTGAACTTCGCCGATTTGGCGGACGCCGTCCGGCGGGATCGACACGGTGATGTCGGCAAAGGCCGCCGAAGGCGCTCGCAGGCCAGAAAACATTTCGGCGGGCACGGTCCTCATGCGCGTCGTTGCGACGACCATTTCGACCTGGCTTGTGCCGGGCGCTGTGTAAGCCACCGGTTCAAGAATGCCCCTGATCTTTCCGGCGCAACCTCCAAGGCTCAACACGATGATCGGAATGAGCAGCAGGCGACCGCTCGAACCGATCGCTTTCTGTCGAGTCGCTGTCTCGCTCCGCAAGGAAATAAACCGACGCATGTGTTCGAGCCGCAATGCCGCGTGCGGACCCCGCTCGATCGAGCAAGGCTGCGCAGGGGAGCTTGAACAGGCTGAGGCTACAAGCCTCGCGTGGTCAAGATAAAGGCAGGGGATCGGAAGGCGGAGGCTATCCCGCGAATTCGTTGCAGATTCATTTAAGCGTTTGAAATACGAGCGTTTTATGAGCTACGTCGTAAAACTGGCCCGCAGATTTTATCAGCGAGGGTGGCCAAAAGACCACAGCGACACCGCATGTTTCGCCCTCAGGCGATCCGTCGGGTCAAGGTGCCCGCGAGCGCCGCATCGACTTCCTCTGTCCAAACTTTGAAGGTCTTCAGAATATGCGGCCCGAATGACGTCGCGAGCGGAATGTCGGTGGCATCGCGGCCGCGAGAGACCGTGATGCGTCCGATCCGTGGCATGTTGTGGCGGGCATCGAAGATGAACCAGCGTCCATCGAGAAACACTTCGAACCAAGCATTGTAATCCATGGGCGCCGGATCCGGCGGCACACCAATGTCGCCCAAAAATCCATTGGCATAACGCGCCGGAATATTCATGCAGCGGCAGAGCGCGACTGCAAGATGTGCGAAGTCACGGCACACGCCGATGCGCTCCTGATAGGCTTCGTATGCGGTTCGTGTCGAGCGGGCAAATGGATAGCCAAACGTCAAATGGCCGCAAACAAAATCACAAATCGCCTGGACCCGGCGCCAGCCCGGTGGCGTCGAGCCGAACAATTGCCAAGCGATATCGGAGAGCTTGTCGGTTTCGCAATAGCGGCTGCCGAGTAGAAAAACCAAGGTATCATTTGGCAATCGTTCGACCGAAATCTCCTGGGCATCGCGTTCAATCGGGTCTGGCAGACCGCTATCCTCGATGATGGCGTCGCGGGAAATGGTAAGATCGCCGGAGGGCGCTATAAATCTCCGCACACAATTGCCAAATGTGTCGAGGTAGGTCGACGAGGCAATTTGCGGCGTCGTGGTGAAGGGCGTTTGAAAGCGGATGTTCTGCGCGTGGTCATGATGCGCATCGAGCAGGCAAACCATCAAGGTTGGGGCGGTGCAACTGAACGTCAATTCATAGCCGTGACGAATGAGCATATTTCAAAATCCAGCTGAGGCGCGACCGGTCGCAGAAATCCCCCTCTTCCCTGAAGGGATGGCGCAAAGGTCAACGTGGTCTGTTGATATCGGGTTTGCCGGTGGCAGCTTCGCAAACCCGCTTGTGCCACAATTGGTTCCAAGGCTACGGCTCGCAGGCGGAGACTGACCTTAGGAACGATAGACGACCAAGAGCGCGCCGCAGCCGATCAAAATGATCCCGAGCCAATTGATGGGGGAGAGGCGCTCACCCAAAAACGCGACGCCGAACAGAGCAACGAGGACGATCGAAAGCTTATCGATCGGCGCCACGCGCACCGCGTCTCCAAGCTTCAAGGCCCGGAAGTAGCAAAGCCATGACGCGCCGGTCGCAAGCCCCGAGAGTGTAAGAAAAACATAGCTGCGCCGTGAAATTGCGCCAAGCGGTTGAAATTGATTGGTGAAAACAAGGATCGTGGCAGTCACCGCGACAATGATGATCGTTCGAAAAAAGGTCGCGAAATCCGAACTCACATTCTCGACGCCGACTTTGGCGAAAATCGCCGTCAAGGCTGCAAAACTCGCCGACAATAGGGCCCAAAACAGCCATGACGTCAGCCAAGGCGCCATGGGGCTTATCCTTCGCTCGCCGCGAGCAATCCGGCCTGATGTTCTGTGATAAGGGCGTCGATCACTTCGTCCAAGGCTTCCCCGGCGATGACTTTGTCGAGTTTATAAAGTGTGAGGTGGATGCGGTGATCGGTGAGCCTGCCTTGCGGGAAATTATAGGTGCGGATGCGTTCCGAACGATCCCCCGAGCCCACCTGCGCCCGCCGGTCGGCCGCCCGCTCGGCATCGAGCTTCTGGCGTTGGGTGTCGTAAATCCGAGAGCGCAGCAAGGTCATGGCCCGCGCGCGGTTTTTGTGCTGTGAACGTTCGTCTTGCACGAAGATGATCGTGCCGGTCGGAATGTGGGTAATGCGGACGGCGGATTCGGTCTTGTTGACATGCTGGCCGCCCGCGCCCTGCGCACGCATCGTATCGATCTTCAAATCGGCTTCATTGATATCGACGTCCACGTCCTCCGCCTCCGGCAGAACGGCGACGGTCGCCGCCGAGGTATGAACGCGGCCTTGCGTTTCGGTGTCCGGCACGCGCTGCACCCGGTGGACTCCCGATTCAAATTTCAAACGCGCGAAGACACCGCGTCCGGCAATTTCGGCGATGATTTCCTTATATCCCCCCGATGTTCCCTCGCTCGCCGACAGGATGCTGACGTTCCAACCCTTCAATTCGGCATAGCGCTGATACATTCGGAAAAGATCGCCTGCAAATAAGGCCGCTTCGTCGCCGCCGGTGCCGGCGCGAATTTCGAGGATCGCGCTTTTCTCATCCGCCGCGTCTTTCGGCAGCAACGCGATTCTCAATCCCTGTTCGAGGTCGAAAAGCCTGGCTCGTGCCGCCTTGAGCTCTTCTTCGGCGAGGCCGCGCATTTCCGCATCGGTCTTTGGATCATTCAGCATGGCTTCGAGCCCAGCGGCCTCTTCCACTTGGCCGCGATAGTCGCGGATGGCTCTGGCAACCTCCTCCATGCCGGCCAGCTCCCGCGACAAGGCGACAATCACGGAGGGTTCAGGGGCTTCTGCGAGGCGAGCCGAGATCTCCGCGTGGCGGCGCAAGATGAGATCGAGTTTATCTGAGGGCAACATGGTTTCTTGCATCCCGACCGATACAACAGAGAACACTAGACCAACTTTAAAAAAAGTTGACCGCCTTTTTGAGAAGGGCCTGCTCGACCTTAGCGTTTTTGCTGGACTCGCAGGGCAGAGCGCCCAAAGGTTTGAAGCAAGGGCGGCCGGTACCTAAACCGGAATGCCCTGTGCTTTCGCGAATTTGCGCAATTTATCGCGCAGGGAATGGCCGCCCTTCGCCTCATCGATAAGGGTCTCGACGAAAGCTTTCGCCTCAGCGACGTGAGTGGCGAGCACCGCCGCCTTGACGGGGCCGATCGAGGCGGCAGACATCGAAAGGCCGCGAAAGCCGAGCGCCAACAGGACAATGGCTTCCAGCGGCTTGCCGCCAATTTCACCGCAAAGCGTCAGCGGCGTTGCCGTTGCATTGGCTTTGTCGGCGATGCGCTTCAATACGCGAAGGATTGGTGCCGACAACACGTCGAAGCGCGTGGCGACCCTCTTGTTGTCGCGATCGGCAGCAAAAAGATATTGCACCAGATCGTTCGACCCAACCGAAAGGAAATCGACGCGTTCGCAGATTTCGTCGAGTTGCCAGAGCAGCGACGGGACCTCGAGCATGATGCCCAGCTTGAGATCGCACGGAGGCTTACGGTTATGGCGCTCCAATTGGACGAGCTCGCGCTCGACCATGGATTTCGCAATTTCAAATTCCTCCAGCGTTGCGATCATCGGGAACATGATCCGCATTTCACGCCCGGCCCCGGCGCGCAGCAGGCCGCGCAACTGCGCCCGCAAAAGCCCGGGCCGATCGAGACCGATCCGGATGGCGCGCCACCCCAGCGCCGGATTTTCCTCCTCGACTTGGGTCATGTATGGCAAGACCTTGTCGGAGCCGATATCCAGGGTGCGGAAGGTGATCGGCTTGCCGCCGGCCAAATCGAGGGCGGTCCGGTAAAGAACCTCCTGTTCGCTCATCCGTGGAAATTGCGAGGCGAGCATGAACTGAATTTCGGTTCGAAACAGCCCGACGGAGATCGCACCTGTCTCGGCCAGGTGCTGCAGATCCACCAGCATGCCGGCGTTCATATGAAGATCGATCGGCACGCCGTCCTTGGTGATCGCCGGAACCTCACGCAATTTGTGATATTGTTCCTGCTTCCGCGCCCGCAGCCTTGCTCTTTCGGCATAGGTGTTTTCGACGTCGGGCGGCGGGCGCACATGCACATCGCCGGTCGCGCCATCGACAATCAAAGCGTCGCCCGGCTCAACAAAATCGATGATATTGGCGACCTCGCCCACCGCGGCAATGCCGAGTGCGCGGGCGACGATGGCAACATGGCTGCCGGCGCCGCCATCCTCCAGCACGAGGCCGCGAATTTTGGCGCGATCATATTCGAGCAGCGCCGCCGGCCCCATGGTGCGCGCGACAATGACCGAATTATTCGGCAAATTCTTGTGAGCGGCGGCGAAGCTTTGTCCCGTCAGCTGATGCAGGAGCCGATTGGCGAGATCATCGAGATCATGCAGCCGATCGCGCATGAATGGTTCGGTCCGGCGCTGCAATTTGGCGCGCGCGTCGTTTTGCACACGTTCGACAGCCGCTTCGGCCGTGAGACCGGTCGTCACGGCTTCGCGCAAACGGCGCAGCCAACCGCGGTCATGCGCGAACATGCGAAAGGTTTCCAGAACATCGCGATGTTCGCCCGGCCCCATGTTGCCGTTCTCGATCAAGAGATCGATCGATTGGCGCATGGCGCCGATCGCGGTGTCGAGCCGCTCCATCTCCAGCTTGATGTCCTCGGCAACGAGCTGCTTCACGACGATGCGGGGCTCATGCAGAACGACGTGGCCAAGACCAACGCCATCGGCGATGGGCGTTCCCTTCAAGGCCAGCGGCCGGCGCAGGGCAATGTCGCGACCAGGTGCCGCAAGCGACTGCAGCTCTCCCGACGCGATCATTTCGGCGAGCAGCATGGCGGTCGTCTGGAGTGCCTCGATCTCCTCCTCGGAATAGGCGCGACGCGCTTTGTTTTGGACGACCAGCACGCCGAGCGTATTGCCGCCCCGCAGGATCGGCACGCCGAGGAAGGACGAATAAATTTCTTCGCCCGTTTCCGGCCTGTACAAGAACGAGGGATGAAGCTGGGCGTCGGCGAGCGCCAGCGGTTCGGCCGTCTCCGCGATCAAGCCGACCAGGCCTTCGCCCGTCCGCAACGTCGTCAAGTGAACCGCTTCCCGGTTCAAGCCTTCGGTTGCATAAAGTTCGAGCCGGCCGTCAGCGCGCAGAACGTAGACAGAACACACTTCCGCGACCATATTCGCGGCGATATGGACGACGATCTTATCGAGCCGAGCTTGCGGGCTTACCGGCTCCGCCATGACCTCGCGAAGGCGGCGCAGCAGCAGGCGGGGGCCGCCGAGCGTGCCATACATGGGTGTTTCCTGTTCAGCCCTCAAAGTTTCACTGCGTTTTTTGCCGGCCCCGCATCAGCCAACGGCAAACCAGGTCGTCCAGCAATATTCCGTGGAAGCCAAAGTTCCTTCCGGCGCCAGCCGCGCTCAATGCGGCAAGCCAGTCAGTTCAAGGCAGGATGCTTGGTGGTCCTAGTTGTGCGTTCGCGCGGTGTCCGTCTAACTAGCAAACTTCGGACCAGAAAAATATCCAAAAGCATAACGTAAAAAAATAGTTGCGGATCAAGCTTTATCTAAGCCGTAAAGGGCATGTAATGTCCTCACGGCCAATTCCGTATAGGCCGCTTCGATCAGCACGGACAATTTGATTTCGGAGGTCGTGATGGCTCTGATATTAATACCTTTTTCGGCAAGAGCCTTAAATGCGAGGGCGGCGACACCGGCATGGCTGCGCATGCCGACGCCAATTGCTGAAACTTTAACAACGTCATTTGCTCCGTGCAGGCTGGAGAAGCCAATCTGCGGTTGCTCCTTATAAAGAATCGCGCGGGCCCGCGTGAAATCGGCCGCCGAAACCGTGAAAGTCATATCGGTGAAGCCCGAATCCTCTGACGCCACCTGAATGATCATGTCCACGTTAATATTGGCTTCGGCCAGTGGCATGAATATGGCTGCGGCGATGCCGGGGCGGTCGGCGACCTGCCGCAATGTGATTTGCGCCTCGTCTCTCGAAAAAGCGATGCCGGTGACGACTGGACTTTCCACAATATCCTCCTCGGCGCAAATCAATGTCCCTTGTTTCGGGTATTTTGGATCGTCGAACGACGACCGGACGTAGGTCTTGACCTTGTGCGCCATAGCCAGTTCGACCGAGCGCACCTGAAGGACCTTGGCGCCGAGCGAGGCCATTTCAAGCATTTCCTCGAAAGCGATCCGGTCGAGCCGCCGCGCCTTGGGAACGATCCGGGGATCGGTCGTATAAACACCGTCGACATCCGTATAAATATCGCAGCGGCTGGCCTTGATCGCGGCTGCGATGGCAACCGCGCTCGTATCCGAACCGCCACGGCCGAGCGTCACGATTCGGCCGGTGGCCCGGTGGTAGCCTTGAAAGCCGGAAATCACCGCGACCTCCCGATGGGCCAGAAACCCATCGAGAATTGCCGTCGGATCGATCTCCTCGATCCGCCCCGACCCATGCGAGTCCGACGTCAGGATCGGGACCTGCCAACCTTGCCAGGAGCGCGCCGGAATTCCCTGTTCCTGCAGGACAATGGCCAGGAGACCTGCGGTTACCTGCTCGCCGGAGGCTAAAACGGCGTCATATTCGCGCGGATCGTAAAGCGGCGAGGCTTCCTCGCACCAGCCGACCAGCTCATTGGTCTTTCCGGCCATCGCCGAGACGACCACAGCGATCTCATGGCCGGCCTCGCGTTCCCGCGCCACATGCCTTGCAACATTGCGAATGCGCTCTATGTTTGCGACCGAGGTGCCGCCGAATTTCATGACAAGACGGGACATCGGGTCGAAAAACGCCTCCTTGGGCCCTCATCGGACGTTAAGCCGGCACGGGCGGCCTCGATCGCGCCGCGCATACATGCAAACCGCGGCACATCAAGTCAATGGGAATTCAGCTGTGACTCCGCAGGAAAAGCTCCGCCGTACCGCCACGATCGACCCCGCCGAGGTCGCCCAATTCGACCGGCTGGGGACGGAATGGTGGGATCCGACCGGGGCGATGCAGGCGCTGCACCGGTTCAATCCGGTCCGCGTCGGCTATTTGCGGGAGCTGCTCTGCCGGCGCTTCCCCTTGGATGGAAAGCCTCGCGATCGACACGCGGCGGAACCACTCCGGGGGCTCAGAATCCTCGATATTGGGTGCGGCGGCGGGATTCTTTCAGAACCGCTCGCGCGGCTCGGGGCACAAATGACGTCGATCGATCCGGCACCGCGCAATATCGAAATCGCCAAGGATCATGCGGCGGCCACAGGCCTTGCCATCGATTATCGCTGCATGTCCGCCCAGGACCTTCTGGCCGAGGGCGCTGTCTTCGATGTGGTCCTCACCATGGAAGTCATCGAACATGTGCGTAACGTCGCCGGCTTCATCAATCAAGCCGCCGCGATGGTCCGGCCCGGCGGTATTCTAGTCGCCGCCACGCTCAACCGTACCTTGAAGAGCTTTGCTTTTGCAATTGTCGGCGCCGAATATGTGCTGCGCTGGGTGCCGCGCGGAACCCATAGCTGGAACCAATTCGTCACACCTCAGGAACTCGCCAAGGCGCTGCGCGCCGCGGGGCTGCACATCCGCGATGAGACCGGCGTGGTCTACGATCCTTTGACTGGTCGGTGGCGTCTGTCGAAAGACATGGACGTCAATTACATCATAAGCGCCGACCGCCCAAGCTGAGTGCTGAGGTTGGGGCAGCTCGGCGGCGCTTGTCTTCTGAAAATTTCGCAGCACCTCAGCGACCTGAGCGACAACACCAGTCCAATCGCCGCGCTGCTTTTGCCGAAACAGGCGCATGGACGGATACCACGGGCAGTCCGAACGTTCGAGCAGCCAGCGCCAGTCCGGAATCTGTTTCAAAAGAACAAAAACGGGCCGACCGAGCGCCCCGGCGAGATGGGCGATCGATGTGTCGCAGGTAATGATCAAATCGAGATTTTGCATCACCGCGGCGGTATCGACGAAGGCATCCGGGCCGGCATCGAAATCCTCGCCGAGCCTCTCGATTTTGAAATCGGCTCCCCGGCCTTCGAGCTCCCCCAAGCCATGGACTTTCTGAATACTGATCAGGCGGACGCCATCGATTGCCGCCAGCGGAGCGAAAGCGCTCAGCGGAATTGACCGATTTGGATCGGCCTTAAAGTCGGGACTACCGTGCCAGCAAAGACCGACGCGAACGCCTTGCTGGCCGATGCGCGCGGCCCATTTGTTGACGAGGGACGCCTCGGCACGAAGGTAGGACGTCCGTGCCGGGATTGATTCCAGCCGCATCTTAAACGCGCGCGGCAGGCTGGAAAGAGCGATTTGCGCGTCGAATTGTTGCTCGTCGGGGATATCGTCCACCAGCCGGATCGACCGCGGCAGGCCAGCGAGAAGTCTATGCAGTTTCTTGCGGCAAAAGAAGGTCACCTCCGCTCCAGCGTCCGCGAGCAGCGGTAAAAATCTCGAAAACTGGATCGCATCGCCAAGCCCCTGCTCATCAAAGACGATGATCTTTTCCCCGTGCCGGATGGTGCCGCTCCATTCCGGACTTGGGAGCTTGAGTTCAGATTTTGGCGTTTGACCCGCAATCCAGCGAAATTCATAAGCGTCCAGGCCGCGTTCGAAATCGCCAAGAAGCAACAGCAGCGCCGCCTTGTTATTCTTGGCGTGCGCCGATTGGCTATTGTGGTGCAGGGCGAGATCGAAAGCACGGAGCGCTTCATCCATCCGTCCGAGATATTTCAGCGCCACCGCCCGGCTGCACAAAGCCTCCCCATAGTCGGGCCGAAGCGCGAGGGCCGCCTCAAAGCTTGCGAGCGAGGCCTCCGGTCGATCGAGACGAATGAGGACATTGCCGCGGTTGAACCAAGCTTGAGGAAACTCCCGACGAAGTACGATGGCTGCGTCAAAATCCTTAAGCGCCCTTGCAAGCTTTCCGGACAGGTGAAGGGCGACGCCCCGGTTATTGTAAAGATCGGGATTGCCCTTATGCGTCTCGATGGCCGCATCATAGCTGGCAATGGCCGCGCCCGATTGCCCAAGGCCTTGCAAAATATTGCCCCGATCGAGAGCGGCTTCCAAATAATCCGGCCGCAGCCGCAAGGCCTCGTCGAGAAACTTCAGCGCGCTTTCAAAATAGCCCTGCTCCGCAAGCAAAGTCCCCCCGGCACGCAAGGCCTCGGGGTAAGCAGGGTCGAGCTTCAGAGCCATGTCGTAGGAGGCAATCGCCTCCTCAAGCCGTCCCATTTCACGCAAGAGATTACCGCGATTGTAAAACAGAGCCGGCTTCGCACAGCCAGTGCGGACAGCTTCACCATAGGAAGCAAGGGCCGCTGCCGTCTGGCCAAGCTCCATCAGCGCCATGCCACGGTTCGAATAAGCTTCCGGATCGGCGGGATCCAGCGACACCGCGCGATCGAACCATTTGAACGCCAGCGAATTTTGCCTGGCGCTCAGATAAATCAAACCCACAAGATTGCATCTGACAGCGCTCGTCTCGCTTTCTGCATAGACGTTACGAAGGCATCCGAGGGCCTCTTTGACCTTTCCAGACCCCAGAAGACCAATCGCCCGGCTGATTTCGGCATCGATTGCCGGACGCAAAGCCTGGTGCGACACAGCGCGGTGCTTCTGTCTCAGCCGTTTCCGCGCATTGAATGTTTTGGCGTTCGCTTGCATGGTCCCTATAAGAACCGCCTCGGCTTGCACGGCGCTGGAGCCAGCGTCCCGGCCGGTGACAACGCAGGTCCCTTGCGCCTATAACCTTGCGATCGGAGCCATGCAGAAGCGTGTCGGCCATGTTCGATAAATTCCGACAAAAAGCGCACCTGGATCGCCTCGATGCTCCAGGTGATTGGATTATTTTCGGCGGGGCGCTCCCGCATCTTGCAATGACGAGCCATGGCGGATCTGTCCCTTAGTCTCAGCCCCCAGACGCCCGCTGATCTCGCGGCCATCGAAAAGCTCGACGAACGGGCTTTTGGGCCGGGCCGTTTCGCGCGTTCGGCCTACCGGCTGAGAGAAGGTGTGGATCCGGATTTCAGCCTGTCCTTCGTCGCACGGGTCGGCACTTTGATGGTCGGCGCCAATCGAATGACGCCCGTTTTGTGTGGCGATCAGCCGGCCTTGCTGCTTGGTCCCCTGACCGTCGATCCCCCCTTTCGTTCGGGCGGAATCGGTGAAGAGCTGGTGATGAAATCGCTCGATGCCGCAAGAGCCGCCGGGCACAAATTGGTGCTGCTCGTGGGCGATATGTCCTATTACGGCAAGATGGGTTTTTCGCCTGTCCCGCCGGGCCGGCTGGTTTTCTCCGGACCCGTCGACCCCAAACGCCTGCTTTATTGCGAACTGGTCGAAGGCGCTTTTGAGGGCGTGAAAGGGAAGGTCCGGCGAGCCCGGCCATCGGCAGCGCCGACGCTGGAACGGTCAGACACCTAGGGTCTAGGCCAGCCCGCCGCGCCCTTCAAAAACCCACGCGGCCAGGATGCTTCCCAACAGAGCGAGAAGGCCCAAGAAGCCGATGGCCAGCGGAGCAACCCCAACACCCTTCACTTCACTGGCGCCAATCCGCTTGATGGCGGCATAATCGGCGCCGCCATAGACCGGGCTCTCACGCATCGCGACGAGACGCGGCAGGGAAATTTCCCCATTCGCCGAAGCTCCGATCCGGTGCACCGTGCCTCCCGTCGCGTCCACCAAGGGTTTCAGCTTGTCCGGCGTTGAGACAACTTCTTGGAATTCGCGCGGATTTTCCGGGCCGACATTGGCAAGGATCGACAGATTGCCATCGCTCAGGCGATAAAGGCCGAGTTCGCTGGCGCTCACCGTCGCCCGTGAAATCCCCGGCTCCGCCAGTGTCAGGGTGACATTTTCTTGCCGGCCCGAAGGCGCCGTGACGGTGACGGGTTGCACTTCCGCTTTAAGGCTTTGGCGTTCGATTTCGATGGCATGGCCACGCACATTGGCCCGCAAGGCTTCCTCTTCCAGTTCCGGTTCCTTCATGAGCCAATGGGCCAGACGGCGCAAAAGGTCGAGATGCGGACCGCCACCCTCGAAGCCGCGCGCCCAGAGCCACATTTGATCGGTAAGCAGAAGGGCAACCCGGCCCTTTCCTTCCCGGGAGAGAACGAGCAGCGGTTTGCCCTTGGCGCCGGATAGGACGCTGGTGCCATGCGCGACTTCGGCGTTGACCTGACGAAACCATTCGCTCCACGCGGGTGGATTTTGATCGGCGCCCGGCAGACCACGGGTCACGGGGTGTTTGCCGCCATCCTCGGTGACCGCGGCGCGAAACGCATATTCGGTCAGGGTGCCGTCCGGACGCGCCGGCGCAATGCGCCCCAAGGGGGAATAAAAGAGCCCCTCCGGCCGGGCGAAATCAGGGCCGGCCGCAAGCAGCAGAGCGCCTCCCTCTCGGACATAACGGACGATATTGTCGAAATAGATCAGGGGCAGCACGCTCTGGTTCGAATAGCGGTCGAACACGATGAGATCGAAATCGCTGATCTTACGCCCGAACAGATCGCTGGTCGGGAAAGCGATCAGCGACAATTCGTTGATCGGCGTCCCGTCCTGTTTTTCCGGCGGACGCAGGATCGTAAAATGCACCAGATCGACATTGGCGTCCGACTTCAGAAGGTTCCGCCACATGCGCTCGCCCGCATGAGGCTCGCCGGAAACCAGCAAAACCTTCAACTTGTCGCGCACGCCCTCGATCGCCAGAACCGCCTTGTTGTTGATGGCGGTGAGCTCGTCCGGCAGCGCCTCGACCTCGAGTTCAATGACATTTTGGCCCCCATGGTCGATCTTGACCGGAACACGGAGGCGCTCCCCTGGCGTCGCAACAATGCTGGCCACGGGATTGCCGTCGCGGCGGACCTTCAGCAGCACGGGCTCCGGCTGGCTGGTGCTATCGGTCACCCGCAGCTCAATCGTTTGATCCTTGCCGACGATGCCGAAGCGCGGCGCTTCGAGCAGTTCAATTCGCCGGTCGCGTTCGCCTTCATGGCCGGTGATGAGCGCATGCAGTGGCGCCTTGAAGCCGAGCGCTTCCGCGCTGGCAGGAATATCGTCCACGACCCCGTCGGTGATCATGAAGACGCCGCCGACACGTTCCAAGGGCACGTCGGCCAGCCCGGCGTTCAAGGCCGCGAACAGCCTTGTGCCGTCGGCTTCATTATCCGTTCGGCTGCTGTCGATGGTACGGACATCGATATTGCCCAAGGCCTTGAGACGGGTCTCAAGCTCAGCGCGGGCTTTTTCGGTCTGGGCGGGGCGTTCGCCAATTGTCTGGCTGCCGCTTTGGTCCACGACGATCGCCACCACTTCCTTCAAGGGATTCCGGTCCTCCCGGACCAGCGACGGGTCGGCGAGGGCCAGCAGCAGCAACCCAAGGCCGAGCGCACGCAGAAAAGTCCCGCGTCGCCGCGCATAAAATCCCAAGCCGACAACCGCCAATGCAAGCGCACCAAGACCGATCAAGACCGGCCAAGGCAGCAGCGGTGCAAAGGAAAAATTGAACTCGCTCATTCAGCGCGATGCTTTCACTGGTTCTCGATCAAGCCAAGAGAACGCCTGCCGGAGACCACCTTACCTTCGGCCGGGCCAGGAGGGCCATTTCATCTCGTTCAGTTGTTTCTTCGTTACACTTATCAATTTTTCCTCCTTGGCAAAGACTCTTTCCCAGTCACGATTATTTGTCCTCAAAATTTCCAACAGTCCATACTCGCCGGTCGCGGCAGCACTTAACGCTGAAGCCTGTAGATACTGCTTAGAATTCAGCATATCTATAAGGCTTTTCGATTTATCAGCAATATTTTTAAATGTATTGTCTATGTAAATAACATCGATGCTATTTACATCGAGGCCACTGCTTGCAACATTAAGCAAGTTATTCGCCCCGCGTGCGACGTCACTATAAATCAGCTGCTCTTGCGTCAAATCCTCGCCCTTTTTAACGCTCTTTACGAGGGCCACGATTTCCTGCTTGGCGGCAGTGAGCTGATTAAACTTAGTACGAACCGATGGCGGCAGCGGGTCATCGACGCAGCAAAACAACATAATTTTTGGGGCGGCAAACCATACGAGAACAAAAACAACAGCAAGACTGCCCACCCCGATCAGGATTTTTTTCATGGTGACGTTGCCCCCCGATTGAAAATTGATCGCTCGCTTTGTCGGTATCGATTAAAGCAAGGGCATGTTGCAGCTTCCGCTAGAGCATGTTCCGAAAAAGTTGACCGACTTTTTCGATCAGAACATGCTCCAACTCGTTGAACTGGAGCGATTCCTTTTCGATCAGATGATTCCATCTGATCGGGAAGCGCTCTAGCCCTCCGACCCTACGTCATCATCGCCAAAAGCTTCGTCCGGGTCTAAAAAGACCCCAAAGGTTCATTGATGCCCCTCTCGCTTCCCAATATCCAGGCCGATATTCTTGTCGCGGGCGCCGGAGCTGCCGGTCTTTCGGCGGCGATCGCCCTCGCCCAGGCGGGTTTTTCGGTTGTCTGTGTCGGTGCGATCGATCGCCGCGCCAATGGCCGGACCGTCGCTCTGTTTGAAGCCTCCCTGCGCTTTTACAAATCGCTCGGCGTTTGGCCAAGGTTTCGCGGCAAGACGGCGCCCCTTGAAAAGATCGCCATGATCGATGCCACCGGAGCGCGGTTTCCGGTGCCCTCCGTTTCCTTCGCCGCCAGCGAGATCGGCCTGGCCGCGTTCGGCGAGAATATTGAAAATAATGTGCTGGTCGAGGGCCTCGCGGAAATTGCCGCCGCAAGCACAAATCTTGTTCTGCATGAAGGCATGATCAGCGACATCCGCTTCGAGGCCGACTCTGTCCAGGCTACTCTGGCGGATGGTCAGACGATTTCCGCTCAACTCCTGGTCGCCGCAGACGGCCGTTCCTCACTTGCTCGCAGCAAGGCCTCCATCGGCACCCGCGGCTGGGCCTATCCGCAGATCGCCTTCACCGCGCTTTTGTCGCATGCAAAACCGCATCGCAACATTTCGACCGAGTTCCATACCAGGTCGGGTCCCTGCACGCTGGTGCCGCTGTGCGCGCTCGAAGGCAAGCCGAACCGGTCGAGCTTGGTTTGGCTGATGTCCGCCGAGATGGCGGAACGCCGACGCGCGCTTTCCGAGGCCGAGCTCGCGGAAGAGATCGAGGATCAAGTTGGATCACTGCTTGGCAAAATGGAAATCGATGGCCCCGGCGGATTTTTTCCGATGGCAGGGATGAGCGCCAATCGTCTTTTCGGCCATCGGGTCGCGCTCGTGGGCGAAGCCGCCCATATTTTCCCGCCGCTGGCCGCGCAAGGACTAAACCTTAGTCTTCGGGACAGTGCCGCGCTCGTCGAAGTTCTGGAGGACGCCCGTGAACTCGGCCGGGATATCGGCGCTGTGGCGACGCTCGCCGCTTATGCGAAAGCGCGTCGGAGCGATATTTTTTTGCGGACCAATGGCGTCGACATCCTCAACCGCTCTTTGCTTTCGGATTTCTTTCCGGTGGACTTCCTGCGCGGCGCCGGGCTGTTTGCCTTTTCGGCGATCGGTCCGCTTCGCCGCGCCTTGATGCGCGAAGGCGTCCTGACGCATGGCACCCTGCCCCGTCTGATGCGGCGGCCGCCGCCCCGGCGATTGAGGGTTTCCCCACGCGAGGCAAGGTCACTTCCAGGGCTCGACGGGAATGAGCGCGTCGGGGACGGTCGGTGAAGATCGCGACCTGGAATGTCAATTCGGTTCGCCAACGCACCGAGCATCTGTTGCGCTATTTGCGCGAAGTCTCGCCAGACGTCCTGTGCCTCCAGGAACTCAAATGCGTCGACGCGGCCTTCCCCCATATGGAAGTCGAGGCCCTTGGCTATAACGTCGCCGTGCACGGCCAAAAAGGCTTTAACGGCGTGGCGCTTCTCTCGAAGACGCCGATCGAAATCGCGCGGGGGCTGCCGGGTGATCCTGAGGATGAACAGGCCCGCTATATCGAAGCCATCGTTCCCGACGCCAGGGGAATCGTCCGGGTCGCCTCGATCTATTTACCGAACGGAAATCCGCCTCTCACCGAAAAATATACCTACAAGCTCGCGTTCATGGACCGCCTGATCGCGCACGCCAGAAGCCTTCTGGCGCTTGAGGAACCGCTTGTGCTCGCCGGCGACTTTAACGTCATCCCAACACCGCAGGACTGCGCCGACCCGGCCGCCTGGGCAAACGATGCGTTGTTTCTGCCAGCGACACGCGACCGTTTTCGCGCCCTTATCAATCTCGGCTTGACCGACGCCCTGCGAGCGACCACGGACGAACCGGGGCTCTATACGTTCTGGGACTATCAGGCTGGCGCTTGGCAACGCAACAAAGGCATCCGCATCGATCATCTCCTGCTTTCGCCACGGGCGGCGGATCGGTTGACCGAGGTTACGATCGACAAGGAGAGGCGCGGTGATGACAAGCCCTCCGATCATGTGCCGGTTCGGATTGAACTTTCGTAGGCGGTAGTTGGCCGCCACGCCCAAAGCTCCAGCTTCGCTATTCTTGCTCCAATCGCTCAAGGAGCGCGCAAGCCGCGGCCGGATTGCGTTCCTTGGCGCCGGAGATAAAGAAGATAAAGCTGTCGCGCTCCTTCAGCTTTTTGGCCCCCATCGTTGCGAAATGCTGAAGGTCTTTCGGGTCCCCGCCCTTGGCCCATAGTTGGGCACGTTCAGACCAGGACTCGATCTCGCTTCCCGCATAGCCGGACTCGCGCGAGGCTTTGGTTCGTTGCAGACGGGCATAAACGAAATCGGCGCTGATATCTGCGATCTGCGGATATTTGTCAGAATCAGCAATACAGATCGCGGTGTTGTAGCGCCGAGCCAAAGCGACGAAGGCCGGATCGCAGAAACTTGGGTGGCGCACCTCGACGACATGGCGCAGCTGTGAGCCATCTTTTTCAGCCAAGGCCGCAAGAAAGGCCTCGAAATCCTCCGGCTCGAATTTTTTCGTCGCAGCAAATTGCCAAAGCACAGGACCGAGCTTGGGGCCAAGCTCCAGCAACCCACTTGACAGAAAATGTTCGATCGCGGGCCCGGAGTCCGCAAGCTGCTTACGATGGGTGCTCAGTCGATGCGCTTTGACCGCAAAGACGAAATCATCCGGGGTTTCGGCCGCCCAGCGGCGAAAGCTTTGAGCGGTTTGGGTCCGGTAAAAGGTTGCGTTGATTTCGATTGCCGTAACGTGGCGGCTCGCATAGTGCAGTTCTTGCGCTTGGGGCAGCCCGCGTGGATAGAAGTTGTCACGCCAAGGGACGAAATTCCATCCGCCAATTCCGACCCTGATCCGCGCCATGGCCCCTATCCCGCTGGATCTATTGAAAAGACGCCCACAGAAATAGCACTGTCGCGGTCACGCCAGCCCGCTTCGCACCGCATGCAGTCGACCGAATTTCTCCATCAGCGTGCGACTTTCCGGGCCCGCATTTGCCGGCTCGATGTCATCGAGACAGAGGGGGCTGGCTGTTCCGCCTTCGCCGCGCTCGCGTCTCAGCGGTCTAAATTGCCACAACCAGGCAAATGCGCACAAAGGCGCGGGCAACCTACCCCGCAGCCTCGGGCGCAGCTTCTGCCAGGGATCGGTTAATTGCGGCGCTTCAGATAGGCTTCGAGGAAATTGAGTGCGTTTTGACGATCGGCGTCATTCGCGGAAGCCACAGCCGTGTCGTAAAGATCGATGATCCATTTATCCTTTTTGGAATCGACCGCCGCTTCCCGCGCCAGGGTGAGCCACATCAGACCCTGGGCACGCTGGGGCTGGATGCCTTCGCGGCCTGCAAAAAGCATCTGCCCGAGAAGAGCCTCCGCCTGAAGATGGCCTTTGTCGGCAGCAAGGAAAAGCCAGCGGGCCGCCTCGCGGCCATCCTTCTCGACGCCGGCGCCGTCCAGATGCATCCGGGCCAAATTATATTGGGCATTGGCGTCGCCAAAATTGGTGGCGGCGAAGCGAAACATTTCAAGCGCGCGCGACGGATCCGGCTTCACCTTGGAGCTGGCAATTCCGTTCAAATTATACACGCCGATCGCGACAATGGCGCTCGACACCATCGAGACGTCCCGCCGGCTCGGGTCGTCCTCGTCGTAACTGGCGACGATTTGTGAGAAATATTCATAGGCCTTGAGGTCGTCGCGAGGCACGCCGTCGCCGTTGGCGTACATTTTGGCGAGCTTCCATCGCGCCAGCGTTTCGCCGCCGGCCGCCGCATATTTCAAAGCTTCTAGCGCCGAGTCGGAATCGCCTGAGCGGAAACCTTCCAGGCCCGCCTTCAGCGCCGATTTTGGGGACTGAAAGCTTTGCAGCGGAGATTTGTCCACGCCAGCCCCGTCGGCGCGCTCGAAGGCGCCGATGCGAGACCCCGGCAGCATGACTGCCAAGCCAAAAAGCGCAATCCCGACTATGCGGCTAGATGTCAGCATAAACATTTATTTCACTCAACGCCCCCGGATGCGTTACCGCTCCGGTGACAGCCGGACCAACCAGCTGTGCATATTTCCATAACGCGCCGGAACCGAAATTGGTTTTACGCGGTTGCCATTCTTTTTTTCTTTTTTCGAATTCCGCATCCTCTATTTGGAGGACGATGGTTCCCTTGATCGCGTCGATCTCGATCATGTCGCCGTCGCGCACGAGGGCAATCGGGCCGCCGAGGGCCGCTTCGGGCCCGACATGTCCAATGCAAAATCCGCGGGTGGCCCCGGAGAAACGGCCATCCGTTACGAGAGCCACTTTCGATCCCATGCCTTGGCCATAGAGCGCCGCCGTCGTCGCCAGCATTTCCCGCATACCCGGCCCGCCCCGGGGTCCTTCGTAGCGGATGACGAAAACACAGCCTTCTTGATAGCGGCGATGGGTCACCGCCTCGAAGCAATCCTCTTCATTGTCGAAGCAAAGAGCCGGCCCCCGGAAGGTGAGCTCGGACTGCGCCATACCGGCGACTTTCACGATCGCGCCCTCTGGAGCGAGGTTTCCCTTCAGGCCAACAACGCCACCCGTCGGCGCGATCGGCTTGTCGGCCGGCCAGATAACGTCCTGGTCCGGATTCCAGGCAACTTTCGCCAAATTTTCAGCGATGGTCCGACCTGTGACGGTGAGACAGTCGCCATGCAAAAAGCCGTTATCCAGAAGCGTCTTCATGAGCAGCGGAACGCCGCCAGCCTCGAACATGTCTTTCGCGACATATTTGCCGCCGGGCTTGAGGTCGGCGATGTACGGCGTCTTGTGGAAGATTTCGGCGACGTCGAACAGATCGAACTTGATGCCGCATTCATTGGCAATTGCCGGCAGATGCAGCGCAGCATTGGTGGACCCGCCGGACGCAGCCACGACCGTCGCGGCATTTTCGAGCGCCTTCCGGGTGACGATGTCGCGGGGGCGCAGATTCCGGGCCACCAGCTCCATCACCATTTCGCCGGCGGTCGAGCAGAAGCGGTCCCGGATTTCGTAGGGCGCGGGCGCGCCGGCGGAATAAGGCAACGCGAGCCCGATCGCTTCGGAAACCGTTGCCATCGTATTGGCGGTGAACTGGGCGCCGCAGGCGCCGGCCGAGGGACAGGCCACGGTTTCGAGCGTGTCGAGATCCTCATCCGACATCTCGCCAACCGAATATTTCCCGACCGCCTCGAAAAGGTCCTGCACTGTGACAGGCCGGCCCTTGAAGGTGCCGGGCAGGATCGATCCGCCGTAGATGAAAATCGAAGGGACGTTGAGACGCAGCATCGCCATCATCATGCCGGGCAGCGACTTGTCGCAGCCGGCAAGGCCCACGAGCGCATCATAGCAATGTCCGCGCATGGTGAGCTCGACGGAGTCGGCAATCACGTCCCGCGAAACCAGCGATGATTTCATCCCCTCGTGCCCCATGGCGATCCCGTCCGTTACCGTGATCGTGCAGAATTCGCGCGGCGTACCCCCCGCCGCGGAAACCCCCGTTTTGACCGCCTGGGCCTGCCGCATCAATGAGATGTTGCAGGGCGCCGCCTCGTTCCAACAAGACGCCACGCCGACCAAGGGCTGGTGAATTTGCTCGCGCGTCAGCCCCATCGCGTACAAATATGAACGGTGCGGCGCACGAGATGTGCCTTCCGTCACATGGCGGCTGGGAAGCTTACTTTTGTCGAACACACGCAAGTCCATTAAAAATGGCTCCGGACGAAATGGCCGTATTGATGAATGGGAACGAAATTTTAGGAGGTCGAGGTAGCCCTGGTGCCGCGCTGGGAAGCTGGCGATCAATCCTGTTTGCGAGAACTCGGCTAACCCAAAGCCCCGCCGATGGGGTGGTGTTCCAAGCAACAGTAGCAAGTTGTTCAAGAGCAAAAAAGAAACTTCTTCTTGTACCGCCAAGTTGAAGTAAACGCGCTGTGCTCTGTGACTTCAAAGCCACAAATTTTCTACGCCCTTTTTTACGCACCGAAACCACAGCCTTCCGGTCCCCCTTAAGTCCGCACGGCACCGAGATTTTGGCGGCAGCCAGCACTTGAGTCGGCAAGCGCTGCCTTCGCAGCGTTATGATTAAAGGTTCATTAAATTAAAGATTGATTAAAGTTTCCGGCCTTCCCACGCGCCAATCTTTCCGCGGCTCACGGCTGCCCTGCCGGGCGCTTGAGAAAACGCGCAAAAGCCGCCAGCGCGACGTCGGAAACATGGTGCTCAATTCCCTCGGCGTCGAGCTCGGCGCATTGCTCCGGAACGCCCACCGCCCGCAGCAGCTCGACGACCAGGCGATGGCGGGCGCGGACACGGTCGGCAAGCCCGTGCCCCTCCTCTGTCAGGAAAACGCCTCTATAGAGTCGAGAGGTGGCGAGGCCTTCCCGCTTGAGGCGGGAAATGGTTTTGATTGCGGTGGCATGCGTCACGCCGAGACGACGCGCGATGTCCGTCGGGCGGGCCTCGCCGCCGCTCGCCAAGAGATCGTCGATCAGCTCGACGTAATCCTCCAGGACCGCCGTCGCTTGAGCGGAGCGGGCCTTTTCAAAACGTAGTGCCTGGGTTGCTTCCGCCGGCAACTCGACCGGTGCCGCCAGGTCCAATTTTTTTAAGCGCATCTGACGTTGGGCCTCCCCCCGGCCAATTCCGCACCCTCACTCCAAAGTCGAAGAAAAAATATCGGAGTCAACTTTTTTAGTTTTGATTAGTTTTGTAGCCAATGCTACACCTTGAGGGTGGAGACGCGGTGAAGAGGGGTGGCCGACCGCGATTGGTCATGCCTCATTTTCGTCGCTTGCCGACGCAGAGCGATAATTGGGGCCATTGCACGAAAGGAACATCATGTCGTCGTCCGCTGCCGACACGCTCCCAAAGGAGGCCGCGCGCTCACTCGGAGCAGCGCACGGCAGCGTGCATGTGCCCAAAGGCGGATCGCCCTTTCGTCGTTTTCTGGGTTTTGCGGGGCCCGGCTATCTCGTCGCCACCGGATATATGGATCCCGGCAATTGGGCGACGGCGCTGGCTGGTGGCTCCAGCTTCGGCACCGCGTTGCTTTATGTTGCCGTTCTGTCGAGCCTCATGGCCATCGTCCTTCAGGCCCTGTCGGCGCGGCTCGCCTTTGCGACGGGGCGCGATCTCGCGCAGAACTGTCGCGATGCATTTCCTCGGCTGGTTAGCATCGGGGTCTGGCTGGTCGTGGAGACGGCGATCGTGGCGACCGACCTCGCCGAGGTCATCGGCACTGCCATCGGCCTCGAACTGCTGACCGGCTTGCCGCTGGGTGCAGGGGTTATTTTGACGACGCTCGACGCCTTGCTCATCCTTGCGTTCATGCGGTTCGGTTTCCGCAAGCTCGAAGCCTTCGTCGTCTCGCTTCTCATCTTGATCGCATCCTGTTTCGCGATCGAACTTGTCCTCGCCCGGCCTGACATGGCGGAAGTCGCCAGGGGCCTTCTGCCCAGCCGCGAACTCTTCACCAACCCGGCGATGCTTTATATTGCACTTGGGATTTTGGGCGCGACCGTCATGCCCCATAATCTCTATCTGCACTCCGGCATTGTCCTGACGCGAGCGGTCGGCCCGAGCACCGCCGAAAGGGCGTCCGCGATCCGTTTCGCAATTCTCGATTCGACGATCGCGCTTTTCTTCGCGCTCCTGATCAACGGGTCGATCCTGATTCTCGCGGCAGCAGCGTTTCACGCACATGGCCATTTGGAAGTTGCCGAGCTGCCGGACGCCTATCGCTTGATCGCGCCCCTGCTGGGAAGCGCGCTCGCCGCCAAGCTGTTCGCCATCGCTCTCATCGCCTGCGGCCTGAACTCGACTTTGACGGCGACGCTTGCCGGTCAGATCGTCATGGAGGGTTTCGTCAATATCAGGCTCAACCCCGTGGCGCGGCGGCTTTTGACACGGCTCATCGCGATTGTGCCGGCGGTCGCCGCCATCCTTATTGGTGGCGCGAGTGCGACCAACGGTTTGCTCGTTCTGAGCCAAGTGGTGCTGAGCCTTACCCTGCCCTTCGCCGTTGTCCCGCTGGTTTGGTTTACCGCCTCGCGCAAGCTCATGGGTAGCCTCGTCGCGCCCTGGCTGACGAGCGCCGTCGCCGCGGTGATCGCCATTGCCATCATCGCGCTGAACAGCAAGCTCGTCTTCGACGCAATCGCCGGCTAATTCGTGATTTAGGCACCGCTCAGTCGCTCCAGCGCGGCTTCGAGCTTGTCCGCCCGGGAGAGCGCTTCCGCCAGCCTGTCGCGGTTTTCCTCGACGACTTCTTCGGGGGCGCGCGCGATGAAGTCGGCGTTGCCAAGCTTGGCTTCGATCTTGCCCACCTCACCCCTTAATTTCGTAATCTCTTTGGCCAGCCGATTCTTTTCCGCCGCAAAGTCAATGACGCCCTGAAGCGGCAACGCAGCGAGGGTTTTCCGCACGATCATTTGCACGGATTTTTCCGGCGCCTCGGATGCAAAAGAAATTTCTGAAAGCCGGGCCAACCGCCGCAGCGTCTCGTCCCAGTTTTCCGCGTAGGATTTTGCTTCCTTGGACGCGGCGACGAGCACCAAGGGGATTTGCGCGGCGGCGGGAACATTCATCTCCGCGCGTACCGAGCGCACTTCCGAGACGAGTTCGACGATAAAACCGATTTCTGCTTCGGCAGCCGGATTATCGTAGCCTTCGAGCCTCGGCCATTCCGCCAGCGCCAACAAAGTTTCCCGGGGTTGCCCTTCCGCGCCCTTGATCAGCCAAAGTTCTTCCGTGATGAACGGCATGAACGGATGCAGGAGCTTGATGATCTGTTCGAGCACGAACGCGGTTGTGGCGCGGGTTTCTTCCTTCGGCGGGCCATCGGCACCTTGCAGCAGCGGCTTGGCGAGTTCGAGATACCAGTCGCAAAAAATATTCCAGACGAAACGATAGGCGGCATTCGCGGCATCGTTGAAACGATAGGCCTCGATCGCCGCTGTCACCTCGGCCACCGACTTGGCGGTCTCACCGATGATCCAGCTGTTGAGGGTGATCTGAACTCGCCGTGGATCGAACCCCGCTTGTCTCACGCAGCCGTTCATTTCCGCGAAGCGCGCGGAGTTCCAAAGTTTGGTTCCGAAATTCCGGTACCCTTCAATCCGCTGCGTCGATAATTTGATGTCGCGGCCTTGCGCGGCCATGGCAGCCAAAGTGAAGCGCAGGGAATCCGCCCCATAGGCTTCGATGAGGTTTATGGGATCGACGACATTGCCCTTCGACTTCGACATCTTCGCGCCCTTCTCGTCGCGGACGAGGGCGTGGATATAGACGTCGTGGAAGGGCACTTCGCCCATAAAATGCAGGCCCATCATCATCATCCTTGCGACCCAGAAGAAGATGATGTCGAAACCGGTGATGAGCACGCTCGTCGGATAACGGCGTTTCAACTCCGCCGTCTCGTCCGGCCAGCCGAGGGTGGAGAAAGGCCAGAGCGCGGAAGAGAACCAGGTGTCGAGGACGTCGGGATCGCGCTGGATTGGATAGGTATCGAGCCGCTCACCCGAATGAATGCGACTGACCCAGTCGGATTTAAAGATCTCCGAGTCGTCGCCAATAACGACTACCTTTGCTTTGTAATACTCCTCCGCCAGAGAGACCGCGTGTTCTTCGGTTTCAGCGACAAAGACGTGCTTATCGGAGTGAGCGATCCACCCCGAACCGGCCGGCTCGAATCCATACCACACCGGGATCTGGTGTCCCCACCAAAGCTGCCGCGAGATACACCAGGGCTGGATGTTATCCAGCCATTGAAAATAGGTCTTGTCCCAATTCTCTGGGACGAACTTGGTCTTGCCTTCACGCACGGCAGCAAGCGCTGGCTCCGCCAAGACCTTCGCATTGACATACCATTGATCGGTGAGTCGCGGTTCAAGCACGACGCCCGAACGATCGCCATGCGGAACTGCGTGCTGGTTGGCCTCCACTTTGTCGAGAAGCCCCTGGGCCTCCATCATATCGACCACAATCTTACGGGCTGTCTCGCGCGATTTCCTGTCGAGCGCGGCGATCGTCTCTTCGTAAGGATAAGAGTCCGGCAAACCGTCGAGAAAATCGACATTGCCTTGCAGTGTGATGGCGCCTTCCGCATCGAGCACATTGACGAGCGGCAGCCCATGCCTTTTACCAACCTCGAAGTCGTTGAAATCATGCGCGGGGGTGATCTTCACCGCGCCGGTGCCTTTTTCAGGGTCTGAATATTCGTCGGCGACGACCGGGATCAAACGCCCGACGAGCGGCAGCCGCACTTTTTTGCCGTGAAGATGGAGATAGCGCTCATCGCTCGGATGCACTGCGACCGCCGTATCGCCCAGCATGGTTTCCGGCCGGGTGGTGGCGACCACGATAAATTCGCCGGTGTCGGCGCCGGAGTCATCGACAACCGGATATTTGAAATACCAGAGGTGACCCTTGGTCTCGACTTGCACCACTTCGAGGTCGGAGATCGCGGTCTGAAGCTGGGGGTCCCAATTGACGAGACGCTTATCCTTGTAGATCAGGCCTTCTTTATAGAGCTGAACAAAGACTTTCACGACAGCGCGGGAAAGACCCTCGTCCATGGTGAAGCGCTCGCGCGTCCAGTCGCAGGAGGCGCCGAGCCGTTGCAATTGATTGACGATCGCGCCGCCCGATTGGGTTTTCCATTCCCAAACGCGCTCCAAAAATTTTTCCCGGCCCAAGGCGAGCCGGCCAGGCTGCTGATGCTCCATCAACTGCCGCTCGACAACCATTTGCGTCGCAATGCCGGCGTGATCCGTGCCGGGTTGCCACAGCACGTCCTTGCCTCGCATGCGCTCAAATCTGCAAAGGATGTCCTGCAAGGTCGTGTTGAGGGCATGGCCCATGTGCAGGGAGCCGGTAACATTGGGCGGCGGAATGACGACCGTGAAGGGCTCCGCCCCTGCCCGCTCGGGACGTCCGGCCTCGAATGCGCCTGCCGCTTGCCATGCCGCCGCAATACGGCCTTCGACCGCCTGGGGATCGAAAGTCTTTTCCATCATGGGATCATTGGTCCGGTGTCGCTGGCGCGCCCTTGGCGGCTCAGCGTGTCAGGCTGCCGTGTCATCCGTGAGCGATGGCAAACCGGCGAGCAAAAGGCAAGCCCGCTCTCAAGACGGGTGGACCCCCGCCAAATATCGCTGTGAGCCGTTGCGAGGGGAGTTTCCTTAGTCCGCGCGGGTCAGCCGTTCGATCTCGGCCTTGACCAGACGCTCGACAATCGCCGGGAGATTGTCATCGAGCCACGCCTTGAGCATGGGCCGAAGCATGTCGCGGGCGAGATCAATGACCAAATCGCTCTGCTGAACGGCTTTGCTGGCGAGAAGAATGTTGAATGCCGTGACGACCGAGTTTTCGGTGGCTGCCGAGAGAAGCGGCTGTTCTGGGTCGGAGCTTGCGGCCCCTTCGGTCTGGTCGAGCCCAAGCGGCTCGGGCGTGACGCTCCCCAGCCGTTGCGGGTAGGCGCCGGCAAAACCGTCGGAATGATCCTCGGCAATGATTCGGCGGATCGATGCCAAGATGTCTTCCATCGAAGGTTCCTGCGCTCTGGCTTGCGGCAAAGAACCATCTTTCAACAGAGGATTAAGGGCGTTCATGGGCTCTTTGCTTTCAAATTTAGTTATATGCGACAGCAACAGAGGCTAATCTGGACAACAAGTAACTCGCGCCGATCCGTCGATTCAATGAAGTGAAAACGCTTTATACGCGAAACTTGCCACTTTAGACTGGACCGCACGTCGATCGAACGCACTGTAGTCTTTGTATCGAGGGTCGGAGGGTCTCTTTACAATCGCTAAACTTATAAAAAAGCCAGCGCCTCGGCGTTTATCACATGGCCCGAAAGACGCGCCATGACCGATCCAAAAAGAGCTGACGACGCGGGACGGGGTAACAGACAGGTTTAACCAACTTAAACCTTGCTTAACTTCAATGGCAAGATGAAGTATCGGCGTTTCACAGGCTTTGATGTCGGAGGTCAAGGTTTCCGGCGGGCGAAGATCGATCGCGCCTAGAACGCCCATGATGGCGAAGACGGCTTGTGCGAAACTTTCGCTCGTCGAGCTAGCGCCCGTCCGGGGTGCGAAGGCCGATCCATTTGTCCTTGACCTGATCGAAATGGATGGTCGGATCGTACTCCAAGACATTCAGATTGAGGTTTGCAGCCGAAAGCCGCCCGATCGCGCCCATGACCGCATAAGAGGCGACGACGCGGTCGCGCTGCGCCACAACCAGAGTCACCCTGGTATTCAGCAAAGTCTGTTGCGCAAAGAGAATATCGAAAGTGGTGCGTTGGCCGACTTGAGCCTCTTGGCGGATGCTATCGAGAGCGATTTCGGCGGACTTCACCGCCGCCTTTGACGATTGGATGACAGCGCGTGCGGTATCGAGCTGTCCCCAGGAGGAAACGACAGCAGCGCGCACGAAATCGCGCTGTAGATCGGCCTGCAATCGGGCTTGCCCCAAGGTTTCCTTGGCTTTTCGAGCACGCGCGTAGACTTCTCCTCCTTCATAGATCGGCACGGTGAGCTGGCCGGTGATGGAGCCATTCAGGAAACGTTCTCCGGGAATCCCCGTATAGTTATAATTCTGCTGGACATTGGCGCTGACGTTGAGCGTCGGATAGAGTTCGCCTTCGACCAGTTTCACCTGCAGGGCCGAGACATCAACCTGATGGAGCGCTGCCTGTATCCCCGGATGTTCGTTTAAGGCGAGTTCTACCGCGCTCGAGAGCGAGCGTGGCAGCAGGCTCTCGATCGTCCGCGCGGGTTCGAGCTTGGTCGGCTCGACGCCGATCACTTGGCGGTAATTGGCGATGCTGGTCTGCAGATTGGCCTGCGCCGTAAAATAATCCGAACGGGCGGACGCAAGGCTCGACTCGGCCTGGGCAACGTCGGTCCGGGTGACCTCGCCGACGATGAAGCGATCGCGGGTTTGGCGCAGCTGTTCTTCGAGAACAATAATATTGTTCTTGCGCAGATCGAGAATGGCCGTATCGCGCAGCACGTTCATATAGGCGGTGGCACCGTTTTGCAGCACATTCTGCTCGGTGTTGCGCAGGGATTCCCGCGCGCCGAAAATATTGGACTCGGCCTGGCGCACACCGTTCAGCGTACGATTGCCGTTGAAGAGATTTTGCGTGACCGTGAGCCCGAACCCGCCGGGATCGGTTCCGGCCCTTTGCCGAATGCGGCCCTGTTCCAGCGTGTTGTTCAGACCGGTGGATGTCGCACCATTGGTGGTGACGTCGAAATAATTATATCCGAATTGCGCGTTCGCATAGGCCTGTGGCCGCCATCCTGAACTCGCGCGCGGCAAATCTTCGTCGGTCGCACGCACGCCCGCCCGCTGCTGGTTGAGATCCGGGTTTCCGCCATAGGCTCGTGTCAACGCGCTTGACATGGTTTCCGCGGTGACGGTCGTGACACTCGGCGGCAACACGATCACGATCAAGGCGCCCGCAACGCCCGCCAAAGCGGACCGCAAACCTAAATGGATACGAGTCAAAATGGCGCCGCGCATTCCAGAAAACCAATCTCTAATTCGAAACTAACCGGCGCGGACCAAAGCGATTATCTATTGCGCCAACCGCTATCAATGCCGCGAGCCAGAATCAAAACGAACGGCCTGTGTTTACGTAAGCTTTATCCGCAGACTAAGGCGGACGACCTATGTTCGCGGCACGCTTCCTAGAATTCCCAACTTCGTCGCAAAAATGTGACACTCAGCCCCGATCCTCAGACAATTGCAGGAGGAAAGCGACGCACGCCGATCAAATCGAAGAGAACTCATCGGGAATATCAAGAAAATGTGAATTCCTCAGCCTTCCGGAAGGTCTCGAGGACTGGTGCGGACGCATCGAACAAAACGCGGAATCCGGTCTGGCCGTCGATCTTTTCATAGCGGACCGCTTTGCCAGCGCGCCCACCCGAATCACCTGGAAGGCAAGTCAGGGCCAGCAGACGTCCCCCCTCCTTCAATTGCGCAAATAAAGTCGCAAGATTGGTTTCCACCGCGCCATTGACGAAAATGACATCGAAGGGCCCTTCGGAGGCCACGCCATCCGCAAGCGGCCCCAACACGGTCTTCACCTCAGAAAGTCCGAACGACTCCAAATTGGACTTCAAATGAGCAAACAACGCAGGGTCGGATTCGAGCGCGACCACGCTCCCCGCGAGTCCGGCGAGAATGGCCGCCGAATAGCCGGTTCCCGATGCGACATCGAGGACACGATCGGTCGCGGCCAAGGTGGCTCCCTGGATCAGCCGAGCCAGGACGAGCGGAGGCAACAAGGTCCGTGGCTTTTCGCCGGGATTGCTGGTCTTCAGTTGAAGGGCAAGGTCGGAATAGGCAAGCGAGGCCAGTTCCGCTGGCAGGAAATCCTCGCGCGGAACCTCGAGCAAACGCGCCAAAAGCAGCTGATCGGTGACGTCAAAAGTGCGGATCTGGCAGTCGACCATGGTCCGCCGATGAAGCGCCGATTGAGAATGGACGTCTGCAATATTACGGTCTTGTACGCTGGTATCCTGCATGATGTGTTCAGAGTCCTATATCCGAGGGAAATTCCCGCGTCGGTGCCCGTGACGGGGCAGTTTATAGGTCGCTCGATTCTCCCTGTCCATTAAAAGCCGCTACATTTATGAGCGCCAAATGGACGCTTGCGACGCGAATCAGCAATGAGAAGGCTCCAGGCTTCTGTGAAGCCGAGCTTCCCCGCGGGTTCGGCGCTCCAGCAGGCCAACAATATCCATCCTCAAGGGAACAAACCTCCATGTCCGAATCTCCGATCGAGCATATTGAGCACGCCGAACATGCACAGCATGCCGCCTTCTTGGGCGATCCGTTTCTCACGCAAGTCTCGATCACGATAGCGATCCTAGCCGTCGTTGCCGCGACCGTCGGCAGTCTTGAGACGCTCGAAACAGCAGCAGCCATAGGCGACAAGAACGCCGCCGTGCTTTTTGAAAACAAGGCGACCGACACCTGGAATTTTTATCAGGCGAAAAGCATCAAGAAAAACCTGTATGCCATTGCCGCGGCAAATGGCGGCCCCTCAGCCGATAGCTTCAAAAAACAAGCGGAGCGCTATGGCGAGGACGAGCAGGAGCTGTTTAGCAAGGGGGAAACGCTGGAGCATCAAACCGAAGCAAAGCTGCGGGACAGTGAACGTCACGAAGCGCGCCACCACGTTCTCACGATTGCGGTGACGCTACTTCATGTCGCAATAGCCATTTCGACGATTGCGATCATCATCCGAGGACAGCGCTGGCCGTGGTACGCGGCCCTAGTGCTCGGTGCATTAGGAACGGCGGGGGCCGCTTACGCCTATCTTGGCTAGAGCGGGATGAGGAAAAGTGGAGACCGGTTTTCCGCCGGCATCCCGCTCTAAACTTTTGGAATCGATCACGTTCATGATTTTGGATTGAGTCAATCCAAAATCATCGTGATCTAGACGCCACGTCCGCAAGACGCGGAGGCAGAAATTGGCGCTTTCGCGTCAACCCTTCAGCCGTTTATTGCATTCGCTCCAATAGCCGCCGCCTTTTTGGATCCATTTTAGGCCGCCATTGGCGTTGGTTGCCTTGTTCGCCTGAAACTGTTTGGAACAGGTCTTGAGGCGCGCCTTGGCGGGCTTTTCGCTCGCGAAGTCGGGCGAAATCGCAGTCGGAAACACGGCTGCCGTCGTTGGGGCCGCAGGCGCGGCCGGCGCAACAGGCTTCGCCGTCGGGGCCGGCTTGAGCGGATTGACGGCGGGCGCCGGCGCGGGTGTCGCGACCACTGTCGGCGCGGGGGTATGAACGGGCGGCGGGGGCGCGGCGACAACAGGGGCGGCGGGCGGCTCGGCAGCCGGCGGCTCAGGTGCAGCAACGACGGGCGGGGGAGCCGGCTCCGCTACAGGCGGTTCGGGTGCCGCGACAACAGGCGGGGCGACAGCCACCGCCTCAGGTGCCGGAGAAGCAGGTTCGGCCGCCGGCGGATTGGCTTTGGTTTCGCTCGTGCAACGGCTGTAAAACTGCGGCCAGGTCGCGCCTTCCAAAGCCCCTGCTGCTTTGGCAGCCTGGTATTTCTTGCTGCAGATTTGGCGAATGTCGAGGGTCGGCGCGGCCGCCTCGGTGGCCGCGGAACCCGCCTTAATCTCGGTCGTGCAGCGGCTGTAGAATTGGGGCCACGCCTCGCCGTTCAATGACCCCGCCGCTTTGGCGGCCTGATATTTTTCGCTGCAGATCTGGCGTGCATCCTGCGCTGAACTTTGCCCCGCAAATGCGAGAGCAAACAAAATTGACGATGCGGAGAAACCGATAAGCGACCAAGATCCACGAACCAGCATTTGGTATTCTCCTTGGGATTTTCTCCCGAATACTTCGATTTTCGGCGCATGAACCCATGCACCCAGACAATTGCGAAACTCCTGCGAAATTCTTGCGAAGTCAAATTTAAACAATAGGCAAGCCGATAGGAAAACGGGCATTCTTTGATCGAGAGGCCAAACCGGCTCTAAAGCACGTCGGCTGATCCCGCTTTCCCATCCCTCCGAGTCCTAGACTTGGCCCCCTGCCGCGGCGACTTCGGCAGCAAAATCGGTTTCCTGCTTCTCGATGCCTTCGCCGAGCGCATAGCGCACGAAAGATTTCAGGCTGACGGGCGCCCCGGCCGAACCTTCCGCCTCTTTGACCACCTGACCGATTGTTTTATTGGCATGTTCGGCGTGAATGGAAGGCTGGTCGAGAAGGCAAACCTCCTTGAAATAGGTTTTCAGTCCCGAGTCGACGATCTTTTCCAGAACATGCGCGGGCTTGCCGGCGTTCTTGTCGGCAAGCACAGCCTTTTCCCGCGCGACGACCGCCGGATCCAGAGCGGAGGGCTCAAGGGCCAGCGGGTTGGCCGCCGCCACATGCAGAGCGATCAAACGGGCGAGCGGCGCCAAAGCCGCAGCGTCACCGTTTGATTCCAGGGCAACAATCACGCCGATCTTGCCGAGGCGGTCTGCCACCGCATTATGGACATAGTGACCAATGAAACCCTTCTGTACATGCACAGCGGCGGCGCGCCGCAGCGTCATGTTCTCGCCGATCTTGGCAATGGCACCGGCGATTGCTTCGGCGACCGTCGCGCCCCCTGGATAGGCGGCAGCCTTCAAAGCTTCGACATCGGTCACGCCGGAGGTCATGGCAACTCCCGCGATATTCCGCGCAAGCGTTTGAAAATCCTCGTTCCGGGCGACGAAATCGGTTTCGGAGTTGACTTCGACGACGACGCCATCGGTTTCCCGGACGGCGATCGCGACAAGGCCTTCGGCGGCGATCCTGCCGGATTTCTTGGCGGCCTTGGATAGACCTTTCTTGCGCAGCCAATCGATGGCCGCCTCGATATCTCCCTCGGTCTCACCGAGGGCGTTCTTGCAATCCATCATGCCGGCGCCGGTCTTCTCGCGAAGATCCTTCACCATCGCCGCGGTGACGTTTGCCATAGGGGTGTTCCTTCACGGTTTCCGGCAGGCTCGTGGTGGAAACATCGACCGCCGACGCGTTCCCATGAGCCTGCGAATACGACATCATCATTGCAGTTTCCCGCAGCCTATGCGGGGCGCAACTCAAGCGGCAACGAAAGCGCGGGCCAGATCGATCCAGCCGTCGCGTTCGATACGGCCACCCAGTTTGAGGTCGTGATCGACCTTGGTGGCAATTTCCGGTGTCATGGCGGCGATCTGCCAATAATGATAGATGCCGGCATCGTTGAGTTTCTTGACGATTTGAGGCCCGATCCCCGGCAATTTGGCGAGATCGTCCGGTGCACCGCGCGGCGCGGTGAGAAGCTCGAAAACTTCACCAGGCGTCTCGGAAACATCGCTCAAGACCGTCCCGCTCTGCGGCAAAATTTCCTCAGCGGGGGCTTCCATTTCGCCAAGGTCGACACCGGTCGAACCCTGAGCGCGCGAAATTCCATCGATCGCCGCGCGGGCAATAAGGTCGCAATAAAGAGCGATGGCACGTCCGGCATCGTCATTGCCGGGAATCGGATAGGTGATGCCGTCCGGATCGCAATTGGTGTCGAGGACCGCGACGACCGGGATCTTCAGTCGGACCGCTTCCTTGATCGCCAATTGCTCCTTGTTGGTGTCGATCACGAAGATAAGGTCGGGGGTACCCCCCATGTCCTTGATGCCGCCGAGCGCCTTTTCGAGCTTGTCGCGTTCCCGCGACATCATAAGGCGCTCTTTCTTGGTCAGTCCGACCGCGCCGCCATTCAGCAGTTCGTCCACCTTGCGAAGACGTTGAATCGACGCTGAAATCGTCTTCCAGTTCGTCAACATGCCGCCGAGCCAGCGGGAATTGATATAATATTGCGCCGAACGTTTCGCCGCATCGGCGATTGCGTCCTGAGCTTGCCGCTTGGTACCGACCAGCAAAACCCGGCCGCCTCTCGCGACGGTATCGGATATCGTCTTCAGGGCCTGGTGCAGCAAAGGCACCGTCTGAGCGAGGTCGATGATATGGATATTGTTGCGGGTGCCGAAAATGAACGGAGCCATTTTCGGGTTCCAGCGGTGCGACTGGTGGCCGAAATGCGCTCCCGACTCGAGCAGGCCGCGCATAGTGAATTCAGGTAAAGCCATGGTGATACATTCTCCGGTTAGGACCGCCGCGGATCGTTATGGACCCCCTCCTCTCGGGATTTCCCAAGGGAAGGAGCCACCGGGAGCGACCCTTCAATCAGGGCCGCGCGATCCGCGTGTGGAATGGGTGGGCTTATAGGGCGGCGGGCGCGGGAAGGCAAGGCTGGGGTTCCATATAAGTATAGCTGTTTCATAATCCGTAGCTATTTTGTAAGGTGTTTCGCTATATAAATTGGCGGAGCAAGATGGCGCGCGGTTCAGGTGTTCGAGATCGCATCAGAAACCTTTTTCTTGGGAAATTAGGCAAGGTAATCACGCGCCAGCAAATCATCGAAGCGAGCAAAGACCCCTTAACTGGCGTGGAGCCTGAGAACTGGCATCAGCGTCTATCTGAACTAAGAACTGACGAGGGCTATACAATCTGGGCTAGCAGAGACATGGAGAGCTTGAGGCCAGGTGAATATATGATGCCCCACGCGAATCGGCGTGAGATAGCTGGTAAGCGCGTAAGGCCAACTCCACAAACTTGGAAAGTGGTTCTTGAACGCGCTGGCGACAGGTGTGAGTGGCGCGAAGCGGGCGAGTATTGCGGCCTTCATGCAGGCGCGATTGATCCCATCGGTGGTGGACGCGTGAAACTCACGCCGGACCACATGAGCCCGCATTCCGTCAATCCGAATTCTGATCCACAAGACGCAGCACAGTGGCAAGCCTTATGTGGTCGGCATCAGGTCACAAAGAAGAATTATTGGGATAACGCCACCGGCAAGCTGAACATCTATGCTATAATTCAAGCAGCAAGTATGACTGAAAAGCGGGAGGCGTTCCGCTTCCTATTAGAATATTTCGGCTACACATTTCTTGAAAGTGGAAAGATAGTCAAAAATGAGAAGTAGCCAGAAAATGTACCCGGTTTCTAACGATGAAATGCAGGAGGAGCGCGTTGTTTTTCTCGAACCGCAAGACGTGTTTGCTTCTTTTGACTACATTGAAGCGAAGAGAATCCAGCCGACCTTAACGATGTTAGACCCCTGGTATAATAAAGGGACAGGCGGCGTCGTGGACAAATACGACGTATTTATAGAGCAGCTCCTGGCGCGGGCCTGCAAGATATCTTCGCACGTATATCTATGGGGGTTTCCGGAGATCCTGGGGCCATTCGTACGCAAGATTCCGCAAGGACATCAACTCGTAGCCTGGCTCACTTGGTACTATAAGAACAATCCATCGGTGATCCGCGGCTGGCGTTCAGCTCAGCAGACCTGCCTGCACATCGCGAAGCCTGCCGCCCCTCTGTACCCGCAGCACTTCCTAAATTCCATTCAGCTTCAGAAGATGACGCAAGGGAAGCTGCGCTACATGCCCGGGCCCGCGAGCGTCATCGAGAGCTCCCTTAATATTGGCTTTGTCGGTAAGAAAGAACAAACAGGGCATCCTTCACAGAAGCCGATCGCAGTGTACGATAAACTCATTCGGATGGTCACCGTTGAGAACGACCTGATTTTTGACCCAATGTGCGGGTCGGGAACGGCAGGCGCTGTCGCAAAAATCAGGAATCGACGCGCAATTCTAAGTGACATAAATCCGGTATACTTAGAAATTGCACGAAATCGTATTTCCCAGGATTTGGCTGAGTGGACTCGGAAACTCGATCTTGAAGTTAATAATCGGGAGACTGGTGTTCCACTGCTGTAGCCCGACGTAGTGAAGCTCCAACGCTCAAAGATCATCAAGACGGTCCCAAAATCTCCGATCATCCAGACAAGAGTCCACAAGCCAGTTTTGGCGTGAGGGTGCGCTAGTTGAAGCCGATCGACGTCGATGAAACCATTGTCGCCCGGCGGACCAAAATCGTCGCGGCATTGCGAAAGATCGTGCCCGGCGAGGGCGTCATCGAGCCGGAGGCCGGCCGGCGCGTTTACGAGAGCGATGGCCTCACCGCCTACCGGACCCTTCCCTTGGTCGTCGTCCTGCCGGAGACCGTCGAGCAGGTCAGCGCCGTGCTCGCCTATTGCCACGAAAACAACGTGAAGGTCGTCCCCCGCGGTGCCGGAACCTCCTTGTCGGGGGGAGCCTTGCCGCTGGAAGACGGCATTTTGCTTTCAATGATGAAATTCAACAGGGTGAAGGACATCGATTTCGACAATCGCTGCGCGACGGTCGAGCCCGGCGTAACCAATCTCGCGATCACCAGCGCGGTCGAGCACCGAGGCTTTTACTACGCGCCGGACCCCTCCTCGCAAATTGCCTGCTCGATCGGCGGCAACGTAGCCGAGAACTCCGGCGGCGTGCATTGCCTGAAATATGGCCTCACCACCAATAATGTGCTTGGCGTCGAGATGGTTTTGATGACCGGCGAGATCATCCGGCTCGGCGGCTGCCATCTGGGCGAGGCCGGCTACGATCTCCTGGCCCTTGTCATTGGTTCGGAAGGGATGCTGGGCGTCGTCACCGAAGTGACGGTGCGTATCCTCCGCGCGCCCGAATCAGCCCGCGCGCTGCTGATCGCCTTCGCATCGAGCGAATCGGCGGGCGCTTGTGTGGCCGACATTATCGCCGCGGGGATCATTCCCGGCGGCATGGAGATGATGGACCGACCGGCCATCGCGGCGGCGGAAGATTTTGTGCATGCCGGCTATCCGCGCGATGCAGAAGCCTTGCTGATCGTCGAGCTGGACGGGCCGCCGGTGGAGGTCGACCACCTCGTCGGCCTTGTCGAGAAAATCGCGCACGCGCGAGGCTCCACCCATTGCCGGATTTCGAACTCGGATGCCGAGCGTCTCACCTTTTGGGCGGGACGCAAGGCAGCCTTCCCGGCGGTCGGACGGCTGTCGCCCGATTATTTCTGCATGGACGGGACGATCCCCCGCAAGGAACTGCCGCGCATTCTGGCTGGGATGCGAGAATTATCCGAGCGTCATGGGCTACGCGTCGTCAATGTTTTCCATGCCGGCGATGGCAATTTGCATCCGCTCATTCTCTATGATGCCAACAAGCCGGGAGAACTTATACGTGCGGAAGAGTTTGGCGCGGATATTTTGCGCCTTTGCGTCGCCCATGGCGGGGCGCTGACGGGTGAACATGGCGTCGGCGTGGAGAAGCGCGATTTGATGCCCGCGATGTTCAACGACATCGATCTTGCCCAGCAGATCAGGGTCAAATGCGCTTTTGACGAGAAGCAGCTCCTCAATCCCGGCAAAGTATTTCCGGTGCTGCATCGCTGCGCGGAGCTGGGCCAAATGCATGTGCATGGCGGGAAGCTGGCGTTTCCGGAGATCCCCAGGTTTTGATTTCTTATCCCTCAAGCTCCCGCCGCATCGATGGCCATGGCGCGTTCCATCGCCGGACGCGCGAGGCAGCGGTCCACATAGGCTTCGAGCGGCGCGCGCGACGGCACGATCTTGAAGCGTTGAAGCCCAAAATAAAGATCGCTGCCGACCATCACATCCGCGGCCGAAAACCGATCGCCGAGCAGCCACGGACCTTTATCGACCGCCGCCTCCAAAACATCGATCACCCGATCAAAGCTGCCAAAGCCGGCCGACTGCGTCGACACCGAGAAACCGGTGAATTTCTGCATGTAGGCCGCCTCGATGTTGCCGACCGCAAAGAACAGCCATTGCAGATAGCGGCCACGCGCCGGATCGCCGATCGGAGGAGCGAGGTTCGCTTGTGGGACCGTGTCGGCCACATAGGCGCAGATCGCGCCCGACTCGGCGACCGTGGCCGCCCCATCGGTCAAGGCCGGCACTTTCCCCATTGGGTTGATCTTGAGAAAAGCCGGCGTCCCTTGCACGCCAGCCGACAGGTCCACGAACTCGCGGTCATAAGGCAGGCCGGCTTCTTCGAGAACCCAAAGAGCGCGGAGCGATCGTGTATGCGGCGCCCAATAGAGTTTCATCGGCATTGTTTGCCTCCCACAATCTTAAACATGCTCGACCGCGACGATTCCCGGTATGGCTTTGAGGGCGCCCGCGACTTGCGGTGAAACCGAAAACTTGCCGGGAAGTTTCACTTCGACTTCGCCGCTGGGGGTCAGGAGAATAAGCGACACTTCGCCCTCGCCTTGCGACGTCAACTTCCGGGCGATCTGGCTCAGCGGATTTTCGTCGCGTAGAAAAACCCGGAGCCCTTTGCCGATCCGGCTGGCCGCTTGATCCAAAGGTTCGACGGAAACAATGCGCGCCCGCACGTCCTCACCTTCGACATTGCCTTGCAAGCCAACGAGGACGCCGGCGCCTTTTTCCAGAAGATCGCGGTATTGGTTGAGGCCTTCCTGAAAAAGGATCGCTTCATATTGGCCGGAGGGATCCGAGAGCTGAACGATGCCCATTTTCGAGCCCGATTTGGTTCGGCGCTCATATCGATCAAGAACAGTTGCGGCGAGCCGGCCGGCGGAGGCGCCCTGCTTGACGGCGTGCGCGAAATCCACCCAGCGCTGCACCCGCAATCGCGCGAGAATTGCCGCATAGGCATCGAGCGGATGGCCGGATAGAAAAAATCCGACCGCATCGAACTCGCGCCGCAGCCGTTCGGCAAGCGACCAGGACTCCACTTTCGGCAAGACGATGGTTTCGCGGATTTCGCCGCCGAACAACACGCTTTGGCCGGCCAGTCGCTCCTCCTGACGCCGATGGACCGAGGCAAGGATCGCTTCGGCGCCAGCAACAACCCGCGCCCGGTCGGGTTCGAGCTCGTCGAAGGCGCCGGCCGAGGCGAGGCTTTCCAACATCCGCTTGTTGACATCGCGCGAGTCGAGTCTCGTCGCGAAATCGTTCAGATCGCGAAAGCCAAGGCCGCTTTGATCTTGCGTCATGACGCCATTGATTCTTGCAACCGCCAGCGCTTGCGCCTCGCCAACGCCCTTGATCGCCGAGAGCGCATATTTGATAGCCGGTTGGCCATCGATTTGGGCGGGCTCGAAATCGGCGCCCGACGTTTGCACCGAAGGCGGCAGGACTTTAATCCCCAACCGCCGCGCCTCGTTGCAGAATTCGGCCAGCTTGTCGGTATTCGATTTGTCGAGCGTCATGGAAGCGGCGAGAAATTCGACCGGATAATTCGCCTTGAGCCAGGCCGTCTGATAGGAAAGCAAGGCGTAGGGAGCCGAATGAGACTTATTGAACCCGTATTCGGCAAATTTCGCACAGGCATCAAAAATAGCATCGGCAGTCGGCTTGGCGATCTTTCTTTCGATCGCGCCAGACACGAAGCGTTCGCGCTGCGCATCCATCTCGGCCTTGATCTTCTTGCCCATAGCACGCCGCAAGAGATCCGCCTGGGCAAGGCTGTAGCCGGCAAGATCGCGGGCGATCTGCTGGACCTGTTCCTGATACGTGATCACTCCGAACGTCTCACGCAGGATGGGCTCAAGTTCGGGAAGCGCGTATTCGATAGGCTCTTCGCCATTCTTCCGAGCGCAATAGACCGGAATATTGGCCATCGGGCCGGGCCGGTAAAGCGCCACCAGCGCGATGAGGTCCTCGAAACGGTCGGCCCGCATATCGGTTACGGCCTTGCGCATGCCCGCGCTTTCCAGCTGGAACACGCCGACGGTTTCGCCACGCTCCAGCATGGCGAAGGTTTTCTTATCGTCCAAAGGGATTGTTAATAGATCAATCGCGACACCGCGCTTTTTTAGAAGTTTGAGACAGTAGGACAGGACGGTCAGCGTCTTGAGGCCAAGGAAGTCGAACTTTACCAGGCCCGCCTGCTCCACCCATTTCATATTGAATTGGGTCGCCGGCATATCGGACTTAGGATCGCGATAGAGCGGCACAAGCTCTTCCAGCGGCCGGTCACCAATGACAATGCCCGCCGCATGGGTCGAGGCATTGGAGTAAAGCCCTTCCAGCGTTTGCGCGATCTGGAGCATTTTGGCAACGCGTGGCTCTGTGTCGGCCGCCTCCTTCAGCCGCGGCTCCAGCTCGATCGCCTGCTTAAGGCTTACCGGGGCGGCCGGATTTTGCGGCACCATCTTGGCCAGCTTATCGACCTGGCCGAGCGGCATTTCGAGGACCCGACCGACATTGCGCATGACACCGCGCGCCAGAAACGATCCGAAGGTGATGATTTGCGCAACTTTGTCGTCGCCGTATCGACGCCGGACATAGGCGATCACCTCATCGCGCCGTTCCTGACAGAAATCGATATCGAAATCCGGCATCGACACGCGTTCGGGGTTGAGGAAGCGCTCGAACAGGAGCCCGAAACGGATCGGATCGAGATCGGTGATCGTGAGCGCATAGGCCACCAGCGAGCCGGCGCCTGATCCGCGCCCGGGTCCGACCGGAATCTGCTGGGCTTTGGCATGTTTGATGAAATCCGCGACGATCAAGAAATAGCCTGGGAAGTGCATTTTGATGATGACGTCGAGTTCGAAGGCAAGCCTTTCGCGATAATCCTCGATAGAGAAGCCGTGTGCCGGTCCATGCGCCGCAAGACGCGCCGCCAATCCGGCCTCTGCCTCGATGCGGAGTTCCTCCGCTTCGTCCTCGAGGGCACCGCTGGCTGCATAACGTGGCAAGATCGGTTTGCGGGTCAACGGCCGATAGGCACACCGCAGAGCGATCTCGACGCTGTTGCGCGTGGCCTCGGGAAGATCGGCAAAAAGCGCAACCATCTCGGACCGGCTCTTGAACCGATGGTCGGGAGAAAGCTGGCGGCGGTTTTGGTCGCCGATGACCGTGCCTTCGGCAATGCAAATCAGCGCATCATGCGCTTCGTAATCGGAGGCCGCCGCGAAGAACACCTCGTTGGTGGCCACAAGCGGAAGCGACGAGCGATAGGCGAGATCAAGAAGACGCGGTTCGATGGCATGTTCGGAGCTCAAGCCATGACGCTGAATCTCGACATAAAGGCGGCCACCGAATAGCTCTTGAAGCGCGGCCATGCGGGCATGGGCCAGCTCGGGACGATTATGCGCGAAGGCCAAGTCGAGGGGACCGTTCGGACCTCCTGTCAGGGCGATCAGCCCTTGCGTCCGCGCTTCGAGCCGCGCGATGTCGACGTGCGGCAGATCTCCCGGCTCGGGATCGAGCCAAGCGCGGGAAGCAACATGCATGAGGTTCAAATATCCTGCCGCGTCCTGGGCAAGGAGAACGATGTTGGCATGGCCGGCCGTATTGACCCCGGCGCGCGGCGCCATCGCCGCCCCATCCCCGAAATCGAGGGCAATTTGCAAGCCGATGATCGGCTGCACGCCTTCCTTCGCGAGCTTTTCGGAGAATTCCAAGGCGCCAAAAAGATTGTTAGTGTCGGTAATGGCGAGCGCAGGCATCCCATCCGCGACCGCGAGCTTGGCCAATCTGCCGATCGGCATGGCGCCTTCCCGCAACGAGCAGGAGCTGTGCACATGAAGATGAACGAAGCCGACGTCGTTCATTGAAAGGCCTTGCTGACTTGGATCGGGCGCGTGCCGATCCGGCGTTGCAACGGTCGCATGGGGTCCTTTGCGAAATCTTGGTTGACGGATTGACGCATATCGACAAAGGACATTTGTGGCGACTCAAATCGGCCGCCTCGACAGTGCAAATCGGCACTTCCAACCCGTATGAAATTGCAGTTTATTCCGATTCCCGCTAAACATGAAGTTCCAGGGCTGGAACTTGTGAATTATTGACCGAGAGGGACTGATGCACACGCAGATCTCGCCCCCGCTGGACTCGGCCGATCCAGTTGCCGTCGATCGTCCAACCCCGAATCGAAGCGCTGATCACGCCGGTGCGCCGTTCGCCGCCCATGGATGGAGAACGGTCGACTCGCTCGAGGACTGTCGCCAGGCGCTCCACAAAAAGCCATTTCAGGTGCATCATCCACTTGCCGAGCATCCGCTGTTTAAGATCGATGCTCTGATCCCTGTGGCGCGCGAAGCCGCCAAGCGCCATAACGATCTCTATGTCGATGTGGGTGATTTGAAGATCACCGACAAATGGGGCACGACCCCTGCCCCGACCATGCCGATCCCCGAGATCATCGACCGCATCGAGACGGCCGGCGCGTGGATTGTCATGAAGCATGTCGAGGTGGATCCGAGGTACAAGGCCCTCCTCGATGACTATGCCGATTTTGTGCGCAGCATCGCCGGCCCGGAAGGCGCGAAGATCCTGCGCAATCCGGAGATGTTGATCTTCATTACGTCGCCAAATCGGAAGACGCCCTATCATTTCGATGCGGAAGTGAACTTCCTTGTTCAGGTGCATGGGACGAAGGATCTTTGGGTATGCGATCCGCTCGACCGTAGCATTACCCCTGAAGAGGAGATCGAACGCTATTACGGCGTGTCGAACAACGCCGGAACTTTCAAACCGCATGCCCTGGAGCGGGCGACCAAATTCTCCCTCGGACCGGGCGATGCTGTCCATATTCCGACGCATGGCGCGCACTGGGTGCAGAACCACGATTCCATTTCGGTTTCGCTCAGCCTCAATATGGAATTTCCCATCTGGTTGCAGGCGGACGTGTATCGGGCCAACTATTACCTTCGGCGCCTGGGTTTCACGCCGCACCCCCCAGGCCATTCGATCATTGCCGACCGGTCGAAAGCGGCGGTCACCGCCGCGATGCGGACCGCGAAGCGGCTCATTCGTCGTCAACGACCGTTTTAGGCTTTTGCCGGCGCGCGATCTCCCCTCGTATAAATTGCGAGGGGCGTTCGCCTGTCTATCTTGCCGGAATAATGTCCAGAAGCGCGGCGATCGGAGCCGACGAGACGGCGAGCGGCGGCTGAAAAGGCGCTTCATGAATTGCAATTAGATTGAGCACGATCAGGACGCTGGTCGTATAGATGAACAAGGCTGCAATTTGCGGGCGGATCGCGTCGAGATGCACGGCGGCGAGGCTGATCTGAGCCATCAAGGCCATTAAGAGGACGCACATCCATTTGGCGCTTTCGGAATAATCCGAACTCAGCGCAAGCCTCTCGGCCCGAGCCTCCCTCACCTTCATGGCTGTGTCGAGCAACAAACGACTGAACTCCCCGGACCTCCATTCCGACTGCGCGATCGTTTTCAACAATTGATCTTGCGCCGATTCGGCTTCGGCGGAGGCATTGCCATCTTCCATGCTCCGCCATTCGTTATTCACGACCGCAATGACATAGGCGCGAATGGCATCGTCGATTTCGTCGCCCGACAGGCCGTTGGCGGCCACCAAATCATGCAACGAGACGAGGTGGGCTCCTTCCGCGCGCACCGTTGCCGCCGCGCGCCGGCTTCGATCCCAAACGTCGGTCGCGAGAAAGCCAACCAAAATCCCGAAAATGAGGACGATAGCGCCAAAAAATGGCCCGACAACACCCCTGAAGCTTTGGACCCGTGGCCCGATGACGGGGCCGAAGGAAACGCCGATCAAGAGAAGCGCAGAAGTGGCGAAACAGCCGATCAAGGCCAAAATCAACGCGGGGAGCGGTAGCGAAAGCCAAGCGTCGACCAAGATTAGATTCCCAGCAAAGGACGATGCAATTTCGGAGGGTGGGGAGAGGAGGCGTGTCGAGAGAAGAAAATTCTCACGCCATCACGGGTGAAACGTCAAGCGCCAAGATTTCATTTCAATCAAGCCGCTTTCGGGGGGGCATCCATGAAACGGCGCACCCCGGCGTGCGGTCGCGCCGGGGTGCGCTTTTCTGATTTGCCGAGTGGGAGGCTGACCAGCTGCCCGAACGATATTTCAAATGACTTGCGCAGGACTGATCCTTCGATCAGCCTTCGCATGCAGTTACCAATAATATGGGCGCCGCCAACCGCGATAATAGCCATAAGGCCCCCAGCGCCTTGGCCCCCAGTAGCCATACGGCCGCCAGTAAGGATAACGGGGTCCCCAATAGCGCCAACCGGGTACCCAACGGCAACCGCCATAGGGACCGCAAATCCAGCGGGCTTTATCAACGCCCGTCGCCTGATCCGCCGGTCGCGCGACCGCGGGATCAAGACCGCTCATCGGCAGGGCCGAGGCGGATCCAAAGCCGACCCCGGAAAGACCAAGGCCTGCAGCCAGCACAAACTTCAGACTTGTCTTCATGATTTCGCTCCATCCTATTGGATGTCTTGCTCCACGAAAGGCCAAACTTCGGCCATACGGAGCCTACATCGCGCATAGTGCGAAGCGCGTGCTGAAGCTCACATGAAAAACATGTTCATGCTCGATTTATCCAGAGAAGCCGTCTGCCTTACTCCAGAAAGGCGATGGGTCCAATGGGAGAGGCTCAGCGAATTGGCGGAGAGTAGAGCAGGCCACCTTTCGTCCAAAGCGCGTTCAGGCCTCTCTTGATCTTCAATTTTGAACCTTCGCCGAGGTTGCGGTCGAATATTTCTCCATAATTGCCGACCAGCTTCACAATGCGATAGGCCCAATCCGACTCAAGACCCATCGCTGCGCCGAAGTTTCCTTCAAAGCCGAGCAGCCGTTTGATGTCCGGGCTTTCGGATTTGGCCATTTCATCGACGTTCTTCGAGGTCACTCCGAGTTCCTCGGCATCGATCAGGGCGAAGTTCACCCATTTCACGAGATTGAACCAACGATCATCGCCTTGCCGCACGACAGGTCCGAGCGGTTCCTTGGAGATGATTTCAGGAAGAACCACACTGTCTTCCGGATCGGCGAGCCTCGAGCGTTCGGCGTAAAGACCCGAAGCATCTGTCGTAAAGACGCCGCAACGGCCATTGTCATAGGCCCTGAGCGCTTCCTCGGCGCTCGGGAAAGCTACCGCTTCATATTTCATGTTGTTGGCGCGAAAGAAATCGGCGAGGTTCAACTCGGTCGTGGTGCCTTGCTCGACGCAGACCGAAGCGCCCGACAGTTCAAGCGCCGATGAATAGTTGAACTTCTTGCGCGCCATAAAGCCCTGACCGTCGAAATAATTGATCCCCGGAAAGAGAAAGCCCTGCCCTGTTTCTCGCGAAAGGGTCCAGGTCGTATTATGGGACAGCACATCTATTTCGCCGTTTTCCAAGGCGGTGAAACGATTCTTGCCGCTCAGCGGAATGAACTTCACTTTGCCGGCGTCATAAAAGACCGCGGCTGCCACGGCACGACAGAAGTCGATATCAAAGCCGTTCCAATGGCCATGATCGTCCGGGATCCCAAATCCGGCGAGCCTCGGATTGGCGCCACAGGTCAAATACCCCCTCTTTTTGACTTGGTCGAGCGTGTCTGCCTGTGCCGCGGTCGCAGAAAGCAGAAAAGCGGCTACAATGTTTAAGACAGCCATTTTGCGCATAGAAAAATTCCAAATAATCCGCAGGATGCTGCGGAATGTGGCAGGTATAATTGATGGGAGGGAAGGCTTCAGCAACTTTGACTGGGAGTTCAATTATGCAACCGCGAAGTTCATTTTTCAGGCACCGACTTGACGAGGAAAGGATCAAAACCGCAGTTTGCGGCGCACATACGGCAGAACGGACGCAAAAATGACCGAGACAACCCCGCACGACCGCAGCCGCCTGAAAAGCCGGACGAAATTGATTCATGCCGGGCGCAGCCCCAGCGAACAATATGGGTTCGTCAACACGCCGATTTATCGCGGTTCCACCGTGCTCTTTCCCACCTTCGCGGATCTGGCCGCGCGCAAGACTCGATTTTCCTACGGAACGCAAGGCACGCCCACAACCGAGGCGCTCGAAAGCGCTTGGAGCGAATTGTCGGGAGCGGCCGGAACCGTGCTCGCGCCGACCGGCCTTGCCGCGATCAGTCTCGCCCTGCTGACCGCCGTGAAGGCGGGCGATCACATTCTCGTAACCGACTCGGTCTACCGTCCCTCTCGTATTTTTTGTGACACGATCTTGGCCCGCATGGGCGTTGAAACGACCTATTACGATCCCTTGATGGGGGCCTCCGTCGAAAGTTTGATCCGACCGAATACAAGCGTGATCTTTATAGAAACGCCCGGCTCGCAGACCTTCGAAGTCCAGGACGTCCCGGCGATCTCGGTCCTTGCGCGGGCCAAGGGGATTTGTACGATCCTCGATAATACCTGGGCAACGCCGCTGTTTTTTCCGCCGCATGAACGCGGCATGGACATGGCGGTCGAGGCCGGCACGAAATATCTTTCCGGCCATTCCGATCTTCTCCTCGGTCTGGTATCCGCGAATGAGCGTTGGTATCCAAGGCTTCGGGCAACCTTCGATGCCTTTGCGATGTGCGCCGGACCCGAGGATGTCTTTCTGGCTTTGCGTGGTCTCCGCACCCTCGATCTGAGACTGCGGGAAGCACAGCGCCAAGCACTCGATCTCGCGCAATGGCTGAGCGGCCGCAAGGAGGTCGTCAAGGTCCTTCATCCGGCCTTCCCGTCGTGCCCCGGCCATCCGCTTTGGAAACGGGATTTCTTGGGCTCGTCGGGACTTTTTTCCGTCATTCTCGCACCCTGTTCGCCGGTTGCGCTCGCCGCCATGCTGGACGGTCTCAAACTGTTCGGCATGGGTTATTCTTGGGGAGGGTTCGAAAGTCTCGTCATCCCTTTCGATTGCCGCGCCTATCGAAGCGCGACCGCATGGAATCCGCCGGGCCCCTCGTTACGGTTTTCCGTCGGACTCGAAGACATCGAGGACTTGAAGGCGGATCTCGACGCGGGGTTCGGAAGGTTGCGCGCTACTGTTTGAGGCTGAAGCGGGCGTCACAAAATAGCGCCACTGGGCACGCTCGCGGACTTGCACGGGACGATAGGGACGAACGCCCTTGGTGGCTCTTGGCCCATCGGCGCCGCGCATCCCAACCGCCGGAACCGATCTACGCGCAGCCATCAACATAGCGATGCAATTGTCTAGCGATTTACCCAACGCCTCGATGTCGCTGTCGGAAGACGCTATGGCCTCCGCCAAACTATTTAGATCTCCGGCGATATACCGCAGATTAATTGTCACCCGGTTCAAGAGTTCGGCTTCTTCGGAAGGGTCGTCCTCAATGTTCACTGCCATATCAAGGCTGCCTATCGATCCGCATATATTGGGATTATTCATCGAGCCACTTTAAAAGCCGCGTCGATGCGTGGCTGGTCCACCCCCATCTGACTCGTAAATACCCAGTCGCGGCCGTTGCCGGAGCTAAACCTTGACTATAACTAATATTATATAATGTCATTCATCTGTCCATGACCCAAATACGTCATGGCAGCCCCAGCTGTCGAGAGATATTCCCGCGTTTTCGGATCACGGCGCCTCCCCCCACGGCCGAAGGAAACAAAGCCCTTCAATGGTCGGCAGAGTCCAACCTCGATTTTGCTGACGCTCTGGGAGAGGGAACGGCGGGGCGTTGAAATAGGCCAAGTGAAATGCAGCGGACTTGCCGGCTTTCGCCGATTTGGGCAAGGTCAGCGTTCGAGTTTGGCTACTCTGGCGGGGAGTCCTCGTGTGAATATTTTGCGGCTCGTGCTCCTTGGCCTCGCGGCCCTTGCCGGGATCATCGTCGGCGCGGCGCTTCTGCACAAGGCGATTTATCCGGCGACCTCGCCCCGAACCGTGAAGGCAAATGTCTCTCCCGAAGCGATTGAGGCCACCCGGCGAGCGTTGGAGCGCAAGCTTTTTGCGGTGCCCGAATACGCGGCCTTTTTCGAACGGCTGAAAAGCGTCTTTCCGCAGGAATATGAATCTTTCTTCTCGACGGTTTCGCGGCGTGCGGCCCTATCCGGAAATTTAGGGAGCGAAGATTCGTTGTTTTCGGAAGCGACGCGGACCTTGCGCCTGTCGCGCGGAATTTTAGCGGCCAAGGCCGACAAGCCGGCGCTGGACCATATTTTTGAAATGCAACTTGCGGTTCTGCATGCGCTCGCAGCCAAGGATCGGCATCTTTGCGTCGATTTTCTCTACGGTGGCGAGGACGCCGGCTTTTTCGAATTCTCGGCCCAAAACCGCGGTCTCATAGCCGCAATGGCCATTGCCGGCATTGATGCCATTCACGATGGAGAAATAAAGCGGGTCGAGCGGCCGGCGCCAACCGACGCGGACTTTGAAACGCTCGAAAAAGCGCTGTTCGCCCAAGGCCTCAACACGTCCGAAATCGAGGCGCTCCTCGACGGCAAGGCCAGCGATCCACCGATCGACGATGCGGAAATGTGCCGCGCCGGCCAAGTCTATCTGGAAACCCTCGCGGCCATGCCCGAAGAGGAACGGATGCGGATTTATGGCCTCGCCGTGGAACTCATGGCCCGATCATGACGGGAACCGATTTCCAGACGCCGTGACGTCAGGCAGACCCGTTTCCAAAATCGAGCCGAAAACAGCGTTGCCGTACTGCCGCCGCAACTTCATTGTCCAATTGAAACGCTGGGTTTGCTGATGGCAACGGCCACGGGGATGGGCTGTTGATAACTCTTTTTCGCACCGCTAGCCGGTCCGCGAAAATGGAGGCTTGCACTATGGGGTCGTTGTCGAGGCGGCCGCACATGGCATGGGTTGGCGGCCCGAGCGGATCTTGGGGGAGAAATCCGGATGCCGCATAAACGAAAATTACGCCGGCGAGAAATGGAGGCTCGCGTCGAGCTCGCCGAAAAAACGCTTTGCGAAGCAAGGAGTTCTGCCGCGCGCGGGGGCCACAGCCGGGCAATCCTGCTGCAGCTCGAACGCAAAATTCATGCGATCAAGAGAGATTTGGCTTTGCTCGACCTGCAATTCGCCGAATCGGATGACGTGAATTCTGAGATCGAAGAGAAATCCTGACGCTGCGATCGCTCAAGGCGGCCTTTGGTGATTTTCAGGTCCTCATTGGAAGATTTTTGCGGCACCTTCGATCGTCTTCCAAATCCCCCAAGCGAGCGGAATACCGACTGTCGCCCAGGCGAACAAGGCCTTCACATCCAGGCCGCCACGGCCGATTCCGTGAGTTTTGGATGAAATGGCGAGCGTCGCATCTGCCAGGATTTTGGGCTTGTCTTCGGTCATGTACCATTTGGGAGAGACGGGACGGATGAGCAGGTTGCAAATAAAGCCAATAACCAGCATCCCCGCGAGAATATAGAAGATCAGATCGTAAACATGATCGCGCGGCATGCCCTCGGCTACGCGGGTATCGTGCAGATAATTGACAATCACCGGTCCGACGATGCCCGCGGTCGACCACGCCGTCAGCAAGCGACCGTGGATCGCGCCGACAAATCGCGTCCCGAACATGTCCGCAAGATAGGCGGGAATGGTTGCAAAGCCGCCGCCATACATTGAGGCAATCAGGCAAAACGAGGCCGCGAATACGCCAAGCAGCCTCAGGCTGGCCAGTGTCGGGGCCAGCGCGTAGCATACCGTGCCCAGAATAAAAAAGGCGAAATAGGTCGCCTTGCGGCCGATCTTGTCGGACAGCGTCGCCCAAAAAAACCGGCCCGCGATATTGAACAAGGAGAACAGGCCGACGAACCCGCCGCCGATCGCGGCCGCCAGGGTTTTTTGCGCATCGGTGAACTGCACGAAACCGACCGAAGGATCGCGAAACAGAGTGCCGCCAAAAGTTTCCTGCAGCATCGGCGAGGCGGCGCCAATAATGCCAATGCCGGCGGAGACGTTAAGACACAGCACCCCCCAGATCAGCCAGAACTGCGGCGTCTTATGCGCATCCTTCAGATCCACATTATGGGTCGTAATCATGGCCTTCTGGACCGCCGAGGGCGTCCAGCCTTCGGGGCTCCAACCCTCCGGTGGCACCCGGTATCCAAAGGCGCCGGCTATCATGTAAACGAAATAGCCAAGGCCCAGCACAACAAAGGTTTGCCAGACGCCGACCGAGGTTGCGGTTTTGAAATAGCTCATAAGCAAAGTGGCCAGCGGCGAACCGATCATCGCACCGCCGCCGAACCCCATGATCGCCATGCCGGTGGCCATGCCCCGCCGATCGGGAAACCATTTGATCAGCGTCGAAACCGGCGAAATATAGCCAAGACCAAGCCCAATGCCGCCGATCACGCCAGACCCGATCCAAAGCATCCAGAGCTGATGCATGTTGACCCCGACCGCCGAGATCATCAAGCCGCCGGACCAGCAAAGGGCTGCGTAGACGCCCGCCTTGCGGGGGCCCGCGCGTTCCAGCCAGCCGCCCCAAATGGCTGCCGAAGAGCCAAGCAGAACAAAGAAAAGCGTGAACATCCAGCCGAGATCGAATTGCGTCCATTCGCAATCCGTCGCGGTCAGCGCATGGGCAGTCCCGACGGTCTTTTCCCAAAACGTCGTCGCGGCGCCCGCGCAAGCCGGGACTTTGTCGCCGGTCGCGGTTCCGACCGCGCGGGACAAAGGCAGCCAAAAGACGCTGAAACCATAGGCCATGCCAATGCAGAGATGGATGGCGAGGGCCGCGGGGGGAACCAGCCAACGGTTGAATCCTGGCTTGGCAACAATCCGTTCGCGTCCAAGAATTCCGCCCTTTGCGATGGCGCGGTCCGTCATATTCGTCTCGTTCATGATTATCTGTCCCGAAGCGGCGACGTTATCGGGGAAAACCTCTTCGGCCAACGCTGATTTTCGCCCAACATCTGGATACTGCCCCCGTCCCGGTGCACTTTGACGCAAACGTGGGCGTCACGTTAGCCAAGGTTCAAGACAAGAACAACCGGAGTCTCGTCGCAATCGCCGGACATGGGACGCACCCGGAACGCCAGCGCGATGCCTAACCCCCTTGAGTCTTGGTGGTGGATCCATATTGAACCACCTGGACCTTCTCAAGCGTAACGAGGCCACTGGTCATCATGCCGTCGAGGACGGGCAGAAAAGCGTTGATCTTGTCCTCGCTGTCGACGATTTCGATCACAAACGGCAAATCCTCCGACAGTCGGAGAATTTTCGTCGTGTGCAGTCGGCTTGAATGGCCAAATCCCATCGGTCCGCGCAGCACCGTCGCACCGGCAAGATGCAATTCGCGCGCTTTCATCACGATCGCTTCATAGAGAGGTTGATGGTCGTAGCGATCGTCCTCACCGACGAAGATCCGCAGCAGCAAGGCATCGCGGGGGATTTGCATTCTTCAAACTCCCTTCAATTGATTGAGCATGCTGGCGGCGATGTGACCTAGCCAGACCGCGACGAAGCAAAGGACCACCGAAAGGCCGACATTGGCGGCGGCGCGTGCCCATTCGCCATCTTGAACCAAAGTAAGCGTTTGCAGGCTAAACGAGGAAAATGTGGTGTAGCCGCCGCAAAGACCGACCATCACGAATTGCCTGGCGGTGGTGCCAACCAGCAGGCGGCCATCGGGGCCGGTCAGGGTGGCGAAGAACCCAATCACGAAGCAGCCGGAAATATTCACAAAAATTGTGCCCCAGGGAAAGGTTTCCCCAATGCGATTTGCGACGAATCCGGAAAACCAGTAACGCCCGGCACCGCCCAGAGCGCTTCCCAGCATGATCCACAGATAGAGCATCGACGACGTTTTCTCCTCTTGGCCTCCGGCTTGTTGCCCGTGCAGATGTCCCGGTATGCGACATGCGGGTCAGCCGCACAGCTCAACGGAACCAAGGACTATCTGATCAGACGATAGTCAATATAGGCCACCTTCTCTCCCGGCGTTACAATGGTGACGGCCTCCGGCAATTCGACAAAACCATGCGTGCGGGTGAGAGATGTCAGAACTCCCGATCCTTCGACGGGGTATTTTTCAGCGATCATGCCGTCGGCGGCATTGCCCCGCAAGCAGACCCGGACGTACTCGCGGCGTCCGGCTTTCTTTTCGTAAGCAAAGCCAGAGACGACGGAGAGAGGACGCACCGGTTCGAACAAGGCCCCCGAGAGCGCCGCAACCAGAGGCCGCACGATATAGGCGAAGGTCACAAAGGCGGCGACGGGATTGCCGGGCAGACCCACAAATGGCGTGCCCTCGATCACTCCCATCGCAGCTGGGCGTCCCGGCTTGATCGCCAGACGCCAAAAAACCAGAGAACCATGTTGGGCAACCGCCGCCTTGACGTGGTCTTCCTCGCCAACAGAGACGCCGCCAGAGGTCAAGACAAGATCGTGAGTTTTCGCCGCCGCGTGCAGCGCCGGTCCAATGATCTGTTGGTCGTCCGCAAGGATTCCGAGATCCGTCACCTCGACACCGAGGCGGCGCAACAATCCATGCAAAATGAATCGATTGGCGTCATAGACGGCGGCCGAACGCAGCGGCTCCCCCGGCGAAACAATCTCATTGCCGGTCGAAAAAATTGCCGCTCTCAATCTCCGCCGGACGACGAGCGACGCGAGGCCGAGCGCCGCGGCGAGCCCCAGATCCTCTGGCTGCAACAGCCGGCCGTTCTGCAGCGCTGCGTCGCCACGCCGAATATCTTCACCGCGCAAACGGCGGTTGGCACCCTGCGCGAGTCCGGCCGGGAAGACCACGGAGCCATCGGAGAGGACCCGGCAATCCTCTTGCATGAAAACCGTGTCCATTCCCTCCGGGATGGGGGCGCCGGTAAAAATGCGCACGGCCTTGCGATCGGTCTTTGCAGCAAGCGACGATTGCCCAGCAGCTACGCGGCCCGAGACCGCAAGTGTGGTTTCGACATTCGCGGCGAGATCTTGAAACCGCACCGCATAGCCATCGACCGCGGAATTGTCGAAGGGCGGCAAGTCGATGGGGGCCAAGACAGGCTTCGCGAGCACCCGCCCGACGGCTTCGGCGAGAGGGATTTCTTCGGTGCCTTCGACGCAGGGAACCCGCGCCAAAAGTAGCTCGGCTGCTTCCTCCAATGGCATCAGCGCTGCACCGGCCGCGAAGCTATCATTGCCGAGTTGAGCCATAAATTGTCCTATGCTTTGTCTTTGTCGCCGTCGGCGAGAGTGCGAATTGTTTCTTCCAATGGGCGCGCACGCGAGAGGATCAGGCCAATGATGGTCTCGATGTCGTCAAGATGGGCGCACGGCAGATCGAGCGGCGGATTTTCTTTGGCGTCGGTCGCAAGCGCGACAATGGTTGGATCGTCGGGATACAGCAAAGGCTTGGCATTTGCCGTGCGGTGAACTTCGATTTTTGCATGGGCGTCGCGCTTATACCCCTCGACGAGCACGAGATCGACCGGGGCGAGGCGGCACAAGAGCTGAGCCAGATTGGGTTCTTCCGCCCCCCGTATTTCATGCATCAAGGCAAACCGCCGGGTGGAGGCGACGAGCACCTCGGTTGCTCCAGCCTCGCGATGGAGATAGGAATCCTTGCCCGGCTGGTCGACATCGAACGCGTGATGCGCGTGCTTGAGCGTCGAGACGGTCAGGCCGCGTTCCCGCAAGCGCGGGATCAGCTTGACGATCAGCGTCGTCTTACCCGCGCCGCTCCAACCGACCACGCCTATCACCCGCATTGCTTGCCCCTCTCCAAGCCGAATTTGGCAGCGTCGCCCAGCATGGATTTTTGTTTGTCTTCGATTTATCTCGATCTTCGCGGATTGCAATGTCCCCTGCCGGTGCTACGAACGCGCAAGGCCCTTCGAAGGCTGGCCTCGGGTGACCTTATCATTGTGGAATGCACCGATCGGCTGGCCGTCATTGATATTCCGCATCTTGTCCGGGAGACCGGTGATACGCTGGAGCGCGAGGAGGTAGCAAACGGGCTCTACATATTCCACATCCGGCGGGGAAGAAAAGCATGAGGCCAAGACGAACTGCGCCCGCGCGTTTGAAACTATAGGCCAGCGGCCGATTCATCAGATGGCCCGCGCGAAAATTGGAAAGCCTGGGCTGCCTTACACTCCATAGCTATCAAGGATAGGATCACGTGCCGGAACAACAAGACAACAAAGCGACGGCGTTTCTGCCCCATGCCCAGCGTGGCCGCGTTCTGGCGGAAGTGCACGCCCGGCCTTTTGCCGAATTGGACGGACCCAGACGCATCCTGCATTTTGCCTTCATGACCGATCAGGCCGCCGCAACGAAAGCACGGGCAGCGCTCGATTCTTTTTGCCTCGCACGCGCTTGTCCCGCTCCCCCGTCCGAGGCCAGGCAGTATCTGGTTGAACTCTCGCAGGTCGTCTTGCGCTGGGAGCATCATGGCGAGTTCATGACCTACTCCTGGGAGTTTCTTCAAGCCTCTCCCAAGGCGGACGCCAACGGCATTGCGCATACCGCGTTTCAGCCAAGCGCCGGCGATCTTTCCAACTATATGCGGCTCCTGCCGCAGCCAGGGCCGTTGATCGTCGCAGCCGACCTTCATTTTCTACCGGAAGCTCCCTGGGATGCGGACTGGCAATCGCTGTTTGAACCGAACCGGCTTGCCGCTTCGGAAGTTGCAGGCGGCGCCGCCATTGTCGCCACCGATTTTCATCCGGATGCGTTCGGCTTCGTGCGAATGCTCGTGCTCGACCGCCGTTTGACTCCCGTCGAAGCCGGCGCGCTGGTGCGGCGCCTCCTCGAGGTCGAGACCTACCGGACTTTGGCCTTGCTCGGCCTTCCGGAAGCCGAGAGCGCAAGCCCGGTGATTCGACGCATCGAAAACGAGTTGCCGCTGCTCGTGCAAAAGATGCGCGCGAGCGAGGGGCTGGAGGCGAGCCGCGAACTGCTCGATCATCTGACCGCTCTGGCCGCGGAACTCGAGGCCAGCGCGGCGCAATGTCTTTACCGATTTGGCGCGACGCGCGCCTATCAGGAACTTGTGAGTGTGCGGCTCGAAGCGATTGGCGAAGAGGCGTTGCCGAATATCCCGACCTTGGCCGCTTTTCTGGCACGGCGCCTGACCCCGGCCATTCGGACCTGCGCCTCGACCGAGGAGCGCCAGGAAAACCTCTCACGTAAGCTTGCCCGCGCGGCGCAGCTCTTGCGCACCCGTGTCGACATCGAACTCGAAAGTCAGAACAAGGATCTTTTGAGCAATATGAACGACCGGTTCCAGTTACAGTTGAAATTGCAGCAAGCGGTCAAGGGCGTTTCCATCGCCGCCATCACCTATTATCTGCTTTCGATCTTGCATCTGCTTTTCGAGGGATTGCATCGAAAGATAGAAATATTCGATCCGGTCGTCGCCACCGCGCTCGCCGTCCCCTTCGTCCTTGCTCTTATCCTGTGGATTTTCCGTCGGCGCGGAAAACACACGGTGGAGTGATGAAAGCGCGGGAACATCCCGCGCTCTTAGAGCGCTTCCCGATCAGATGGAATCATCTGATCGAAAAGGAATCGCTCAAGTTCAACGAGTTGGAGCAAGTTCTGATCGAAAAAGTCGGTCAACTTTTTCGGAACATGCTCTAGTCTTTCAGATGGGCCCCAATTGCCCCGTTCCGACGATCATTCGCCAAGAAGCGCCGAAGATACACGGGCCATCTCTTCGACACGTTCGCGCCGGACCACGAGCCAACCAAAGAGCAGCATGTCTGCCAGCACCATGAACGAACCAATCGACGCGAAGGGCACGCCAATCTGACGGCCCGTGTGAATGAGCGCGACCCCCAAAGTCATGATCAGGGTGCCGGTGATCCACAAGCAGACTTGCAGCAAGGCGATGCGGCCGCGGTCGAGCGCCGGATGAAGCTTATAAAAAATCCCGAACAGAAATAAGGATACCCATCCGAGCAAAACGAGATGGGCATGCGCGGGCATGGTGGAATGATCCCCGGAAATGGCCATTCCAAGACCCCACGCCATTCCCAAGACTGCCAACCCCACCGCGGACTGGAAACACAAGGAAGCTGCTTTCATCCTATTCCCCCCAAAGTCGAACTGATCGCGCCAAAGACGCGCGGTTGTCGCCAAAAGCAACATGCGCCAAGCCCAGGCTGTGTGATAGCGCACCGACTTCATTCCGTGGCGTTTGGTCTCGACTTTTGTTTGTTGATTTCCTTCAGGCGCAGCGACCTCTTGATCGCATGTCTTTCCTCGGCGCGGCCGGCAACAGGGCGTAAAATCTTTCGGAATTCGTCGCGTTTGCCATGGATCGAGGCAATGACCTTCCCCATCGGAATGCCCATGTCCACGAGCACGGCCTCCGACAATTGCAGACTTGCCTCAATCGTCTCGGGGACCGCATCACTCACGCCGAGTTTATAAAGCACGGTCGCGTGCTGCGCGTCGCGTGCCCTTGCGACGATGGTGAGCTTTGGAAAGGCCGCGCGCGAATTGGCGACGATCTCTTCCGCGTCGGCGGGTCTGTCCATCGTGATAATCAGAGCCTTGGCCTTGCCTAATCCGCACCGGGCAAGAAAATCCGGCCGCGAGGCATTGCCCCAGTAAATGTCGATTCCCAATGCCCGGAATCGCTTGACCATGGTCGCGTCCGTCTCGACCGCCAGAAATCCCATGCCATGCTCGCGAAGCATTTCGCCGACAAGCTGTCCGACCCGCCCATAGCCGACGATGATCGCATCGGGCGCCTGATCGCGTCCCTCTGGTGGCAAAAGCTCCTCGGGTTCCATCCCTGCGCGCCGACCGGTTATGGCTCGCGCGAGCGCACCCAAGGACGGAACAAGGAACATCGAAAGGGTCACCGCGATCATCACATCCGCGCCGATGGCGGAGGGTAAGGCCTTGGCCGCGACGGCGGCCGTGATGATCACGAAAGCGAACTCGCCGCCCGGCGCGAGCAACAGTGCGGCTTCGGTCGCAACGCGCGAAGATAGCCGGAAAATGCGGGCCGCCAGCCAGGTGGTGCAGATTTTGACGAGGATGAGCCCAAGCGCGAGCCCAAGAATTTTGAATGGATCCGACATCACCGCCGAGACATCGAGACTTGCCCCGATCGAGACGAAGAACAAGCCCAACAGCAAGCCTTTGAAGGGCTCGATCGTCACTTCGATCTCGCGCCGATATTCGGTTTCGGCGAGGAGAACGCCAGCGATAAACGCGCCAAGTCCCATCGACATGCCAAACATTGCGGTGAGCACGCCGGTTCCGATTACCACCAGCAGGCAGGCCGCCATGAAAAACTCGGTCGATCCGGCCGCGGCAACATGATGAAAAAGGGGCCGCATGACGAGCCGGCCACCCAGCACGATGATACTGAGGCCGGTCAATGCCGGAACCAATGCCGCAATCATGGCGGTGCCGAAATCACCTCCATGAATGCCAAGCATCGTGACCATGAACAGGAGCGGCGCCACCATCACATCTTGAAAAAGCGAGACGGCGAAAGTTGCCCGGCCGGCCGTGGTTCCGAGTCGCTTGGCTTCGGCGAGGACAGGGATGACAATGGCGGTCGAGGACATGGCCAGCGCAAAGCCCAGAACCGCGGCCGAGTTCGGCGGCTCTTTCAGCAGCAAGGCGATGCTTCCCAAAGCGGCGGCCGAGCCGAACACCTGCAATGCGCCAAGCCCGAACACCAGCTTGCGCATGATGACCAAGCGCTGCCAGGACAGTTCAAGACCGATCATAAACAGGAGAAAAACGACGCCGAATTCTGCAACCGGTGCAATATCAGCGACGTCCCCAAGAACAAAAAGCGAGAGCCAGCGGATGTGTTGCGCGAGCGCCCCAAGGCCATAGGGGCCGAGCAAGACGCCGGCGGCGAGAAAACCCAGGATCGGACTGATTTTCAGGCGCCGGAACAGCGGCACAACGACGCCTGCCGTTGTGAGAAAGATCAGCGTTTCCTTCAATTGCTCTGGCGCGAAGGTGGTCATGCAATTCCCGATGGTCAAATAACGCGGTCCAGATCAAAACACCGCCATGTTCCCGCCAAGCCGTGCGGCATTCGAGAAATGCCGAATCGCCAAGCAACGCTACCGCTCAACGCGTGTCAGCGCCACGGTTGCGGGCCTTTTTATGCAGCCCGCCGCATAGCATAAATGCCGCAGGAAATCCGATTTTGAACCGCTCTTTCCTGCGACGCCGAAATCCTGCATGTTCGCGCCATGTCCGATCAGCCCCAAAGCAACGCGCCCGAGCTCACCGTCACTGAATTATCAGCCGCCTTGAAGCGGACGGTCGAGGATCGTTTTGGCTTCGTGCGGGTGCGCGGCGAAATCTCAAACTATCGAGGCCCGCATTCGTCCGGCCACGCCTATTTCTGCCTCAAGGATCAGTCTGCCCGCATCGATGCGGTGATCTGGAAGGGGGTCTTTTCCAAATTGAAGACCAAGCCCCAGGAAGGGCTGGAAGTCATTGCGATTGGAAAAGTCACGACTTTTCCCGGGAAATCCACCTATCAGATTATTATTGAATCGTTGGAGCCCGCCGGGATCGGCGCTCTCATGGCGCTCTTCGAGGAGCGCCGCCGCAAACTCGCGGCGGAGGGGCTTTTCGATGAGGCCCGCAAACGGCCCTTGCCGTTCCTGCCGGGATGCATCGCGGTCGTGACCTCACCAACCGGATCGGTCATTCGCGACATTCTGCATAGGATCGCCGACCGGTTTCCCCGCCACGTCCTGGTCTGGCCGGTACGGGTCCAGGGGGAGTCTTCGGCAACCGAGATCGCAGCCGCCATCGACGGGCTCAACGCCCTGCCCGAACAGGGTCGCCTGCGCCGGCCGGATTTGATTATCGTGGCGCGGGGCGGCGGGTCCCTTGAGGATCTCTGGAGCTTTAACGAAGAAATCGTCGTGCGCGCGGCGGCCCGCAGCCATGTTCCGCTTATTGCGGCCGTCGGCCATGAAACGGATTGGACCTTGATCGACTACGCCGCCGATCTCCGCGCGCCGACCCCGACCGCTGCGGCTGAAAAGGCCGTGCCTGTGCGCGGTGAACTTGCCGCCGGCCTCGCCGACCTTGGCCGCCGCCACATCAACGCCTCGTTGCGGGGTCTCGAGCGCCGCCGCAATGAGTTCCGGGCCCTGGTCCGCGCCCTGCCGCAGAGCGACACGATTGTCGCCCTGCCCCGTCAACGGCTCGACAACCTCGAAAGCCGCCTGATCGGCGCGCGTTCAAGAGCCTATGACGGATGGCACCTCGGCTTGGCGCGCCTGTCGCATCGCCTCGCGCAACAGTCCCCGCAGACAAGAATGGCCCGCGAAGCGGGACACCTCAAGGCGCTCGGACAAAGGTTGCTGCGCTATCGGACCACCGGCAATGAGCGAAGAGCGCAAGCGCTTGCGTATCTCGCGGCAAGACTTGCGGCGGCGCGCGTCACGAGGGTCAGGCTTGAAAAGGAACGGGCGGAGGCCGCGCTCCATGCCTTGGGTAACCACCTAAAGCGCGGCTTTCAATCCTGCATTAGTCTCCGCCAGACGCGCGTCGACACCCTGGGACAATTGCTCGGCAGCCTTGGCTATAAGCAAGTCCTGGCGCGCGGCTTCGCGCTCGTCCGGGACGAGAACGACAAACCGCTGCGCAGCGCGGCCGAGATAACGGATGGCGCCTTGCTTGATATTGAATTTGCGGATGGCCGCCGTGCCGCGCGGGCCGGCTCCGACAAACAGGTCCCACCTATCGAACGCGCGGCCAGCAAGGGCAAGCGGAAGCCAAACCAGGGCTCCCTGTTTTGATGGGCTGTGTTCGAGCTATGTGTTTGATCCTGTAGCGCTTGGCCAGAGCCCTCAGGCTCTCTTGACTATGTTGTGCCGCTCGACGGACCGCCTCTGTCGTTGTGGCGCTGCCGTGAAGAACCTGGCCCATAGCGCATCCCTCCATTCAGGAGAAAATAATGCATCATCAAAATACGGGATCAAACACCTCTAGAGCGCTTGCGGTCCGAGAATATGTTCTTTGTGGTGAGGCATTTTCGCTATCACGGCATTCGCAATGCCGCGAAGGCGCAAGGCGGCCAAAAGCTGCGCCCCCGGCCCCGCTTCCCCGGTAAAGATTGCATAATTAGGCACCGAAGACGGATATGGCGCGAGGGAGAATCCGACTTCGCGCAAAACATGATCGGTGCGCCTCGCAATGGCCGAGGCAGGATCGATCCATTCGACCTTCCACGGTGCCAACCGTTCGAAATGCTCCAGAAGCAACGGATAGTGCGTGCAAGCCAGCACGATACAATCGGTACGGCGGTGTTCGTCCGATACGAAGGCAGGCAGAATTTCCTCGGCGATGGCGGCGTCCGCAATATGGCTCCCTTGCATGAACGCTTCGGCAAGGCTTGCGAGCACGCTCGATCCCACCAGATTGACCACGCAATGCGCCGCATAGGTGCGCACCAGATCATGGGTATAGTCGCGTGCGACGGTTCCCGGAGTCGCGAGCACCGAAATCAAACCCGAGCGCGAGAGACCCGCCGCCGGCTTGATCGCCGGGACGGTGCCGATGAACGGCATGTGGGAAAACCGGGCCCGCAAATGCGGCAACGCCAAGGTTGAGGCCGTGTTGCAGGCAATGACGACGGCATCCGGACCGCAGCGGTCAATCAAACGCTCCAACACCGACATGACCCGCGCGATCAGAACGTCGGCACTTAGATCCCCATAGGGAAAGGCTGCGTCATCGGCGGCATAGATCAAATGGGCGTCCGGCCGCAGACGCGCGATCTCCGCGTAAACGGTCAATCCGCCGAGGCCGGAATCGAAGACCAGGATTTTTGGGGCGCGCGACATAGCTAAAGCCAAACGAAAACACTTAGTTCGACGGCCGGTTCCGACATCAGGACGGTTGGCATGACCGACGATCAAGGCAGATTTTGGTTAAAAACAATTGAAATCTATTCGTTTCCCGTGCGCCCGACAGCCATCTCCGCTCAAAGCAGTCAAACAATGGCCGCACGGCTTATTAACATGCGATCGGACGAGTGGTGAAGGACGGTCATGAAGGGCGAGATTCTCGAAACCCGTGTTCCGGCGCGTCTCGACCGCCTCCCCTGGGGCAGATTTCATACGCTGGTGGTGGTCGCGCTCGGAATCACCTGGGTGCTCGACGGTCTTGAAGTCACGCTTGCAGGATCCGTCGCTGGCGCGCTCGAAGCCAGCCCAGTCCTCCATTTTACCGCGACCGACATTGGCCTGGCCTCGAGCTTTTACTTGGCGGGAGCGGTGATTGGCGCGCTTGTCTTTGGATGGATGACCGATCGGTTGGGCCGCAGGCTGCTGTTCTTCATCACATTGGGCCTCTACCTTGTCTCCTCGACCGCGACGGCATTTGCCTGGAATTTGGAAAGCTTTTGCCTTTTCCGAATGTTGACCGGCGCCGGAATCGGTGGCGAATACAGCGCGGTCAACTCGACCATTCAGGAAATGATCCCGGCGCGCTATCGCGGATGGACCGATCTTGCGATCAACGGTTCCTTCTGGATCGGCGGCGCGCTTGGGGCGGCGGCTTCGATTTACGTCCTCGATCCGACCCGGTTTGATCCCGACATCGGCTGGCGTCTTGCTTTTTTTATTGGGGCAGCCCTCGGCCTCGTCATCCTTTTTCTCCGAACCTGGATCCCTGAAAGTCCACGCTGGCTCGTCATTCACGGCAGGGAACTGGAAGCGGAAAAAGTGGTCGATGACATCGAGGCCGGATTTCGCCTGCATGGAACAAATTTGCCGGATCAATCGATCCTCGCTCCCATGCGCTTGCGTCCACGCACGCACACGCCGCTGCGGGAGGTCTTTCAAACGCTTTTCGTCACTTTGAGAATCCGAACCTTTCTCGCGCTGACCCTCATGATGGCCCAAGCCTTTTTTTATAATGCGATCTTTTTCACCTATGCGCTGATCCTCACGAATTTCTATGATGTCCCGTCCTTCAATGTGGGCTGGTACATTCTTCCTTTCGCGCTTGGCAATGTGCTTGGGCCATTGGTGCTTGGCCCGTTGTTCGACTCCATCGGCCGCAAGCGAATGATCGTCTTTACCTATGCAATTTCGGGTTTGCTGCTTGCTGCAAGCGGCTGGGCGTTTATGCATCATCTCCTCGATGCCACGCAGCAGACGATCGCCTGGTCGGTCATCTTCTTTTTTGCATCCTCGGCGGCCGGAGCCGCCTATTTGACGGCGTCTGAAATCTTCCCCGTCGAAATGCGCGCGCTCGCCATAGCCTTTTTTTACGCGGCGGGAACGGCGGTCGGCGGAGTGGGCGCGCCATTGCTGTTTGGGAGGCTGATTGCAACCGGCTCACGGGCCAGTGTTTTCAACGGCTATCTGCTGGCTTCAGCGCTCATGGGTCTGGCCGCCGTCGTCGAGTTGTTCTGGGGCATCGCGGCGGAGCGCAAGCCATTGGAAGCGGTCGCGCGGCCCTTGTCGTCGTTGAAGGAATGAATCTTTAGAATATGCGCGGAAACCGCTCAGCGCATCGAGGCCATGGCGGTCTTTTAAGATGGTTTTCCAGGCAGAGTCCACACATGGTAGCTGTCGACATTGTGCTCGGCCTGGGTGATCAGTTCCTTTGAATATTCAAGGATCGGCTCATTGAGCCGGCGATCGGCATCCGTAGTGGACAGGTCCCATTTGAGCAAAGCCCACAACACTTCGTTCACGAAGCGCGGGGGTTTCGACCGTTGCCTGCTAACCTTGCTGCACTCCACAAATCGAAAAAACGATTTTCTGGCGTTTGCCGTGTGGCGCGCATCTATAAAGACCTTTGCCATCTCTGCGTAACAAACGCTGTACCCGCGCTGCGCACCTTTCTTGTAATAGTCCAAGGCGATCAGTGTATCTTTGCCAAGGCGATCTCTCTCCAACAGATCGCCGACGCCATCGTCAGACTCGGTGCTGAGCACGTCCGCGCCGGCGCGCGAGCCACACAGCTTCAAGGGCGGGCTGATCGAAGCGATGGTTTTTAAGACATCGGATACCGAGGTTCGAAAAAACTGTTTCGTGTTGGAGACGCGCAGACCTTTATTTGTCAGCGCCGAATGGATAACCGCCTCGGCAGCGCGGCCATTGTCGAAATGATCTTCGAATACGACCTTGAATGGCGTTATCAGCTTGCCTTCCACCGACAACTCATTGGGTCCATCGGGCAGAGGCGTGGTTGTCATCCCCACGTTCACCAGCCCGGGCAATGAACCGTTCGCCAATACGTAGATATATCCGGCAGCCATAGGTGCCTCGCTGTAATCGGCTTAACAATAGCAAAGTATCAAATTTCGACAAATGATAATTAATAACTTTCATGTCCTTTGTTTGGCCATTCGGCCAATCAAAACGGCAAAACTCAGCCTTTGTCGCCGGTCACTTGTTCGGGCTCGGTCTCCGACGCCGATCCATCGCGCCGACCTTCGACCAGGCGCACAACCATTCCACGAAGCGTCCGGACGTCCTGTTCATTTAGTTGCATCCGGTGAAAGATGTTGCGCAGATTCCGCCGCATCACCGGTTGCTTACCGATGGGCCGGAAGAACCCCGCGCGTTCAAGCTCCGATTCCAGATAATCGAAAAAAGATAACACCATTAATAAGGGCGCGGCCGGCGAGCCTTGAGAAACGGCGAAGGGAGCCGCAGCGTCTGTTGCCGCACGCATCCACTCATAGCCGACGAGGAGCACAGCCTGCGCCAGATTGAGCGACGCGTAAGCCGGGTTCACTGGAAACGTTATGATCGCATTGGCCAATGCGACGTCGTCATTTGTGAGCCCGGTGCGTTCGGGGCCAAACAATACGCCGTGTTTTTCGCCCAACGCGATTTTCCCGGCGGATTCCGGCATGGCTTCCGCGGGCGTGAGAATTCGCTTGTGTTGGCCTCGCTCGCGCGCCGTGGTTGCCCAAACGAAATTGAGATCGGCAACGGCTTCGTCAAGGGTTTCGAACAGGGAAGCGGCTTCGAGCAAATGCACGGCGCCCGCAGCCGCGGCATGTGCCCCTTTTCGCAAAACGCCGGTCCGCGGCCAGCCCCCCTTGGGCGCTACGAGACGCAGGTCGACTAGGCCGAAATTGGCCATCGCCCGCGCGCACATTCCGATATTTACCGCAAGTTGCGGACGCACCAGAATGATCGCCGGGCCCCCTTCATGACTGGGCTTGGTTCGGTCGGTCCCGGCGCCGGTCATTGGAACGCCCCCATGCTAACAACCTGACTATTGGCTCCGATGCGGTCTCGGCCGGTTCAAATCCGCAAACGATCAGCGCACGCGGCGCCGATGGAAAGGCGACGTCCTTTCTCCCGACTGTGGCGATAAGATCACAGCGCACTTCCGCAGGTCTCGGACCAGCTTGTTCGGTAACCTGATTCATGGCATATATAATGGGAATTACTCTCGAAATACTGGAATTCTGAAATGATGTTCAGGAAGCTTCGTGCGGCGACCTACGGCGCGTGCCTGGGCATTATGGCCCTTCCGGTTGCCGCCGACGCCAGGCCCGTCGGGACCGTTGAGGGCATGCCGTTCTTTGGCGCTCCGTACCCCTATGGGTACATTTATCATCGGCCGAACCTGGATTGTTTCGCGGTTCAGCAACTTGATACGCCGACAGGCCCTCGCCTTGTCGAGGTCTATATCTGCGACACGCCCGTCAGCGCGCGGTATTGAACCTGCCGCCTTTGGCCCAGACAATTGATTCTGCCGTCGCATGGGCCGGTTTCGGCCAAGGGACCTCGGATCTGTCACGCGCACTGATGGGCAGACGCCGGGCCGTTCCGCGTGTCTTGTGTCATTTAATAACACTTTGTCTGTATTGTTGAATAAGGCTTTGTCTGGTACTGCTCGCTCAGTTGACCCCTTGGCTAGCGCCAATGGAAGGGTCAAAACCTCTGCAGTATTCGTCAGCGAACGTGAGTGTCGCGGCAATGAGCGAAGAACCGAGAGAGGGCTGTATTCAGTTCATCCGTTGGGCTCCCGGACTGTGCTAAACTGCGTGCATGCCCCGATTTCCCGGGGTGTATGCAGAGCCTGGCGGATACTGCCCCGGTCGAGAGCTGGGCCATAATTATGAGCAGTTTATCGCTTAAGCTTATCGTTAACTGGGTCATGACGTGACCGGGATCGCCGCGGCAAGCTTTTAATCCAGACCTATGGTGACCGAAAAAGATGCTGCAGATTAACAAGCGCTCCCCTCATTCAGACGACGGTTCAGGGCAGCCAGATAAGCCTTTCCTCCATTCCTTAAATAATTCACTCAAAATTCTTAAGCGGCAACGCCCTCTCGTGAGTTTGATTTTTCTCTGCTGCCTCGCGCTGGGGTTCCTTTACTATTTCATCACCCCGGCGAGCTTTACGGCTGACGGAACAATCGTCATCGACAAGCGTAAGGTTCAACTGTTCCAGCAAGAATCGGTTCTGAGCAACGTCGATGTCGACACCGCGACCGTCCAAACGGAAGTCGAAGTTCTCAAATCAGACAGCATAAGCCTCGCGGTCATCCGAAAACTGCATCTGACCGAAGACCCTGAATTCGTCGGCCCCTCGAAGGGGCTGATTGGCGCGACGGTGTCATTCGCAACGAAGCTGTTCAGTAAGCAGGAATCGGAGACTGAGTTTGAGCGCGAAAGCGCGGCTTTGCTCAAGTTCAACAGGCAGCGCACGGTCAGCCGGCTTGGTCTGACCTATGTCATGAATATTGGGTTCACCTCGCAGGATGCAGCCAAGGCCGCGCTGATCGTCAACACTTTGGCCGACGCCTATATCGACGATCAATTGAACTCCAAATATCAGGCCGCGCGCCGGGCGAGCCGGTGGCTGCAGGAACGCATCTCCGAGCTGCGCACCCAGGCGACCGCGGCCGAGCGCGCCGTCGTCGATTTCAAAAGCAAGAACAATATCGTCGATGCCGGCGGCGGAAGGTTGATGAGCGAACAGCAGCTGGCCGAGGTCAACAGCCAGCTCATCCTGGCCCGCGCGGCGACCGCGGAAGCCAAGGCCCGTCTCGATCGCATCACGACCGTCATGGACCAGGACGTCGGCGATGCATCGATGGCAGACGCTTTAAAAAGCGAAGTGATCATCAAATTGAGGGGCCAGTATCTCGAAATTGCCCAACGTGAAGCAATCTGGGCGAAGCGCTATGGCGAGAACCATCTGGCGGCCATCAATCTCCGCACGCAAATGCAGGAACTGCGGCGAAGCATCAAGGATGAAATGCGGAAGATCGCCGAAAGCTACAAGAGCGATTATGAAATCGCCCGCACAAGGGAGAAGAGTTTCGAAAACAGTCTCGCCAATGTCGTAAGCATTTCACAGACGACCGGTCAGGCTCAAATTCAGCTTCGCGAACTGGAAAGCAACGCCGAAACCTCCCGCACCCTTTATGACAGCTTTCTCCAGCGGTACATGGAGGCGGTCCAGCAGCAAACCGTACCGATCAGCGAAGCCCGCCTGATCAGTCCCGCGATGCGGCCTTTGAAGAAGAGCGCGCCCAGACTGACGATTGTCCTGCTCGTCACCATCGTCAGCGGCGCGCTGCTGAGCTTTGGTGTCGCTTACCTTCGCGAGGCTTCGGATGGCACCTTGCGCACGACCGACCAAGTGGAGGAGGTGCTGCAAGTCGACTGTTTAGCCATGGTCCCCGTATTAAGACCCCCCACCCCACGAACCACCAACAGAAGCGATGAGGCGCAACGCGGCAGACCCAATCCGAGACTGCAGACGGCGAACCCGGATTGGCTTCGATATGTGGTCGATGCCCCGTTTTCCCGTTATGCCGAAGCCATCCGGTCGGTGAAGATCGCCGCCGATCTCAGCGGGGTTTTGAAGTCGACAAAGATCATCGGCATGACATCGACACTGCCAAATGAAGGCAAGTCCACGATCGCCTGCAATCTCGCCCATCTTGTTGCCGATGCGGGGGGAAGCGTGATTTTGGTCGATGCCGATCTGCGCAACCCGACCTTGAGCCAAAAATTTGCTCCAGACGCCCTGGGATCGATCGGTGTCGTCATGGGCAATATTCCGCTCGAAGACGCAATCACCATGATCCCCTTCACGAATTTGCATTTTCTGCCGGCCGGACCGACTTCACGCCTTCCGCATACCAATGAAATTCTCGCCTCGGCTGCCATGAAGAAGGTCTTCGACCTTTTGCGATTGAGGTATGACTACATCATTGTCGATCTTTCGCCTGTTGCTCCGATCGTGGATGTGCGCGCGACCGGCCATTTCATCGACACCTATGTCTATGTCATTGAATGGGGAAAGACGAAGGTCGAAATTATCGAACGCGGCCTGGCGGAGGCTGGAAATATTTCGGACCGCCTCCTGGGTGTGGTGCTCAACAAGGTGGATACTTCCGCCCAGAGCCGTTACGAGCGCTATCACGGCAATACGTACCACCAGAAATATTACGCCAAATACGGCTACGTCGACTGATTGCGCAGCCAATGGGCCGAGAGCGCGCTAATAGGGCGTGCCCTTCGCGCGTTCGGCCTGAAACGCGCGCGCATACCACTCCAGCTCGCTTAGAAAGCGAGCCGTTGCGGATGCAAACGCCGAAGGATCTTGCAATACGCCGTCTTCGGTGAAGGTGGTTCCGACGCGGCCAAACGGCAAGAGCGAAGGAATGCTCGGCATGCCAAGTTCGCTCAGCGTGGCCCGCAGCTGCATCGCCGCGCGGACCCCGCCAAACATGCCGGCGGAATAGCAGACAATCGCGGATGGCCGCCAAAAATATTCTTCGAGAAAATGGTCGAGCAGGTTCTTCAGCGCCGGTGGAATGCCGTGGTTATACTCGCCGCTCACGATCACGAAACCGTCTGCCTTCCGGTAGAGGCCCGCAAGTTCTTCGAGCGGGGCCGGCGCGGCGCCCTTGTATTCCTTGTACATGCGTTCCAGCAGCGGCAGGCGGTAGATCATGGGATCGATCAAGGTGGTCGAATGTCCGCGGCCGCGGATCTGGCCATCGATAAAGCGTGCAACCCTGATCCCTTGTCGTTCGGGCCGGACCGAGCCGTAGAGAATGACGAAATTCAGCGGCATCTGCCCTTCCCTTTAGCAAGTGTGTGGATTTGGTTCGCAAGCGCGGGGCCAACCGCCGTCCCCACCAGAGATCAAGCATTCCGCTTAAGGCCGCGAACCGGAAATCAATTCATGCACGCTGAAAAGATTATCGTCGTCGATCCAAACTTGTGCGGGGTTCCAACCCGCCGAACGGGCGAGCTCCTGAAATTGATGGACGGAATATTTGTAGGAATTTTCGGTGTGAATGGTTTCGCCGGCAAAAAATTTGAACCATTGGCCGAGAACGCTCACCATTTGATCCCTCACGCTGACAAGATGCATCTCGACCCGCCCCTCGCGCGGGTCGTAGATGGCCTTGTGCCGAAAGCCGTCGAGATCAAATGAACCTTCGAGCTCGCGGTTGATCCGCGTCAACAAATTGAGATTGAACGCGGCGGTGACGCCGGCCGCGTCATTATAGGCGCAGACAAGCTTGCGGGCGTCCTTCTTCAGGTCGACCCCAACGATGAGGCGGCCACCGGGCGATAACACATCGCGCATGGTGGAAAGGAGCCGGCCCGCTGCGAGCGCATTCAGATTGCCGATGGTGGATCCGGGAAAAAAACCCGTCTTGGGAGCATCAGTGAGGTCGCTCGGAAAAGCGACCGGGTTTGAAAAATCGCCGATGACGAGGCGTATGTCGAGCGATGGGAAGCGCTCCAACAGACGCTGTTTCGCATCGCTGAGAGCGCTGGCCGATACATCGATTGGCACATAGGCACGCAATTGCGGCAGGCTGGAGAGCAGGATTTCCGTCTTGCGGCTCGAACCGGAGCCAAACTCGACGAGCACCGCGCCGTCGCAAATGTCCGCGACGATGTTGGACATTTGGGACTCGAGAATGGCAACCTCGGTGCGGGTCGGATAATATTCGGGCAGACCGGTAATCTGCTCAAACAATTCGCTGCCCCGCGCATCGTAAAAAAACCGGCACGGCAGGCTCTTGTGCGGGCGCGAAAGACCCTCGATCACGCCCGCCGCGAACTCGTCATCGGGCCCGGGAACAGCGTCCGTGGCGCGGAGAACCTTATTGATCGTCGACATCAAGCGATCTCCGAGGCAAGGCGCAGGCCCATGAACTGCCAGCGCTGATGAGGATAAAAGAAATTGCGATAGGTCGCGCGCGCATGACCTTCCGGCGTCGCGCAGGAGCCGCCGCGCAAGACCTGCTGGCTGACCATGAACTTGCCGTTATATTCACCCAGCGCCCCGAGGGCCGCGCGATAGCCTGGATAGGGCAGATAGGCGTTCCCCGTCCATTCCCAGACGTCGCCGAACAATTGACGCGGCCGACCGTCTGATCCCGATCCTGCCGGCAGGGGCCGCAGAGCCTTGGAGGCCAGCGTGTTACCGCTTGCCGGAACATCCTTGGCCGCAAGCTCCCATTCGAATTCGGTTGGAAGCCGCCGGCCAGCCCAGCGCGCGAAGGCATCGGCTTCATAATAGCTCACATGCGCAACGGGAGCGGCACGATCGAGCGGCCGCAGGCCTTCGAGCGACATTGCGAGCCATTGCCCCTCCCGCTCTTCCCAATAGAGCGGCGCGTTCCAGCCTTCCCGATTGACCATTGTCCAGCCATCGGCAAGCCAAAGGCTGAAATTCCGATAGCCTCCGTCTTCGATGAAATTAAGCCATTCCGCATTGGTGATCAGCCGATCGGCGATCTTGAACGGATGGATCAATTCGCGATGTCGCGGTGTCTCATTGTCCCACGCAAAGCCATTCCCGGCGTGCCCCATTTCATGGAGTCCGCCCGTATATTCGATCCAACGAAGCGCTTCCGGCTCACCCTGATCCACGCGCGGGCGGGACGCCCGATACGCCGGACGCAATGGATTTGCGGCAAAAAGAGCCAAAATATCGGTGAGCAGCAGTTCCTGATGCTGCTGCTCATGATTGATGCCGACCTCGATGACGCGCGCGAGTTCCGACCCCGGCTCGATCTCGCGCCCGACAAGCTCTTCAAGCTGCCGATCGACATGTTCGCGGTAAGCAAACACAAGCTCGCACGAGGGCCGCGTCAGAAGTCCACGTTTGCCGCGCGGCTGGCGTGCCCCAAGCGTCTCATAATAGGAATTGAAGCAATAGTTGAAGGTCTCGTCGAAGAACGCATAGCCCTCGCGATGGATCGCCAGGACGAAATTTTCGAAGAACCAATTCGTATGCGCGAGATGCCATTTCGTCGGGCTGGCATCATCCATGGCTTGAACGGTCATGTCTTCGGCACTGAGCCCCTGCACGAGGTCCAGCGTCAGCTGCCGGGTTTCGAAAAGGCGATCGCCGAGGGATACGGACTCCCCTCGCATGGCCGGTGAGGAAGAAACCATGGGTTGCGCCATATTGGACTCCTACGCCGAACCTCGGTGGGACCAGCCGCTGCCTATTTTAGCCGAAACTTAGCAATCAAACACAACCGCTAGATTGCAAGACGAGGGCGGGTCCGCCGGGCAAGCCGAGCGGCCCCACAAAACAAGCATGGCCACGTAACCGTACGATTTCGCTGAGATTTTGAATTGAGGGGGCAGGCTGTGAACACAAACTTGTGTTGGATTGGCCACGAGAGGTCTTTCCACCCTGATGCGAAGTGTCCCTCATAACGCGCGGGCGGCATTTCGGTTCGTGGCGGAAGACTAGCTAAAGCTTTGTAATAGCGGCGATCTTACCAAAATGTTTCACGTGAAACATTTTTGTCCGATTCTGGGGGACCGAGTACTTAAGGCGTCGTACAGCTGGCGGGCTTTGGATAAGTAGGATCGCGCGGAAATTTGGTACTTTAAGCGGTTGGATCTTGCACAGTCGGGAACGGCTGCATTTGAAACAAAGCGCCCATTGCGGCTTAACCATTCGAATGGTCGAGTCGAGTGAAAGCGGCCGTACTGCGGGCGGTCCTCTGAAACGTTGATTTCGCCGAAAGGTTGACGTTGTGCTACGTGCGCAGCCTTTAGATATAAGCGAGGAAAGATGGCGAAATGCATCTATCGGAAGGTTACGCTTAACTCCAATAAGCCTGAGGATGACGATACTACATCGGTCGAGCACATAATTCCTTGGTCGATCGGCGGCTCAAACGGCCTTCAAACGCTAGATGTGTCGAGGCGAGCCAACAATGATCTTGGCTCAGAGGTCGACGCGCCATTCGCGAACACCCTTCCAATCGCCATTAAACGCCATGAGCTTCAACTTAGGAGCCAAAATGGTCAGATCACCCCCATCGTCTGGCGCGGACAGAGCCCCGAAGGCTTCAGAGGAATGATGACAATTCAATCAGACGGCACGGTGGATGTTCGGTTAGACCCAAGTGTCAACAGACCGAAGGGTGGCCAACATGGACCGACGATTGTGTCTGGACCGCGGGAACGCCTAACACCGATCCTCGAAGGCATGCTGAGGGGTATGAAAAAGAGAGGGGAGCAGGCATATTCGCAAGAGGGAAAGCTAATCGAGTCGCTCGCTGATTTTTTGAGCGCGTCCGAGCAGACTCTTGTTGATCGCCTAAATTTCAACATCGAGTATTTCAACCACGAGAGTTGGACGAGAGGCATTCTGAAGATTGTCTTGTCTGCTGGTCACAACATACTTGGGCCCGAGTGGACGTTCGGGCCAGACGCTGATTCCATCCGGGGTATGGTTATGAACCCTCGTGAGAATTGGCGGGAACCCTTTCCCAGGGGCTTTATCGCGGGAGAGTGGGATCGAGCTCTGCGGTTGGCGCTAGGAAAAACTGCAGATGTGCGCGATGCCTTTCAGCACACGGTGGCCGTTCTGCCAGCCAATCAGGAAGGAAATGGTTTTATAGCCGTGTCCTTATTCGGCGGAAATGGTGTACCCGAGTCAGTGGTCCATGTCGGTAAGCTGCCATCGAGGATAGTGCAGACTCTGAAAGAAGATAATCATGATACCGTCATGGGCTATCGAGTAGATCCGAGAACCAGGACCACCATCCCAATCACGTTTGGTGAGATGGGCCGTCGTATCGCTACTCAAGGCCCGACCAACAACAAAGCGATGCGGGTTTACCGAAATCGGACTCTACGCTGATCACCCATTTCGGCTGCGTCTAATGAGGCCTGATCCACGGATAGGAATGCTAGGGCAGCTTTAGCTCGAAATCAGAAATACGCCGAGCCGCCAGCGAATGCCGGTTTTGGCGCGACGCGAACCAAATAAACTAACCCAGCCCTCACCTCGAAAACTTCTTATATTTCAGCCGGTGCGGGATGATGCTGTCGATCCCCAAACGGCGTTTCTTATCCTCTTCGTAATCGGCGAAGTTGCCTTCAAACCATTCGACATGGCTGTCGCCTTCGAAGGCCAGCATATGGGTCGCGATGCGATCCAAAAAGAAGCGGTCATGCGAGATGATGACCGCGCAGCCGGCGAAATCGGTCAAGGCTTCCTCGAGCGCGCGTAAGGTATCGACGTCGAGATCATTGGTCGGTTCGTCGAGCAGCAAAACATTGGCACCCGATTTCAACATTTTGGCGAGATGCACGCGGTTGCGCTCGCCGCCCGACAGCTGGCCGACTTTCTTTTGCTGGTCGGAACCCTTGAAATTGAAGGCGGACGTATAGGCGCGCGAATTCACCTCGCGCTTGCCGAGGGTGATCATTTCATTGCCGCCGGAGATTTCCTCCCAGATGTTTTTCTTGGGATCGAGCGCATCGCGCGATTGATCGACATAGCCGAGCTTGACCGACTCCCCGACCTCGATGGTGCCGGAATCCGGCTTTTCCTGACCGATGATCATGCGAAACAAAGTGGTCTTGCCGGCGCCATTCGGTCCGATCACGCCAACAATGCCGCCGGGCGGTAATTTGAACGAGAGATCGTCGATGAGAAGCTTGTCGCCGAACCCTTTTGCGAGATGCGAAAACTCGATGACATTATTGCCGAGGCGCTCGGCGACGGGGATGACGATCTGGGCGGCGGTCGGCACCCTGTCGTTCTGTTTCTGGACGAGATCCTCGTAGCGCTGAATACGCGCCTTGGATTTGGCTTGCCGTGCCTTGGGGCTCGACGCAATCCATTCGGATTCGGCTTCGAGCTGACGCTGGCGCGCTTCGTCCTCGCGGCCCTCTTGCATGAGGCGCTTCTGTTTCTGCTTCAGCCAGGCCGAATAATTACCTTCGTACGGGATGCCGCGCCCGCGATCGAGTTCGAGGATCCAGCCGGTGACATTGTCCAAGAAATAGCGGTCATGGGTGACGATCAGGATTGCTCCGGGGTAATTGCGCAAATGGCCTTCGAGCCAATTCACCGTTTCCGCGTCGAGATGGTTGGTCGGTTCGTCGAGGAGCAAGAGTTCGGGCTGTTCGAGCAGCAGCTTGCAAAGCGCGACGCGGCGGCGCTCACCGCCGGACAGCTTGGCAACCGCCCAATCATCGGGAGGGCAGCCCAAGGCGTCCATGGCCTGATCGACCTGGGCGTCGAGATCCCAAAGGCCCTGCGCCTCGATCTCGTCCTGCAATTTGGTCATTTCATCGGCGGTCTCGTCGGAATAATTCATCGCGAGATCATTGTAGCGATCAAGGATCGCCTTTTTCGCCCCGACGCCCAGCATGACGTTTCCGCGCACGTCGAGATGTTCGTCCAGTTGGGGTTCCTGGGGAAGATAGCCAACCCTGGCGCCTTCGGCGACAAAGCCGTCGCCCGTAAACTCCTTGTCGATCCCGGCCATGATCCGCAAAAGGGTCGATTTACCGGCTCCGTTGACACCGAGCACACCGATCTTGGCATCGGGATAAAAGGAAAGATTGATGTTTTCCAAAACCTTTTTCCCGCCGGGATAGGTCTTGGTAAGGCCTTGCATGTGATAAATGAATTGCCGCGCCATGGGGCTCGTATCTTTCTGCCAAAAGGGTAAGTTCGCGAAGGTGTAGCTGCGCGGCACGGCGCGGTCCAGGCCGGTCAACGACCTTCCCTTCAGTCCGCGAAAAAGCCTGTGCCCTGCCGCAACGCCTCTTTCAATACAACCTGAAGCGTGCGGTAAAGCATCCTTTTTAGAGCCATAATTCGACGTTTCTATTTCAAAATGCGGAGAATCGTTGGAGAATCGTTCTTGCTCCCGAAACGTTCGAAATCCAAGGGCCCTATGCCGGCGCCGGTAGGGCTGGGCGCAGGCCCGGCAGGCTTCGCCGCGACAAAGCTTTTCGCGTCCGACGATCCTAAAAGAGTGGATGCCGATGAAGGGCTTAGACACAGATGATCGGCGCTTTTGCGCTTTATTAAGCACCGAATGCGACAATACAGCGCAAGTATTGCCCTTGGAGGCCTGGGACTGGCACAATTTACCTCCTATTGGCCGGCCCGGGCACGCGATTCCTTTGCCGTTGAATGCGTTTCTTACTCAACAATTATGCGCCGACTGCTCGTTAAACCCATTTGGGGGAAGCGCCGTTGCCAGAGCCTGTGCATATTGCAGAGCAGAATCAAGGTGGATTACATAAACATGCGCACTGTAATAGAAGCTAAAGAACAGGGTATCGATCGCTCAACCCATTTGGGAGAAGCGGCAGCTACGCATGACGACCATAGTTCTGTCGATACTCGGCGGGGTTGTGAAGACATGCGGACTGCAAGGAAATCGAAAGAAAAAGATACGCATCAACTGATCGTCGATGTCGCCGAGCGTTTGTTCCGGCAAATCGGATTTCAGAAGACGACGGTTGCCGACATCGCGCGCGAACTGCACATGTCGCCGGCCAATGTCTATCGTTCTTATGTCTATCGTTTCTTTGCGGCAAAATCCGAGATCAATGAAGCCGTCTGCATGCATCTGCTCGCCCGAGTCGAAGCGGAAGCGGAAAAGATCGCCACGGCTCGCGGAACAGCAGCCCAGAAATTGCGGAACTTGATGAGTTCCGTCGAAAAGACCCATTACAAGCAATATATGAACGACCGTAAGCTGCATGAACTCGTTGAAGCGGCGATTACGGAAAATTGGACGATCATGCGCGAACATAACAGCCGCATGGCCGCACTTTTGGAACAAATCATCGCAGGCGGCATCGCCGAGGGCGAGTTCCAGAAGGCAGATGCCGCTTTGACGGCGCATTTGGTCAATACGGCCTGCATCCGTTTTTGGCATCCGCGGCTCATGGTGGAATATGAAAAGGAACCCGAGCCGACGCTGGACCAAATGATGGATTTTTGTCTCGGCGCGCTTCGGCCGCACGACTAAACAAACTCGTCGCCAGGGGAAATGCCCCTGGCTCTGCCGGCCGGACTCGCTATTTCTTGCGGTCCGAACAGGATGAGGGCCTGACAAAGGGAATTGAGGATGCCGGGGACCCCTTCGCCCCCGCCCGCCGCTGGAACCCCGCCGCGCAACCGAGTTTCGAATGTAACTCTGCGCACATTCAACTAATTGCTTTCTTTTTTACAGACCACCTCTGGTCACGGTGACGCCGAGCCTCTAATGAAGCCACGGCGGATTGCGTGCGGAGAGTCGTTTGAAAATCGAAAGAGCTGACGCGGCAACCCCGTCGGCTGATCCTGGCGATCAAAAGCTGCACGCCCTGGCTCTCGGAATCGAGCGCATCGGCTTGGTATCCCTGCGGTTTCCCCTGGCCATGGCTCTCATTTTGATCGGGCTTGCGATCGCCGCAGGCTTCGGCTTGTCAAGAATCAAAGTCGACGATTCGCTTAGCCAATTATTCCGTTCGGACACGCCCGAGTTCCGCCAATATGAAGAGGTGACGCGGCGTTTTCCATCGAGCGAATTTGACGTGCTCGTGGTGATCGAAGGCAAGAAGCTGCTCTCTCAGGGGTCGATCGAAAAGCTGCGCGATCTCGTGACAGATCTCCAATTGGTCGATGGCACGCGCGGCATCATCTCGATTTTCTCGGCACGTCAACCGCCGGAAGACGGCGACATTCCCGCTCCCCTCTTCCCAGATCAATTGCCTGAAGGCGCCGCCTTTGACACCATGGTCAAACGGGTGCTCGACAATGAGATCATCCGCGGCAAGCTCTTGTCGACGGACGGCGAACTTACCCTCGTCGTCCTCGCGCTGGATCCTTCCGTCGTGGAGGGCCGCAATCTAAGCGAGGTCGTCGGTGAAATCCGCAAGACGATGGCGGACGACCTCGCCGGGGCAAATCTGAAAGCCGAGCTTTCCGGCGTCCCTGTGATGCAGCTCGAGATCCGCAATGCGGTCGAACGGGACAGGCTGATCTACAATGCCGTCGGCTTTGTTGCGGGATGCCTGATCGCGATCTTTTTCTTCCGCCGCCTGTCTTTCATGATCATCGCGGCCGGCCCACCGCTCATCGCCATATTGCTGGCCCTCGGGGCGCTGGGGTGGCTCGATTTCCGCCTCAACATGTTCCTTAATGTCATGACACCATTGATCATGGTGATCAGCTTTTCCGACAGTATGCAGCTGACCTTTGCGACTCGCGATCGGTTGCTCGCTGGCCAAAACAAACGCGACGCCTTGCGCAATGCGATTTTGGTTGTCGGGCCGGCTTGTGTTCTGACCCACGCGACCGCGGCCGTTTCATTTCTGGCCTTGCTGTTTTCCGAATCGGAGCTGATCCGCAGCTTCGGCGAAGCCGGTCTGATCGCGACGCTGATCGCCCTCGGCGCTGTCCTTATTTTCATGCCGCTCCTCGGCATTCTTCTTTTACGCCACGAGGCGAGCTTTGCGAGCACCATGGCCGGCTCGGATTTCGCGGTTGAAGCGCTCCGCAGATTTTGTGGATTCATCGCCGCCCGAATGGTCCGGCATCCGGGTATTTACAGCCTGCTCGGGCTGCTCGTGGTGGTCGGACTCGGCATCGTCTACGCCAGCCTCGAGCCGAGGTATCGGCTCGCCGATCAAGTGCCCGACAAACAGCAGGCGGTAGCCGCCAGCGGCCGTCTCGATGCCAAGCTTACGGGCGCCAATCCGATCGATGTGCTGATCGAGCTCCCGAAAGGCGCATCGCTGCTTGCGCCTGAAACGCTGGCGGTCATCGCGGAGGTACACTCCATCCTCGAAAAGCAAGCCGGTGTCGGCAATGTCTGGTCACTCGAAACTTTGCGCCGCTGGCTCGTCGAAGCTGGCAAGCCCGATGTGTCCACTTTGCGGCAATACGTGGATATGCTGCCGAAATATTTGACACGGCGCTTCATCTCCGCCGACCAGGACGCGGTCGTCGTCTCCGGCCGAATCCCGGATGCCGACGCAAGCCGTCTGCTGCCGGTCGTCGACGAGCTGGGCAAGTCGCTCGACAAGGTCCGCCTCGAACATCCAGGCTACAGCATTTCGGTGACCGGGCTGGCCGCCATCGCTGCGCGCAACAGCGCCAATATGATTGAGAAATTGAACCGGGGATTGACGTTCGAATTTCTATTCGTGGCGGCCTTTATCGGCCTCGCCTTCCGATCCCTCGTCGTGATGCTCGCGGCCATATTGCCTGGCATTTTCCCGATCGTCGCCTCCGGTGCCCTTTTGAGCGTCACGGGCCAGGGCCTTCAATTCGCCAGCGTCGTCGCCCTGATTGTCTCCTTCGGGCTGGGTTTAAGCGCAACGATCCATTTCCTTAATCGGCTGCGCCTGGAGGTCCGGCCCGATCAGGATCCGGGCATCGCCGTCGAACGCGCGACCATCCTTGTCGGCCCAGCTTTGATTCTGACGTCGATCGTGCTGGCCTGCGGGTTGGCGGTCACGGTGTTTTCCGACCTGCCGTCGCTTCGCCTGTTCGGGTGGCTGAGCGCTTTCTCCATGATGGCCGCGCTAACCGCCGATCTCTGCATCTTGCGCCCGACGGCGATGTTCTTGCGGCGGGTCAGCGACGGGCTCGGCGTCAAATGGTCCGCGCGCAGAGGCCACGCCCACTAGGGCATGTTCCGAAAAAGTTGACCGACTTTTTCGATCAGAACATGCTCCACTCGTTGAACTTGAGCGATTCCTTTTCGATCAGATGATTCCATCTGATCGGGAAGCGCTCTAACGAACGCGCAAGTCGTCACTCGATAAGGATTCGCTCGTAATGGAGGAATCCTTGTCAAAGCATCATGCCTTTTCTGCTCGAGGACAGCCGTCGGCTCACCCTTTGCGCAGAGCAATCGACACGCCGGAAACCTCTGTGTCGCCTTGAATCCTAATGCCGACCGTCTGTCTCTCGCCGCGGGAGACGATATCGAGGCCGGCCGAAAAACCGGGACCTTGCACGATGGCGTGGATCACGCCGGCGGAGGCATGGCCGGAAACACTGCCCTGAGCGTTTCGCGTGGCTTCCGACCATGAGCCTGAAATGCTTCCCCCCTGGGCCATGACATTTGCGCTGATTTCCAGCTTGTAACTGTCGCTCGCACAGCGCAAACTTTGCTGAATGGCCCTGCCGGTTCCATTCACCGCATAACTCGCCCTGCACCGAATTCGCTCGGTGCCACCATTCCTCATCGTAATCGTGCCGCTACCGGACCAGTAGCCGGATAGGCCGACGAAGGGACCGTCCGGACCCGGGTCGGCATGCCCCTGCCCTGAAATCAGAAGGATCGCGGCCGCGCACAGCGCGGTCTTGAAAGAGGCGACGGGCGCCTTCGATGAAATGAATGCCATCGGTTTTGCTTTCTTTAAAGGGGGAGGAACCCGCAAAGAGCTTGAATCGGCGAAAGCCAGACCGGCGCAGTAAATTTCAGCATCATTGCCGTTCCGTTAACCCTGAGGTCGCCGCCGAAAGATTTTGAAAATCTTCATTTAACTCAACATAACACCCGAAATTTCGGATTCGTTGCATCGGGAAGCCAAAACAGGCTTGGGTCCCGGTTTCCGAGCGAAGTCCTTAGGATGTCAGACGGCTGCGCGACTGGGTCAGCCCAAGCCCAAGAATGACCGCGGCCAGGACAAGAATAGCCGAGCCGAAAAGCCCGACGTTGACGAACGCAAGATTCAGCAGTGTGACGAGGCTGGCTCCTGCCGCCGCCGCATAGAATGAGTCACGGCCGCGGCGGGCCGCGCCGCGCAACAATGCAAACACCGCAAATGAAGTTGCGATCACAGCGACCCACAGCATGACCTTGCCCATCTCGATCGATAGCTTTGCCGCCGCCGTCACGGCTTCGGAGTCGAGTGAGCCGGCGTCAGGCGACCTGTAGATCGGCAACAGCGCGTTAAAGCTGCCCGCCCCGTCACCAAAAAACGAGGTGTCGTTGAGAATCCGCTGGGTCAGCTCGACAGCCGCGGCTTCCTTTTTGACGAAAGCGAAGCGTGGGTCGGGGTCGGTCGCCGAGATTGTCACCAGAGCGACCGCGATGACCGTCGCGGTGACACCGATCGCGGCGGCTCCCAAACGGCCGAGAGACCAGCGGCGAATGGCAACGACGGCACAGAATGTCAGGAAGCCGGAGCCCGCCGCAAACGTCAGCGAGCCGGATCTGGTTTGTGCGATTGCGGCGGCGCAAATAAGGAAAGCCACGAGGCAAGCCAGCGACGAAAGGAGAAATTTTTTCCGGGTCTGCGTGGGATGGGATCGGCGGGTTTCCCGCCGCTCAAAGACCAGGGACGCGCAGGCCGCCGCCAGGACGACGCCGAGGCAGGAACAATCCAGCGCTTCCTCGCGGATGGCGAGAAATTCAAAATCGAAAAAATCATGGGCGATGACGACCAAGGAAATCAGGACCGTCGCCGCTGTCGTGCCGATCAAGACAAGTTCCGCCCGCTCCCGGTTGATCGTCACCGAGGCCGTCAGCAAGATGGCGCCAACGATGGAGAGATAGCGCACCAGCGCGATCGCTGTTTCGCCCGTGTCGACGCTGACGCTTCCCAAAACTCTTTGCCCAAAACCGGCTGCGACACTCGTCCAGACCGGGTTCTCCAGGAACGGGAGCGGCAAAATCTGAATCAGCATCCAGACGACCGGAAAAATCGCGATGAGGATGACAGGCCAAGAGACCACGGTTGCAACATGCTGCGCCTCGCCCTGTGGCAGTCTCAGCGCTACAACAACGAGGCCGAACGAGACAATCAGAGGAATGAGACAAGCAATGACCGGCCCGTCGACAGCGATGATCGCGGGACAAAGGCTGAGAAGACCAAGAAGAATGACAAGCGCAGCGGACATGACGAACTTTATTCAGTGCCGGAAGATGAAAATTGCGCCGCGCCAAGCCGGAGATTTCAGGCTTGTCTTGGCCCAGGTTTAAACCGGGAGCCTTGATACAGCAAAGCTATTTGCAAGTCACGGCGAATGGTCAAACCTGGGGTCCGCTCCTCGAAGACTTGCTTGTCAGGTGTCTGCAAGTTCGCTTTGGGTGCTGACAAACCATCGGTAGACTTCGGAAATGCCCGCTTCAAGGCTGGTTTTCGGCCGCCAGCCCAGGGCTGCCAAACGGCTTGAATCCATGATTTTTCGGGGCGTGCCGTCGGGCTTTGCCGGGTCGAAGACGAGACTGCCTTCAAATCCGACAACCCGGCTAATCGTCTCGGCAAGCGTGCGAATCGTAACGTCGGACCCCGCGCCGCAATTGATCGGTTCGGCGCTGTCGTAACGATCCATCAGGAACACCACGGCATCGGCCAGATCGTCAACATAAAGAAATTCCCGCAACGGCGTACCGGTACCCCAAACAACGACGTCCCTTTTACCGGACATCTTGGCCGTGTGAAATTTACGAACCAGTGCGGGCAGAACATGGGCGGTCTCGAGATCGAAATTATCGTTACGCCCGTAAAGGTTGCATGGCATGATCGAGATGTAATTGCGCCCATGCTGCTTGCGATAGGCCTGACACATTTTCAGTCCTGCGATCTTTGCGATCGCATACCATTGGTTGGTCGGCTCGAGGGCGCCGGTCAAAAGCGATTCTTCCTTGATCGGCTGGGGCGCGAATTTCGGATAGATGCAGGACGAGCCGAGAAAAATCAGCCTTTCGACTCCCGCCAGATGCGCGGCGTGGATGACATTTGTCTCGATGGCAAGATTGTCGAAGAGGAAATCCGCAGGATATGAATCATTGGCCAGAATTCCGCCGACCGTCGCAGCCGCCAAGATAATCGCGTCCGGCCTGGTGCGTGCGACGAATTGCCGAACCGGTTCCTGTTCGCGGAGATCGACATCCTTGCGGTCGACGGTGAGGACATCCACGTCCTCCCCTGCGAGACGGCGCAGAATAGCCGAGCCAACCATGCCGCGATGACCCGCGACCCAAATTCGCGGCTTGGCTCCCAAGCCGGCCAAGAGATTAGTCATGAAATCTCCTCAAACGCGGCCACGTTTCTTCATTACGACCAGGTCGCTCGCGACCATTTCCGCCACGAGCTGCGGAAACGTCGTCGAGTGCTTCCAGCCGAGCTTTTTGAATGCCTTGCTCGGATCCCCCAGAAGAAGATCGACCTCCGTGGGACGGAAGTAACGCGGATCGATCTCGACGAGGCTCCGGCCATTTTTTGCATCGAAGCCGCGCTCCTCGACACCGGTGCCCTTCCAGCCAATCTCGACACCGATTTCGGCAAAGGCCCGCTCGACAAATTCGCGCACGGTGTGAGCCTCGCCGGTGGCGAGGACATAATCGTCGGGCTCTGCCTGCTGCAGGATGCGCCACATGCCGTCGACGTAATCGCGAGCGTGACCCCAATCGCGTTTGGCATCGAGGTTTCCCAAGAAGAGCTTGTCTTGAATGCCTAGATGAATGGCCGCGACGGCCCGCGTGATCTTTCGCGTCACAAATGTCTCGGCACGGGTTGGTCCTTCATGGTTGAACAAAATGCCGTTCGACGCATGCATCCCATAGGCTTCACGATAGTTGATCGTAATCCAATAGGCATAGAGCTTGGCGGCTGCATAGGGCGAGCGCGGATAAAACGGCGTTACCTCATCTTGCGGAATGGCCTGCACCTTGCCGTAAAGCTCCGAAGTCGACGCCTGATAGAAACGCGTTTTCTGGCTTAGCCCCAAAATTCGGATGGCTTCGAGAAGACGAAGCGTACCGAGCGCATCGGAATTGGCGGTATATTCCGGCGTTTCGAAACTCACCTGAACGTGACTTTGCGCGGCAAGATTGTAGATCTCGTCCGGCTGAACTTCCTGAACAATGCGAATGAGGTTGGTCGAATCCGTGAGGTCGCCGTAATGCAACAGGAAATTGACATCGGCCTCGTGCGGATCATGGTACAAATGATCGACCCGGTCGGTGTTGATCAACGACGACCGTCGCTTCACGCCGTGGACCGTATAATCCTTGGACAGAAGAAGCTCGGCGAGCAGAGCCCCATCCTGACCCGTGATTCCGGTGATCAAAGCCACTTTTTTTGATGTCATGTGCAACAAACACCCCAAACTGCGTCCGGCTCGCAAGGACGACCCAATGCTCTCGATATATCAACGCATCAGGAACAAAAAAGCAATGTTCAAACCGCGTTAGGTCGGCACGTTAAATTGTAAGCACTTGAGTCAAGAGTCAAACATTCCCGCAAGGCCAATTGGTGGCGTCACGACGGCTCGATTTTCGTCCTGCGCATCGGCAACGGAAACAGCCGTCATGTTGACGACACCCCGCGTCGTCACAGAATGCGTCAGAATATGGGCTGGTTTGGCGGCTCCGATCAGGATCGGGCCAATCGGCAAAGCATCGGCCATCATCTCGGTCATGGCGTAGGCAATATTAGCTGCCTCAAGATTGGGCATGATAAGCACATTTGCTACGCCTTTCAGTCGCGATGAAGGCAGGATTCCATCACGGACAGCTTGCGACAGGGCCGTGGCAGCCTGCATCTCTCCATCGACTTCGAGATCCGGCGCGCGTTCGCGCACAATGGCCAGAGCCCGGCGCATTTTCTTTGCGGACGGCGCATCGTCCGAGCCGAAATCCGAATGGGAGACCAGGGCGATTTTTGGCTCGAGGCCAAATCTTCGAACGTGACAAGCGCACATCAAGGTCATTTCGGCGACCTCCTCGGCGGACGGGTCGCGACGGACATGGGTGTCGGCGAGGAAAAACGCACCCTTGTTGGTGATCATCAGGCTCATCGCCGAGAAATCGGTGGTCCCCGGAACAAGCCCGATAATGTCCCTGATATAACGCAGCCTCGAATCAAAGCGGGCGTCGAGCCCACAGAGCATCGCATCGGCATCGCCCCGTTTGACCGCGATCGCTGCGATCACCGTCGAATTGGTCCGTGCCAAGGTTCGCGCGCTGGCAGGGGTTATGCCGCGGCGCCCGGCCGCGTCGAGAAGGGTTGCGACATAATCCCGATAACGCGGATCGTCATTGGGGTCGATGAGTTCAAAATCCCGTCCCGGTCTCACCGACAGGCCGAACCGCTCGAGGCGGGTCGCGATCACCTCCGGCCGCCCGATCAGAATGGGCTTCGCAATCCCCTCCTCGACGACGGTTTGGACCGCGCGAAGTACCCGCTCGTCCTCTCCTTCCGCATAGATTACTCGTTTTGGGCAAGCCTTGGCGGCATGCATCACCGGCTTCATGATAAAGCCGGAACGGAACACAAAACGCGAGAGCGTTTCTTCATAGGCGGCAAAATCGGTAATCGGCTTCTTTGCGACGCCCGTCTCCATCGCCGCCTTTGCGACGGCTGGTGCAATCCGCAGAATGAGGCGCGGATCGAAGGGCGAAGGAATGAGACTGTCCTTGCCATAATGCCGAGGCTCGCCCCCATAGGCCTTGCCAACGACATCGGAGGGCGGCTCATGCGCCAATTGCGCGATGGCCCGCGCCGCCGCAAGTTTCATCTCTTCATTGATGGCGGAGGCACTCACATCGAGAGCGCCACGAAAAATATAAGGAAAGCACAGCACGTTGTTGACTTGATTGGGATAGTCCGAGCGCCCGGTGCAAATCATCGCGTCCGGTCGCGCCTCGAAGGCCGCGGCCGGTTCGATTTCGGGGTTTGGATTTGCAAGCGCCATGATGAGCGGTCTTGGGCCCATCTCCTTGACCATCTCTTGCGTCAAAACACCGCCCGCCGAAAGCCCAAGAAACACATCGGTCCCGCCAATGACATCCTTGAGCATACGGGCATTGGTGTCCCGCGCATAAATGGCCATGCGTTCATTCATTAAAGCCTTACGGCCGCGGTAGACGACGCCCTCGATATCGGTCACAAAAATATTTTCCGGCTTTGCCCCAAGGGTCACCAAAAAATCGAGGCAGGCCAGGGCGGCCGCGCCGGCGCCCGAAGTGACGATCTTGATGGTGTCAATGGATTTACCGGAAAGTTCCAGGGCGTTGAGAATCGCGGCGCCGACGATGATCGCGGTCCCATGCTGATCGTCGTGAAACACCGGAATCGACATGCGCGCGCGGAGCTTGCGTTCGACCTCGAAACACTCCGGCGCCTTGATGTCCTCAAGATTGATCCCGCCAAACGTCGGCTCCAACGCGGCAACGATATCGACCAGTCGGTCGACATCATTCTCCGCGACCTCGATATCGAACACGTCGATCCCGGCGAACTTCTTGAACAGAACCGCCTTGCCCTCCATCACGGGCTTGCCCGCAAGGGGACCGATGTTGCCAAGCCCCAGGACAGCGGTCCCGTTGGTGATGACGGCGACGAGATTTTGCCGCACGGTCAATTCGGCCGCTGTGGCGGGATCTGCGGCAATCGTCAGACAAGCCGCAGCGACGCCGGGCGAGTATGCCAGCGCAAGATCGTGCTGCGTGCCAAGCGGCTTGGTCGCCACGACCTCAAGCTTGCCGGGCCTTGGCGAGCGATGATACAGGAGCGCGCTCGACGCCAAATCCGGCGTGATGGAATCGACCATGAAACCGGCTTTCAGTGAGAACTGCGGATTGGGATAACCGGACCTTGGCATGAAGTCTACCGGGCAAGCGAACCTCATCCCCCGGTTGCAGGGCTGACCCGTAGCCAAAGCGTGACGAAAATGACAAAAGCGGGTCCAGACCGCAGCGCCAAGCTTTTAGGCGCCGTGGCGGATGTTTAGCATGAGGCAGAGCATGAACCTATCCGCGGCTCGCCCGGCCATTGTCAATGACGTGGCCAGCTTGCGATCAAAAGTTGCAGACTGGCGGCGAGCCGGTCAAACAATCGCGCTCGTGCCGACGATGGGCGCCCTTCATGAGGGCCATATTTCACTGGCACTTCACGCCAAGCGTCACGCGCACCGCGTGGTCATGTCGATTTTCGTTAACCCCACGCAATTTGCCCCATCTGAAGATTTCGGCTCATATCCGCGCAGCCTTGAGGCCGATGCAGAAAAATTTGCGGCGGCCCAAGGCGATCTGGTCTTCGCGCCGAGCATCCCGGACATCTACCCCGCAGATTTCGCAACACTGCTCAGCATGACCGGCCCCGCGACGGTCGGGCTCGAAGACCGCTTTCGGCCAACGCATTTCTCCGCCGTCGCAACAATCGTGGCGAAACTGCTCAACCTCTGTCGGCCCGATGTCGCGATCTTTGGCGAAAAGGATTATCAGCAGCTCAAAGTTGTAACGCGAATGGCGCGAGACCTCGATTTCGAGACCATGATTTTGGGCGTGCCGACCATTCGCGAAAGCGATGGGCTCGCACTGTCCTCGCGAAATGTCTATTTGTCAGCGCAAGAGCGTGCATTGGCGCCAACACTCCATGCCGCACTCAAACGCTGTTCTTTGGAGATCCGCCGAGGTGGAGACCTTACAACCGCGCTTGAGACCGCTCGGGCTGAAGTAGCGGCTGCTGGCTTTCTCATCGATTATGTTGAAGCACGCCATGCAGAGAGCCTGGCCCCCATCGCCTCACGCGTGGAAGGGCCGATCCGGCTTCTTGCCGCCGTCAAACTTGGGAAAACCCGGCTTATCGATAATATCGCCGTATAAGCGGTGATCTGGAAGTGCCGCGATTTTTTCGAGCAGATTGCAAAAATATATGGCAGGTTGACCCGCGAGATCTTCGACATAGGCGACCTTCGAGGCAAATATGCTGAACGCGCTTCGTTCGCTCTCGCCCACACAGCGCAACGCTGTCCTGGCTAGCTACCTCGGCTGGACCCTCGACGCCTTCGATTTCTTCATCCTCGTGTTTGTGCTGAAGGATGTCGCGCAAACATTCGGAACCGACGTCACGACGGTCACTTTCGCAATTTTCCTGACGCTGGCGGCGAGACCCTTCGGAGCGCTCTTGTTCGGACTGGCGGCCGATCGCTATGGGCGCCGCACGACCCTGATGATCGATATTCTGCTTTTCACGGCCCTGGAATTTGCCTCCGGGCTGGCGCCGACTCTCTCGGTCTTCTTGATCCTGCGGCTTGCCTTCGGCGTGGCGATGGGCGGCGAATGGGGCGTTGGGGCGGCGCTTGCAATGGAAACGATTCCCCCGCAAACGCGCGGATTTGTGTCCGGGATCCTGCAGGCCGGCTATCCAAGCGGCTATCTTCTCGCCGCGATCGCTTATTTCTTTCTCTTTCAATTCGTCGGCTGGCGCGGCCTCTTTATGGTCGGTGCCCTCCCCGCGCTCCTCGTCGTTTATATTCGAGCCAAGGTTGAGGAGTCGCCGGCATTCTTGGCGCGTACGGCGCAACCTCTCACGGCAACCTTGGTACCGCCGCCGCAACGGCTGCGGGTCCATGCCGGACGCTTTTTCTATGTCGTTGTGATGATGACGGCTTTTACTTTCCTGAGCCACGGGACGCAGGACCTCTATCCCACCTTCCTGCAAGTGCAACATCATTTCTCGCCGCAAACCGTCGGTTTGATTGCAATCATCTACAATGTCGGTGCCATCCTCGGGGGAATCCTATTCGGAGCGCTCTCGGAGCATATTGGCCGGCGGCGGGCAATCGTGATCGCGGCGCTCTCGACTCTCCCAGTCATTCCTTTCTGGGCCTATGGAACAGGCCCGATCGCCCTGGCGGCCGGTGCTTTCTTCATGCAGTTCGCGGTGCAAGGCGCTTGGGGCGTCGTTCCCGCCCATCTCAATGAGCTATCGCCGGAAGAGCTACGCGGCACCTTCCCCGGCTTCGCCTATCAGCTCGGTAATTTACTGGCCTCCGCGAACGCCACTCTTCAAGCGGCCATAGCGCAAGCCAATGGCGGCAATTACGCTTTCGCGCTTGCCGGCGTCGCCACGATTGTTTGCGTGACACTTGCGATCCTGACCGGTTTCGGGAGCGAGGCGCGCGGCGTCCAATTTGCCGGTGCCCCGGCCGATCCCGCAAAAAGAAAGAATTGAGCATGACCGGCGCGAAATGGATCGTGCGCGTGAGGATTGGCGGCAGAGTCCAAGGCGTGGGCTTTCGCGCCTGGACCGAAAAGGAGGCCAATGCGCGTGGGATCGAAGGTTGGGTCAGAAATCGCTCGAACGGCGAAGTCGAAGCTCTGTTTGCCGGGCCACGCGACGCCGTCGAAGCGCTTTGCGCGGCATGTTGGCGCGGCCCCGCACACGCATGGGTGGAGAGCGTTGAAATTGTGGAAGCGGATGCAGCCACCCTGGGGGGACGCAGCGTGGGATCAGGCTTTCGTCAGATTGCCACGATCTAGTCTCACGAAGCGTGCTGAAGGGTGCCCATGAAAATCATTGTCGATTTGAACCGCTGCTTGGCCTATGCCCAATGTTGTTTTGCGGCGCCCTCGAGCTTCAAGCTCGTCGGCGATGAAATCCTTGTTTACGATCCGGCACCCCCGGCTGAGGTCCGCGACGATATTCTGCGCGCGATCCACGCTTGTCCGGTCCAGGCGATCAGTATCGATATAGAAGATGCAGAGGTTTTGGAGAGGTGAGCGACGCCGGGGAACGCGCGCATATTTTGATCGTCGGCGCCTCGCTGGCGGGCCTGCGCGGAGCCGAGGCGCTTCGAAGAAATGGCTTTCGCGGCAAGCTCACGATCATCGGTGACGAACCGCATCGGCCTTACGACAGGCCGCCGCTTTCCAAAAGCGTTCTGACCGGCACGCTGAACACCGACCATCTCGATCTGCCCAATTTGTTTCGCCTCGATGCCGAATGGCGGTTAGGCAAAGCGGCCATCGGTCTCGATCCCAATGCGCGCGAGGTCACACTCGACGATGGAGAGCGCCTCGGATTCGACAAGCTCCTGATTGCGACCGGCGCGCGGGCGCGGCCCTGGCCGTATCTTGAAGAAGCGCGGCTCGCAGGCATTTTTACCCTCCGTACTCGGGACGACGCACAAGCGCTTCGGTCCGCGTTCGACCGAAAGCCACGCCGCGTGCTAATCGTCGGCGCAGGCTTCAACGGTTGCGAGATCGCGTCGTGTTGCTGCGACCTCGGGCTCCCGGTCACTCTCGTCGATCCCTATCCGGCACCGCTCGCCGGCGTCATGGGTTCCGCGCTCGGCGCGATTTTGGGCGCGATCATGCTGGAACAAAATGTCGAATGGCGCGGCGGTTCCATGGTCACTCATCTCGAAGGCGACGGCAAGGGCCGGGTTCGCCGCGCCGAACTCTCCGATAAGACCATAATCGACACCGATCTCGTCGTGATCGCCACCGGCGCCCTCCGCAACATTGAATGGCTGCGGGATGCAAAGCTCCAATCCAGCGGGCTTGGCGTCATCTGCGATAAATTTTGCCGCGCTCTGCACGAGGATGGCACGGTCGCCGCGGATATTTTTGCCGCCGGCGATGTCGCACGCTGGCCGCATCCTCTCTATGACGACAGAATTGTATCGCTCGAACATTGGGGAAATGCGGTGGAACAGGCCGGCGTTTGCGCGCATAACATGCTGGCGCCGCCGGGCAACCAACACCCCTACGTCTATCTGCCCGCCTTCTGGTCAAGCCAGTTCGGCATCAATATCAAATCGGTCGGCCTTGCCGATTTCGCCGACCGACTGATGTTCGTGCAGGGCAGCCGCAAGGAACGCCGGTTCGTTGCCCTCTTCGGGCGCGAGCAACGAAGCATTGCGGCGTTTTCGTTCAATTCTGCGCGCTGGCTTCCGGCCTATGCGCAGCGCATCGCCGAGCGTGCCCTTTTTGCGCCGCTCCAAGGGGGCTCTGACCAGCCCGACCTCATCACCATGGCGCCCGGCTTTCCTTCAAGCCTCGCTGGAGCATAGCGAAAAGATGGTAGAGACGCTTGTCAGGGAAAGTACGAACCAGACTCTGTTCGCGGAAGTCCTCGACCCGATCAATCGTGCCGATCCCTATCCTCTGTATGCGCGCCTGCGCGAAACGCCCATTTCACGTCAAAGCGACGGGACTTATGTCGTCAGCACCTTTAAGGAAATTCGCGGCCTGCTTTACGACCCGAGGGTGAGTTCGGACAATCTTCCAAAACCGCAGCATGCAAAGACCGGCAATCCGATCAAGGACTTCATCACGAACAAGATTAAGGACTGGATCATTGAAAATCACCGGCCGTTGATTTTTCGCGATCCTCCTGATCATGATTTCCTGCGCCGGCTCATCGTCGGTCAATTCGGCCCGGAACGCGTTCACTCCATGCATGGCCAAATCAGCGCGATCGTCGAAGACTTGATTGGCAAAATGCAGGGGCGAAATGAAATCGACCTCGTCGGCGATTTTTCCTATCCGCTCCCGGTTACCGTCATCTGCGAACTTTTGGGTGTGCCGCGCGAGGACGAGCAGAAGTTTCAGGGCTGGGCCTCGACACTGGCCGGGGTCCTCGATCCAGATCAATTGACCAGCGAGGAGGACCTTCTCAAAGTCATCGCCGATTACGACGCGATCACAGACTATCTCGGCGCTCTCATCAGGGCGAAACGCAAACGCCCAACCGATGATCTTTTGTCCGGCCTGGCAACGTATAGGGACAAAAAGCTCGGTCGAATGGGCAAATATGATCTCATCGCCACGGCTGTCCTTCTTCTGGTGGCCGGGCATGAGACCACTGTCAATCTGATCACCAACGGGATGCTCACGCTCTTGCGCCATCGCCCCTATTTGGAGCGATTACGCCAGGATCCGGGCCTTGCGCCGCGCCTCGTCGAGGAGCTGCTCCGCTACGAGCCGCCCGTCCATTTCCGCACCCGCAAGACGCTTGGCGCCATCGACATTGCCGGAACGATGATTCCAGAAGGGGCGCCCCTAGTCCTTTTGTTTGCCTCGGGCAGCCGAGATCCGAATCGCTTTGCGAACCCAGACCGCTTCGATCCCGATCGAGTCGACAACCAGCATTTTGGCTTTGGCGGCGGCGTTCATTATTGCATCGGCGCCCCTCTGGCCAGGATCGAAGCCGAAGCAGCGCTTGTCGCCCTCGCCAAGAGACTGATCGACCCAAGCCTCGTGGTCGATCCGCCACCCTATCGCCGGGGCGCATCCCTGCGGGGACCGGAGCATCTGGCGATCAAAATCGCGGGGATCACCGCTTAGGTTCTGGCCTGCATGGCAAGAAGCCAGCGAGCATGCTAGAGCTTCCGTTCGCTGAGCTTTTATGGCGCCGTAAAGTCTTTGTTTGCACATGGCCTTTATCGCGAGATAGTCAGCTTCGCGGATCATGCTGAGAGCGGCCCAAATTGGGGAGACGACATATGCGACGGATTGCGCTTGCCTTGGCAGGTCTTCTCTTCGGGTCTCTGTTCCTTGCTGGTTGCGACAAATGCGGTGAGCCGATCCGATTCAATGTGCCGAGCCTGCCCAACGCCTGCTACGACGCCCCCAAGGAAAAATGAATCCTTGCCGCGCGGCCTGTGGCTCGTTTGCCATACAGGCAGCAATTGAGCCGCCTGAGAGCGCTTAAAACTTGCCTTTAACGATCAATATATGAATTCATTATTTATCAATTTAAGCATTTTCGGAGACCCCGAACATGTTGGCAAAATGCATTTCAAGAGCATTGCTTAGCTCGCTCTCAACGTTGGTGGTTGCCTTTTTCCCGCAAATCACCAAGGCGGCCGACCTACCGGCAACTCCTGTCTTCGTCGCTGTCGGCGTGAACTGGGATGGTTTCTATGCCGGCATTCATGGCGGTCTCGCCAAGGGTTCAGCAGTCTGGAGCCACCCCACTGGTTATTTCACGCGACCGCCTTCGGACGTCTCCGGCCGGGGCCCGCAGGAAGGCCTCTTCGGCGGCCTGCAATTTGGCTATAATCGCCAATCCGGCGCCATGGTTCTCGGCATTGAGGGTGATGTCTCGGGCGGCCCTCTGGATGGTAATACCGTCTGCGGCGCGACCGTAGCATTCGGCGGCACCGGTGACCCCTGCCATGCCCGTACCAATGTGATGGCGAGCATCACCGGCCGAATCGGTTACGCGGCCGGACGAGCATTATTTTACGCCAAGGCCGGCGGGGCCTTCGCCAACGAGCAATATGATGTGATCAATCCGGTCTTCGCTCCGTTGACTCCCGCGCAGCAAAGTGCTGGCCGCTACGGCTGGACGCTCGGCGCGGGACTCGAATACGCACTCGGCGGAAATTGGTCGGCGAAGGCCGAATATGACTATTATAATTTCGGTACGCGAACGGTCAGCTTCGCGATTCCGCTTTTCCCCGGCTTCAGCAGTTTTCTGATCAACCGCGATCAACATCTCGCCAAATTCGGTTTGAATTACCGGTTCGCCGGCGAAGGCGCGGATTTGTCGGCCCCCGCTCCCGCATTCGTGGGCGACCTCACCGGAGAATTCGGCGGCCGTGTCGGCTTCTCAAATGGGCGCTTCCACAAAAATCTGTTCGACCCATTCAACCAAGCTCAACTTAATTCTCGCTTGACCTGGGTCGGTCAGACCGGCATTTCGCTGGAGAGCTTCGCGCGCACCGATCACATTTCCGGCGTCTTCGCCAAGGGCTACGTCGGTGGCATCGACCTCTTGGGCAGCCACATGAACGACGAGGATTTTCCGCCGGCAGAGGTTCCATACTCAAACACGATCAGCTCAACGAAAAATGGGCGCGATTTCTATGCGAGCGCCGATGTTGGCTACTCCTTCTTGCGCGGCGAAGGCTGGAAGCTTGAAGGCTTCCTTGGCTACCATTATTATGCGCAACGCATGAACGCCTTTGGTTGCAACCAGATTTCCGGCGGCGTCATTTGCGCGCCTCCAGGAAATGCGCCTGCGAATGCCTTGACACTGAGCGAGACCGAGCATTGGCAAGCCGCGCGTGTCGGGATCGGCGGCGATATTTTTCTTACCGACCGGCTGAAGTGGCAGGCCGAAGCCGTGTGGCTGCCTTACATGTCCTTCAATGGAAAGGACAATCACTGGCTTCGGGCGAATATCAACCCGCTGAACGAAAGAGGCCATGGCTTCAACGGCTACCAGTTTGAATCCATTTTGTCTTATGCGCTCACGGAACGGGTCGATGTCGGGATCGGAGGCCGCTACTGGCAGTTCTTTGCGCAGCACGGCTCCACCAATTTCCCGGGTAGTCCTCCTTCGCCGGAGAGATTCACGTCATCGCGTTATGGCGCGTTTGTCCAGGCTTCCTACAGGTTCGGCGATGTGCCCGCGCCGGTGGTCGCCAAATATTGAGGTCTGTCGAGCTTACTCGGGTGCGTCCTCAATCGGGTCATAGCCCTTCACGTCAAAACCGAACAAGTCGAACGAACTCTGCATATGTGGCGGCAAGGGCGCCGTGACGTCGAGCGTCCCGCCTCGGGGATGTGGCAGGATCAGACGGCGCGCCAAGAGATGCAGCTTGCGTTCGACCGCGTCAGGAATTGAGCGCAACGGATCGCTGCGGCGCGGATCGTTTACCGGCTTTGTGCCGTACTTCGGATCGCCGATGATGGGATGGCCGATGGCCTCTGCATGGGCACGCAATTGATGGGTGCGGCCGGTGATGGGTTTGAGCGAAAGCCAAGCCAAGCGCGACGCCACTTTGTCGACAATCGCGTAATAGGTCACGGAATGGCGGGCGTCTTCGTCGCCATGTTGGGCGACCCGCATTTTTTCCAATTGCCCGCGCGCTTGTGGATTGTGCCGGGCCGGCCGGGCATCCTCCATTCCGGGGCCCTTCGCCAAATAGAGGGAAATGCGGCCTTGCGCTGGCTTGGGAACGCCTTCGACGAGGGCCCAATAAATTTTTCTGGCCTGACGCGAGCGGAATATTTCGCCGAGATCGGCGGCGACAGCCCTTGTTTTGGCGACAAGCAATACGCCCGAGGTATCCCGATCGAGACGATGCACCAGCATCGGCCGGTCGCCCCGTTCGTTCGGCATGGAAGCGAGCATCCCGTCGATGTGCCGTGTTGTTCCCGATCCGCCCTGCACGGCAAGCCCAAAAGGCTTGTTGAGGACCATCAGATCACGGTCTTCATACAGGATCATGTCGCGCAAAGCGCCTTGATCGGCTGGCGAAATTTCCGGGCGCGGCGGCGCAACCGCCGCCTCAAGCTTCAAGGGCGGCACGCGGACGCTCTGGCCCTTTGCGAGGCGAGTCGCCGTCTTGACCCGCGCACCATCGACACGCACCTCGCCTGTGCGGACGATCTTGTTCAGATGCGACAAGGATAGCATGGGCATGCGCCGCTTGAACCATCGGTCCAGCCGCATCCCTTCTTCATCCTCGCTGACCTCGAATGTCTGCACGCTCACCAAACAGGTCCTCCCAAAAGTGCGCAGGCGATTAGCAAGACAAAATTTCCGATGCACCGGATTTCGGCCTGCGGCGCAGCGAAATCCATTCCCAAGCGGCAACAATGACGAGAACCAGTGTTGTTAGCGTGCCAAGGGCCAAGGGCGCAAGCGTCGACGCCACCGGAACAAGAGGGACAAGCATCAAGAGCCCGGCGATGTGCGACAGCGGCGGACGACCGCAAATGGCCCGTTTGAAAAACAGATTTCCGAGAAGATAAATTGCCGGCCCGCCGAGAATGGCTGCGATGACTCCCGGTTCTGAAACTCCGCTCGGGTGGATGAGCACGAGATTGTCGGCAACCGCCGCAACGATAATCCCGGCAACGATCAATAAATGGATGTAAGTGTAGACCAGTCGGGCCAGCCGCCCTGGGTTTTCGGAGGTGGCGATCACCTCGCTGCCTCGCTGCGCGCCGGTGTCGAAGTAAAGCCACCACATGGCGATACTGCCGACCAATGCGGCCAAAAACGCGGCAATCGCTTCGGGGGTCCACGCCAAGCCGGCGAACGCCGCTCCAGCGACCAAAACGGATTCGCCAAGCGCAATAATGATGAACAGCGAACATCTCTCCGCCATATGTCCGCCCTCCACATCCCAGTCGCCGCTCGTCGAGCGACCGAGCCAAGGCGTCCAGAATCCCAGCGAGGGCGAGACATATTCGAGGCTCAAGGCCAAAGTCCAAAGGGTGAGCCTCGCGCCGTCATCAACGCTGGCGCCGATAATCCAGATCGCCCCGGAAAGCACCAACCATGAGGTAATCCGCTGGAAATTGCGCGTATTGCCCGGATTGGAATCGCCAAGCGCCCACAGCATGAAGACCGAACGCCCGACCTGCATGGATACATAAGCCGTGGCGAAGTAGATGCCCTTAGCCCCAAAGGCCTCCGGGATCGACGCCGAAAGCATCAACCCGGCCAGCATCATTGCAAACAAGAGGAGCCGAACCGGTGTCCTGTCCGGGTCGAGCCAATTGGTGACCCAGGCGGTGTAAATCCACGCCCACCAGACCGCCAAAAACAACAGCAACGTCTGGATCGCGCCTTGGACCGTCAGGGTCGTCAATAAGGAATGGGACAGCTGCGTGATCGCGAAGACGAAAACCAAATCGAAAAAGAGTTCGACATTGGTCACATGCGCATGTTGCTCCGCGTGCCGGGAGCGCAGGAAAGCGCGTCGAGCCCTTGGCGTCATTGAGCCAGCCTCGCAAAATCCGCGGAAAAGCGGGAACCAAAACCTAAGGCGCCGGTCTGACGACCTCGCCCTCGCGCAGGAAAGATCCGGCGCGCGCCACAACCGTGTCTCCGGCGTTTAGGCCAGCCAGGATTTCAGCATCCTTGCCGTCCAGAAGGCCGACCTTCACCTTCCTGGTCTCGACCTTATCGTTCCGCACGACCTGCACCACCGAGCCTTCCGGTCCGTAGAGGATCGATGCCAGCGGCACTGCGGTCCCACAGCTTTTTTCCAGGTCGATCGAGGCCGTCGCGAATGCCCCGGGCACAATGCCCTGCGCGCCGCGCACCTCGAAGCGAGCGTGGCCGAGCTGAGTCAATGGATCGATTTCCGGAAGAATGCTTCGCACGATCCCGGAAAATACATCTCCACTTAATGTTTCTATCCGTGCCGCCTGGCCGGTCTTCACCTTGGCAAGGGCAATCTGAGGAATTTCAGCTTCGAATTCGAGCTCGCCATCGCGAATAATGCTGAACATCGGCGCGCCACGCGAGGAAGCCGGCATTCCAAGGGCCAGCTGTCTTCGGACCAGAATGCCTTTCGCCGGCGCGGTTATGGTTACCTTGGTGGGCGTACCTGGCATCCATCCGGGCCGCGTCAGTTGAGCAAGCGCCTGACCCACGCTCACTGTGGCTCCGTCGTCAACAAGGATGCTGGCTAACTGCAACCCCTCGACATTGGGCCGGACCAAAATCTCTTCCCGTGGGATGATGGTTCCGTTCAATTGCAGATTATCGACAAAGCAAGCGCTTTTGGCTTTCACGACGCTCACGGCCATGCCCGTCGCCACGGCGGCGGAGTCCGCTGCGCGTGAGAACGGCATCGGTGCAATGAGAAGAATTGAAGACAGCAAGAGGCCGAGCGGCCTTCTGTGCGGGCAAGAGAATCTCATGGAGTTTCTCCCCCGGCATCAAGCGTGATCTCACGCCCGGTTTCACCCCGCAACGTCGTCATGGTCGCGGTTCTACAGGCATGCCGCCGATGGCGATAAACATGCAGTGTCATGCGTTAAGGGAGGGTCCTTCCAAACCGACGAAGTCCCTCCCAGATTATTTAAAGGGCCTTGATATTGACGGCAGAGGTCTTTCCCTTTTTGGGGTCGCGCTCTTCGTCGAACGACACCTTCTGCCCTTCATTCAGATTGCTCAGACCGGCGCGCTCGACGGCGCTGATATGAACGAAAATATCGGCTCCGCCGCTATCCGGCTGAATAAAACCAAATCCCTTTGTTGCATTGAACCATTTCACGGTGCCGTTTGGCATATGACTCTCCAAATGTGACGGTCGCGCTGTCATGCGCGTCAAACGGCGGACAACCCAATGTGTTCGTCGACCTAGATGATCGGCTGGTTTAGCCATATTGGTGGTGGATATCAAGCTTGAATCCCATCACGTAGCGCGCTGACGGGGATAGAACGCTTTTTAAGGAAAAAGGCCGACCTTGGGTTCGATCACATTTCGTCCCCGAGGCCGTGGTTGGATTTCAATATATCACGCGAAAATCCAGCCAAAGCGGATCGGTCAAACAGCAAGCCTGAATGTGGTTTTTCCTCAATGATCCGGCGGGTTTACTTCGAAGGCAGCACGCGTTCGAACGCGGTTACACCATCGGTTCCCGATTCGATCAGATCGAACCGGTTTGGAGAGGCTTCCGACAAAGCGGCCGTGTAAATTTTGCCATTGCTCAGCTTAACCCAGAGCGTGGCACTATAATCCACCGAATATGTTCCCTTCGCCTCGACACCACCCGATTCAGCTGGGCTCGCGGACGGATTTGCTGAGCTTACGATCGTTTTGTCGGGACGAAAGTCGAGGCGCCAGGGCTTGTGTCGCGCCTGCCATTCGCCGGCGAGTGGGACACTGACGATATTGACCGTGCCCATGATCTGCCTTGCGCCCAAGGCAACCAGACCGAGGAGGCCCAGCGCACCGAGGGTAATGATCATCCGGCTCACAGGGACCCCGGACCCCGGTCGTTTCGTCGGCGGGTCGGCTGATATTTTATATCCCATTGGATTTATCCAATCGTTTTTCTTGTTGAAGCGTCGCCCACCAAACAACCCTCGACACCGGGCAGCCGTTATATGGACAACCAGCAAGCCAACCTCAATAGGCTCAAAAACGTCGTGGCGTAGCCGGGCTCACGGCTGAACAGACATGAGGAACAGACGCAAGCGTCTGTCTCGATTTAGCCTCCCCGCCGCGCTGTGAGAGAAGCCTCCCTCGTCAGCACCCAGCCCCAGGAGTTAGCTGGGTCCGAGATGGCTTTTTATGATAAGCGTTTGGCAAAAGGGAGGACGGACCGTGCAATTAGAACTATGCCTCTTTACCTTGCCGACCGGCACAAAGGTCGCCGTAAATCCTTTGTTCATTCGCTTATTGCGCGATACCGGCAATGGCAATGTAACAATCGTGTTCACCGAGAGCCACGAAATCATTGTGAAGGGAGATATGGCCAGCGTCATGTCCCAACTCAAGTCGTGAGGAGTGTCGCGAGGGCCCGGATTTAAGCGAACCGGACAGAATGAGCGTCACTTCTCGGTCATGGCGTAGGCACCATCCCAATCGTGGTTGAGCGCTGCATCGCGCAGGTTCTGGATGCGCGCGGCAAACAACGCATAATAAGAATCGAGGGCCGTGACGCCGGCCTTTCGACATTGCGCGACGAGGGTTTCGCATTCGTCCCAGTTTTGCGCCCGGTAGGCGTGCAGGAACTTTTCATGAAGCGGCCGCAGCCGCATTAGGTCCGGCTCGCCGCAGCCCAAAACGTCAAGAAGTGCAAAAACCCGCGTGGGTCTCGCCCGGCCCTTCACTTGGATCAGATCGAGCTCGAGGATGCCGAGCGAAGGGCACCGATTGACCGTCGCCTCGCCCGCCACCACCGACAGACCGTAGAGCTTGGCCAGACCTTCGAGCCTCGACGTGACATTGACCTCATCGCCGATCGCCGAATAGTCGAAGCGCTGCTCACTGCCGAGATTGCCGACGCAACAATTGCCGGTGTTGATGCCGATCCCGATCCTGATTTCGTCGAAGGTCCGGCCGACCGCCATCGCCCGCTCCTTCCATTGTCGATTGAGGTCGGCGATTTTGCCGACGATTTCGATCGCGGCGCGACAGGCCCGCTGGGGATGGTCGCTCACGTCGAGCGGCGCGTTCCAGAAAGCCATGATGCCATCGCCCATATATTTGTCGATGGTTCCGCGCTCCCTCAAAATAATATTGCTCAGCGGCGTCAAAAGCTCCTGAACGAACATGGTGAGTTCGCTGGCGGTAAGTCCTTCTGAAATCGACGTGAAATCCCGTACGTCGCAAAACATCAGTGTGAGTTCGCGAACCTCGCCACCGAGTTCAAGTTTCGCCGGATCGGCAATAATCTCCTCAACGACCGCCGGTGCGAGATAGCGGCTGAACGCAGTGCGGATTTCACGGCGTTGCCTCTCCACCTCACGGTAGACGGAAAACGTCATGCCGGCGGTGAGCATCAGCAAGGCGAGCGAGGGATAAAGGGGATCGAACAGAAGATTCCAATAGCGGTAGGAAATCCATCCGGTGACAAGAACCGCGAGGGGTAGGATGGCGCCAAGGCTTGCTGCGAATGCTGGGGAAAGCCGAGACATGGCAAGCGCCATCAATAAGCCCAAGGCGACGATCAGCAATTGCTCGGCCGCCACGGCATAGTCAGGGCGGGTCAGCGTGCGGCCCGCGAGAATATGTTCAAGGACTTGCGCCTGGATCTCGACACCGGGCAAGGCGGCATCGAGAGGCGTTGCCCGCAGGTCCAGCAAACCGGGCGTGCTGGTGCCAATAAGAATGATCTTGCCCACGATCTCTTTTTCGTCGACGTCGCCGGCGATAAGTTTCCAAGCCGGGATGAAGGCAGAGGGATTGCTCTGACGAAATTTGAGGGCCAGGGCACCCTCTTCGTCAGTGGCGACATCGAGATTGCCGATGCGCACATGATTGAGACCGGTGTTTTGCCCAAAGGCCGTCTCGCCGCTGGCATTCGACGATTTGAGCACATAGGTCGAAGCATCCTGAGCCACCCTTAAAGCCTCCGCCGCGAGCGAAGGAACGATTTGGTCACCGAGCCGGAAAAACAGCGGCACGCGCCGAACCACCCCGTCGCGAGCAGGAAATAGATTTGTTGCGCCGAGACCCTTTGCAGCGCTGCTCAGCAAGGGCAGATTGCCGTCGACGCCGGAGTAGGCCCGCAGAAAGGCTTTGGGGTCGTCGCCGGCGAATACGAAGCCGGCCTTTGGGGTGAACAGCTCGGACTCCGGTCGGTTCGTCAATATGATTTGCAGCACGCTCGGCGCCGCCTTGAGGGCTTCCGCGAACAATTCATCATTCGTCGAAGAACCGGCTTTGCTGCGCAGTTCGCTGGCTTGATCGGGCGGTAGATGTTTTACAACTTCCTCGAAAGAGGTGCGATCCGGCTCCGCGAAAACGATATCGAACGCAATGGCCGCAGCGTTGCGTTCGTTGAGCCGGACGACGAGGTCGCGCATGGTCGTTCGCGGCCATGGCCACTGTCCGAATCGCGCAATAGATTCTGGATCGATGTCGACGATACGGACCGGAAGCTCTGGATCGTAGGATTGCGGCGCCAACCGCTGATAGGCGTCAAAGGCAATCAGGCGCAGCGCCTGGACGAAGAACGGATCGGCCCCGCGCACGACGACCGCGAGCAGCAGAAATCCGCATACGAGCGGGAAAAATAATCGGCTGATGCGCGTTTTTTGGCGTCGCAAGACTTACTGCCTGTCTTCGAACTCCGGGGAGACAGCATAGCAAGAAATCACCGGCAAGCATGAATCTCAATCGCACTGATCCCCGTAATGAGGGCGATCGCCGCTCCTTCACAAGCTGAGCCACCGAGTGCGATCTCGGCTGGCGGCGCCGCTTCAATCGGCATCCGCCGCCTTGCTATGGCGACACTTGCGGATCGCGAGGCGGAGGGGGCGGTGGAGGCGGGGGTGGGGGCGGCGGTTCTGGCGACGGGCGTGGGAAGGGATTGACTTGCCTCACAGCCGCCTTTTGCGTCGCCTGCAGAATTGTATCGAAGACGAAGGTTTCGACATTGGTGGTCTGCTGCTGGATCGATCTGCTATCCGGCCCAACGTTACCGGACAATTGGCTGATCCCGAATTGGCCGACCAGGGCGTCGGTTGGAATCGACGTCGCTCCGCCGTTCTGTCCCGGTTGGCTCGTCAGAAGCGCGAGATAGTGATTGACCTCAGCCTGGGACGCGCGTTGCGGATCGGTCGGGCAGGTGTTCTGGTTGGCGAGAGAAACAGCAAAGCCCGTGCGCCGGATGGTGACGGAGCCGCAGGCATTGGTGATCGTGATCGCGCCGAAATGATTGATGACCCGCGTACCCTCCCGTCCATGCGCGATCGTCGCCGTGCCTCCGCGAATTCCAATCGTCGCAACCGGGGTACTGACCGTGGCGGCGCCTTGGTGGCTCAGCCGTCCGCCGACAAAGCGAAGGACCCCTTTGGTCAATGACGTTGCCATTTGGCCCGTGCCTGAGGCGGGATCGTAAATAAATTTATCGATCACAAGATTGCTGTTCGGACCGACATTGAGGGTGGTCTTGTCAATGAACAGAAGTTGAGCGGTCCCGCTCGCTGTTGTTTGGACGCGTTCGTCATGCACGATCGGCGCCCCAATTCGCAACACGCGCGTTTGCCGGCCCGGCGGCGTGCTTTGGGAAAGCGGATTGACCGCGGCGGCAGCGCCAACTTCCTGGGCGACAGCCGGCAAACCCGCAAACGCGGTGCCGGCCATCAGCACTGCAGCAGTCCATGCGACCAGCGGGTTATTCTTGAACGCCATGTTGCTTTCTCAAAAACTGACCGTGGGACCCAGCGTGACCGAAAGATCTTCAAACGTATTCCCGGGAATATTCGAGTTGAATGTACGGTATTGCACCTGCACGCCAAGCCCAAACCGGTCATAGATCGGAACATCCAGCCCTAGGCCCAGTCTCCATTCCAGATCGTGTTCTCTTGTGAAGGGAGAAAACGTCGGGTCGGGCTGTCGGTATTGCCACTGCGCAAAACCAAAGGAAGGTGTCACGATCCAGCTCCGTCCTCCCCAAGGGGACGGAACCGTGCTGGGAAATAAAATGTCAAAGCCATATCGGTCGTAGCTGTACCAGGGAAAGGCATCGTCGCTATGGTTGTAGGCGAGTTTAGCCTGCCAGCGCACTCCCGAAAATATCTGTCCTCCGCCTTGCAGAGCATAGGTCGAAAGTGTCCCATTCAGCCCTGACGCCAGCGGGTAGAGGCTGGAGTTACGATACCCCATGCGGCGGAACTCAATGTAAGGATCAAGCGCGACACTCGCCAAATCGAAATGCATCGTAACGCCACCGCCGATGCTTCCGAGATAGGGCTCACCTCCAAGTGCCACCCCCGTCGCAACGATGTAGGGCTTGATCGAGGCGCCGTTCAAAATCTCCTGGAAGACGCCGAAGCGAGGACCGGCGCGAACCTCGACGAACCCCGCGTCGACCGCGGAGACCTTAAATTGCTGCGCATCATAGCCAAGGATACTGGCCTCGAACACATCTCCTTGCTGATTGCCGAAGTCGTGGACATAATTCAGCGCGACAATCCCGAACCAGTTCACGTCGGACTGAGGCGCAAACTGGCTATTGAGGGGCCGCGTCGCGCCGAGCAAGGCTTGTTGATTCGAGCCAAGGCTGGCGTTCGACTGAAAACGGAGCCCCGTCTGAGCACTTCCGCTCCATTGGTCCGGCTGCTGCTTTTTATCGATCTTGTCGAGGAATTCCTGGGCGCGCTGCGTCAGATCCGCGGTGGCGTCGGGAGAAGATTGGGCGGATTCGAAATATCCGCGCGCCATCTCGTAGGAGCCGAGGCGAAAGTAGAGCGTCCCTAGCTCAAACCGCACCCGAGACAAATTGCGGTTGAAAAACAGCAGCCGCTCGAGCGCGCCGATCGCGGCTTCGATATCCCCTGCATCCTTGCTGGTCACCGCATATTGCAGCGTCGCGTCCAGATTGGACGGTTTGCTCAGCATGGTCTGGAAAAGGAGATCTCCGCCAAGGGGCTCCGGCGCCGTTTGAGCGCAGACGGACGTGCCCGAGAATCCGGCGATCCCGAGGAGCACGATCGCCCAGGCTTGAACTGCAGCTCGCACGATCGACCAGCCCAATTCACCGCTCCTTGAGAACGCCGGAAAAAATTCCATTGCATGATCGCGGGCGCTTCGTAGTCCGGCAATGGCTCCAGCGAAGGCAATGCCATCCGAAAGACTTAACAAGGTCAAGACGAGTCGCGATATGGGCGGGCCCATAGATTACAATCTGGACCCGTGTGTCATCGCGGCCACAAGTGGCGCGGTTGTTCTTTAGATAACTGTGATTTTGATCTAAATCGTCAACGCCTTGCGATGAAACGGCTTTATCCGTAAGGCTGCCGCAAAGGCCGCAAAAGAGGCCTCAAATAGCTAGCCTGTTGGCCCCGCCCTTCCCGCGCGCCTATCAGCGATGCGACCGCCATGCTCCGCGACTCATTGGCCGCCGCAGGAGAGGTCTCCTTCTTCGCAGTTCAATTGCGCTTCGAGATCTGCGATGCGTTGGCTGGTGAGGCGGCTCTTGCAATTCAGCAGGACCAATGGGTGAACGGAGCCATCGACGGTTCCAAGGGTTTCAAAGGCGCATTCCCGATCGCGGTAATCGATCCAAGCCTTCTCTGCGTCCCGGAGATGGGCCTGTCCTGACGTCGAGATCTTGGTCATCAGACTTTGGTAAATCTCGTTCAGCTTTTTGTCGGTCGCCGCAAAATCTTTTGCGGCCTCCTCGTTCAACTCCATCTGGCTCTGGGCGAACGCCGGCGCAAAAAGGGACAAGGCCATCGCGGCGCCAATGCCGCGTGAAAGCATGCGATTCATCTTCGGCCTCATCGATTGGGTTTCACTTACTTGGGACAATGCAAATAGTCCGATTGGAGACGTTGCCATGTCGCCGCCGCGTCAAATTTATCCGATAACGCGCCCTCATAAGGGTCGCCCAGGAACGCCTTCATGCCATGCAGGATCATATATTTCGGCTCATAGTCGGGGGCGCCCATCTGACGAATCTTGACGCAGAGCGGCTCCAGCAATTTCGGGCTCTTTGAGATGCGCTGGAACATCGCGAAAAATTGCGACTTTTTTTTCTCTGGCACGTTCGCGAATGTGTCGCTGATCAACACTTCTCCGGCTTGGCCCGCCGTCTCGTCCGTGACCCTCTCTGCATCGAAACGCGCATATATGCCGGCGAGAGCAAATAATTCGACCGCCATTTCGAATTTATTCTGATCGATGCATTCCGAAATGCCCTTGTATAAATCGGCCGGGGTGAGGTTGTTTTTCGCGTCCGCCAGGGGAATACAGCCCACCGGATTTGTCGCGGCCAGACTTCCCTCAACCCTGTAATTTGTAACGTTCCCGTCCTTCTCTTCTATGATGTTTGGTTTTGCGTGGTCTTCGGCAAATGCCGCAGCGGGGGCCAGCCAGAGCCACGCAAAGAGGATTTTCGCAAACATGGGGGGCCTCGGAGAGTGTAGGGCTGCGCTGCAGGAATCGACGGAGGATGCTGAATCAGCAGTATTTTTTGACTCTACCCAAAAACTAGTCCCGACGTGAGGTCCCCCTTGCGGCGCGGAGCGATTTGCCTGCGGCGAACCGGTTAGAACGTTTCCGAACGGCGGTGCGAACGATTGGAAACCCCCACGGTTCCGCGCGCTCGGCGGTATGAGCGAGTTAGGTGTTACGGTCTCTCCCGCCTATTTTTCAGTGTGTTGCAAGATATTCTAAATGGCCTGATCAAATTGGCAAGGAAGCGTCCGGCCTTCGCCACTAGTGTGAGCCCCGTACGGAAACCGCATGGAAGCAACCCCATCGAACGATTGGAAACCTCGGATCAAAGTAAGCAAAGAGGCGAAAGCTATCGCAGGCCGCGCGGTAAAACTGGGCAGGGAGGCGCTGAGGTTTTCCGCCACCGCCAAATCCGAGCAGGGCACAGGTCGCGAATCTGCGCAATCTGCGGCCGCCCTATTGGCGTGCCTGGCTCAAAGCCGAATCCCGACGCCTTGTGCCGGCGACGTCATTTTGCAAAGAGTGACGCGCGGCCAGGATGCGTGCCTTGCGCAACGTTCAGTGTCATTGATCTTGGACTTTTAGGGCAACAAACCCTTACAAAACAATGGTCAAAGAACCCCGTGGAGGCCTCGCCCGGAATCGAACCGGGATTGAAGGATTTGCAGTCCTCTGCGTAACCATTCCGCCACGAGGCCCCCGCCGCAACGAGCCCGGGGGCCAGAGCGCCCCCGGCTATAACAAAGCTGCCGCATCCTCGCAAGAACCGGCTTGCGCTCCGTGGGCTTTGCCGTGGGGACAGAGCCAGGATGGGCCATCATTTGCGCTTTGCAAAGCTGCGGCGAGCTTGTTATATGCGCGTCGCCGCGAAAAAAGCCGCGTGATCCCTGATAGCTCAGCTGGTAGAGCAATCGACTGTTAATCGATCGGTCGCAGGTTCGAGTCCTGCTCAGGGAGCCAGCTGGCTCACATATCCCATTGATGCCACTGACTTATGATCGAGAGCATCGAGCGGTCCCTAAGCTCGGCCCCATTTTACGCGGCAACGCCGCCCCTTCAGTCCCAAAACGAGATGTGCCCTGCTGGCTTGCGCCGCGACAGCGGGCACCGAGGCCGGGTCATTTGCCAAGGCCAACCTTTGTTGGTCCTCCCCCGCCAGGCGGCAGCAGTTGCATCCCCAGGGTCGTCGGATCAGGAAGCTTGCGGTCAGTATCAATCAGTCCTTCCTCGGTTTTTAGAAATCCCTGTGCTAGATTTTCAAAAAAAACGGGAGGGATAAAGATGACTTTGAACAATAGGACTAAGCTCGGAATAGCCCTGGCGATTGTGGTTCTTGCGGTGCTCGTATCCATTTGGCTCTCCGTATTGCTGTTGGTGCTGGCCGGGTTCTTGATTGCGTGGGGTCAGGCACCGGAGCGGACGGAGGAAATCGTGGGGAACTTGCCCTACGGCAATCACTTGCTCAGAGGGTTGGCTCGAGTCGACGCGGTTCTCTGGCCCGGTCAGTTGAGGCAGACGGTTTGGGCCCAAGAGAAACAAGAGGATTTTGGACAAGGAGAATTGGTAAAAGAAGAATATTTCAGGGTCATTCTGCGCGGCTACACTCCTTTGGCGCGACGAGGCTTGCGCCAACTCAAGAGTACAGGCGACCCAAAGTCTGTCCTTGATGAGGAATGGGTGCAATACTTTCACGATGGACTTGTCGAAACGACATTTGCCGGCCGAGGTGGAATTCGACCGGAGCTGCAGGAAATGATCGGTCGATTACTGGACGAATTTAGCGACGGCCCTGAGGCGCTCCCGTAAGCGGGCACTATAAGTTCGATTGGTTAGCGCCACCGGCAGCTGTTGTTCCCAAATATTGACCCCCAGGACCGCTCGCTGCAATCGCGCCGCCGCGGTCCATTCTCTCTGAGACGTCCGACTCTACGCCGAACGCGAAATTCAAAGGCAAGATTGGCAAGGCGCCCCGGCCTGGCCTCCGGAAACATTTTGGCAGCCGTTGTGGCAGCAAAACCCCTCATCTATAATGGGATGGCTGCTAACAAGCGTGGACGTCGCTCTGGCCGGCTATTAATGTTCCACCGATGGCCTCGAATTAGGGAAGTGCTGACATGACAAAAAGCCCCTACGAAATCCCCGCCGAGATCCGTGATATGACGGCGAAAAGCGTCGAGGAAGCGCGCAAAGCCTTTGAAGGTTTTATCGAGGCGGCGCAGAAGGCAACCGCCCAGGCTGAAGGTACCGCAAATGCCCTGCAAACGAGCGCCAAGGAGGCGACCACAAAGGCTCTCAGCTTCACGGAAGCAAATGTGAAGGCCGCGTTCGACCACGCCCAAAAACTCATCCACGCGAAGGATCCGCAGGAATTCCTCGCTCATCAATCCGAATATGTGAAGAAGCAACTCGCCAGCATCGAGGAACATGCCAAGGAGATCGGCGCCGCCGTTCTCAAGAAAGTGACGCCAAACAAATAGGCGCAATTTCCTCCATAAAGCGCGACGGCTTCTACTCGATCTAGATCCATTCCGAGCGGAGGCGGTGGGAGATCCGCGCCTGGGTCAACTCGTTCGCGCGCGCCGGACCTAATCTAGGACAGGCGCGGGCGGCGAGTCGCCCCCGCCACGCAGTATTTCTAAAGTTGTCCTTCAAAGCCCGACCCAATGGCCACGGCGAGGCGCGGCTTCGCTTTCAGCGGGCTCAAAATCCAAACTCATTTTTCGCCGAGTTCCACGGGCTGCGCCGATTCGTGCCGGCTCAATCGTCCGGTCAGGTTTAAGCCGTCGCGAATGTTGAGCGACATGAGCATGAGGTTCACCGCGCCCGCCGTAAGCTCAACGGTCTGGACGATATAAAACGCGGTCCCAAACGCGCCATGCGACGCTAGGATTGCAAGATAGAGCGCGGCTGGAATCAGAATGAAGAGGCCATTGCCCGCAATGATGGGCATTCGGCGCTTCTTTCTCGCGATCAAAACATCGGTCGAGGCTCCGGCCATTCGGAAACCGGATGCGCCGGTGATCGCGAGCGCCGGAACAAGGATCAAGAAGCCCCACGGGATGGCTTGCTTGACGGCGACGACCATGTCCCTCGATCCGAACAGTTCAACCCCCACGGTCGAAGTCCAAAACGTGAGGATCATCAGAAAGCCGATAAGACCCGCGATCGGATGAACGCGCTTAAGCATCTGCATCTCCCTTTTCTCGGTCGTCTTCCAGGCGTTGTCGGATGGTGCGCAACGTCGCGGCGGCCGCTTCAATCTGCTTACCGCCGAGACCCTCCGCGAGACGGCTCGCCCAGGGGTCTTGGCGCTTCATGGCTGCTTCATAGGCCGACTGCCCCCGAGGGGTCCGACGCACCAGCTTGGCGCGCTGATGGTGGGGGTTCGTTTCGAAACACACGAGACCATCGCGTTCCATTTCGTTCACCAGGCGTTGGACGGCCTGACGGGTCAGTCCCATGTTGCGCGCGATGTGAGCGACGGGCAGCGGGACGGGAGACAGAGCCATGGCACCGAGGACCTGCCAGCGTGCGCTCGTCAAACCCACGTCCGCAACGAGGGCATCGCCAGCTGCAAGGAGACGACCGTTCAGGCGGAACGTCTCCAAAATAAGCTCTGTGAGGACGTCTACTTTACCCATGCTATATATTGTCATTTAGACATTATGTTGTCAATTGTACGGAAATCCGCGAAAAGGGCATTTCAAGCCGGCTTCGGTTATTGGTTGTCCTGTCATCTGCCACGTTCATGATGAGTCCCAGGCAGAGTCGAAGCAGCAGGGATTGGAAACAGTAAGGATTGGAGGACGTCTCATGTCCGAACACAAAGTCAGCATTCGGTGGGCACGCAACGGCTCGGACTTCGGCTATAAAAGCTACCCGCGCGATCACGTCTGGCGGTTCGACAATGGCGTCGAGGTACCGGCTTCGGCGGCTCCCGCCTATCTGGGCAATCCCGAGCGGGTCGATCCCGAAGCGGCATTTGTCGCCGCCTTGTCGAGCTGCCACATGCTGACGTTTCTCGCCGTGGCCTCGCACAAGGGTTTTGTGGTCGACAGCTATGAAGACAATGCCGTGGGCCGACTGGAGAAAAACGAGGACGGGCGGCTCGCCATCACTTTCGTCGAGCTGCATCCCAATATTGTCTATGGGGGCGCCAACCAGCCGACGCAGGCCGACATCGACTGGCTGCATGAAAAGGCGCACCACGAATGCTTTATCGCCAATTCGGTGACGACCAAGATCAGTATCGGCGCGGCGAAATCGCCTAACCCAAGTGCGGCTTAATACCGCGGCCGTCTTGATTCAGGCTTTATCAGCAAATCAATAATTTACGGACGGCCCACACGCGCCCGGCGACCTCCGGGATTCTACGTAGGGGATCGACCCAAATGGCTGTTTCGATCGATTGGTGGCTAGGCTCCAGCAACAAAAAAGGAGACGCCAATGCTTGATCACCCGACCCCGACGATATTAGAGCAACCGATCATCGATTGGCGGGATTTCGCCCCCTGCACGACTGTTCCGCTTTTTGCTTGCGCCCCCGAAGTTTTGGGAACCAGCTTCAATTATGGCCGCGACGAAGAGATCTACGGCGAGGGGGAGGACACCGAGTTTATTTACAAGGTCGTTTCGGGAGCCGTACGCACCTATAAAATCATGCGCGACGGACGCCGGCAGATCGGCGGATTTCATCTCCCCGGCGACTTCTTCGGCCTTGAAACAGACAACCGGCATCATCTGACCGCCGAGTCGATCACCCAGAGCAAGGTTTTGCTCTTCACCCGCCGCCAGGTCGAAAGTCTGGTCCATCGCAATATCGATGCCGCGCGCGAGCTTTGGCTGATGACGGCCCAGCATTTGCGCCACGCTGAAAATCATATGCTGCTTCTCGGCCGGAAGACGGCGCTGGAGCGGCTGGCGGCCTTTTTGATCGAGATGGATGCGCGACATGGCAACACCGGGCTGATCGAGCTGCCCATGTTACGCCGCGATATCGCCGATTATCTCGGCCTCACTTTGGAGACGGTGTCGCGCAGCTTCTCCGAGCTTCAAAGTCAGCGCGCGGTGGAGCTTGACGGAGCGCGCCATGTCGCTTTGCGCAAGCGCGCCATGCTAGAGGAGATGGGCGCCTAGACGCTTGATGTGATCAAGCCGGTTGAGCAAACTCTCTTTGTGTGTTGAAATTGGTAAGGCATGGACCGAAGCGTATCCGCCAAGGAAAACCGCAAGGTCGAGGCCCAGCCGGGACGACATGACCGGATTTGACCCCGAGCAACCTGAAAGCCTGCCGCAGCAGGCGGCGGACCACGATTGGCAGGCCGACCCGCTGCCGCCGGCCATGGCTTTGGTTCCGGTTCGCGAAACTCTGCCCGTTCCCATCAGCGATCAAACCGACCTCGGAAAGCCGAAAAAGAAAATCATTCTGCGCCTTTTGCTTGTTCTGGCCCTGGCTGGTGGAGCCGCGGCAGGCGGTTTTGTTTACTGGCGCTCGCATCTATCGCCTGTGCCGCCAGGGATTGCTTGGAGCAATGGACGAATCGAGGCCGATGAAATCGATATCAGCACAAAATTTGCCGGGCGTATTGCAGAGCTGTTTGTTGACGAAGGCGATTTGGTGACGGCCGGCCAAACCGTCGCGCGCATGGATACAAGAGATCTCGAGGCCTCGCTGAGAAAGGCGAGTTCGCAAGTCCTTCAATTTCGGCAGAGCCTCGAGGAAGCCCAAGCCAACGTCACTTCGCGCGAAACTTCCGTCACGCTGGCAAAGGCAGAGTTTGAAAGGGCCAATACGCTTCTCAAACGTGGATTCACGACACGGGAGAATTACGACCAGCGTCTGCAAGCCCTCGATGGCGCCAACGCGGCTCTGGCCGCGGCGACGGCAAGGGTCGGCCAGGCCGAACATGCCCTCCATGCCGCGCAGAATGATGTCGAGCTTTACCAGGTCAATATCGCAGACAATACACTTGTCGCACCACGCGCAGGGCGCATTCAATATCGCATCGCCAATGTCGGCGAGGTTTTGCCGGCGGGTGGAAAAGTCTTCACCCTTCTCGACGCCGCCTATGTCTATATGAATATCTATCTGCCAACGGCCGATGCGGGCCGCACCCGGGTTGGATCGGAGGCGCGCATTGTGCTCGACGCCTATCCGAACTTCGCCATCCCGGCTCATGTGTCCTTTGTTGCGGAGCAGGCACAATTCACTCCCAAGACCGTTGAAACCAAAAGCGAGCGTGACAAGCTTATGTTTCGAGTAAAGGTGCGGGTCGATGCGGATTTTCTGCGCCGGCACGCCGCCGATGTCAGTTCCGGACTGCCTGGTCTTGCCTATGTGCGGCTTGATCCGAATGTGGATTGGCCGGCCAGGCTCAAAGGTCCAGCATCCGATGATCAACATCGGCAATAGTGTCGGAGAGCTTCGTTGCGTCTCGCTGCGCTACGGCTCGACGATTGCGCTCGACCGGATCGATTTGCGGATTCCGGCCGGGCGAATGAGCGGTATCATCGGCCCCGATGGGGTGGGAAAATCCTCGCTGCTGAGCCTGATCGCCGGCGCGCGCCGCATACAAACCGGAAGCGTCGTGGTCCTCGACGGCGATTTGGCGGACCCCTCGCATCGCGCCGCCGTCTGCCCGCGAATTGCCTACATGCCGCAAGGACTGGGTAAGAATCTTTACCCGGATCTCAGCGTACGGGAAAATATTGACTTCTTCGGTCGGTTGTTCGGCCAGAGCGGCACCGAGCGCGAACAATGGGTGAAAGAACTCCTTCGGAGTACCGGACTCGAACCCTTTCAGAGCCGTCCGGCGAAGGCGCTTTCCGGCGGCATGAAGCAGAAACTCGGGCTTTGTTGCGCCCTGATTCATGATCCGGATCTGTTGATCCTGGATGAGCCGACGACGGGCGTCGATCCGCTCTCGCGGCGGCAATTTTGGGATTTGATTGCGCGGCTGCACCGACGCCGCCCCTGGATGAGCATCCTGGTCGCCACAGCCTACATGGAGGAAGCCGAGCGTTTCGACTGGCTCGTCGTGATGGATGCCGGACGCATACTTGCCACGGACACACCGAAGAACCTGAAGGCAACGACGGGATCGAACACTTTGGAGGAAACATTCGTCGCTCTATTGCCTGAAGCACGCAGGCGTGGGCAAAAGCAGGTCAAGGCGGCGCCGCGACTCAGCGAGAATGAAGATATCGTCATCCTGACGCACGGCCTAACCCGCCGCTTTGGCAACTTCACCGCCGTCGACCATGTCAATTTTTCCATCAAGCGCGGCGAAATCTTCGGCTTCTTAGGGTCGAATGGCTGCGGCAAAACCACCACAATGAAAATGCTGACCGGACTTTTGCCCGCGACCTCGGGGGACGCCTGGTTGTTTGGCAAGCGGGCAGACGCGTCCGATCTCCAGTCCCGCACGCGGGTCGGCTATATGTCGCAATCGTTTTCGCTCTACACCGAGCTGACGGTTCAGCAAAATCTTACCCTTCACGCCCGTTTGTTCGACATTGCCCACGCCAAGGCGCGAATCCACGAACTCGTGCAGCAATTCGAGCTCAACGCCTATCTGGATCAGCACGCGTCCGATCTACCGCTCGGCATTCGGCAGCGTCTCTCGCTTGCCGTCGCGATCGTGCATCAGCCCGAACTCCTCATCCTGGACGAACCCACCTCGGGGGTCGATCCGATCGCTCGCGACCAATTCTGGTCCTTGCTTTTCGATCTCTCCCGCAACCAAGGCGTGACGATCTTCATCTCGACGCATTTCATGAATGAGGCGGAGCGCTGTGATCGGATTGCGCTGATGGATGCCGGCCGGGTCCTCGCCATGGGCGCGCCCCTGGCGCTCGTCAAGCAACGCAAGGCCGCCAATCTGGAAGAAGCCTTTATTGGTTTTCTCGAAGAGGCCGCAACGGCGCGCGGACAAAATCACGCGGCTGAGCCTGCACGAGATTTTGCCGTGAGCCACGCTGGCGACACGGCTCAAGCTGCCGTGCGGCGATGGTTCAGCTGGCGCCGCCTCTTCGCCTACACGATTCGCGAGAGTCTCGAATTAATTCGCGACCCGATTAGGCTCGGATTTGCCTTGTTTGGCACCGTCTTTTTGATGGGCATCTTCGGAACCGGCATATCGACCGACGTGGATAATCTGACATTCGCCGTTCTCGACCGGGACAATACGACCGAAAGCCGCGCCTATCTCGAAGAACTGCGAGGATCACGCTATTTTCTGGAGCGGCCGCCGCTTCAAAATCAGGCGGAATTGGAGCGGCGTCTGCAATCGGGAGACATAAAGGCAGGGGTCGAAATCCCCCCGCGTTTCGGGCAAGACATAAAAAAAGGTCTGCCCGTCGTAATCGGAGCCTGGATCGACGGCGCCATGCCGTTTCGCGCCGAAACGATCCGGGGCTATCTGCAAGGCGTCCACCAGCAGGCTCTTGTTGATCTCGCGCAGCGGAACGGCCAGTCGGCGGTCGCCGTCCAGCCCGCGACCATTGAAGTCCGGTTTCGTTACAATCAGGACTTCGACAGTGTCTATGCCATCGTTCCCGGGACCATGGCTCTTTTGCTCGCCCTCATTCCGGCCATTCTCATGGCTCTTGCCATCGTCCGGGAAAAGGAGCTCGGCTCGATTACCAATCTTTATGTGACGCCAGTCACCCGGATCGAATTCCTCCTTGGCAAGCAAGTGCCCTATGTCCTCACGGCGATGGTGAATTTTGCGCTGCTTTGTCTGCTCGCGATTTTTTTCTTCGGCGTGCCCTTGAAGGGCAGCTTCCCGACTCTTTTGTTGGGCACCTTGATTTACGTGATTGCGACAACAGGATTTGGGATGTTGATTTCTGCGTTTTGCCGAACCCAGATCGCGGCTCTGTTCGGGACCGCAATTCTCACCGTTCTCCCGGCAACCCAATTCTCCGGGATGCTCGCCCCGGTGTCGTCCCTGTCCGGCCTGCCTGCCCTGATGGGCCGCAGTTTCCCGATGACCTACTATTTAAAAATCAGCGTTGGCACATTCACCAAAGCGCTTGGATTCTGGGATTTGGGTTCCAGCTTCGTCGCTTTGTTGATTTTCATTCCCGTTCTTACCGTCTTCAGCGTCGCACTTTTACGGAAACAAGAATCCTGAGGCCGAGGCAACATGCGAAAACTTCGCAACATTTTTTGGCTTGGAACGAAAGAGCTCCGCAGTTTCTTTCATGACTTTGTCCTGCTCGGCCTTGTCATTTACTCGTTTTCCGTAGCCGTCTACGCCCAGGCTCGCAGCAGCGCGCAAGAAGTCCACAATGCCTCGGTCGGTTTCGTCGATGACGATCACTCGATGCTTTCGCGCCAACTCATCACGGCGATCCTGCCGCCGCTGTTCAACAAGCCCGTTGCGATCCTCAATCAAGACATCGACCATGCAATGGATATTGCCGCCTACACTTTTGTGGTCGTCATCCCTCCCCATTTTCAGCGCGATGTCTTGGCGGGACGCACCCCGGCCTTGCAAATCAACGTCGATGCGACCGCGATGGCTCAAGCAGGATTGGGCGCCGGCTATCTTCAGCAGATTTTTACAACGGAAATAAATAATTACGTTTCCCGCACCTCCGAGACAAAAACTGCTCCAAGGTCCTCGGTCAACCTGGATGTGCGCGTTGCCTTTAATCCAAATGTGACGACCGGCTGGTTCATGAGCGTGATGGGTATCATCAACAATGTGACCATGCTCGCGATCATACTTGCCGGGGCCGCGGTGGTCCGCGAGCGCGAGCATGGGACGATGGACCATTTGCTGGTCATGCCGCTCACGGCTTTTGAAATCGCGATGTCGAAGATCTGGGCAAATGGGCTGGTCATTACCGGCGCCGTCGGACTTTCGCTGACGATCGTTGTGCGTTACCTTCTAGGGGTGCCGATCGCAGGGTCGATTCCGCTGTTTATGTGCGGGGTCGCCCTCTATTTGTTTTTCGCAACCGCGGTCGGACTGTTCCTCGCCACCGTCGCGCGCTCAATGCCGCAGCTGGGCCTGCTCTATCTTTTGGTGGCGATGCCCATGAACCTGCTATCTGGGACCAATACGCCGCTGGAGAGCATGCCACAGGCGCTGCGGTTGGTGATGCAAGCCTCGCCCTCTACCCATTTCGTTTCCTTCGCGCAGGCCATCCTTTATCGAGGCGCTGGCTTCACGGTGGTATGGCCGCAATATCTTGCCGTCGCCCTTATAGGAGGCCTATTTCTTGCGCTTGCCCTGCTCCGATTCCGCACGAACGTTGTTCAAACGATATAACCGCGCCATTGGCCGACTTGACGCATATCAACCAGGGTTCTTGGATCGGCAGCTATACTGCCTGGGCAGAAGATCAATCCCCGCCACGGATCACATCAAAGGAGACCCGAAATGGAGGACAGGATTCTACGTCAATTCATTATTGACGAGCTCGATTTCGAACCGAGCATTGACGCGGCCAATATTGGCGTCGCGGTCGAAAATGGGGTCGTCACGCTCACGGGACACGTCGGAAGTTACGTCCAAAAGATCGCAGCCGAACACGCCGTCCAGCGCATCAAAGGCGTCAAGGCGATCGCTGAGGAGATCGAGGTGCGCTATCCGGAGCAGAAAAAGCGCTCCGACGACGAGATCGCACAGCGCGCCGTCAGCATTCTGAGTTGGAGCGTGCAGGTTCCGCCAGACAGCATCCATCTCACGGTTCAAAAGGGTTGGGTCACCCTTACCGGTACCGTGGAATGGCAATTCCAAAAGCTCGCGGCCCAATCCGCTGTTCGCAGACTTTCCGGAATCATCGGGGTGACCAATCTCATCGAGGTCAAACCGCATGTGGCGGCGGCCGACATTCACCGGAAGATCATGGATTCATTACATCGAAATGCCGAAGTGGAAGCAGAGTCCATTCGTGTGATTGTCGACAATGACAAGGTAACGCTCGAAGGCAAGGTCAAGGCTTGGTACGAACGCAAGCTCGCCGAGCGCGCGGCATGGTCCGCTCCGGGCGTCAAGGCGGTCGAAGACCGGCTGACCCTCGGCTGAGAAGCGCAGGTGCATCAGAACGGCAAATGCGGGACGGCGATTCGACGTCGACCGCATTTCGTCCTGAGCGACAGGCCTTGCGGAATTCCTATTCCGCCGCCTTATGACGCGGCTTCTCCAGCGTCTTTAAATAGGCAATCAGATTGTTGACCTGATCGGGATCGAAACGAAACACCGGCATCGTGGGGTGGCCGACAAGAATCCCTTCTGCCAGAGACTCCTGCAGATCTTCCACATTGTAGCGTTTATGCAATTCTCGGAACGGAGGCGCGATCGCAAGGGGGCTCGCGTCGAACGGCCCAATCGCATGACATTTTCCGCACCATTCCTGCGCCAGTCTGCGGCCGGCACCAGCATTGCCGCCTTCGGCGTTGGCTTGCGCAGCCAGCAGAGAGAAAAATGACACCGCAACGACAAAGCGAATTGAATGGAGCATGGTCAACCGAGCCGGAATGGAGGGCGAAAACGGTGAGTTGGTGCCAGCTGGCACCCCTACAATAAAACGCATATAGCAGTTTACGTGGTTGATTGACATCAATGCAGCAAAACTATCAACATGGTTGATTCGATTTCATGCCGGCTCCAAGTCGTGCGGCAGATGGAGATCGAACAATGTCATTCAATCCACCCCTCTTCGGCAAGCGTACGCCAAGCTCCGATCCGTTCGCCCAGATCCAAGGCGAGATTGATCGGCTTTTCGACGATTTCGGGCGCGGCTTCTATCAGAATCGCTCTGGCGATCTCGTGCCGCGCATTGACGTAACCGAGACCGAGAGTGCAATCGAAGTCTCGGCTGAGCTTCCGGGCCTCGAACAAAAGGATGTCCAGATCGATTTTACGGATGATCTGCTCACCATAAAGGGCGAAAAGAAATCTGAAAAAGAAGAGAAAGGGAAGGATCGGCATATTACGGAACGGCGCTATGGTTCATTTTACCGGGCGATCCGACTTCCCCCGGGGACCGATCCTGCTAAAATTGAAGCCAGCATCGCCAATGGCGTTCTCACGGTCAAGGCACCTAAGCCCGCGCCGAGCGTAACGAAGAAGATCGAGATCAAGCCAGCTGGTTGAGTTCCGGGCGGATACATCGCGCCGCCGGCGATGCATCCGCTTTTTTTGACGATGGAGAAGCAAGAATGACTAAAACGAAAATCGGAGCCGGCGACTGGATCATCGTGTCGGATGGCCGCAAGGCACTCCTGCTTGAAAATGAAGGCGATGAGGTTTTTCCCAATCTGAAAACGCGAGAAGTCCGTGAACACGAAGATGCCCCAAATCGCGATTTGAACAGTGATAAACCGGGACGGGTCCGCCAATCGGCGGCGAGTTTCCGCAGTTCGGTCGAACAGACTGACCGCCATCAGGAAGAAGAAGAAAAATTTATCGTTGGCCTGACCACCAGGCTGAACGAGTTGGTTTCCAATGGCACGACAAAACATCTGATTGTCGTCGCCCCCGCGCGCGTGCTCGGCTTGATCAGGAAAAATTGTTCGGCACCGGTGAAATCAGCAATCCATGCTGAGTTCGGCCATGATCTGACGCATTTGCCGGTCTATGAAATCGAACAACATCTGGTGAAGGAAATGGCCCGCGGGGGATAATCGATCATCGGGAGTCAGCCGGCAAGGCGCCCGCCTTGATCGCGAAACGCACCAATTCGGAAATGCTGCCGGCCTGCATCTTGGTCATCAGCTTGGCGCGATAAACCTCGACCGTGCGCGGGCTGAGGTCAAATTCTCGGGCAATCTCTTTGTTGGTCTGGCCGCTGATAAGTCCTTGGAGAACTTGCGACTCGCGCTGGCTCAGCGAAGCCACCCGGGACGCGAGCTCTTCATCGCAGTTGCCGCACGTCGCTGTAGCTGCGTCGAACGTCGACCGTACCACCGCGACCATGGCATCGCCATCGAACGGCTTTTCCAGAAAATCCGTGGCGCCCAGTTTCATGGCCTTGACGGCGAGGGGCACGTCGCCGTGTCCGGTCATGACGATCACCGGAATATTATGTCCGGCTTGACGAAGTTTGCAGAGAAGCTCGATCCCGTCCAACGGCTGCATGCGGATATCGGTGACCACACAGCCACTGGTCAACGACGGGGGAGTTGCGAGGAAGGCCTCGGCCGAGTCGAAGAGTTGAACCGAGAAACCCGCGGAATCGAGCAAGAACTGAAGCGAGTCGCGCAGCGCCGCATCGTCGTCGATGACGTATACGATATCGTTGGAGTTCACCCCTCACTCCTCGTTGACAGCCGGAATCGTGAACCGGAATATTGTACCCCCCACGGGGTTTGCCTCCATCCAGAGAAGACCACCATGGGCCTCGATGATCGCCTTGCTGATCGAGAGGCCGACGCCCATGCCGGCTTTTTTGGTCGTCACAAACGGTTCGAAAAGCTTCGGCAGAAACTCTTCAGAAACGCCGTGACCGGTATCGGATATCATGATTTCCACCATCGAGTCTGCCGTGAGCGTCGCCTCAACGTTTAGCTCACGCTGAGGCGACTCCTGCATGGCTTCCAGCGCATTGCGCAGCAGATTGACGAGAACCTGCTGAATTTGCACGGCATCGACAAGGACGCAGTCAACGCCCGGGGCAATCTGAAACCGCACCATGACGCCCAACTCGCGGGAGCCCACGAGGGCGAGAGCGCTTGTTTCCTCAAGGAGCCGCGCGATGCGCACAATGGTTTTGTCACTCTCCCGGCGCGTGACGAAATCGCGAAGCCGGCGGATGATTTCTCCGGCCCGCATCGCCTGATGCGCGGCCTTGTCGAGTGCATCACGAATCGTGGCCGCGCGTGGATCTGGACTATCGAGGAGCAGGCGCTGCGATCCTTTGATGTAATTGTTGATGGCGGCGAGCGGCTGGTTCAACTCATGCGCGAGACTGGAAGCCATCTCTCCCAGCGCGCTGAGTCTTGAAACGTGGAAAAGGTCCGTTTGTAGTTCCTGTAGCTTGGCCTGCGTTTCCTGCCGTTCCGTAAGATCGCGAATAAAGCCGGTAAAATGCCGGCGATCACCGTCACGCATTTCGCCAACCGAGAGATGCATGGGAAATGTCGAGCCATCCTTGCGCCGGCCGGTGACCACGCGTCCGCGACCGATGATGTGCGCTTCACCGGTCTTTTTGTAGCGCTCGATGAAACCATCATGGCGGCTGCGATCAGGCTCGGGGATCAGGATTTTTACGTTTTGGCCGATCGCCTCGCCTCCGGAATATTCAAACAGCCGTTCTGCGGCAACGCTGAAGGATTGCATGACTCCGTCCTCGTCGATGACGATCATGGCGTCCGGTACAGTGTCGAGGATCGACTGAAGATGTTGCTTGTGGGAACGCAGCTCCTGTTCGGTCCGCTTCCGCTGGTCGATGTCAACGACGACGCCGCTCATCATCCTCGGAAAGCTTTTCCGATCCGGCAAAAACTGGCCTCGGGCGCGCAACCATTGCGTGATATCTTTGGTGTGAACAACTCGGTATTCGACGTCGAGAACGCCGCTCGAAATGGCAGCGGAGACGGCAGCCTCAATGCGTTCGCGATCATCTTCGTGCAGAAGATCCTTGAAATCTTGATGCTTTAGCTCTTGGCGATTTTCATCGCCGTGCAAGCGGGCACAGATTTTGGAGCAGGTGATGACATCGCGATCGAGGTCCCAGTCCCATGTTCCGATCCCCGCCGCATCGGTCGCAAACCTTACACGATCCGTATCATCAAGCTGCACAGTAACAACGTCTCCCCGGCGATTTAGGGTTGATACCGCAGTCTTGCGGTTGGAGTCACTCTGCCAAATAATCGAGCCAAGCGGGACTGTGTAGAATTATGACGTGCAAGACTCTGTTTGCGCAGTTGATTGAGATCAACATAGTGTGTCACTACCATGGTACAATTAACATCCAAAAAAGCTTCGCGAGAAAAGCCCATTTCAAACAACCCTTCGCGCTTGGGGCCGACGTCTACCGAACTGTAGTTCAAGGCCATAGCGTTTACACAGTGAGAGATAGTCAAGAGGGATAAGAATGAAACAATTTGATCCAATCGCGAAGCTTGCATGGGCAGAACTTCCGGTTTCTTTTCGACGCATACGCTTGGAGTTGGCGCGCGAAAAAGGTCACCCGGAAGGCAGCGCTTCGATCGGATATATTCTTGTTGCGCCCATCGATCCACTGGGCCGGATTGATGTCGATGTCTGGCGCCAATTTCACGAATTCTGTCGCGTGGTTCGTTTTCGCCCCGGCGAAGCAGATGAAATCGGCCATCTCGTCCGCAAGCCAGGCGGAGCCTGGGCATTTCGCTACGACGTTGTGGGTGGTCACGAGGACGAGACCGGATACCATTTCAGTACCGATCGGTTCGTCATTGGCGATTATGTCTCTATTCGCGAGGACAAGAACCTGCATACGTTTCAAGTTGCCTCGATCGAGCCGATCTGATCGCGGTGCTATCGGTAAAGTTGGGTAGGACATGCATCGAAATTTGGCTAAGCAGCACGCGGCGGAGTCTCCATGTCCTACTCAAGTTTGATGGTTTATTACGACCTGAACGTCGACAATAGCCTTCTCCTCAATACCGCAGCGGATCTCGCGGAGCGCTTTCAAGCCCGACTGATCGGGATTGCCGCGCAGGCAGAGACTGTCCCCTTATATTTCGCAGAAGGTTACGCAGCGGCAAATATCGAGGAGCAGGAAAGGTCCAATATTCAAAACCGCCTGCAACGGGCCGAGCGAGCCTTTCGCGATGCTTTCAAACTCCGCTCCGTAAAAATCGATTGGCGGTGTGGGATCGATGCCCCTGCATCCTTCGTTGCCAACGAGTGCCGGGCGGCCGATCTCGTCGTCCTCGGGGAGAGCCGAAACGAAGCGACGCTCAATCCAGGCGATCTGGTGATGCGCGCGGGACGCCCCCTGCTGATCGTCCCCGGAGCGGTGGAAGCGCTAAAAGCCGAGCGAATCCTGATTGCCTGGAAAGACACCCGCGAAGCGCGCCGAGCGGTTCTTGATGCCCTGCCCCTGTTGCAGCTTTGCCAAAAAGCGATCGTCGCAGAGATCGACGAGGATCAGGATGCCGCGGCCGCGAACCGACGCGTCCAGGATGTTGTCGGATGGCTGATCGGTCATGGCGTGAATGCTTCAGGCCGGAGTGCGCCTTTACAGATTGATGCAGCCGCGCAAATCGACGCGCTGGCGCGCGACGAGGGCGTTGATCTCGTTGTGGCAGGCGCCTATGGTCGCGGCAAATTCAGCGAATGGATTTTTGGCGGCGTGACTCGCAGTCTCTTGCACCAGACGTCACGTTGTCATTTCCTTTCGCATTGATCACGGCCCGGCGCCTGATTGACCCCCTAGCGCTGCTGGAGAGCCGGTAATGTTCGGCATGGTCCTGCATGAAATCGGCGCCCCTCTGGTCTTGGAGGAAATGCCAGATCCCATTCCGGGCCCCGGAGAAGTTCGGGTTCGCGTGCATGCGTGCGGTGTCTGCCGAACCGATCTCCATGTCGTCGATGGCGAGCTGCCGGATCTGTCGCTTCCGATTATTCCCGGACATGAAATCGTCGGACGGATCGACGCGCTCGGCTCTCAAGTCGAGGGCTTTGAGATCGGTGCGAGAGTCGGCATTCCCTGGCTAGGGGCCACCTGTGGCGTTTGCCCCTATTGCGTGAGTAAGAGGGAAAATCTTTGCGATCGGCCCGTCTTCACCGGCTATTCCCGAAACGGCGGCTATGCGACTCATGCCATCGCCGATGCACGTTACACCTTCCGCCTCGGCGAAAAATGTAGCGACGCGTCGCTCGCGCCTCTACTCTGCGCCGGCTTGATCGGCTGGCGTTCACTGTGTTTTACGGGCGAGGCCAAGACGCTCGGTCTTTATGGTTTTGGTGCGGCCGCCCACATCATCGTTCAGGTCGCGCGCAAACAGGGGCGACGCGTTTTTGCCTTCACCCGGCCCGGCGACACGACTGCACAAGCCTTTGCTTTGCGGCTTGGCGCGGAATGGGCGGGAGGCTCCGATGAAAAGCCGCCCGAGCCGCTTGATGCCGCGATTATTTATGCGCCTGTTGGAGAACTTGTGCCGATCGCGCTCGCATCCATGCGCAAGGGCAGCATTGTCGTATGCGCGGGAATTCACATGAGCGACATCCCGGGGTTCCCCTATCGTCTGCTTTGGCAGGAACGCCGGATCGTCTCTGTCGCCAATCTCACGCGCCAGGATGGCATTGATTTCCTGACTTTTGCCGCGCAAGAAGGGATCGACACCTGGACCACAACCTATCCGCTCGAAATGGCAAATACCGCACTGGCGGATTTACGCGCCGGACGGCTGGAAGGCGCGGCGGTGCTGTTACCGCCTTCTGTGGATTAAGAGGTCTCACGGATTGCAGCTGTGGCACGGTCGACCAATCGGTCGAGCGGACCCGAAGCCTCGATGACTTGCCAGCCCATCGGTCCGATCGGCTCCAGGGCCTGAGCCTCCACAACCTCGCCTGTCGCGTCCGACGCATCCCTCTTGCGGTTGGCTACGCGGTCCTTGAGGACCTTGACCGGAGCTTCAAGCCAAAGGCCGGTGAAATGGGCGTCGAACCGATTTGCGACGTCCTCGACTGCCAACCGCTCGTCAAGGCGCAAATGCACCGCATCGATCGCGACGCTCTGGCCGGATCCTAATGCGAGGGCGGCCAAATCCCGGAGGCGTTGATAGGTCTTAAAAGTGTGTTCCGCGCGATATGCCTCGCTCGGCAAGCGATCTAATTCATGGACCTGAAACAACCGCTTGCGCTCAACATCGCTGCGCAGATGCACGGCGCCGGGCGCGCGCCCAATCGAAGCCGCCAGCTGAGTAGCCAACGAACTCTTGCCAGTGCCGGACAGGCCACCGATGGCGACGAGCTCAAGACGCTCGGGCGCGAGAAACGCACAGGCGGCCTTGAAATAGCGACGCGCCTCGGAGGCATTCTCTTCAGGATTCCCAGGCTGCAGAATGATCACCTTGGCGCGAATGGCCGCGCGCAACGACAGGAACAGAGGGACGAGCGCGAGGCCTTGCAGCTGGCCTTCTCGTTCATCGCAAATCTGCAAATATCGGTTCAACAGCAGATTGGCGTGACGGTGCAGGTCACGGGTCCAGAGATCCATGAGCAGAAAAGCAAGATCGTACAGCACGTCGCAGGTCGCAATCGTATCGTCGAATTCAATGGCGTCGAACAAGACCGGCTGCTTCTCAATCAGAACTATGTTGCGCAGATGCAGATCGCCATGGCACCGCCGGACTTGACCTTGTCTTTCGCGGTCCATGAGCAAGGGCTGCAGGCCGGAGAAGGATTGCCGCATCGCGCGGCGAAGGGCCACCAGATCTGCTGCTGCAAAAACATCGAGGGCGGCTTCAAGGGAAGTTAGAGTTTCCTCAATGTGCCGTTGCAATGCTGCCGTCGACTCTTTTTCACTGACGATCGGCGCGCGCCGATGCGAGGCGGCGACCACATTTGCAAGTTCATGAATAATTTCGAGACCAATTTCATTGCGGGCGACCAGACGGTCCAATGTCCGAGTCTCGTCGAACCTGCGCATATGAACGGCCCATTCGACGATCGCCCCATGACCGAAGCTCAGCCTGGAACGATCTTTGGAAATCGGCACCACGCCGAGGTAAAGATCGGGAGCATTTTCCTTGTTGACAGCCAGCTCGTTCTCGCACGCGAGACGGCGCTTTTCGAGCGTGGAGAAATCCATGAACGGAAGCCGAACGGCTCGCTTGACTTTGTAGGCGTCAGCTCCTGCGAGGAACACCGCGGCGCCATGCGTATCGATCCGAGTCACAGGTTCGTGCAATCCATGCGTCGCGGGGTCGCTAAGGAAGGCAAAGACTTCGCTTTGATCGGTAACGGCTTGCTGCTCCACGTCGTGCCACCTCAAGCGCGCTCCTTGCATAGAGCGGTTTGACCGAATGGATGCGGTCAAACTCAACGCGCGGGAGCGGAAGAAAGCCCTTCGCAGCTTAGCAAAGTTCCGCGTCAGACCCAAGCCAAAGCTTGGTTGACTGCCTACAATGGCTGGCCTGCATGCGGATCGAATGACATGGATCAATGCGGAAAATCCTCGATGTGGCGAAAATAAATACCAGACCATCATCGTCGCCCGAGATTTGAATGGCAGATTCAGTTCCCGACTTTTTGCCTCTCTGCCACACATCGGAGTCGGCCAAGGTCGTACTTGTGGACGACGACCTTGCGGTTCTGGGTTCGCTGCGGTTCTTTTTGGAATTGGAAGGATTCGACGTCATAGCGTTTGAAAGCGCAAAGGCCCTTCTTTCGCAGCCGGCCCTGCCCAGCCGAGGTTGCTTTGTCATCGATTATTGCATGCCTTTAATGAATGGCTTGGAACTGCTCACGCAGCTGCGCGCGCGTCGATCCACCCTCCCCGCCATCCTCATTACCGGGCAAACCGACCGATCGATCGACCAGCGGGCGGCACGCGCGGGGGTGCTGCAGGTATTACGCAAGCCGCAACTGAACGATGGACTCGTCAAATATATCCAGGAAGCGCTTTCGATATATTAGGATCTTCCGCAATTTGGCGTAAGCTTGGACATGTTTTTGCGACTTTGCTGTTATAAGCGGACTAATCGCCAGATTTTTGTCCCTTCGTGGCCTATCGTGATGAACGTTTCATCACAAAATTTTGGCGCAGATCCTGCGAAATCGCAGATGTTATCTCCCCGTCATATAGATCCTCTTTAAAAAAGCTGGCTTACATCTTTGGTACTCGGTCAAACGCGGCACGGCCACACCGCCTTTGACGAAGAATTTCTTGAAGGCCTGGATTTTGGCAATGAACCAAGAAGTGGTTGGACGGACGCGGCCACAACCGAAACTCGGGGGCGTCCCAAAAAGCGCCAGTCAAGACAAGGATGGCGCGGCTTTCGATCTAGCCAGTCTCGATCGGATGCTGCATGCGGCACAAGGGCGGATAACTTTCGGTCTTTCGCCGCTTGCCCAGGGACTGGCCTTTCTGGATTGGGCCGCGCATGCCGGCAATGCTCCCTTCGCATGTCTCGGCCTTGCGCAGACGGCGATGCGTCAATGGCAGCGGCTTTTCGCGGCAGCCGCTGATGGCCCGGCGATCGTTCCGCCGCTGGGGGATCATCGGTTTCAGGATCCCGCGTGGCAAGAGCGTCCGTTCAATCTCATGCATCAGTCTTTTCTTCTCGCCGAGGAATGGTGGGCGGAGGCTTCAACCGCTTTTCCCGGAGTCAGCCGGTCAAATCAAAGGATCCTTTCCTTTACGATTCGGCAGCTGGTCGACATCTATTCTCCCTCCAACATTCCTTGGCTCAATCCGGAAGTTCTCGAGGCGACGATTGCCAAGGGTGGGCGTAATTTTCTGACCGGATCGGCGCATCTCCTCACCGACCTCCAGGAAGTTCTGGGTGGGCGTCCTTGCGGACCGGAAGAATTTCGGGTCGGCCGGGACGTGGCCGCGACGCCCGGCAAGGTTACGCTGCGCAATGAATTGATCGAGCTCATCCAATACGAGCCCATTTCGCCCCGTGTGAAGCGCGAGCCGATCCTGATTATTCCGGCCTGGATCATGAAATATTATATTCTCGATCTCTCGCCGCATAATTCCCTGATCCGATATTTGGTCTCTCAAGGCCACACTGTTTTCACGATCTCCTGGCGCAACCCGGGCTCGGACCTCGCGAATACCAGCATGGACGATTACCGCGTCAAGGGTGTCATGGCTGCGCTCGACGCGATCACCGACATCTGCGGCGGGGCCAGGATCCATGCCTGTGGCTATTGCCTCGGGGGCACCCTGCTTGCCATCGCCGCCGCCACGATGGCCCGCGACGGCGACGACCGGCTGGCGAGCGTCTCCCTCTTCTGCGCTCAGACCGATTTTAACGAGGCCGGCGAACTCCAGCTGTTCATCACCGAGGATCAAATCGCCTTTCTCACGGACGTCATGTCCACCAAGGGCTATCTCGACAAACGGCAGATGGCCGGCGCATTCCAGTTCTTGCGCTCCAACGACCTGATCTGGTCTCGCCTCATCAAGACCTATCTCCTGGGCGAGCGGGAACATCCCAATGATCTGATGGCCTGGAATGCGGACGGAACGCGGCTGCCGGCGCGCATGCAGGGGGACTATTTGAACCGCCTGTTCTTGGAGGACGAGCTAGCTGAGGGCCATTTCCTGGTTGAAGGCCGGCCGATCGCGCTCAGCGATGTTCACGTGCCTCTGTTCGTTGTTGCCACCGAGACGGATCATATTGCACCCTGGCGCTCGGTTTATAAGATTCATCTGCTGAATGGCGCCGACCTCACCTTCATCCTGACTTCGGGGGGCCACAACGCGGGCGTGGTGAACGAGCCGAACCATCCGCATCGGCACTTCCGCCTCGGACGCCGGCCGCCGGGCGCCCTTTACCTCGGACCGGACGAATGGCTGGCGCTGACCGCGGTCCAAAACGGATCCTGGTGGCCGTCCTTTGCCGAATGGCTCGACGCGCGCTGCGCCGAATCCGTCGATCCGCCGCCGTTAGGCTCCAAGAATTATCCGCCGCTCATGAATGCGCCGGGCAGCTATGTCTTGGAAGATTGAGGAGAACCTGGAATGAGCGGTTCTCTTGCCACCGAAGCCATGATTGAAAATCGCACCTTCGATGAAATCGAAGTCGGCGAGCATGCCAGCGTTTCGCGGATGGTGACCCAACAGGATATCGATCTGTTCGCCGTGATTTCCGGCGACGTCAACCCCGCGCATATGGATCCGGCCTATGCCAAGACCGACATGTTCCATAAGGTCATCGCCCATGGCATGCTCGGCGCCGGATTGATCTCGAACGTGCTTGGCACAAAACTCCCCGGACCGGGAACGATCTATCTCTCCCAGGACCTGCGGTTCGTTTATCCGGTGTCTATCGGAGATACGATCACGGCGACATTGACGGTCACGCACAAACATGCCGACAAGAATGAACTGACATTCGATTGCCGCTGCGCCAACCAGGACGGCCGCGAGGTGATCACCGGCACCGCCCACGTGCGGGCGCCGAGGGAAAAAATCCGCCGGCCACGGGTGGAACTGCCGGACGTTCAGCTGAGCCGGCATGAAAGCCTCCGCGCGATTCTGGTTCGCGCAGCGGGTCAGACCCCGATGTCGACGGCGATCGTGCATCCCTGCGACGCTCATTCCGTGAGCACGGCCGCGGAAGCCGCGCGCGCCGGCCTGATCGCGCCCATCCTCGTCGGGCCCAAGGCCAGGATTCAAAAGGCGGCCGAGGCGGCCCATGTCGATATCTCCAAGTTCCGCTTGGTCGAAGCGCCGCATAGTGAGGCGGCAGCCATCCAAGCCGTGGCCCTGGTGCGTTCGGGCGAAGCGGAACTTCTGATGAAGGGCTCCTTGCATACGGACGAACTGCTGCATGCGGTTCTGTCCGGCGACACCGGGCTTCGGACCGGACGCCGGCTCAGCCATGTCTATCTCATGGATGTGCCGAGCTATCCACGTCCGCTGTTGATTACCGATGCGGCGATCAACATCGCGCCGGACCTCGAACAGAAACGGGATATCGTCCAGAACGCCATCGATATGGCCCATGTTATGGGCATTGCCACACCGAGGGTGGCCTTGCTTTCGGCGATCGAGACCGTCAATCCAAAACTTCGCTCGACGCTGGACGCGGCGGCGCTTTGCAAAATGGCTGAACGCGGCCAGATCACGGGCGGCTTGCTTGACGGACCGCTAGCCTTCGACAATGCGGTCAGCCCCCAGGCCGCCGCCGACAAGAACATTATTTCGCCGGTCGCCGGACAGGCGGACATATTGGTTGTGCCGGATCTCGAAGCTGGTAATATTTTGGCCAAGCAGCTGACGTTCCTGGCGGGGGCCGATGCTGCCGGCGTCGTCTTGGGTGCGCGGGTTCCGATCATCCTGACCAGCCGCGCCGACACCGAGCGGACGCGCCTTGCTTCCTGTGCCGTTGCTGTGCTGCTTGCCCGTGGTGAGCCCCCGCGCCCGCCAAAAGCGGTTGGAGATTGAGCTTTGCCGGACGCCGTGTTGACGCTCAATGCCGGTTCATCCAGCATCAAATTCGCTCTATTTGAAATCGATGCAGGCTCGGATCTGCGCCTCACGGCCCATGGCGAGGTGGAAAGCGTTGAGTCCGCCCCGCACTTCATCGCGAAGGACCCTTCCGGCGAGAGGCTCGCCGAACAGCGTTGGCCGAACCAGTCTTACGAAGCCTTGCTTGCAGAAGTTCTGGATTGGATGGAGGCGCATTTGGGCGGTGACCGGCTCGTTGGCATCGGTCATCGCGTCGTTCATGGCGGCCCCGATCATTATTTGCCGACCCGGGTGACGAAGGCTCTGTTGGCGGCGCTTGATCAGCTCACGCCGCTTGCGCTTCTGCATCAGCCGCATAATCTCGCCGCCATCCGCGCGATCGCCGCGGTCCGCCCGAACCTGCCGCAAATCGCCTGTTTCGACACGGCCTTTCACCATTCCATGGCGCCGGTCGCGACAAGGTTCGCGCTGCCTCGCGAATATGAAGATGCCGGTATCCGCCGCTATGGATTTCACGGCCTTTCATACGAATACATTGCCAAACAGCTGCAAACAATTGCGCCTGACCTGGCCAGCGGCCGCGTTATCGTCGCCCATCTCGGCAATGGGGCGAGCTTGTGCGCGATGTACGACGGCCGCAGCGTCGATACCACGATGGGATTTACCGTTCTCGATGGGCTGGTGATGGGCACGCGCTGCGGCGCGCTCGATCCCGGCGTGATCTTGTATCTCGAACAGCAACGCGGCCTATCCCCGCAAGCGGTGGAAGATTTATTATACCGGCACTCCGGCTTGCTGGGAGTTTCGGGCGGCATTTCGAGCGATATGCGGACGCTGCTTGCCAGTCAGGATGCCCGAGCCGAAGAGGCCATCGACCTCTTCGTATACCGCATCGCAAGAGAAATCGGCGCGCTGGCAACTTCGCTTGAAGGTTTGGATGGGCTTGTCTTTACGGCGGGGATCGGCGCGAACGCGCCCGAAATCCGCGCCAGAGTCTGCCATCGCCTCGGCTGGCTCGGGGTCGTGCTCGACACCCATGCCAATGCCTACAATACGCCCCTGATCAGCACCCCGGAAAGCAAGGTCGAAATCCGCGTGATTCAGACCGATGAGGAAATCATGATCGCGCGCCATGTGCTGGAGGTGCTGCAATTGGCGGCTTGAGGCGGCCAATTGCGATAATTTGGACGAATGTCCACCCTCCGGGGGGGATCCTCTGGTGTCGTATTATGACGAGCTCCAAGGCATAATCGGCACGGTGCTGATGGCGTTGGCTGGCGAACCGTTGATGATCTTGGAGCTGATGGCGAGATAAACAAGCGTGTTATGCTTCTTATCCAAGACCCTATAGATGCGCGTTGCCTTGAAGAAGATACTCGTCTTTTCGCTGAACACCTGCTCATTGTCCTCTAATTTGGACATGTCGACGCTGATCGGTCCCGTTTGACGGCAGGCGACGGAGAAATTCGACGGGTCCTCGTTGAGCCCGAACGGCTGTCCCCATCCGCCCTTGCGCGCTTGAGAAATGTGGCAGGTGACGCCCTGGACCTTCGGATCCTCAAAATCCGTGACACACACCTTGTCGTTGGGCGAGAGCAAATTGAACGTCGTGCTGATGCAGCTCAAATCATCGGCCCGTGCAACAGCCGATGTTGCAACGAAGACGATCGTCGCCATAAATAACAGCTTCACTTCTGACCTCCATGTGTAGAACATCTGGTACGCCTTCGTTCCATTCCTGCCGCGAGGGGTTCATTGATACAAGTTGGATTGGCAATGCTTCAGCTCGACTAAAAGTTCCTTTACACCGTTGACAGCACAGTCTCGTGAACCTTGAACAGCCGCAAGGAACAGGCGATGGCAGTGAGACTCCGCCCTTGCTGCTGTCGGTTCTACTTTCCGGCTGCGCCTCCCCTACTTAATATTGAGCCGGGCAATCGACAAACAGTTTGCATTTTATCCGCGCTCGGTTGGGCGACAGGCTGACATCGAGTTCCCGGCCCGAAGGCAGATCGCACGCAAATTGCCACGTCCCTTTGCTGAAACTCCGGCAGATCGAACGATTGTTCCCAGCCGGTTCGGCAGGCGCGCGGAAAGGAGAAGGCCGCGCTACGGAAATCTCCAACTGGCGCCCAAACGGCATATCGCAAACGAGGTCGGCCGGACGAAAAACGCCTCGATAGCTGCTGCAGGCGTCGTTGATGAACCAACCCGCGAGAAAAACCGCGGCGAGACAAAGACCAATTGTAACGATCAGATTTTTCAGGATAAGTACCCAGGCATTAGCTTGGCTATATAGGACGAACCCTTGCACGGCTCAAGAAAAACCGGCTGCGGGGCAAGTTGAGCCGTTGCCTATTTCGCCAACGCGCTCATATGTCTCTTGGACCATTTAATCTTGTTCAAAACCTCGCCAGTGACATGAGGCGGCAATGATGAATCCGCAAGATCTACCGCAAGCAAATCAGGAGGCGCGCGATTCCTACTTGCGGAACCGCTGGGAATCGCTCTCGAACAAGCTCTCTGCCCTGCCGGTCGCCGAATGGAAGGGAGAAATTCTTGAACTCCACAAGCACATGGGGAATTGGTTCGCGGAAAGGAAGTTTGATGCCTTCAAGACAGCGCCCTCAAACCCCTCCCCTCAAATAATTCTGCAATATCGACACGAACTTATCGAGCTTACCAAATCCATTCCTGCGATCAACGTCCACCTAGACCGGTATGATCCCGCGTTCGACGCGCAATGCGTCGCCGTGATGATACGGGCTTTCGAGACCCGCACGGATGAATTGATCGCAGCCAAGAACGCTCATGCCAAACCGTAGGATAAGCGAACGTGAAAAAATATCATATTCTCGAAATTACCGTTGTCATCCTTTTCATCGCTGTTGCTTTCACGATTTACACGCGCGTCCGTGACAACAATCTACTCGAGCCTGCCGCGCCATCCGCACCCGTGCGGTCCACGCCATGATCCTTCCCCAATCATTTCCCCAAACTTCCATTCGGCACAATTAAGAACATCTCGGCACCTCTCAATCTCGCTGTCTCATGCGCTGGCCGGTGTCAGACATGAAGCACATCGGGCACGCCTCATCGTCGGCCATCTTCTCGTCGTCGATGGCGGCTGGATCGCCCGGCAGTTTTGGGTTCCTTGCTCATAGGCCGATCATATTCAGCGGCGGCCCCGGAAAGCTGGCGAAAGCCGGCGCGCCCGGGACGGGCCCCAGTAACTCCGTGACGGCCCGCGCCGCCTGATCGATCGAGGAATTGGCATAGGCATAGGCGCCGGCATCGGCATTGGCGATCGCAATCCGTCCCCAGCCTTTGCGGGAGACCTCGATCGGCATCGATCCGGCCGGCCAATAGGCATCCCATGGCCGCATATATTCATAGGTATATCCATGCGACCAGCGATTGACGGTGATGGCTTCGATATCGGCCGCCGGATCGAAGCCCCCTGGCCCGAGGGCTCTGGCCAGCAAGTCCCGGATTTCCCGCTCGTAATCCTCAAATGAAATCCCCAGGAGTCCCCTCCGTCCCTCCAAGCTCTGCTCGCGCGGGGCGCCATTGCCGACGACTGCGATCTTGGGCAAATGCAGGAGCATGGGTTCGGACGGATCCTCCGGAAAACGATAGGTGCCGACCGATACGGGGTAATCGAGGAAGGCGCCATCCCAGAAACCGGTCGGATCGGTGAAGCCGGAGAGTCCAAGCTTGCTGAAGGCCGACCAGTTGCGGATCAGCACATTGGCATAGACAAGCGGCACTTTTTGCTGATCGTCGAGCGCGGTCTTCTGCGCCACACCAATCTCATCGCACATGAGATGAATTTCGCGGTGCCAGCAGGCAATCACACTTCGGCCGGCTGTCGCTGTTTTGAGGCGGCCGCCCTGAAGATAGGTCACCTCGACCCTCTGCGCCGTGGCCGGGGCGCCGAGATGGCGCAGCTTGACACAAGGTGCCTGAAGACGAATGCGGATCTTGCTCAATGCTTCGTCAAGGCGGCCATACTCCGTTTTATTGAGGACGAGATCTTCCATCGTGGCCCCCGCGACCGCGGCTGGAATCAGCCCCCGCACGATCGCGCGGGCAAGCGATGCGTTGCCGTCCGGAAAATGGTAAATATAATTATCCGCTGCTTTGAAAAGCAGACGGCCCGAGGGGCTCATCGCGGGATCGACCGCTTCGCCAAGGTCCATTTTGTCGAAGCCGGGAAGGCCCGCCGCCCAAGCGTCGAGGCTGGACGTGGCATGGATGCCAACCCCGAAATATTCGGCTGTCGACTTCTTGAAATAAGCAACGACCTCCGGGTCGGCGCCGACGATTTTGGCGAGAAAATCGGCGTAGGTCGTCGCGGCCAGAATCTCGCGTTTCTCCGCGCGGCTCTTGCCGGCAAAATAATCGAGGGGTGTGTCGATGAGCGCGATGAGGTCTTGCTTCGCCTTATCGTTCATTGGCGCATTTGAAACCCAGCCAGCCGCCTTTTCGGAGAGGCGCAAGGTTGCGTCCCGAGTGAAGTGCTCCTTGCGGAAGAAGACGCCTGCCGCGAGGTCGTGCCGCGTGGCCCAATCGCGATCGTACCAGGTGTTGAACCGCTCGAGATCGATGTTGAGATCGGCGATCAGCTTGGCAACCGCCGGTGAGAAGAAACTCGGCGACTGCAGCGACTGCGAGCCGCCATAGCCGATGATCAATCGCCCGTTCGACGCGGTGAACTCGTTGCGCTTGGCATGGCCGCCGAAATCGTCTGTGTTGTCGAGGATGAGAATACGGGCGTCTCCTCCCATCCGCTGACGGAATAGAAAAGCCGCGGCGAGCCCGCTGATCCCCGCGCCGATAACAATGAGATCGTAATGTTCACCGGTCGATTCCGGCGTGCCGGCATTGACCCAGAAATCGCCGCTGCGGATCGCGTGCATGGCATTAAAATCGGCGTCGGTTTGGCCCCGAAGGCCCATCAAGGCCGGCGGATAGACCGACGCTTGTGCAAAGGCCTTTCCAAGACCGCCATCAATGGCAGCCGCGCCCGCAGCGACCGCGAGGCCATCCAGAAAATCACGCCGCGTGATCGAGCGGTGCATGCCGAGCCGGCGATCATCTGAACGTTCGACCATGTCCCGTTCCCCTGGAGATTCAAGATAACGGCGAGCCTATCACCGTCCATTCAGCCTAATGCGCCGAGCATGCCGTTAAACGACTCGCATTTGTTCGGTTGAATTGGTTTGAGATGGCACGCTTAAGGTGTCACAGTGATGCATATATTTTTAATGAATTGATATCTATCAAAAGGCAAACTTATATACGCGTTATTAGACATCCAGAATTTGATCACGAATAGCGATTAATGGGGCATCTGCAACTGTTTTTCTCTGGGTCTGAGTTCGCAACTGAGGAGGTTTGAGCCTCTCCCGACCTCGCGAGGGAGGTCGCCAACACTAGCGCAAAACGCGAGGAAGTGAACATGGGGCTCTGTACACCAACGCTCATCGGCCCTGTGTCTGAACTCAGCCAGGATATTCGGGTTCAAGGTGCGCTCAAAAGTGCAACGATCGTCATCTCGTCGGTGGGCAAGAAGCCGCGCGATGTGGCCAAGGGCACAGCCAATGGGGGCGACGATCGGATCACGCTGTTGGTCAACGAGAAGCTCAGCTGCGATGACATCCTGGTCGTGATGCAGATGCTCGGCTCGGACAAGAGCTCGATCACCCCAAAGGCACTCGGATTAGCAGTGCAGCCTGAACCGACCACTACTTCAGAACTCGGCGCGCCGGGATTCCTCTCACATTTGTATCAATGCGGCCAGCATGTGTGGGCTCAGGGGGTCGTGCCCGGCGCAACCGTCGAGATCAGCTTCGACAATAAAGTTCAGGGATCGGCGATTGCGAGCGAGGAAGGTGCGCGGATTGGTCTGAAGAACGGCTTACCTAAGACCGGACAAATCTCCGCCCGTCAGATATCCCCTGTGGGACCTGGACCTGCGATTTACGCAACGCCGGATTCATTGCCCTTGACAGGAAACTCCCTCCCGCCGCCGACCATTCACAAGCCCATTCTTCTTGCCTGCCAAACAGCGGCGCTTGTGAGCGACGTTTTCGACGGCGCGCGCGTAACGCTGAAGCGTTCATCCGGCAGCGACGAGATTGCCGGGTTTGATTTGCCGGCGCTCTGGTTCTTGCTCTTGAAGCCACTGGAAGAGGGCGAAAGCCTCACAGCAAAACAGGATTTCCCGAGCTGCGAAATAATGGGCGACGCCAGCAAGCCCGTGATTGTAGACAAAGCGACCGGCTTGGATAAGCCGTTCGTGCCGCCGCTGTGTGCCGGTTCGCAGCGCATTACGGTGTTCAACCTGGTGCCCGGCTCCACAGTACATATTGACGTCCAAGGCACATCCTACCTTGGAATGACTCCGCCGACCCGGTCTTGGGTCGCATTTGATGTCGACCCTCTCCCAGCAAACGGCAAGTTGATTGCCGTGCAAGAACTATGTGGCGTTAAGAGTTTGGGCTTCACGGTCAATATCGATCCGCATGAGGACGTGAAGACGCCAGTGACGCTTCACGAGCCCTTGAGTGAATGCGCGCGCGTGGTCAAAGTCAGTAACGCGCATCCAAACGCTTATCTGCAAGTATGGGCAACAAACAAGCAGAACATAGCAGCGCCGATCAGTGATTTTGTGTTAGCCACCGAGAAGGACGTGACGTTGCACGTCACACCCTATCTTCGAAGAGACGACCAGATCACTGTAAGACAATGGGCCTGCAGTGCCGTGTGGACCGAATCTAAGCCCATCAAGGTACAGCCGCATTCGGCACTCGGGCTTCCGAAACTTGTCGGCCCCATATACTCGGGCGACACCAGCGTCAAAGTCGATTGCGTTCCCGGCGCTCACATTGAAGTGTCGGTGCTGGACGATGATAAGGGCTGGGCCTTTGGAGGTGTGGGCGATGCCCCTGATGTGCCGGCGTCGGTTGCGTTGAACCGCATATTGGTGACCAACCAGCGCGTGCGAGCGCGACAAATGCTCTGCGCCCTTATGTCCGACTGGGGCCCTGACGCGACCGTAATCCGGCCTTTACCCCAAATACCGGTCCTCGACTCGCCGCCGAATGGAGCGACGGGGGTCGCGCTGACTCCAACCTTCTCTTGGCACGATCCAGGCGCAAATGGCGAAGGGCACGCCGACAAATACGAATTTACTTTGTTACGTCAGTCGACCCCGGTCATTGCCAATATCATGGTCAATGCAACGAGCTTCACCGCCCCGAACCCACTCATATATGAAACCGGCTACACGTGGCAGGTGCGCGCTCACAATATAAGCGGCCCAAGCAACAATTGGGCAAGCGCAACATTCACGACATTAAAGGCGCCTCCGCCACCGCCGCCGTTCCTCACCTCCTATGATGTGACGACGAAGACACTGAAAGGGACGGGCTTCCTCGCCAACCACGCAGTCCACGTTCGCATCAGTCTTATGGGCAGCAGCGTCCAGAATAGCTATGGTCAATGGGTGCCTGATGGACGTGATGTTTTTGTCAACTTCACATCTGATGCACAAGGCAATCTGACGGCTGCGATCAATCCGTTGCTAGTCCTCCCGCCTTTGTTCCTCGACGATGTGGTTGGTTATCTTACCGGCTGTGCGCCCAGCGAAACCATGAATATCTCAGCCAATGACGAACGGCCGGATCCCAACGATACTGCCACGGGGACGCTTTGGAGCAATACCCTCCACGTGACGTGCAGTTAACGGCGCAAGACCCTCACTGTCTCCCGCGCGGGTTTAGCCCCGCCGTGATATGGGCACGGTTAGCTCTCCAAATCTAAAGCATGACGGCCGGCGCCCAGCGCGAGCATGGCGAGCAACAGACATAAGCGGCGCAGGCAAAACTTGTCTTGATCCTTTATCGGGCTCGGCGGGGGAGACGAAACGCATCTAAAAGCCTATAATCCTTTTTGAGTATCGGTCCCGGTTTCGTGTGACCCCCCTCTCATAAAACGGAGTTGCCCTAACCCGTTGGCCGCGTGTTGCTGGTTCCATAGGAGCGCGCTCATGACGGATTTCCATGCAGTTCAAGGCGCAAACGCGACGGAATATCCAAGCGTACGGAAGATCGGGCCCGCGGACCTCAAAGAGGCTCTGGCGAAAGGCATCGGCGACTTTTTGGCGATGCCGACATCTCTTATTTTCTTCGGCCTTGTTTACCCGCTCTACCCGATCATTGCCATTTGCCTTGCCGGCAATTCCGTCGAGCTGCTGTTCCCGATCATGTCCGGCTTCGCGATGCTTGGCTCCTTCGCGGTGATTGGCTTGTACGAGGTGAGCAGAAGACTGGAGCTCGGACTACCGATTTCGTGGACCAAAATGTTCGACCTGCGCCATGCGCCCTCCTTCCCCTCGATCCTCGCGCTCGGCTTCTTGCTCCTCGTCCTGTTCATCTGCTGGCAGGCCGCGGCGGAAGCGCTTTATGTGTCGCTCTTCGGTTCAGCGCCACCCCCGTCCATAAGAGCTTTTCTTTACGAGGTTCTGACCACAGGCCGGGGTTGGAGCCTGATCCTGTTCGGCAGTGCGCTCGGCTTTATCTTTGCCATTGTGACGCTGAGTGTCAGCGTCGTGTCGTTCCCCTTACTGCTCGATCGCAACGTGGGCGTAGCGGTGGCCGTCCTCACATCTATTCGGGCCGTGTTGCTTAATCCATCGACGATGGCGCTCTGGGGTTTGATCGTCGCGGTGTCCCTCACGATTGGCTTTTTGCTGCTGCTGATCGGCCTCGCCTTCGTTGTGCCGATCCTCGCCCATGCCACCTGGCACCTCTATCGCCTTGTGGTGGTCGCAAGCCCCAGTGGCGGCGTTGGAGTTCGCGTTTAGGCGAGAAGCCCCAAGCATGACGCGATGCGGTCGCTCCCTGCCGCATTGCGCAATTTGGCGACCGCGGTCCGATACGGTGTGCATCCCTTCGCCGTGCAACCATCCCGGTTCGATGCGGTTTAAGATGGCCCTCCCGACCGATGACACTGGCGGGGAGATTGCAACTAAGGGTCAATGTTTGAAGGAGGATTCGCTTATGTCCCGCAGAATTTTTTTCGCCATGTTGTGCCTTGGCGTCGCTCTGTTCCTTACGCCGCAGGTTTCCCTAAGCGCCGAAGACCATATAGCCGAAGCCATCACACACACAAAACAAGCCATTGAACACGGCAAACAGGGGCATGCCGACGTCCTTGTTACGCACGCCGAAGCGGCACTCACCCACGCGGAAGCCGGAGAGACCGTCAAGGCCAATCCGCACACGGAAGAAGGCATCAAGCATTTGAAGGAATCGATCGCGGAAGGCAAAAAAGGCAACGCGCCTTCGGCCACAACCCATGCGGAAGCGGCATTGACGCATCTCGAACAGGCCAAGTAAAGCGGCCGCCCTTGCACGTGCTCAGTCGGCGTAGTGGTCTCGTATTTCAAAGCTACGCCGGCTCGAAAGTTGATTTGCTTTATGTCATGCGGAGACGAACACATCGCCGATTTCTCGGACAGCCGCATAGGCACAATCAGCATCTGTACCGGTTTGACGGTTTGCGGCGTGATTTTCATTGTCTTCACGGGCCGCTATGAACTCAGCGTGTTCATCGTCGCTGCGCTCTTGCCGTGGGTGGAGCTTTGGTTCAAACGCCGCAAATGATGTTTGAAGAATGGGCTTTCCTTCGGCGAAGACCCGCGTTCAATCGCGCGCCCTCCAGCCCCCCGCGACGAAACAGGCAGCGAAGGATGCACTCGCCCGCCGGTTTGCCTATCTCGATCAGCGCCTAGCCGGCGGGATTATCTGACGGGCTCAACCTTCACAGTTGCCGACGCCTATGCCTTTACGGTTCTGAACTGGACCCATACGTTCGGCATCGACTTGGAGCGCGAAGCGATGGAAGGCCGAAGGAATTTTGGAAAAGGCGGCGTAGTTGCGATTTGTAAGGAAAACGGCACCGCTGTCTATTGAGGTGCGGAACCAGTAGGTGCCGGCAGCGTTGGTTTTGTACAGGCAAAAGCGGAGTCGCGAGCCAGCGTGTAGCAACGCCCCTCCCAGGTGACTCGCGGCTCCGCGACCGACTTATCTCCCGCCACGGTTTCCGAAGCAAGCGAAGCTTGAACTTGGCTCTCATTTTTCGCAATCCTTCTCCTCAAGCCCGGCAGGAACCATCAAAGCCGTGCCGCGTTCGACCGGGCCGACGAAGCGGGCCGGCAAGCGCATTTGGCGGGGAAAGTCGCCGCTGCCCTGATGGAGAACGCCGCGACGCCAATCGGGACTGGGACGGAAGCTCGGTTCGGCTTTTTGCGTCCAGGAATGCTCTTCAGCGAATGTAATGAATTCCTTGAGATCCTTTTCTCTTTTCCATGACCAAAGGAGGCCGAAGGTTCTGAAGAAACCCTTGTCTGCGCAAATCCTACTCCCGTAAGTGGCGGCGTTGGTGGCCGCCCTTTTTCGTGAAGTCCGCCTGCCCTCCTTTTTGCCAATATAATCAAGCGATGAAGCGAAACTGGCTACGCAAGTTGCATCCATATGTGTAGGGCGTCGTGCCCGTGTCACAGCTCTTTGCTTAACGAAGTCCCGTTGGATCACTTGTCCATCGGGGAGCTTCATATGTCAGAACGTCATGACCAACACGAATCGCGGAATCACGAGCATCATCACGGGAATGCGTTTCACAATAGAATTTACGGAACGAATGGCGATGATGACATTCTCGGGACGAACCGCGACGACACCATCTTCGGATTTCGTGGAAACGACGCTATTTTTGCCGGCCGCGGCAACGACACTGTCCATGGCGGTCATGGCGATGATCTGATCGACGGCGGCGATGGCAACGATCGGCTGTTTGGCGATCAAGGCAATGACGCGCTTGTGGGCGGTGAAGGCAACGACGATCTTCACGGCGGCCAGGTCAGGGATTTGCTCTACGGGGGCGCCGGACGCGACCAACTCGATGGCGGCGAAGGAAATGACAAATTCCTGTTCCGCAAAGGGATGGGCATCGATACCATCGAGCATCTCCAAGCCGGTGATCGGCTCGATATCCGCGATTTCCATGTCGCGTCGTTTCAGGCGCTCCTCAGTTCCGCGCATCAGGTTGGACATGATGTCTTGATCAACCTCGGCGGAGGCGACAAGATCGTCATCGAGGATACCCGCGTTTCAAACCTTCATGCCAACCAGTTCGTCATTTCGAACGAGGTCAAGGGACCCTCCAGTTCGCAGACGCCATATCTGCTCAGCAGCGATTCGCATGTCTATACCGAATCTTTGCTCACGGCGGGCGACAGCGTCAACGGCTACAAAATGGCCGGCATTCCCGACGGTCTCGGCGCTTTCGACAATGGCGATGGCACCTTTACCGTTCTGATGAATCATGAAATCGGCACTTCGGGTTCAACGCCGCTTGGTGCCGTTCGTGCGCATGGCGCGGCAGGCGCGTTCGTTTCCGAGTGGGTGTTCGACAAGACAACGCTTGAAGCAAAATCTGGCCACGATCTCATCCAGCACGTCTTCACATATGATGCGGCCACCGACGGCTATCTCGATCACAGCGCCGCCCTCGGCAATGGCGTCGCATTCAGCCGCTTCTGTTCGGCTGATCTGGCGGACCCCAGCGCATTTTACAACGCCGACACCGGACTGGGTTTCAATGGGGGCCGCTTGTTCCTCAACGGCGAGGAATCGGGCGTCGAAGGTCGAGCGATGGCTCACATCGTGGGCGGCGCGCAGGATGGCAACAGCTACGAACTCGCCTGGCTCGGCAACATGGCCTATGAGAACGTGGTCGCCAATGGGCACACAGGCGACAAGACCGTGGTCGCTATGATGGACGACGGCCAGAATGGTCAAGTCTACTTCTATGCCGGTGACAAACAGGCAACCGGCAACGCGATTGACCAGGCGGGCCTGACCGGCGGCCACCTGTTCGGCATCCACGTTACCGAACTGGAAGGAGCGACGCTTAATAACGAGCCGAACACCCCTTCCCCGCTCGGCGCGGACGAAAAGTCCGCCTTCACCATGCTCGATCTCGGCGACGTGAGCGGTCTGAACGGTGCGCAAATCGACGCGGCGAGCGAGGCGGCAGGCGTAACCAGCTTCCTTCGTCCGGAAGACGGCGCATGGGATACGATCAATCCGAACCGCTTCTACTTCGTGACGACCGACGCCTTCAACGCGCCGAGCCGGCTCTGGGCAGCGGACTTCAACGACGCCAGCAACCCGGTGGCCGGCGGCAGCATCAAGCTGCTGCTCAATGGTACCGAAGGGCAGCAGATGTTCGACAACATCACTGTGGATGCGCAGGGCAAGGTCGCGCTTTGCGAGGACGTGGGAAACAACCCCCATCTTGGCAAGGTTTGGCAATATGATCCCGCAACGGACCAGCTTTCGCAACTCGCGGAACACGATGCGAGCCGCTTCCAGACAGGCGGTGCGAACTTCCTTACCCAGGACGAGGAATCATCCGGTATCGTCGACGTGTCGCATATCCTCGGCAACGCAGGCGAAAACGTCTATCTGGTCGATACACAAGCCCACTTCACCGCCGGTGTCCCTACCGAGCAGTTTGAGGGCGGCCAGCTCCAACTGATCCATCATTATCTCGTGTAACGGTAAATCGTTGATCGAGCCGAACTATCGGCTCGGCGGAGATGGGACGTGACTTCGAAGGTGCCGGCTCCCCGCCGGCACCTTCATGTCAGGAGCATGAGCCCATTTGCCGAACTGTCATTTTCGGCCTTTAGCAACGACACCTTGGTGGAGCATCGACGTGAATGCTTCCTCTCCGAGCGGTTCGTCGCTGTTCCGCTTCAACAATCGAAACTTTCTTCCCCGGAGACAGCGTTCGTGACGAGGCCCGCCCAGCCAGCTAGCTCCTCCGCAACCGGTGATGCAAAATCGGAGCTGAGCGGCGCACTTGGATCCTGCCGTTCCGCCTTGATTGGCATCGCCATATTCAGCGGACTCATCAATCTGCTGACCCTGACCGGCTCGCTTTTCATGCTGGAGGTCTATGACCGCGTTTTGCCGAGCCGCAGCGTTCCCACCCTGGTCGGTCTGGCGATCATTACCGCTGCGCTGTTTGTCTTCCAGGGCGTCCTGGAGATCACGCGCGGGCGCATGCTGGTTCGCATAGGCAATCAGATAGACTGGCGTCTGAGCGACCGCATTTATGATCTGGTGGTGCGCCTGCCGCTTCGAACCCGTGGTGGCGGAGACGGATTGCAGCCGATCCGTGATCTCGATACGATTCGCTCGGTGCTCTCCGGTTCAGGTCCGGCCGCTCTGTTCGATCTGCCATGGTTGCCGATTTACCTTGCGATTTGTTTCGCGTTTCATCCGTTGATTGGCTTGACCGCGCTCGCCGGGGTGTTTGTCCTGGTCATATTGACGCTGCTGACCGACCGGTTGTCGCGGCAATCGGTACAAAAGGCATCGGCCTATGCGGCTGCCCGCAACCGGCTGGCGGATTCCAGCCGGCGCAATGCGGAAGTTCTGGTGTCGATGGGGATGTCGGCGCATTTGCTGGCCCGTTGGAGTACGCTTGGAAGCGCATATCGGGAGCAGCAGAAGATTGCCAGTGACGTATCGGGAGGATTTGGCGTCACCGGCCGCGTGCTGCGCATGATCCTGCAGTCCGCTGTCCTGGCGGTTGGCGCCTATCTCGTTATTCATCAAGAGGCCACTGGCGGAATCATCATTGCCAGTTCAATTCTGACGGGCCGCGCCCTGGCGCCAGTCGACCTTGCCATCGGGAACTGGAAAAACTTTATCGCCACCCGACAGAGCTGGCAGCGCCTCGAGAAACTACTTGCACTTCTACCGGCTCCTGCGGCTCAGCTCCAATTGCCGGCGCCGGTCAGGTCCCTTGCGGTCGAGAAATTGTCCGTGACGGCACCGGCCACCGAAAAAGTGCTGGTTGCGGAAGTCAACTTCTCTTTGCAGGCCGGCAGCGCGCTGGGCATCATCGGTGCCAGCGCGTCTGGAAAATCATCTCTGATTCGCGCGCTGGTGGGGGCATGGCGTTCCTCGCGCGGTGTCGTGCGTCTGGATGGGGCAGCCATCGAACAATGGTCACCGGAGACTCTTGGCAAACACATTGGATATTTGCCTCAGGACGTCGAACTGTTTGAAGGGACCATCGCTGAGAACATCGCGCGATTTGCACCGGATCCGCCGATGGAGGCGGTTCTGGCGGCCACGCATGCGGCGGGCGTTCACCCTATGATCGTCAATCTTCCGGAGGGATACAACACGCAGATCGGTGAGCAGGGCGCTTTGCTTTCGGCCGGCCAGAAACAGCGCGTGGCGCTTGCCCGCGCACTCTACGGCGATCCCTTCCTGGTCGCCTTAGATGAACCCAATTCGAATCTGGACGCGGAAGGCGAAGAAGCTCTGACGCGGGCGATCATGGGAGTCCGTTCGAGAGGCGGGATCATTGTGGTTGTTGCACACCGCTCAAGCGCCCTCGTCGCTGTGGACTATGTGATGACCATGCTCAATGGAAGACAGCAGGCGTTTGGCCCCAAAGAGGAGGTGCTTGCGCGGCTGGCGCGACGGGAGGCGGCTCCCTCGGCGCCTTTGAAAGTGGTTCCGCAAAATGCAGCCTCGACATGACCAGCGATTCAGTGAATGGCGAGAGCCGCTCCCTTCGCAATCATCTTGCCGGAGGCACGGTCATTGCCCTCGTCTTGACGGTTGGGATTGGCGGGTGGGCGGCGACGACGGAACTGTCGGGGGCCGTCACGGCTTCGGGATTTGTCGTTGTGGATTCCAACGTCAAAAAGGTGCAGCATCTCACAGGCGGGCTCGTCGGAGAGCTCCTCGTTCATGAGGGCGACCGCGTCCACAGTGGAGACACGCTCGTACGACTGGACGAGACCGTTCTCCAGGCTGGCTTGGCAATTGTTACCAAGGGTCTCGACGAGATGCGCGCCCGCAAGGCCAGGCTCGCCAGCGAGCGCGATGGAACGGATGAACTTGTTGTTCCTCGCGAATTGACCAACGGCGTACCATCGATTGAGCTTGCGGCCGCAATCGATAGCGAGCGCAAGCTGTTTGATCTGCGACGTGCCGCTCGGCAGGGACAAAAATCTCAACTCCGCCAGCGAATCGCTCAGCTCGATGATGAAGTGCGTGGCTACCACGCCTTGCAAAAAGCAAAAACCGACGAAATCGAGCTGATCCAACGCGAGCTGGTCGGTGTCCGGGTTCTTTGGGGAAAGAATCTCGTTCAGCTCAACAGGCTGACGATTTTGGAGCGCGAGGCCGCTCGGCTCAAAGGGGAACTCGCCCAGTCCATCGCCTCGGCTGCACAAGCACAGGGGAAAATTTCCGAAACCGAACTGCAAATCATCCAGATCGATCAGGATTTGAGCAGTGAGGTTGCAAAGGAACTTCGGGAGGTGGACGGTAAGATCGGTGAATTCATCGAGCGCAAGGTGACGGCCCAAGATCAGCTCAAGCATGTCGATATACGCGCCCCGCAAGATGGGATCGTCCATCAACTCGGGATTCACACGATCGGTGAGGTGGTGACCGCTGCAGATCCGGTCATGATGATCGTGCCCGAATCCGATCTACTCTCGGTGGAAGCAAAGATTTCGCCGCAAGACATCGACCAGCTTTACATTGGACAGGCTGCAAGCCTGCGGTTCTCGGCTTTCAATCAACGCACAACCCCTGAAATCCAAGGCACAATCAGCCGCATCTCGGCTGATGTGATCGCAGATCAGCGAACCGGCCAGAATTTCTACACGGTTCGGGTTTCAATCACGCCGAACGAAGTGGCACGCCTTGGCAATGTCAAACTGCTGCCCGGTATGCCGGCGGAAATATTTGCAAAAACCTATGATCGAAATGTGCTGTCCTATTTTACCAAGCCATTGACCGACCAGATCGTCCGCGCGTTTCGCGAGCGCTAGAGCATGTTCCGAAAAAGTTGACCGACTTTTTCGATCAGAACATGCTCCAACTCGTTGAACTTGAGCGTTTCCTTTTCGATCAGATGATTCCACAGCAGCTGGCGATATTTGTAGCAATTTTTTTATGCAGTTCGACGGCTTCAAAGAGCCAAGCCGCAGTCTGCAATTCAGCTTTAGCCAAAGCACAATTCCAGGCAAATCCGCGGAAGGGTCAGCTTGTATCCAAGTGTCGGCTCCCGACATACCCCCTTGACCGCGAGTTTTACTGTGTCGATCGCGTGCATAGTTGTCGCGGTCCATTGGCAGCGCATCTCATAGGATTGCATCTTTCCGCCACCGGCGGATTGCGCAAAGGCTTGTGATAGGATCGGTTCCTCGTAAACGCTAGGGAGGGAGGAACGGCATGAAAGACATTCGCGGTTCGCACGCCATCGTCACCGGCGCCTCGCGGGGCATCGGCACTTTCATTGCAAAGACGCTGGCAGCGCAGGGCGTCAATCTCACCCTTGCCGCGCGCGATGCCGCGAAGCTCGAAGAAACGCGGCGAGCGTGTGAGGCTCTCGGCGTACGTGCGATCGCTGTTCCTACGGACGTTACCTCGCGTGAAGATCTGCGCAAGCTGGTCGAGACCGCGCAGCGCGAACTCGGTCCGATCGATATCCTTGTGAACAACGCCGGTATCGAAATCACCAAGAGCCTGCAGAACACCTCCTTCGAGGAGGTTGACGCGGTTATCCGCACGAACCTCAGCGCGCCTATCTGGCTCATCAAGATAGTGCTGCCGCTCATGGTGGAGCGCCGGCGCGGCGCGATCGTCAACGTTTCCTCGCTGGCCGGAAAATCCTGTGCGCCGTACGACGCGATTTATTCCGCGACCAAGGCAGGCCTCGTGGCTCTCGGCCTGTCGGTCGACCTCGAGCTCGATGGGACCGGCGTGACCCTCGGCACCGTATGTCCGGGTTTCGTGAGTGACACCGGTATGTGGGCGAATGCGGGCCTGAAGGCGCCGTGGATGCTCAAGGAGGTCTCGCCGCAAAAGTGCGCGAATGCCGTGCTCAAGGTAATCAAGACGGGCTCGTCGGAGCAGCTCGTTTCATCGGGGCCAATACGGCCGTTGCTCGCACTCGTGGAGCTTGCACCCGGTTTGCACAAGCCGATTTTAAAGCGGTTAGGTGTGCTCAAGGCATTCCGGGAACGCGCCGAGAAGTTCACGTCCGATATGCCAACATGACAAAGCCGGCAGGTTTTTGTTTTCAGATGTTGCCGGACAGGGAATTCGACACGCCCGGTTCTGAAAAGGGCATCAGACTGGCCCGATGCCCATCGACAGGGCGCCTTGCACTTCGGAATTGCGCGCCAAGCGAATGTGGCGCAGTGTAAGGCCGCGTCCGACAATGCCGGAGAGTGCCCACAGCGATTGATGGAGCAGAAGATGAGCGCACCGGCGAGAACGATTTTCTTTTACGGCCTTTTCGTCATGATGCCGCTCGGCGCCTGGGCTCTTCTCGCCCAAGGCTTGTTTCTTCACGCGTTCGCGCTGCCCCCCACGCAAGAGCCATGGGTTCGGGTGGCCGGGGGATTCATCCTCGGCATAGGTTTTTACTACGTCTACTGCGCCCGGCATGAGCAGCTCGCCTTCGCCTGGATTTCGGCGTTCGGCCGCGTTGCGGCCCTGTTATTGTTTTCGGTCCTCGCTCTAGCCTACGGGCTCCCAACGCTCGTTATCTTCGGATTGCTGGATCTTGCTAGCGCAATTTGGACCTTCTGGGCGTTTTATCGTGCCGCCCGCTTGGCAGCTCCTAAAGCCGCCAATTGAGTTCGTTGATCCAGCCAATTTGTGATTTCGCAGCGGTGTCTGATCAATCAACGGCGCGAGGCGTGGCGGAAGCGCTTTGTCGTTGCAAATGATTTGAGCAGAATTGCGCCGTCTGGTTTGCGAGCGACGCAATATTCCCTGTGTCCGAATTTGAGCGCCGGTCGAAAGAAGCCGCCGACATGCACGAACTGGCGGATGCGACGGTCATGGCCCAGTCCGCGTTGGGGCACAATTTGCGACCGCTGGAGAGGGGCGGACCGATTGCCCTTGAAGAGAGAGCAAAGAAGATTGGCGCCGGCGCCATGTGGAGTCCTGCGGACGCCTGACACAGCCGAGTTGTCCAATATTTGAAGCAGCATTTCAGATGGCTGCCATCAAAACTCTTTCGCGGCACACTATATCTGGACGGGTGTAGGGGCTTGCGGCACAGCCGTATCGACTAAGTTTTCGGGCATCTCACAAGGAATATTCACATGACTACCCCCGTCGTTCTGATCACCGGCGCCCTTACCGGCATCGGACGCGCCACCGCCCTCGCCTTCGCCCACGAAGGCGCCCGCATCGTCATCTCCGGTCGCGGCGACGAAGCCGGGAAGACGTTCGCGACTGAGTTACGCGCGCTCGGCGCGGAAGCCGAGTTTATCCGCGCCGACGTGCGTCATGAGGACGAGGTCAGCTTCCTGGTCGACCAGACCGTCAAGCGCTTTGGTCGCCTGGACGTGGCTGTCAACAACGCTGGAACCGAAGGCAAATCCGGGCCGGTGATCGAGCAGTCTGCCGAAAGCTACGCGGCCACGTTCGAGACAAACGTGCTCGGTACGGTGCTCAGCTTGAAGCATGAGCTGCGCGTGATGCAGGCCCAAAGGCACGGCAACATTATTAACCTTTCGTCGACCTTGGGCCATAAGGCTGCGCCGGGCGTATCCCTCTACGCGGCCAGCAAGCATGCGGTCGAAGGACTGACAAAGGCGGCGGCGCTTGAAAGCGCGGAGTTCGGCGTACGCGTGAACGCCGTTGCTCCCGGTCCGGTTGAAACCGAAATGCTGAACCGCGTCACCGGCAGCGCCGACAGGAAGGCCGGCTTGATCTCGGGCGTGCCGCTCAAACGCGCAGGGCGACCAGACGAGATCGCCCAGGTCATCGTGTTTCTCGCATCCGGCAAGGCATCTTTCCTCACGGGTCAAATCGTGTCTGTCGACGGCGGCAAATCGGCCTCGTAAGTCACAAAATTTCGAAACCAGCCTGCGCCATCCTTTATCGTAGCGCGGGCGCGCTATCAGCAGTTGAAGGAACCCAAAACCGTGACAGCCAAGCCGACCAAACTCCCCGGAGCCGATCATCCTTTGACGATCGATTCCGACCCCGGACGGGTCCTCGTCTGCGTCGCGGGCCGTGTTAATTTGCCATGACTCCGGGTGATTGGTTAAGCTGCAATTTTGGGCAGGGCCGACAACATAACCGCGATGAGCGGACGCTTCACCCAAAGCCACACGTGGCGCGAGTTGATCGGTATCGGCTTAAACAGTCCACAATTTGCGCCCAACGAGCGGGAATGCATGGTCTTTTCCAAAAGGATACCCACCGGATCGTGGGAGGCCATATAAGATGACTCCGTTCTACAAGGCGTTGGTGCATTATCGGGCTCTTGAACATGATGGTTGACCCCACAGATGGCAAACAGGCCGCGGAGGCCGAGCAGTGGCTTGCGGCGATCGTCGAGTGCTCCGATGACGCGATCATAAGCAAGAACGTCGACGGCATTATCACCACGTGGAATCTCGGCGCGGAACGCCTCTTCGGCTATACCGCGGAAGAAATCATCGGCAAGCCGATCACAATCCTCATCCCGCCCGAGCGCATTGATGAGGAACCCGGAATCCTGGCTCGCATCCGGCGTGGCGAGCGTATCGACCATTATGAAACTGTTCGCCGATGCAAGGACGGCAGTCTGGTCGATATTTCACTGACAGTATCGCCGGTTAAGGACGCGGACGGCAGGATCATTGGCGCATCAAAAATAGCCCGTGACATTACCGAGCGCAGACGTGCTCAAGAGCTGCAGAGTCTTCTTCTCAATGAAATGAGGCATCGGATCAAGAACACTTTGGCCATCGTACAGGCTATCGCAATGCGGACATTGCGCAGTTCCTCCGCCGATGAACGTGCGGCATTTACAGCCCGGCTACAGGCGCTCGCGAGCGCTCACGATCTGCTGACCCCCGAGAGTTGGAATCGAACATCGTTGCGCTCTTTGGTGGATAGCGTGCTTGAGCCGTTCAATGAAACGCATCGCCAACAATTCCTTATCGAAGGCCCGGACGATGTTTGGCTGCCTACAACCAAATCGTTGCCGCTTGCGTTGGCTTTGCATGAACTTGCGACAAATGCGGTCAAATATGGTTCCCTTTCCAAAACGACTGGACGCGTGCATATCGGTTGGGGACGAATTCCAAGCAGCCCATCGGATCGGCTGACATTCCGTTGGCAGGAGTCGGGAGGCCCTCCGGTCAAGGCGCCGGGGCATCAAGGGTTTGGCACGCTTTTGATCGAACGTGCGCTTCAAGCCGAGTTGGGCGCAGCCCGCCTGGAGTTCACGCCCCAGGGTCTTATTTGTACTTTGGAAATATCGCTTTAGATTGCCACGATATGCAGGCCGGCATCGAGCATTCTCGATCGACCCGGAGAAAGCATGCAGCACGGCTTTCCATTCGATGAGTTGCCCGTTCCATTGCCTCGAGTCGCATGCTGTCGCATCCGAGAAGTCGTTTCTTTACTGGCCGAAAGGTTTCGGGTGCGAGCGGGCCCATGAGCATAAACGGCACGAGCGCAAGCTGGCAGGCGCCTAGCAAACCTAAATGGTCTTCACAACGCACCAACTATTTGATTTTATTGGTGCCGCAAGAGGGATTCGAACCCCCGACCCCCTCATTACGAATGAGGTGCTCTACCAGCTGAGCTATTGCGGCGGCAACCTGGACCGAAACTACGGCGGAAAGCGTACCCTCTTAGTCAGGTCGGCAGACAATATCAACGCTTTTTGGTTTGGGTATGCCTTTGGCGTTCCGCATCAATTCCCAAACAAACCACGGCGTTTCGAGGTCTGCGCGGCATCGGCGTCCCGATCGTCTGGCTGCTGGCCCACCTCACCCTCCGGCGTGCTGGATTCACTGGCACTTTCCCCGGCTGCGGCTTCAACCGGAACGAATTTTTCTTCCGGCGCCGGCGGCGCAATGGCTTTCGTTTCCATTTGTTCGATCAGGGCGGGCGATTCGCTCGGGCCGGGAATCGAGCTGAAAACCGCCTCGTCCGTCTCCCCATCCGCACCCAGATGCTCGTCGGGCCGTCGCCAGACAAACGCATCAAGCTTCCGCGTCACCGGTGATGCCGGCAGCCATTGCTGGGACATGACACCGTCGGCGACCCAGATGGCATCGCGCGGCGCCCGTGACGCGCGCGCCAGCCATTCCCGGATATATCCGGAATCGCCATGCTCCGCCTCTTCGAGTTCGGCCATGATGAGACACATGCGGGCCGTCGGCCGCTCCGCCCCTTGGATCAACGGCAGCATGGTGTCGCGTGCGGTCTGATAATCGCAGGCGGCAATCGCCGCGCTGGCGAGGACCACCCGGCTTTCAGGGTCGCGGGGCGAAAGCTTGAACAGGATACGGGCTCGCGCGAGCCGGTCGGCATTGGAGTCGCCGGGACGCAAATCGAGATAGATTTTTGCGAGATCCGGATGCGCCGCCACTGGCCATGCCGCTTCGATCATTTTCGTCGCCCTGCGGATCTCCCCACGGCGAGTCGAAAGCCGCGCTGCGAGGGCCAGGGCCGGCACAAGATCGGGGGCGCGTTTGATCGCCGTGCGCGCCAAGCGCAGGGCCTCATCCGGCGCGGTCAGCTCGTTATCGAGGGCGATCGCTGTCGTGAGCACGGCCCGTTGGCGGTCCCGCGTTGATTTGCCGATGAAATTCGCCGCCCCGCTGTGTTCAACCGCAGCAAGAGCGCCTTGCCAGTCCTTGGCCGCCACATGGCGTTCGATAACCGCGCTCGATGTCCACGGTAAAGCTGTGATGCCATGGGCGGTGCTGGCAAAGTGATGCGCGGTGTCGACGTCCCCCCGCCGGTGGGCATGCGCATGCAGCCCACGCAGGCCGAGGAGGCGCATGTCGTTGCGCTGGGTCATTTCCCTGAACGCCGCCTCCACCGCATGATGGTGGCCGGCAAGTTGGGCAGCCTCGGCCCGCAACAGCAATGCCAAAGGCTCGTCGCGCAAATGTCTTTGCGCTTCGGCGGCGGATTTGAGGGCCAGCACGGCGTCTCCCGAACCGACGGCGATGATGCCACGCGAGAGAGCCGCATAGCCTTTTTCGCGGCGCCGCGTCCGGTTTGCACCTGACAGGGTCGGCGGGAGTCGAAACGCAAAGCGCAACAGGCTCCAGATCGTCAGAATAATGGCGACAAGGGTCAGAATGATCCCGAGACCGACCAAAACCGAAGTTTCGATCCGGTAGCCTTGCCAGTTCAACACAATCTCGCCGGGCCTGTCGATAAGCCAAGCTAGGCCAAACGCCGCGGCAATCAAAACAAGAAGGAACAGGAGAACCCGGAACATGTTTTTCTCGTCGAGGGCTTTGTTTCAGGGTCCTAGCAGGCAGAACTATGGTTTTGGCTTGCCTAGAACCGCCACGGCGTCGGCCTCGATCGATCGCGCGGCGTTTACAGCATCGAGCCGCGCCTTCGCGGCCTCACCCCAGCTCGCCGATTTCGCCTCGGCGGCGCTGGGCAATTCCTTCCACAAACCATATGCGGTTTCGATATCATGATCCGCAAGAGCGTTTTCGATCCGGGTGACAAGACTGCGGGGATCGTTGCCCTCCATCTCGCCGACGCGGCGAACATGCACCAATCCTTTGGCATTGCGGGTCAAGCGGTCGAGAAACCCTTCATCTTCGATGGCTTCTTTGGCAGAGGAGACCGCGATAAGCTGCGGAGCGAGCGCCGCAAGTTGCGTGGCGAGCTGCCGGTCGCTCGCAACACCGGTCGCGGCGGCCCCTCGCAGAGGTTCTAGGGAGGCCGGAGGAACGCCAAGTTTTTCCAGCGCCACCAAGTCCGCAGCGTATGGGCCACCGCGATCCAGCTTCCGCAGCAGGCTTTGGGCGACAATCGCAACCGAATTGGCCTGCGAACCGTGCTCGACCACGGGCGTTTCGCGATCCTGTTGCACGCGAACATCGCCTTTGGGCGCGGCAAGTGCCGCTTCGAGCGGCGCGAGCTTTTGCTCAATGCCGTCGAGTCGTGCCTCCAGCGGTCCGGGATCGAAGGCTTGGGCGGGGGTCGACTCAGCCCCGGACTCTTGGGAAGCCGGCCGCGCCGCTAAGGCTTTTTGAATGTCGGCCAAAGCCGAATTGACCGACTCCGTCGCTTTGTTGGCCATGCTTTCCGCCGCCGCGGCACGGCTTTCTATCGCGGCCACGGCCGAGCGAGAAGCGGATGCATCCACCTTGCTCTGGAGCGAATCGAGTCTTGCGCTCAATGCCGCGATGCGATCGTCGGCAACCGCGCCGCTGGTCGGCGCGCCTGGCAAATATCGAAGTCCGTAGGATCCGGCGGTGCCCAGAAGGGCGCCGACAATGGCGGTGGCGGCGAGCGCCGGAAAGAGTGCGCGCTGTTTCACAGGATCACCGGCCCGGTCATGGCCAGTTTTCGAATCGAGCTCGGGAGCAAGAGCCGCCGGCACAGCGGCTTCCGGACTTTCGGACTCCGGCGTTTCGGGGGCAAGGTCAGAATCGCCCGACAAGTGGGGCTGGGCGGAGACCGACTCGGGATCCGCCGGCTCCGAGGCTTCTTCAAACGATTTGGCCGCGAATGCTTCCGACTCGGTTTGCGATGGAGACTGGCTTTCTTCATGCGGATGCGGGCGCACGAAACCTGGCTCCGCAGGCGTCTTGGAAAGCTCGTGATCGTCATTAGCCATTATGCGCACTCTAATTTGGCGCCTTTGTAAAGGAACGCATCGGCTTTCGCAACGGGTCCGGCAGGCTGAGGCACAAGCACGTCAAGCGGCTTCACTCATCCGCCAATCGCTTGCCCCCCGTTCCCATTGATTGGGCGAAACGGCAACCTCAAGCGCAGCACTCTCCGTCGCACATGTTAGCCGTTTGCCGGCCTCCCCCTGCCCGACCGGCCGATCGGCGAACCAATGGGCGTGGCAATTTCTTGTCTGGCCGACCTCGCTTTAAAGCGCCGACCCGCATTCGGCCGAACATTGTCGACCTTCATGAACGAGGCTTCCACCTCGTCGCCAGCCAGACGCAAGCCCAGCTTGGAATAATCGAGGCGAGCATGGTCATGCTCCACGGAGCATGTGCGCTGCCACCTCTAAACGCATAAGAGCTTTCGAACCTGCCGGACCACACGCATCTTGTTTAACGCGATGCGACGCAAGCGAACGCCCTTGCAAGAACAGTCCATACCTAAATTAGGCTCGCGCGCCGCCTCGTACCACTACAGAGCAAAAGTTTACGCGATGGCCAAGTCCGATACGCCAACATCCACATAAATCTTCGGCATGTATTGCGAAACGAAGGAGACCCGTTTCGTTTCGCAACACGCTTGAAAGCTGGATGAATGTCGGCGCGTCTTGCAAGCTCTTGTTGAAAACATGCTGCGGCACGACGTGAAGCTTGCATGCGTTTCAACCGGCAGTGTAGCTTGCCCTACGTTAACTATTGAGACGTCGAACACTGGCTCGGGCAAAAAGAGTAGAGCTCATGGAACGGCGTCGGATGGGTGTGCATTTGCGTTTTGAACCAATGCTGCGGATTCAAGATGGACTTATTTGGCTCGCTTAACGAATTCCAAGAGTGACTTTCGCTGTCTACAAGATGAGCAAAACTCCAGATGACCGTCAGTTCAATTGGCAAGTTTCTAGGAGGTCTCGATGTCCTGGACCGATGAACGAATTGAGTTGTTGAAAAAACTCTGGCTCGACGGATGGAGTGCCAGCCGGATTGCTGGCGAGCTGTCCAATGGAGTCACCCGCAATGCGGTGATCGGGAAGGTCTACCGTTTGGGCCTATCGGGCCGCGTGGCGGCGGCCGGCCCCGGTCATGTGCATGCTGCGTCACCGCATCCCAAAGCACCGCGGCGAACCCACGCTCGACGTTCAACCGGTTCTTCGGTCGTAGGCAACACTGCCCTGGCGCTGCACCCAACCGTAATGGAAGCCCCCTCGCCACAGATCGCGAGGAAGGATGTTGTGGTGCCCATGTCGGAACCGGTCACGATCTTGGAGTTGCGCGAAGCCATGTGCCGCTGGCCGATCGGGGATCCGACACAGGCTGACTTTCGTTTTTGCGGTGCAAAAAAACTGCCGGGCGAAGGACCTTATTGCGCCTGCCATTCCGGCATCGCCTATCAAACGCAGCATGACCGCCGGCGCGAGCGGCGCCCGCACAAGGCCACCACCTGATCCCGGGCCGCTGGGAAGCCCGGGCGGCCCGCTATAAAGTTCAGCTGACTTTGCCGAAAGTCTCGTCGAACGCATAACCGGCACCGCGCACGGTGCGAATCGGATCTTTCTCGGCGCCCTTCGACAAGGCTTTGCGTAGCCGACCGATGTGAACGTCAACCGTTCGCTCGTCTATCTCGGCGGACAGGCCCCAAACGCTGTCGAGCAGCTGGGCTCGCGAAAACACCCGGCCCGGCTTGACCATCAGATGTTCCAGCAAGCGAAATTCGGTCGGACCCATATGAACGTCCCGCCCCGCGCGGCGAACGCGCCAGTTTTGCCTGTCGAGATTGAGGTCGCCGGCTGAAAGGACCCCATTGGCCCGATCGGGCCGGGTCCGCCGCAATAAGGCATGGACGCGCGCCATCAGCTCCGGAACGGAGAACGGTTTGACCACATAATCATCCGCGCCGATCGCGAGCCCGCGGACCCGTTCGCTCTCTTCCCCCCGCGCGGTGAGCATGATCACCGGCAGGCTGCGGGTTGTCGCGCGCGCCCGCATCCGGCGGCAGATCTCAAGCCCCGAGACACCAGGCAGCATCCAATCGAGAATGACGAGATCCGGCGTGGTTTCGCTGAGCCTGATCTCGGCTTCGTCGCCACGTTCGACCCGATCCACGGTGAAGCCCTCAGCCTCCAGATTATAAGAAAGAAGCAGGCTTAAAGCCGCCTCGTCCTCAACCACGAGGATGCGCGCCGCTGTTGGCGAGGTAGACATAACGCGCGTCGAACTGAAACGGCTTTCATTCGTATCCTGCAATTCTTTCATCGCATCATGCCACCGGCGCGGGTGCCTCTGATAATGTGGTCCGGCCTTTGGGCCGGTCCATCGGTAAACTTTCACCAGTCACGAGATAAACCACGGTCTCGGCGATGTTTGTTGAATGGTCGCCGATCCGCTCGATGTTCTTCGAGCAGAACAAGAGATGCGTGCAGAACGAGATATTGCGCGGGTCTTCCATCATGAAGGTCAGGAGATCGCGGAAAACCGAATCTTCCAAAGAGTCGAGATCGGCGTCATGCACCCAGACCCCGCGCGCCCGTTCGGCATCGCGTTGGGCATAGGCATCGAGCACGTCCTTCAGAAGAAGCGCAGCGGACTCGTGCATCGACCGGAGCCCGATGGTCGCCCGCGGAATATGCATTTCCGTGGCAATCTTGATCGCGCGCTTGGCAATGTTCTTAGCGAGATCGCCGATCCGCTCAAGATCGCCGGCAATCCGGATGGTGGCAATAATCTCGCGGAGATCGACCGCCATCGGCTGGCGGCGGGCGATCGTCAGGATCGCCTGCTCCTCGATGTCGCGCTGCAACAGGTCGAGGCGCGGATCGCAGTCGACGGTCTGCTGGGCGAGCCTGATATCGAAATCGATCAAGGCGTCCATGGCGTCGGACAGCATTTTCTCGGCGATACCGCCCATTTCCGCGATCTTCCGGCCGAGGATTTCAAGCTCTTTGTCGTAAGCTTTGACGATGTGATCGGACATGAACCTGTTCCTTGCTCGACTGCAATCAACCGAAGCGGCCGGTAATGTAATTCTGTGTCTGCTTCTTTTCAGGTGAGGTAAAGACCTGCGCGGTGAAACCGAACTCGATGATCTCGCCGAGATACATGAAGGCGGTATATTCCGAGACGCGCGCGGCCTGTTGCATATTGTGGGTAACGATTGCGATCGTATAATTACTCTTCAATTCGTCAATCGTTTCCTCGACCTTCGCTGTGGAAATCGGATCAAGCGCCGAACAGGGTTCATCCAGCAAAATGACCTCGGGCTGAACGGCCACGGTGCGAGCAATACAAAGGCGCTGCTGCTGGCCGCCGGAAAGCGACAAACCTGAATTGTGCAGTTTATCCTTGACCTCGTCCCAAAGGGCCGCGCGCTTCAACGCCGCCTCGACGCGGTCGTTCAGCTCGGATTTGGAAAGCTTCTCGTAGAGCCTGATGCCAAAGGCAATATTGTCATAGATCGACATCGGAAAAGGGGTCGGCTTTTGAAACACCATACCGATCCGGGCGCGTAAGAGATTGAGATCCTGGTCCGGGCGCAGGATATTGACGCCATCAAGAAGGACCTCTCCCTCCGCTCTTTGCTTGGGATAGAGATCGTACATCCGGTTCAACACCCGCAAAAGGGTCGATTTACCGCAGCCCGAAGGTCCAATGAAGGACGTCACCTTATTCGTGTAGATCGGAAGATTGATGTTCTTCAGCGCGAGCGAGTTGCCGTACAGAAAATTGAGATTTCGGACCGAGACCTTGGTCGCGAGATGCAGATTCTTGGCGGCCACGGGTTTGGCTTGGGGGGAAGCCGCGGGCTTGGCTTCCTCTGGCGCTGGTTTGGCATCCTCGGAAGCCACCACTTTGGCTTCGGTGGGCTCCGGTTCACGCGCCGGACTTGGGATATCGTTCAGGCTGTTCATTTCGCGTGCCTCTGAGTTTGGAGAACGCGCGCGCCGATGGAAAGCGCAAGCACGGACAAGGTTATGATGAGGGCCCCGGTCCATGCGAGCTGTTGCCATTCCTTGTAAGGGCTAAGCGCGAATTGGAAGATCACCGCCGGCAGGCTCGACATAGGCGCGTTCAAATTCGTGCTGAAGAACTGATTGTTCAGCGCGGTAAAGAGTAACGGCGCCGTTTCGCCGCTGATGCGGGCGATGGCCAACAGAATACCGGTGATGAGACCCGCCCGGGCGGCCCGATAGGCAACCTTGCCGATGACAATAGACCGCGGCAAACCGAGTGCGCTCGCGGCTTCCCGCAAAGGATCGGGCACCAGAAGCAGCATATCTTCGGTCGTGCGCACGACCACCGGAATGACGATGACAGCCAGTGACACGCCGCCGGCCAGCGCGGAGAAATGGCCCATTCTGACGACCATCACTTCATAGATGAATAGACCGACCACGATCGAAGGCGCGCTGAGCAAGATGTCATTGATGAACCGCACGACGAGGGTAAGCTTCGTATGGCGGCCGTATTCGGCCATATAGGTGCCCGCCAGCATCCCGAGCGGGGTTCCGATGGCGACGCCGAGGCCGGTCATGATCAGGCTGCCGATAATCGCATTCAGCAGGCCGCCATCGGCGGACCCTGGCGGGGGAGTCATTTGCGTAAATACGGCCGGCGACAGGCCACGAAAACCTTCATAGAAAAGCGTGCCCAGGATGATCGCCAGCCAACTGAGGCCAATCACCACGGAAACGTAGCAAAGACCAATGTTGAACTTACCGCGGCGGCGGCGCGTGTCGTAGATCCCCATGATCTAGCGCCCCTCCTGCTGGTGCATCCGCATCAGCATATATCGCGAGATCGCGAGAATAAAAAAGGTGATGACGAACAGGATCAATCCAAGTTCAATCAGCGCGGAGGTATAAAGGTCGCCGACCGCTTCGGTGAATTCATTGGCGATCGTTGCCGATATGGTGGTTCCGGGGGCCAGCAACGAGGCGGTGATTTTATGCGCATTGCCGATGACGAAGGTCACCGCCATGGTCTCGCCCAACGCACGACCAAGACCCAGCATGACACCGCCGATGATCCCGACCTTGGTGTAGGGGATCACGATGAAGCGGACCACTTCCCAGGTCGTGCATCCAATCCCAAACGCCGATTCCTTCAACACCGCGGGCACGGTTTCGAAGACATCGCGAGAGATCGAACTCATGATCGGGAGCACCATGATCGCGAGGATCACGCCCGCGGTCAGCATTCCGATGCCATAGGGCGGCCCGGCAAACAGCATGGAGAGAACCGGCACGTCGGCGAAAAAAGCGATGAGCCCAGGCTGGATATGTTCCTGCACGAAGGGCGCAAGAACAAAAAGGCCCCAAATCCCGTAGATGATCGAGGGAATTCCGGCGAGCAGCTCGATGGCGATTCCGATTGGCCGACGCAGCACGTAAGGGCAAAGCTCCGTCAGAAATACCGCGATGCCCAGTCCGATCGGTACCGCGATGATCATCGCGATGAGCGAGGTGACGACCGTACCGTAGATCGGAGCCATCGCCCCGAATTTTTCGGTGACGGGATTCCACGCTTCGCTCGTAAGAAAGTTGAAGCCGAATGCCTTAATCGCCGGCATCGAGCCCGCAACAAGCGAAACGATCACCCCACCAAGGAGGAGCAAGACCGTCCAAGCCGCAGCTAAAGTCAGGAGATGGAACGCATTGTCGCGAAGCTTGAAGCCGAACAAAGCCTTTGCAAGGCGCGTTTCAGCGGAGTCCCGCGCGGCGTTGTCTATTGCCATTTGGTTGGCCACCGCATTCTTCCTTATTGTTTATTACAAACATCAATGCCAGCGGCCTGCAAGGCCCGGAACCTTCTGATGCTCGGCGAGAACGAGGAGAAGGAAGGGCATTAAACCCTTCCTCCTCGTGATTTTCAATTCAGAAGCGGTTTTCCGTCGGCGCTCTTGATTTCGGCAGCCCAGGTCTTCTTGATCAAAGCGACAACCGAGTCCGGCAGCGGAACATAGTCGAGTTCTTCGGCGGCCTTGTCACCCTTGTCATAGGCCCAGGCAAAAAACTTCAGGGCCTCGGAAGCGGCAGCTGCATCTTCCGGGACCTTATGCATCAGGATGAAAGTGGCGCCCGCGATCGGCCACGACTTCGCACCCGGCTGGTCGGTCAGGATCTGGTAGAAACCCGGCGCATTGGCCCAGTCGGCGTTGGCCGCGGCGGCCTTGAAGCTCTCGGCGTCCGGGGCAACCGACTTGCCGTCCTTATTGATCAGATCGGTGTAGGTCATCTTATTCTGTTTGGCATAGGCATATTCGACATAGCCGATCGCGCCCTTGGTCTGAATGACGTTATTGGCAACGCCTTCATTGCCCTTGGCGCCGATGCCAGCCGGCCATTCGACGGCGGTGCTGGCTCCGACCTTGGACTTCCAATCGGGGCTCACTTTAGAAAGATAATCGGTCCAGATGAATGTCGTGCCGGAACCGTCGGAACGATGAACCACCACGATCGCCTGCGACGGCAATTTGGCTTTCGGGTTCAGTTTCTTGATGGCGGGATCATCCCACGTCTTGATTTCGCCGAGAAAAATTTTGGCGATGGTCGGACCGTCGAGCACCAATTCGCCCGGCTTGATCCCTTCGAGATTGACCACCGGAACGTCGCCGCCGGTCACGGTCGGAAACTGGACCAGTCCCGCCTCCATCAGCTCCTCGGGTTTCAGAGGCATGTCGGATGCACCGAACGTCACAGTCTTGGCCTTGATCTGCTTGATGCCTCCACCGGAACCGATCGATTGGTAGTTCAATCCGTTACCGGTTTCCTTTTTGTACGTATCCGCCCATTTCGCATAGATCGGAAATGGAAAGGTCGCACCGGCCCCAGAAATATCCATGGCGACGGCCGATAGGCCGGTCACAACGCTTATGGCGACGGCAGCGAGGGACGTTCGCAGAAACAGAGTCATTTCATGCCTCACATTGGCTGACAGAAAAACGGGCTAAAAGGCTAATGAGGCCGAACGGAAGAAGGCTCGAAACCGCATTGGGGGCTGGGTCCAAAGCAACGGGGCGAAGCCCAGGATCGGGTGCTCCCTGCCTCGGCGTGCAAACTAGAGTTTCCACATGAGGCCAATATGAAAATTGTTTGACACCTTGATGACAGCCCTGGAATTCAGCTTTGCCTTGTCAGTGCATCAGTGCAAAGGCAGGAAAACACTGAAGGTCGCCCCTTGGCCGGGATTCGATTCGATCCCGAGGCGGCCACAATGACGGGCAACGATGTGTTTGACGATCGCTAGACCGAGGCCGGTGCCGCCCTTGGCCCGGCTTTGGCCCGCATCGACCCGGTAGAAGCGTTCGGTGAGGCGCGGCAGATGTTCGTGGGGGATTCCGGGGCCATGGTCGCGCACGCTCAGAACACATTGGCGCTGTTCCAAAACAAGCCTGATTTCGACCTGCCTGTTGACGCATTGAGGATCCGAAGCGCCGTATTTGATCGCGTTTTCGACCAGGTTTTCGGCCACCCGCAGAAGCTCGTCGCGGTCGCCCGTGACGATCGCCTTGGCGGGAACGTCGAGTTTGAGGGTAACTCCGTTATCATCCGCCATCGGCGTCAGCGTATCGGCGATATGCCGGAGAATTGCGACGAGATCGACCGAGGTCTGTGGCCGCAGATGCAAATTCTGCTCGATCCGCGACAAAGACAGAAGATCGTCGACAAGCCGGGCCATTCTTTGGGCCTGTTCGCGCATGATCGAAAGAAACTTGTCGCGCGCTTCCTTATCGTCGCGCGCCGATCCTTGGAGCGTTTCAACGAAGCCGAGCAAAGAGGCAAGCGGCGTGCGCAATTCATGGCTGGCGTTGGCGACAAAATCCACCCGCATGCGCTCAACGCGACGGGCCTCGCTCAAATCGCGCAATGTCATGATCATCGCCGGTTCGCAATCCGGCCATTCCATCGGCGTCACATTGAGTTCAAAAAACCGTTCGAGTGGAACCCGCTCAAGCCAGGTGACCCGTTGCGCTTCCCCGGAAACGCGCGCCCGTTTAAGCGCGTCGAGAACATCTGGAGCCCTTAGAGTCCTCGCCAGAAGATCGTTTGCCCTTAACGCGGGAAACAGGCTTCGCGCCGCCGTGTTGACTGCAATCACCCGATCCGCCGTGCCGATGACAATGACCGCTTCGGGCAAAGCATCGATGAGCTTGCCCATGATCAAGCAGTCCCGACCTTGTCGGTCTTGTTCCATGAAGCCCCTCATAAAAGCAGGCGCAATGAGCCTTCTTGACCAGGATCGCGAGATCGGAAGGATCCGGCCTTGCGGGCGCGGGAGCATCTCAAACATTTCAGTTTTGAACGATATGATTTCGATCAAATGAAAGGGTTCGTTCTGAAAAGCCGCTCATGCTCAAGATTACCTCGGGAGCCGCGGCGCGTCAGTACATCAGCCGAACTGGACAGCAAATCACCGTCTGAGCCGCCATTTTTCCAAATACCGATCCAAAGGCCGGCGCCGTGGAAGATTATTAGGCTCGTCTGACAAAGCGTTTTCTTCCTCGGTCCGGCGCATGACCTCGCGCAAACTGTTCCAACGGCGGAAGCCTTCATGGGCGCCAAGGAACGCGAGAGCGAAAAGAAAAGGCACAAGATAATAAATGACCCGGAAGAGCAACAGTGACGCGAGCAGCGCTCCTTCCGAATTGACCGGCATGGCTTTCAGCATCGCGGCCTCGAAAACGCCGATGCCACCCGGCGCATTGCTCGCCACTCCAAGAATGCAGGCAAAGACATAGGTTGCCGCAAACGAGAAGAAGTCGAGCTCCGTGTGAGTCGGCAGCAAGACATAAAGGACAGCCGCGGCCGCGCATTGATCGATGACGCCAAGCGTGATCTGGCCCAGCGACAAACCAAGGCCCGGCAATTCCAACCGAAAGCCTCGAATACGGACATGACGCTTGCGGATCGTCACCCACACCAGATAGGCGACGATCATGCCGAGCACACAATAGCCCATCAGCATATTGAGGAATGGAAAGATGTGGTTGATCTCGCTGATGGCGGTCGCGTGAAAAGCCAGCCCGGCACCGATCACGAAGATCATTCCGAACCAGAAGGTCACCCCGGCGATGATCGTCAAGCTCGCGACCTTGCTCGCTGCCAAACCCGCCTGGGAATAGATCCAATAGCGAACGGTGCCGCCGGTGATTAAGGGGAATCCGAGCGTGAAGGAGATCGCATAGCTGGTGAATGAAGCCAGCGCCGTCGTTTTGTAAGGAACGCGGGCGCGCAGTTGTCGAAGGGCAAGCCCGTCATAGCCGGTCAGAGCCAGAAAGGAGAGCACGGTGAAAAACAAAGCTTCCGCGATCTGCTGCGCGCTGGTGGCGGCGATCGCCTGACGCAAATCGCTTAGATTGACAGCGGAAACCGTGCGCCCCAGGATATAGATGGAAAAAGCCGCGATCACGACGCTGAAAAGAGCCGCGAGAATTCCCCCTATCGAACGTCGGCGCGCATGCTTTTTATGGTCGAGGCCTACATGAACATGTGCATCGCTCTGCGCCGGCGTGCGCGTGACCAGTTTCGCCTTACGGGCAAAGCCGCTCAGCCCGCTGCCGGGCGCTTGCTCCATATGCACCTGCTCCGCACCATAACGCCCATCTCCTTGGTCCAAAGTTCCATCCCTGCGTTGGTCCCGCGCCCGAAGGTTAATCCAGCTGCCCTTCGGGGCTGTTTATTTTAATTCTTACAATCCTGGAAGGCTTATGCGGCGGTATGACGACAGGAACAAGACCTTATGCCCAACACATAAGCCTCTATTCGTGTTTTGGAAGCAGCAAGGAATGTCGGCGGAAGCCCCCTTTTTGACCAAAGCAAGGCAGTCAACGACGCTGGCTTCGCTGCTCCGCCGGATCGATCGCCTCGGCACCGCTATGGCGTCTGCCAGGATGCCAATGCGTCATCGAGAGCGCGTTGTCCACCTGGCCCTTTCTCGAAAGTCAATTTGGCGATCCGGCCATTGGCAAGAAGCATCGGAACGTCGAGCCATTCGCGGGTTCGGATGAGGTCGAGATTGGAAGCCTCGGCGTCGCCACGAGCAAGACCAACGAGAAAGGCGTTCTCCATGATAGGCACAGGGATGCCCTTCAGCGATTCTCCGGTCGGGGTATTCTCGCGTCGGAGCTGCATGACGTTAATCTGCTTGACGCTGCCCAATGCACTGCCGGGGGCGATGGCAAACCGAAGTTTGATCGTATGCGAAGCCGGCAAAGTGCTGTCGAGATTTTTTTGAAACGTCATTTCGGCCTGCATCTTTTCTTCCGGGATCTCGATGTCGGCACGAACTGCCATTCCGAGCGGCTCGCCGGGTCCATTGCTGACGTTGTCGACTTTCCAAACAACCGTGCCGAGGAAGGTTTTGACCTTGCTTTGCTCATCGGGCGCTTCCACGAGAAGCGCGGCGCGGCCGGCAACCGGAATTGCGGGATTGACAGCCTCGGAGGTGTTTTTGGCGGTATCGGTGCGATTGGCCATCGAAGAAGCCGCGCCACCCGAGACATGTGAGTCCGCAGTCGTCTTGCCGCCACCAACGCGGTCGACGATTTTGCCGTTTGACCCCGGCGCGCCGGGTATCGAAGAGGATGAAACCAGCGGATGGGTCAGATCCTCCGGCCGGTCGCGCAGCTTAAAGGCCGCGATCGCCACGGACACGACAACAAGGCCAACGATTCCGCCGACGATCCAGAGCCGCTTCGCCGCACTCACATCTCGCGCGGGCGGCGGCGCAAAAGGACGTTGCGCTTCCGGCCGCGTTCTGACCAAGGAGTCGGAAGACTCCTGACCTTCATCGGGCATTTCGGGACCGGCCGGTTCAAAACCTTGCGCTTCGGAGGTGGGGCTTTCGAATACCGGCGGCGCTTCGTTCGTGGGACTTTCGCTTACGGGGCGTTCGTTTGCCGGGGCAGCCGCGGAAGGCGGAAAGAAACCGCCCTGGTTGAGGGCGCCTTGGCCAACAGCCCCTTGGCCTGGAAGCACGCCGCCGCTCGCCTCTCCCTGTGTAGAGGCCGGTTTTGCTGCACCCTCGTCCTTCGGGCCTCGGTTCCGCGACGGCGGCCGCAGGGGAGACAAGGGCGGGCTTGACGGCGATGCGCCAGGAAGGGCGCCAAAATTCGTGCCGCGCGGCCATGGTTCTTTGCGAAGCGGCGGCGAAGGACGCGGCGTCCGCGTCGGCGGAGCCGCATCCGGCTGGGTAGAAGAAGAAGACGCGGAGTCAGCCGGTTTCGGCGGATCGGGCTCGGGCCATTGCAGTGGGCCTGGTCCGTTGGAGCGGCGGGTCTCGACAGGGCTCTCCGCCGGCGCGCTCGCAGCGGCTGCAGCCGGAGGCTCTCCGCTTTGAGGCTCGGACTTTGTCGCGATTTCCGCTTCCAGCCGCGCAACGGCGAGGTCCAAGGCCTGAGCTTCACGCTCCACGGCCTCCTCCGGTACCGGCGGATCAAGGTTGCGCAACTGGCCGAAAAGCGCCTTGCGTGCGCGGTCGTAAACAGCGTAGCGCGCTTCGGCAGTCGAATTCGGCAGGCCCGCGACGGCCTTGGCAAGCAGCGGGTAATAGTCAGCCATGTCGCGTTCAGAGCATTTGAGAAGGCTTCCGTCAATCCCGCCGCAACACTTTAACGATCAATCGCGGAAGGGATTATGGACGAGGATCGTGTCAGCTCGCTCGGGGCTTGTCGACAGAAGGGCCACCGGCGCCTCGATCAATTCCTCGATACGACGGACATATTTGATGGCCTGCGCGGGAAGCGCTGCCCAGGAGCGAGCACCGGCCGTTGTGGCTTTCCATCCTTCGATCGTCTCATAGATCGGCGCAACGCGGGCCTGCGCGGCCTGGCTTGCCGGCAATCGGTCGATCCGCCCGCCGTCGAGATGATAGCCGACGCAAACCTTGACCTCGTCAAATCCATCCAGAATATCGAGTTTCGTGAGTGCGATGCCGTCAATTCCGGAGGTTTTGATGGCCTGGCGGACGAGAACCGCATCGAACCATCCGCAGCGCCGGCGCCGACCCGTATTGGTTCCGAATTCATGACCCCGGTCGCCGATCCGCTCGCCGATGTTGTCGTGCAATTCGGTCGGAAACGGACCGCCTCCGACGCGCGTCGTATAGGCCTTGGCGATGCCGAGCACATATCCGATCGCCTTCGGACCGAGACCCGAGCCAGTGGCGGCATTGGCGGCAACCGTGTTCGAGGACGTCACAAAAGGATAGGTGCCGTGGTCGACATCAAGCAGAGCGCCCTGTGCGCCTTCGAAAAGAATCCGCTTGCCATCGCGCCTTGCCGCCTCGAGCAAATCCCAGGTCGCATCCATAAACGGAAGGATTTTGGGCGCGATGCATTCAAGTTCCGCGCGGATGGAGGCTGCCGAAACGGGATCGAGGCCAAGTCCGCGTCGCAGGGGCTCATGGTGGGCCAGGAGCCTCGCGATTTTTTGGTCAAGCGTATCCAGTTCGGCAAGATCCATGAGCCGGATCGCGCGGCGCCCGACCTTGTCTTCGTAAGCCGGGCCAATTCCGCGTTTGGTGGTTCCGATCTTCAGCCCCTCGACCGTGGCCGATTCGCGATGGGCGTCGAGCTCACGATGCAAAGCGAGAATCAGCGTGACGTTTTCGGCGATTTTCAGATTGTCCGGCGTGACCTCAACGCCCCGCGCGGCAAGCGTGGCGATTTCATCGACGAAATGATGGGGATCGAGCACGACGCCATTGCCGATGATCGACAGCTTTCCAGGCCGCACGATGCCGGAGGGGAGCAGCGCCAGCTTGTAGACCTGATTGTCGATGACGAGCGTGTGCCCGGCATTGTGACCGCCCTGGAAGCGCACCACGATATCGGCCTCGATAGACAGCCAATCGACGATCTTGCCTTTTCCCTCGTCGCCCCATTGGGCGCCGACCACCACCACATTCGCCATGGGATTGATCGCTTCTCACCGCGGCCCCTGGACCGCCAAAAAATAACCCGGCGCAAACTGGCTGCACCGGGTCCATTGCGCGGACGGGGTACACGTTTGGGGCGCCAGAGTAAAGGATTGTCACAAAACACCCCCCCGAATCCTCCTCCCCGCGCCCGCCGCCTTGTCACCGGCCGGCGACTGGGGTATTGGGGGCCAAATCCATTTCAGTCGCAATCGGCGGGCGGCGGCGCAACGCGCGGCCACGCTTCAGAGCCAGCGCGAACGGACCGATAGAGAAGGAATTCCTCCGATGAAGGCCGATATTCACCCCCAATACCATCTGATCAAGGTGGTCATGACCGACGGGACCGAGTTTTTCACCCGCTCCACCTATGGCAGCGAGGGCGACACGCTCAACCTCGACATTGATCCGACGACCCATCCGGCCTGGACCGGCGGCTCCCAGCAGTTGCTTGACCGCGGCGGCCGTTTGTCGCGCTTCAATTCGCGTTTCAGCGGGCTTTCTTTCGGCAAGAAATAGTCGTGCCCTCTCAGGAATGGGGCGGCACCCTATGCAGACGGGCGCAATCCGCCTGAAGTCTGGCCGCAGCCGGCCGAAACGGCTTTCGACCGGACCCGTGATCAATGTCCGGACGCCGTCCTCCGATAGCGCAAGCAAAGAGATAGGCCTCTTCAAGGTGAGGATAGCCGGACAAAATGAAGCCATCGATGGCCAATTCAGCATTGAAGCCCAAGCACCGGAAGTCGCACTTGGACGTTTGACCTATGGCGCGAAGCTGCTGGACGATGACGTGACCAACGAACAGCACGAAATCGCCAATACGCTCTACGCGTTGCCCATGGTTATCTCGATACGCGAGGCCGTCTGGCTGAGAACCTAGCCCCTGAAGCTCAATCGAATTGCGCCTTGTCGCCGTTCCTAGGTAATCGTGCCAAGCCTCGGCCGGCCCCCTCGGCCTTCACCGTCGCTTCGCCCATCGCAAAAGCAGCCGCAAAACAGCATAAGACGCAGCCCCAGCCAGCATGGTATCCATTGCGTTTCCTCGCCAGCGGCCCGCCGCCGGCACAACTCTGGAGACATGGGGATGGGCAAACCGACCCAAGCCGACGCCGAAGCGGCCGTTCGGGTACTCATCGAATGGGCGGGCGATGATCCGAGCCGCGAAGGTCTGATCGATACGCCTGGACGGGTGGCGCGATCCTACCGCGAGCTTTTCGCCGGCTACGACGCCGACCCTCGCGACTATCTCAAGCGTACTTTCGAAGAGGTCGGCGGTTACGACGAACTCGTGGTGCTCAGGGACATTCGCGTGGTCAGCTTTTGTGAACATCACATGCTGCCGGTGGTCGGTCGCGCCCATGTCGGTTATTTGCCGACCAATCGGGTGGTGGGCATCTCAAAGCTTGCCCGGGTGGTGCACGGATTCGCCCGTCGGCTGCAGATTCAGGAAAAGCTGACGGCCGAGATCGCCGAAGCGATCCAAGATATTCTTGAGCCGCAAGGGGTGGGCGTAGTGATCGAGGCAGAGCACAGCTGCATGACGTTGCGCGGCGTGAACACGCTCGGCGCGACGCTGACCACCAGCCGGTTGCTCGGCATCATCCGCGATGATCCCCGCACGCGCGAGGAATTTCTCGGTCTCGTGCGCGGCGGATAGCGTCAATCCGATACGTTGCCCGGGCCTTCCGGGTGTGCGGGATCGGCTCCCAAACCCATTCGGCCGCGCGTTCCCGATTCGCCATAGGCTTTTCGATCGCAATCATCGAGCGACGTGCAAGGAGGAGGCGGACGTTGATAATATTCCTGCCATGGATTTTCGTCGACGCTCGGCGGTAGATAGGCATGAAGGGAACGTGCATCGGCCGCGAGGGGGAGTGCCATCGATAAAACGCCCGCAAGACCAAACGAAATAAGAGGCAAAACCAGTTTGCAGCGGTCGACTCCGCTGGCGTGGCGCGAGTAGGTCATGGAAGTGCTCCCGCGGCAGGATTTTTGCCTTGGAGCATGGCTCCGAGGCTACCGCCCATCATCTCCGGATTTTTGATATAGCCATATTGAGCCGTTGGATCCGGTCGCAGCTCGGTGACGTCCGGCGCCTGCGGTCCAAGCTCGCGGCCAATGAACACGGACGGTCTCCGCGTCAAAGAGCCGTGTCTCCTCACATGGCATGGACGGGCCGATGCAAATCCGGAAGCGCAAAGCATCAAACCGGCGGTAAAGATCGCGATCTTTCCGATCGTCCGCGCCATGGCTTTCCCTCCCTTGCGACCCTATGCCGCCGGATGACCCCAACGTCATCGACGCTATGCGTGCGCAGCGGCTCTAGGAGTCGTTTGTCGGAGATCAGTTGGATACGTTGCCAGGACCTTCGGGGCGCATGGGACTGGCGCCCAAACCTTCACGGCCCCGCGTTCCGGAACGATCGAAACGCGCCCGATCCCAGCGCGAGGGAGCGGTCCGCGGATTGGGGTTCGCATAGACGTTGTAATATTGATCCGCGCTGGAAGGATAACGCTCCTGTGCGGAAGCGGCGCCGATCGATGCCGCCAGCGCCGCGGCAGCAAGCCCAATGATCGGCGCCCTATGGGCGACAATTGCCCTCACGTTACAAAGCTTCATAATAATCTCCAGCGGTTGTCGAGCTCTGGTATTAAACTGTTAGTAGCTGAGCTCTGCTAATAGTATAGGCGCCGGAACAGGAAAAATAACATGCTTATACTTTAAAATCATCTTTATATATTTCATTTCATGAAAGTATTTTCATAAATGGAATTGCTCTGGCAGGAGCGATCTCCGGGATGGAGCGGGGAGTCGGCCTGGAACAGCCAATCAAAATGGCAGCACGGTTGTCAGGCTCACATGTCTTGCGCGTTCAATACCGCCGCGCGCGCGGCCTGCACCCTCGGGCGCACTTTCGAGACACTGTCTTGGGCGCTGGCAATCCGCACCGTGTCGCCGGACGCAAACGATTCCTGAGGGCTGTCAATAATCTGGTCGGAAATCGAGACACCCGACATGATCTCGACTTCATTGCCAAGATTGCGGCCGAGCTGAACTCTGTTCAGCACAACTTTGTTCTGAGCGTCGACTTTGGCGACTTGCATTCCCTGCGGGCCAAAGAGCAATGCGGTGGCTGGCAGTCGCAAAACATTCGGATCCGAAGGAATGTGGAAATGGACCTCGGCGAAGGCGCCCGGCCAGAGCTTGCCGTCGGAGTTGTCAGCGAGCAATTGGATGAGTGCGGTTCGAGACTGTTCCGATACCGAGTTGGAAGTCGTGAGCAGCGTCGCCTCGAACGTCTTATCCATGCCTGGGAGTTGTAGCGTCGCTTTGAGGCCCTCCTTCATATCGCCGAGGAACGCCTGAGGGACGCTCACGTAGATGCGCATGATGTGAACATCGGACACCTGAAATAAGGCCTTGCCGGCTTTACCGCCTGCATCGACGAGATCGCCAATATCGAGTGAGCGGGCGGTTACAATCCCGTCGAAGGGCGACGTCAGTTTCTTGAATGACGTCATTGCTTCGAGCCGCGCCACATTGGCCTGAGCCGCTTGCACGTCAGCGGCTTTTGCCATCGCATCTCCGTATTTCTCATCTTTTGCTTGTTGTGACACAATGTTTTGTTTTGAAAGGGTCTTCCATCGCTCATAGGTCACGTCGGCCAATTGCTGATTGGCCTCTGCTCTCACGAGATCCGCGCGGGCCTGGGCCAGTTGTTGATCGAGGTCTGGAGAATCGATGACTGCCAGCACCTGACCTTTTTTTACATGCGCGCCGATGTCCTCGTACCAGTCCTTCACGTAGCCGCTGACTCGTCCGTAGATGCTGCCTGCATAAAATGCGCTTACGTTGCCGGGAAGATTAAGCTCCCCTTTGCTCGGCCCCAATTGCGGTTTCACCAGCTTGACGGTCGGAATAGCTTGGTCATTTGTCCAGACTTGGACATCTTGCTTGCTCCTTGCACGATCGGCGATGCCATATCCGCCAAGTCCGATCGCGGCGGCGGCGGCGAGTACGCCGATTAACCGCAGCCTTCGCGACCCAACGGCAGGTATGGATTTAGAGGTCATGCGCGGCGTCTCCAATTCAGGCCGGTGTGGAATCAGAAAGCGGTTGTACCACTGCATCCTTCGGCTGATCGTGCCGATGGACGATGCTGAAAAGGGTCGGCACCAGAATCAAAGTCGTACAGGTCGCGAAGATCAGTCCGCCGATCACAGCGCGGCCAAGCGGCATATTTTGTCCTGGCTCGATAGCCATCGGCAACATGCCTATGATCATCGCAAGCGCAGTCATGAGTACCGGTCTAAAACGCGTGGCGCCCGCGGCAAAAGCAGCGCTCATCGCGTCCATGCCATGCGCTAACTCTTCACGCGCGAAACTGGTTACAAGGATGCTGTTCGCGGTGGCTACACCCATGCACATGATCGCGCCCGTGAGGGCCGGCACCGACAAAGTCGTATGCGTCAGGAACAAGATCCAGACAATTCCCGCCAGCGCCGTGGGAAGCGCCAATATGATGATCAACGGGTCGAGCCACGACTGAAAATTGACCACGATCACGAGATAGATCAGCACGATCGAAAAGCCGAGGCCAAAGAAAAGCTGATGATAGGAGCTGTTCATCGTCTCGATTTGGCCGCGGGTTACGACCCGTGCGCCTTTCGGAAGTTCCGCTTTGGTTTCATCCAGGATCTTTTCTATGTCGGCCGCGACAGCGCCGAGATCACGGCCCTGCGTGGCCGCGTAAATATTGACCGTGGGCCGGATGTTGTAATGCGACACCACGGCATCGACCGGCTTCGGAGCGATCGTCGCGAGACCGCCGAGAAGCTGTGTGGATTGGCTTGCCGACAGCGGCAGGTTCCTCAAAGATCCCAATGTATCCATTCGATATTGGGGTGTCTGGATGGAGATCGGATACGACACGCCACTGCCAGGGTTCAACCAGAACGTCGGCGCAGTCTGGGTGCTGCCCGAAAGCGTTGTCTGAACGCTTGTCGCCGCGTCGCGTTCAGTCAGCCCGACCAAGCTGGCAAGCGAGCGGTTGAAGTCTATGTTCAGGGCGGGGGCCTGGAACACTTCCTGGATACGTGAATCGGCCACGCCCGCCACCAGTCTTATTTTAGCTAGCAGTCTATTGGCGTAGATCCGATTGGCATTTAAATCGCGGCCGCTAATTTGCACATCGATAGGTGCCGGCGCGCCAAAGTTCAGAATCTGGCTCACGATATCGGCAGGAAGAAACGCGAATGTCGTCCCCGGAAAAGCGCGTGGCAAAGTCTCGCGCAGAATTTTGACGTAATCGGATGTGGAGGTCGCCCCCTCCTTTAGCGAGATAAGAATATCGGCGTCGAATACGCCGATCGTTCCCGAATTTCCGTAGGAAAGATTTATACCGCTGACCGGCATGCCAATATTATCAACAATATTTTCGAGCTGGGCCGGTAAAATGATGCCGCGGATCCTCTGCTCGATCCGGTTGCACAAGGCTGTTGTTTCCTCGATCCGCATGCCGGGTTGTGCGCGAACGTGAAGTTTGATCGCGCCTGCATCTATGTCGGGGAAGAAATTCTCGCCGAGAAAGGGCGCGAGCCCAAACGAAAGAGCCGTCACGCCAAAAAAACCGGCGATGAGACCCCTCGGATGGCGGAGGGCGAGACCCAATAGGCCGCGATACGCATCACGCAATTGCTCAAAACGCTGCTCAAAGCCCTTTTGAAAACGCGCCAGCGGATTGGTTCTTGCCTGGGAAGGGGTAGCGTCGCTATCCCGATGAGGCAACGCTTGGTGGGGTTGCAGGAGGTGATTGGCCATTGTCGGCACCAACGTGCGCGACAAGACATAAGAAGCGATCATTGCGAAGACGACGGCTTCCGCGAGCGGACGGAAAAGATAGCCCGAAACGCCGGCAAGACCGAACATTGGCACCAAAGCGATGCAAATGCAGAGCAAGGAAACGGTGGCGGGAACCACAATTTGACGCGCGCCATCGAGGATGGCCGGTTCGACCGGTTCGCCGTGCTCAAGGTGCCAATTGATGTTCTCGATCGTGACCGTTGCGTCGTCGACAAGAATGCCGACCGCAAGCGCGAGACCGCCGAGCGTCATAACATTGATCGTATGTCCTAACACCGACAGTGCAGTGAGCGAGGCAAGGATCGCCAGCGGGATCGACACCGTGATGATGAGCGTCGAGCGCCAGCTTCCGAGAAAGAGAAGAATCATGAGGCCGGTCAAAGCAGCCGCGATCACGCCTTCCTGGATGACATTACCGACGGCGGATTTGACGAAGCCAGATTGATCGCCAACGAGCTTTATTTCCAATCCCTTAGGCATCGATTCCGCGATAATCGGCAACATTTTCTTGACGTCGGCGATAATATCCAGGGTTGAAACAGAGCCCGATTTCAAAACCGTCATCAGCACGCCCTTGCGTCCATTCAATTGGACGACGTTGGTTTGGGGCGGAGCACTATCGTGCACATAGGCGACATCACGCATAAAGATGACGGTGCCGTTAACCGCTTTCACCGGCATGTCGTTGAATTCCTGGATGCGTTTCGGCGAATCGTTGAGATTAACCGTATATTCGAACTTGCCGATCTTTTCGGTGCCGACGGGCGTGATCTGATTCTGCGCGGAGAGGGCGTTGCCGACGTCCTGCGCCGAAAGACCATACGAATGCAGAGCGTGCTGATCGAGATCGACTTGCACCTGACGGACCACGCCCCCATAGGGCGAAGGCAGCGCCGCGCCGGCGACAGTGGCCAGCTGAGGCCGAATGAAATTCAGCCCGAGATCATTGAGCTTGGCTTGTGAGAGCGTATCGCTTGAGAGCGCCACCTGCAGGATCGGCACGCTGGAGGCGTTGTAGGTCAAGACGAGCGGCGGGGTAACGCCCGGCGGAAGGAGCTTCAACACGGTTTGCGATACGGCAGTGACCTGAGCTTGCGCGGCGTTGATATCCACCGAAGGTTGGAAAAATATTTTGACGATTCCATACCCTTGCACGGATTGCGACTCGATATGTTCGATATCGTTGACCGTCGTCGTGAGCGAACGTTCATAGAAATAGACGATGCGGCCCGACATATCGTCGGAGGGCAATCCATTGTAGGTCCAGATCACACTGATGACAGGGACACCGATGTTGGGAAAAATATCGATGGGCGTCCGAATCGCGGCCAGCGAGCCAAAGATCGAAATCAGGATCGCCATGACCACGAATGTATAAGGACGCCGAAGCGCCAATCGGACGATGGCTAGCATCGAAATGGCCTCGAACAACTCCGGCCTGGTTCGCCGCGCTGGCGGCTAAGTTGCCGACCGGGCTTGCATACACCCGCCTTGCGCCAAGGTTTATTATAAAAAAATTTATCCTTTGGCCTCGTCTCGACCATCCCGCTTTTGCTGGTCGATTGTTGGCGTCTTATCCAACGACGGAGCTGCGATCTCCTTTGCCAAGCGCCCGGAAATCTGGAAGGTGGCCCCGAGTTGAGTACCGTCGATGCAAAGTTCGAAGCCGTGAACGTCGGCAATCGTCGCCGCCATGCTCAGGCCTAAGCCTGTACCGGGAATGTGCCGATATTTGTCCGAGCGATAGAATCTTTTGAAAATATGCTCGCGTTCCTCCGGCGCAACACCGGGACCGCTATCCGACACCCGAGCAATAAAGCCATCTCCGATGGTCTTTGCGGTAATGGCGACCGAGCCCCCTCTCGGCGTGAACTTGATCGCATTGTCGACAAGATTGGCGATCGCCTCAACCAACAAATCGAAATCACCTTCGATCGAAAGCGGCGCCGGTGCATTCAGCGTAAATTCGATCTGCTTGGCTTCCGCCAGCGGCTGGTAGAGCTCGAAGACAGAGAGACAAACCTCCGACAGATCCACCTCGGAGAAGCCAATCTGCCGGCGACCGAATTCGATTTCGGAGATCCGAAGCAACGCCGTAACAGTGGTCAGCGCATGGTCGAGGTCGGTAAGCGCGTGCTCCACCGTGACTCGCAAGTCGTGATCGGTTTGGCTCTTCAGACCTCGTTCGAGCTTGGCATGCATGACCGCCAAGGGTGCGCGCAAATCATGGGCGATATTGTCTCCTACGCTTTTGATTTGACCGACGAGACGAACAATTTCGTCGAGCATGAGATTAACCGCGCTCGTGACATAGTTCAGATCGTCCATCTTACCGTTCGCAGGCAATCTTTCCTGCAAATCGCCGTGCATAATGCGAACGATCGTCTCATTGATCGCCTTGAGGCGGCGGGTGCTGCGAAAACTGAAGATCGCTCCCGTGACAAGCGCCAACAGGATCGCGGGCAAGAGACCGATGATCAAGGCTTCAACGACAGCTCGCTTGAATGCGTTCACGAGGTAGAGGCTTCGGCCCAGCAGCACGATGCTGCCATCTGGCCTCCGGCCGGCGACGAAGACCGCCGTCTCGGCTCCGGTATCGGGAGCGCGCATGGTCGGCACGTGCAAGGTGTGCGCCATGCCGTCGATGGGAAGATCCTTCGGGATCGACGCTAAATTGCCATACCGAAGCTCGCCGGTCTTGTCGAACAGTGCCGCGTAGTCGAGATGGCGCAGGTCGGCGGTAAACCGCAATTCAAGCTCACGTTTAATTCTCTCTTCGGGTTGGGTTACGGCCCTCGCAACCTCCTGCTCAAGTAAATAGTCCAGCCGGGACACATTGTATGACCCCACCTGTTCGTAGATGAATATGAACACCACGACGGCCGAGACTGTCACCGCCAGCGCGAAGAAGAGAGCCAACCGGAAAGTCGAAGTCTTAAAAAGCTCACTCGTCCGCACGAAGCATGAATCCGGAGCGGCGAACGCAATGAATGAGCGGCGGATCGCCTGCCAAGTCGACCTTGCGCCGTAACTTGCCGATATGGACGTCCACCAAATTGGTCTGCGGCAAAAAGCGATAATGCCAAACGTCCTCCAGCAGCATGGTGCGGGTTACGATCTGGCCAGGACGCCGCATAAGATATTCCAAAAGCTTGAACTCGGTCGGCAGCAGATCGAGAATGCGCTCGCCCCGGCACGCGGTGCGTTCGATCAGATCGAGCTTAAGCGGCCCCAGCTGAAGAATGACGGTCCGCGAGTCGCTCGATCTGCGTAAAAGAGCTTCCACGCGCGCCGCTAATTCGCCCATGGCGAAGGGCTTAATGAGATAATCGTCTCCGCCTGCCTTTAATCCACGGATTCGCTCGTCGACGGAGGCGAGCGCGCTCACGACGAGCACCGGAATTCGAATGCCTTCGCCCCGCAAGATCTCGATCATGGATAGGCTGTCCGTTCCCCGGAGCATGCGATCCACGATCAGAAGTTCGGCAGCGTGCGAGCGGGCTTCCGCGAGTCCGTCCGCTGCAGTTTCGGCGATACGCACCAAATAGCCGAGACTCGTCAGTTCCGCTGCGATCTCCCACGCCATGGCCGGCTCGTCCTCGACGAGCAGAACGGGAATTTTTGAGGCGGACGCAGAGGCCGGAGCCTGTCCGTGGTCCACCTCTTGCTCTGGATTAATCATTGAGACCATGATTTCAACGAATCTTGCCGGCTCATTTGTCCGCGACGCGAACCGCGAGCGCTCATTTTGCTCACTAGGACCACTGCTTAATCTTGGGTGCTTTAATAGATTTTTACACTCAAGATTCATAAAACTTGTTTCATGAAACTCACTTCATGAAACAAGGTTCATAAATTTGTCAAATACGACGATTCCGAGAGTGAAAGCTATCGCGGAGGACAAGCTATTGTGATTACGGCATTGCCTTCGGCTGTTCCGATGGGACGTCCTACTGCTGTGCTAATTTCGTCACGCCGAATTTGAAAGGATCAGATCCATTCCTGGCCAGAATCTAGGCCAGAAGGCCAAAACTTATTTTCATTCAATTTGTTGACCGAATGCTCGGGCGCAACATTAAAATAGGTTTTAATTTTCATTACTTAGATGATGCTTCGCTGTCACGGACCGTTGCTATCCGATTTCCTCATCCACGACAGATTTGAGGGGACACAACATCATGAAAACGCAAGACATTAAGCTTGGGAGGAAGCAGAGCTACAAGCATAAGCGAGCAGCCGTCGCGATGGCTCTTGGCGCTCTTGTGGCTGTCCAGGCGACGCAAGTCCATGCCGAGGATACAACCTCCGAGATCCGCTTCCTCAAGGAACGGCTGAAGCAGCTCGAAGCAAAGGTCAATGAGCAGGCCCGCAAACAGAAGCAAACCCAGGCCCAGATCCGGCAAGTGGAAGCGCAACCGGTGCCGGGCCCGGCACCCGCGCCAGCCGCCTATGGAATTGGTGTACCGCCACAGCCGGGACCCGGCGGCCTCGCCCAATCCGAAACGGATGTCCGCGGCCTGCCGACTCTTGGCCCCTCCACGATCTGGTTTAAAGGCGTCACCATTACGCCTGGCGGCTTCCTGGCATTGGAAAGCGTGACCCGCAGCCCCTTCATCGGCGCCGATATAGGGACGCCCTATCAAAACATTCCTTTCTCCAATGTTCCCGCGAGCCATACCAATGAATTCCGCTTCTCCGCGCGCCAGAGCCGCTTCTCTTTGCTGGTGCAAGGCGATGTCGATCCAGCCACACATCTCGCCGGCTATGGGGAACTGGATTTCCTCGGGGCTGCGCAAACCGCCAATTCCAACGAAAGCAATTCCTACCAACCCCGCGCCCGCCACCTCTACCTGACGGTGGATCAGGACTATTTCGGCGCTCATCTGCTTGCCGGTCAAACCTGGTCTCTGGCGACCATGAATACCAAAGGCATTCTGCCGCGGCAGGAAGATATTCCCCTGACGATCGACGCCCAGTACGTTCCGGGCTTTGTCTGGCAGCGTACCCCGCAGATCCGAATCGTCAAAGACTTCGACAGAACCTTCTGGGCCGCTCTATCGGCGGAAAATCCGCAGACCACTTTCGGCGGCGGCACCCCAACGCTGTTCGACGGCGGGGCCATCATCAACACGGTGGGGGCTGCCGGCATCGCATTCCCTCAGACCAGCATCGTTGGCGGTTCCCTGCTCAATAACGCCAATGCGATTTCCCTCAATCAAATGCCGGACCTGATCGGCAAGCTTGCCTGGGATCCGACGATTGGCGATCGCACCCTCCATATGGAAGCCTTTGGCATCTTCCGGAATTTCCAAGATAGAATCATCTATCCCTTCCGCACTGCCGCGTTTCCTTTCGGCACAGGCATCCCCAATCAAAATAACAACACCACAGGCGGCGGTGTCGGGGGCTCGATCCTCATACCGGTTATTCCCAAGGTTCTCGAAGTCCAATTCTCCGGCATGACAGGACGGGGCATCGGCCGCTATGGCACCGCCCAACTCCCCGACGTCACCTTCAACGCGGATGGCAGCCTCGCGGCAATCCCGGAAACCATGCTGCTTGCGGGCGCGGTCTGGCATGCCTTCCCTGAGCTCGACATTTATACCTATGCCGGTCAGGAATTCCAGAATTCCAAAGCGGGGCTTTCGATCCCCGGAGCCCACACACCGTTCGGCTGGGGCAATCCGAATTTCGTGAACAGCGGTTGCGCAATCGAATTCTTCGGCACCGGCACCGGCGCAAGTGCCTGCACTGGCAACACCAAATTGATCCGGCAAATCACGGCGGGTTTCTGGGACAATATTTATAAGGGGCCTTTCGGCCGTTTAGCAGGCGGCCTGCAATATTCCTTCACCCAGCGCATTGGTTTTCCCGGCGTCGGCGGGACGCCAGAGCGGAATGAAAATATATTCCTGACCAGCCTTCGCTACTATCCTTTTTGACCGCGCAATCTTCTCAAAGTACGCAGGGCCGGTGGTTTAATCCGCCGGCCTTTTTCTTTGCTATTCGACTGCGCAACGCGCGCCGATGATTCGTCAAGAACGCGACCGCGCTTGTTTCTCGCTGAGGGTCTTTACGCCGCTGGCGATGTCGTGAATGAACTCAATCAGATCTCTGTAGCGGTGGGCCATGCCGCGATCGCCGCCACCGCCATACATAATAAACTGAACAAGACATCTCTTTGAACTGCATCGTCACGATAGAGCCGGCAGACAAGGCGGCTGCGTATGGTCAACTGCTCAGCCCGCGCCTTTCGCCCTGCACATGCTGGTCTCCCCCGGCCTTTTCTCCCGTGATCTTGCTGGCCTCGGCAAAACCCGCCTCGGTGAGCCTGAAGGAGGTCGGGAAACTGACCTCGACCCATCGTCTTTGGGCCGCAAATCGTATGCCGCGATCGAAATCACTGCGGTTCCAACCCCGTTTGCCAAATTGCAAAACGAAGGCATGGAACGTCAATGCATGTCTGCCGGTCCAACTATAGCCAAGCAGGGTCACAAGAATGCAGCGAGCGATTGACTCTTCCATTGAATAATCGGTCATTGTTCTAACCTTTTTTGCCCGAACGCATCCGGGAAGATTCATTGATGCGCAAGTCAAGCTGAAACGGAACTAGACTTGCGGGGCGGACCGCCAAATCATTTAAAGAGCGACCCAAGGGCCTCCTCATCGCAACTGTAGGCAAAATCAATACGGCTGGAGAGCCTGATCGGGACGCATATTTTATTGCAACGCCTCACAGAGAAATTTGTTGCTCTCACCTTTCAATTGAAGGGTCCTGCCAGGAAATATTTGGAGTGCCGCCGCGATCTCTTCAGCAGCGTAAGCTGAACTCTTCCCTCTTTTTCGCGAATTATTAGCCGACCCGCCGATCGGCAACCGCGTTTCAGTGATCTGGCCATATCGGCAAAAACGCGGTCATTTGACTACAAAAAGGGCTAACATGGCGGCAAGCGCCGCCGAGATCAGCCCGATCACAATGGCGACCGCGCAAATTTTCAGCGCGCGGTCGGCCCATATTTTCCAATCAATCATTGCGAATCCTTTCGGCTATCGGCGATCCATCCTAGCGCTATTGCCGGCGAGCGGCTCATTTCAGGCGCCCTCCTGGGCCGGTAGCATACGACGCGAGCCAGCTGGCATGCGCCGCCGGCCCAAATCCAACAAAAAAGCAAAATGGGGCTATTTCCTTGATGCCAGAAAGAAGCTACCCGTTTTCCAAGCCGGTGCCGACGCCTCGTCGCGCGGTCGCAAAACCGCAGGATTTTGAGGCATTCCATGGCATCCAGATGGCTCGAAATCTTAAAAATGGAGCTGACTGACCCTCATTTGGGCATCTCCGCGACATTCGGGATCGTCATCCTTCTGCTCCATTACGGCTTGATTCCGCCGCTCGAGCCCTATCCTTGGCTCATTCCTCTGGCTTGGTTTGGACTCCTGCTTTTTGGTATATTGTGGGTCCTTCAGGTCGCCGATGCCCTCAAGTCGCGAACACCCAAGCGCTAGTGTCTCATGCTCAAACAAGCAAAGGCAGCCTCGTTAGCGACGCTGCAGTACGAACTTCGCCACCTCCCCCGCCCACACCGGGATAGTCATGGATCTCGCTGATCTGATCGATCCGAGCCGCGTCGTTTTCGGCGCCCGCGCGAGCAACAAGGAGCAATTGCTTCTCGATCTCGCCTCACGCGCGGCGACCTCGCTTCACCTCGATTCGACAATGCTCTTCGACGCCTTGCAAGCCCGCGAAAAATTGGGTTCGACCGGGCTCGGTGAAGGGTTTGCCCTTCCGCATGCGCGCGTGGCGGGATTGGATCAGTTCTTCGGCATGTTTGTCCGGCTTCACCGACCGATTCATTTCGACTCGATCGACGGCAAGCCTGTCGACTTGGTTTTCCTTCTGTTGATTCCCGCGACAGCCGGCGGGGAACACCTTGCCACACTTGCCGCCATCTCACGGCGTTTGCGCGACAAGGAGTTCGCCGCGAAACTGCGCAAGGCCGCAAGTGGCACAACGCTTTACCATCTGCTTTGCGAACCGCACCATGCACCTAAGGCAGAGACGGGAAGCTAAGCGAAGTCTCCGGCTGTGCGCCTTTTGGCGGCATGAAACGGCTCAAGCCGTCGCGATATAGTCTCGCAAGACTTTCTGCTCATATTCATATTCAGCAAGGCGTTGCTTAACGAGGTCGCCGATCGACACCAACCCGACCAGCCTCTCATGGCGCAAAACCGGGAGATGCCGGAACCGGCCGTCGGTCATTTTCTCCATGGCGACATGAACGCATTCGTCTTCACGTGTGGTGGTGACCTCGGCGGTCATGTGCATCGACGCCGCGTCATTGAATACGGAGACACCGCGCTTGGCGACTGCGCGGATGATGTCGCGTTCAGATAAAATGCCAATAACCTTGCCTTGAGCATCGGCGACCACGACCGCACCAATGTTTTTCGCCGCCAGAACTTCGGCAACTTCGGCCAAAGTTCGATGCGGCTGGGTCGTGACCACGTCTGCGCCCTTGGCGGCGAGAATGCGCGCGATTGTCATTTTTGCCTCCCTTTCGCAACCAATTTTCCATCGGTTTGCTTCGGCTGCCCGCAGGCAGTGCACTGAATTGCGTCAGGATGCACCCGGTCTCAAGCCTAAGCAAGAGCGCTGTGCGGCGTCTTGCCGCGAACAGGCTTCCGCCAGCCTTAACCGTTACAGTTCACCCCTCATACGTTTCGGTCGGGCGAAAAGACCATGACGATTGCCAATAAGCCCGCCACGCTGATCGTCGATCCGATGGCATAGGCTCTGGCCGCGCCCAGGATTGAAACCATCTCCGCCATATGAGCCCACATCCGTGCGACCGAAGCCAGCATAAACGCCGCAACGACCCCGAGAGCACAATAAGCCAGCCTCTCACGCCACAGCTCATGTTTCATGGATGATCGCCTTCCTGAAACTCCAAGACATTGCTGCCGCCAACATCGAGTTGAGTCCGCTTTTTTACCTGCGTCAACAGGTGACCGCCCTTCTGGCGTTGCGTCGTCGAAGATAGCCCCCGAAACTCTGTGAACCCCCGAGACGAGCTTGGGTTGCGCCGCCAAGCAAAACGAGACCGAGGCTCCAAAATCAATTGGAGGCCTCGGCAAATTTTGCTGTGAAACGGTAGATGCTCCTTGAAGATTATTGCCGGGTACGGGTGAGCAGCCAACCAACGAATGCGGCCCCGGTCATGACGAAAACCACCTGCCCGCGGTCGCCGTAGCGGATCGTCTTGGCGGCGCGGTCAACCACTTCTTCCGCCGTGCCCCGCGCGGTCGCCCCCATATTCTCGATGAGGTCGTCTACGACCGGATTGCCCGCGCCGGGATATTTGCCGATTTTCTTCAGAAAGGCAGCCAAAGGCTGCACCAGATCGCTGGCGGATGTACTTGGCACCATCGACATCGCACTCGAAGGAGCAAAATCCATACTCGCGCCGGAACCAAACGCGCTTGCGGCGTCCGCACCGATGGCCGGCGCGCCCATGAGGGCACTGAGATTGGCCGTTGGCTTCGGGGCGTCACTTTGCATTCCTATCCCTTCGGACGCCAAGGATTTGCCCTTGATCGCGGCCACCGCCGCGAAGACCACAGTCAATAGGCCCAAGACACCGCCAATGATTGCCAGCGATGTATCGGCGCCCCACTCTTGCAAGGCCCAACGATACAACCCGATCAGGCCGATCCCCACCGCCAGCACCCCCGTCATCCCGGCGAGCGCGTAAAGGGCAAAGATCACCGCTGCTTTCTGAGCGAGCCGTTTGCCTTGACAGACCGCCTGTTCGACCCGCAGCTCAACGCTCGCTTTTGCCGCTTCTACTTGAGCTGGAACATCAAGCCCCAGCAACTTGAGGATTCGGAACAACATCAGCTTCGGCGTCCTACGAGCCCGATCAATATGCCAACAAGCACCGCCCCTGCCATCGCACCGATCGGATTGCGCCGAATCACAGTTTCGACTTCGGATGCAAAAGCCTTGGCCTGTTCATTCGCCGCAGAAGCCATCTCCGCGCTGCTTCCGGCCATATTGGTGGCCGCAGTGGTAACCTGGCCCGCCACGTTGGAGGTCACGTCACGTGCCGTTCTTGCAGCCTCGGTACCTGCCTGCGACATGAACTTCGCGACGGTATCCTTGACGCCGTTCAGGTCATTTCGTAACGACTGCCAATCTGCTGCTGCCGAGTCCATCGCCTCACTTGCGGCATTGCCGACGGCTTCCTTGCCGCGAGCCGCCGATTCCGCAATTGATGAACCGGATTTTCCTACTGCGCTGTAGGGGCCATCATTGATGCCGCCGGTAGCGGCAGATCTGGATTGCGATTGGCGTTCTTCCATGATGTTTTTCCTCTGATTGGGTGCGGTTGGCCGAAGGCCAAACAAAAATGCGAAGAGACAAGCGTCGGACCAGGGCAGATGATTCGAAGCGCTGCTAATGATGGCGATCCGCTCTATCACCACATACCGGCCCCTCAACGTACGCCCACGAAGCTTGGTTCCGCCGGAGGCTGCAATGGATCCATCGATTGGACGAGGCCAAGTTCGTGACGCCGGTACGACGCATGTATGACGACGTGTGTATGACTATGCTGTACGCGGCAACGAAATCGCAGTTAGACCGGCTTGGTCTCCGGCATAAGGATGAGGATGAGAAGGAGACCCGCGGTTCCGATCATCGCAAGTGTGAAAAAGGCGGCGCTATACCCCACCATCGCGACGATATATCCTGCCACGACCTGGCTCGATGAGCCGCCGATACCTTGAAGGGTGCCAAGAACGCCGCGGGCGAGACTGTAATGGCCGGTCCCACCCATAATATCGGCGAGGACGAGCGGCAGAAGTGCATCGAAAAGCCCGCCCCCAACGCCATCCAAAACTTGCACCGCCAGGAGCCAGGACGGATCATCGAACGACATGCAAAGAAAGCCACGCAGCGGGAGCGCGGCGAATGCGAGCAGCAAAAGCGGCCTGCGACCTAGCGTATTCGCCCGGGTCACCAGCAGCGCCATCAAGATCGTAGCGAACTGCGCGACGATAATGGCGGCGGAGGTGAGGCTCGTTTCCCAACCGGGATTGGCCAGTGCAAGCTTCTGGACGACGAGCGGCAGCATCGGTGCGTTGGCGAAATGAAAGAGCCCCGCGGCGGACGCGAACACGACAAGCGGGCGAACCTTGAGTAACGCTCGCCAGTTTGTGGGCAGCGCATGGTGAGAACCATTCGTCGGAAGACCACGGGCTTGATCATGATTAATGGCACCGGCCGGAATCGAGAGCACCGCGATCGTCGTCAGCCCCGCAAAAATCGGTGTGAGATAGAACGGCGTTTCTTGCGTGTAAGCCGCTCCGAGAACGCCGACAAAGAGTGCGATGAAGATGTTGCCGGCCCGATCAAATGCGGCGTTGCGGCCGAGGCGGGCCGCTAGCGCGTCGCGTCCGAACATGCCAAGAGTGATCGCGGCCACGGTTGGCGCGAAAACACCGCCAAGAACGGCCATGAAGATATCCGCGATGAGAACGACGGGTGTGACCGGCATCCATACAATCGCGAGACCGCAGCATGAGAGGAGAAGGACACCGGCAATGATGAGAGCCCGCTTTGCCCGGGTGTTGTCGATAAAAACGCCCACGGCCGGGTGCGCCATGACTCCGATGAGGCCGCTGGTCGTCAGCACCGCGCCGATTGCGGCCTGACTCCAATCCATTCTAGTGAGCAAAAAAACATTGAGATATGGGCCGAGCCCGCCACGCACATCGGCGAGGAAAAAATTAAGCCAGTCCAGAGCATCTAACCGCATGCCGACGACCAATCCTTCTCGCAGAGATCCGAGCCTCGGACATTACGGAGGTGGGCCTATGAACCCCTTGCTCACGAAAAAGACCTGGCGACCGGAGCTGCCCCGAATTCTCGTCATCAGATAAGGGCCATTTAAGGACGGGAACATGCGTCGAGCAAAACCTAAAAGGGCTCGACAAGGGCTTGTATCGGATCGCCCGCGAAAGAGCCATCAATCAACGGATCATATGGCCGAAGCGAACCGTCCGGTAGGACCCGGCTGTTTGTGAAGGGCAAGTAGCCGCCGGCTCCGTCGGGGACGATGCCCGGCACGGGCGCCGTCATGAAGCAGAAAAACAAGTAACATTCCAACCTCGCTACTCCATTTCCTTCCCGGGACAATCGCGAAGCCAGACTCTAGTTCCACTCATCACGGGACGAAGCTTTCAGCTCTCCCCGGAGTCTTCTTCTTTGGGTGTTTCCGCTGCGGTCTCGGCGGCAATATTCTCGGTGGTTTCCAAACTGCCGAGCAACTCGCGTCTTGCTTCTTCACGCCCTTTTGCGCGGCCCGCTTCATAGGCCATCCGCAACACACTGCGAATCTCCTTGATCTTTCCGCCCAAGGGACCGTCAGAGCCTTCCGCCGTATCCCTTTCGCCGGTTTTTAATTTAATCACGTCAACCATGTGTCTACCTCCTCTTACCGCCCGTAAATCCCCCATTGCAGAAATCCAATAGATCCAATTCGAGGTGCTGTTCATTCAGCGCAACCCAAACAAAATGCATTGCCCTTCGCCCTCTTGCGCCCAGTTTGATGCTCATGTGCTTCGTCATGTGAAACACAGAGCCGAATATGGGATGTCGTCGATCAAGTCTCGGCAACGAAACAGCTGTCGTGACTTTAGCGTTGCGGCGTCGGCGTCTGCGATGGCACACGAAAACGGATATGTTGCATCATGTCAGCAAAAACGCCTGACAACAGGCCCGACGTTAAAGCATAGCCAATTTGAAGGCTCCCAATCATGAGAGCGATTTCAAAGCCGGTTTGCATAGCGCTCGCCTGTCCGTGCCAGGACGACGAAACCAAAACGGCGATCGCCAAGCCGCAGCAGGTCGGCAAGAGAATGAAAGCCGCAAAAATTCGTCCAAGAATTGCGCCAGTTAAGAGGCTAAGGATCAAGGCACCTAACACAGGCAATCACTCCCGAATGAGTTTTGGTAATTGCTTTTTTTTCACAATACTCTTATTCGCTGCCGTGCTGTTGCGCACGAGGTGTCGGCAAAGCGTCAACTGTCGATGCGTGATCCGCTCATTTTGTCGTGAACCAATGACGGGGCGCATGTTCGCCGGCTCTTTTCGAGGACGACAAAACATGAGTGATTTTCGCCTTGAGCCTCTGTTCGCTTCGCGCGAGATCGTAACGCAGCGAGATTGACCACAGCATGGGTGACTCTCAACCATGACGGACGCGCGAGATGATTCGAGCCGGCGCTTCTATTTGGACGATATGCGCGTGGGGCAGCGCTTCGTCAGCGCCGCGCATGCTCTTGACGAAAGGCAAGTGAAAGCCTTCGCCGCGGAATTCGATCCCCAATCCTTCCATCTCGATGAAGAGGCTGCAAAGGCCTCGTTATTTGGTGGGCTGGTGGCAAGCGGCTGGCACACTGCGGCCATCACCATGCGGCTTCTGGTCGGTGGCGGGGCACCGATCGGCGGCGGAATTATCGGCCTTGGAGGCGAGATCACTTGGCCTTGTCCCACGCGTCCCGGTGATGTCTTGCGGGTCGAAAGCGAGATCGTTGACATTAAGCCATCGCGCTCACGCCCGGACCGCGGCATGGTCACGGTCCGCATCGAAACGAAAAATCAGCGGGATGAAATCGTCCAGATTCTGGTGGGCAAGCTCGTTGTGCCCCGCCGTCCGACGGCGAATGCGAATGGCACACCTTAAAAGCCCCGGCACGTCTAAGGCGAGTGGTCGATCCAGGACAGTCGATTTAGAACATATGGCCGATGTCCCGGTGGAAGAGGCTTGATAGGTTTGCTGTCGATGTTCGGTAGCGAATTCGCAGGATCCGCTAACGCTTGGGAACGCCGCCAGGGCCGCCGAAGCCGCCGAGCCCCGGCAGGCCACCCGGAACACCGATTCGACCAGGTAGGCCCGGGGCCCCGAGCCCCGGCACGCTACCAGGAACGCCCAATCCACCTGGAGCGTCAAATCCGCCAGTTCCGCCCAGCCCAGGCCCGCCCAGCCCAGGCGTGCCAAGCCCAGGCGTGCCAAGCCCATCGGGGACTCCGCCCAATCCACCTGGAGTGTCAAATCCTTGCGGGTTGCCGAAGCCTCCGGATCCCGGTTGGTTCATGCCGCCTTTGTCGTTCCGCTCTCCCGGTGCCGAACCGCCTCCATTGGCCGGACCTCCTTCCCGTCGATCGAGATGGATGGACTCCACCTGCAATTGTCCCCCACTCCCAACTCCCGTTGTAATGAAGGCACGTACGGATCCGTGAGCCGGGAGGCCGGCGGTGCGGCCGCCGACGACCTCCAACCCCGAGCCAAGGCGCAAACCGCCGTCGCTGCGTTCGACATAGGCCTCCACCGAAAGCTTTTTGACATTGGGTCCAAGCAGAGCCCGCTCGGTGACGCCCTCGGAGACCTCGAAAACATTCTTGACCAGTTGGCCCTCCAATACGACACGCCGTCCGATCAACGTCCTGTCCACGCGGGCGAGCTTCAGACCACCAATCATCAACGATCCGTCAGACGTCTCTACGATGGGCCCCGCAACTTTCATCGCGTCGCCGGGTCGCTTCTCAACCAAGCTCGCGACGATCACGCCGTCCGGCCGCCGCAAACCGCTGACCGCAACGTGATCGCCAATACGCCATTTCATTCCCGCCCAGGAGAGGCCGGAAAACGAGACGGTCTGGCCGAGCACCGTGAAGCGTCCGAGCGAAACGCCATCGATGCGGCCGACCACTTCGCTCGTCACGTCTATTCTTCGAGTCGTCAGCCCCTTGCCGCGTTGTTCCGCGACCACGCGCACCACCTGTCCAAGTTTCAAATCATCGGCCGCCGCTTCCTTGCCATCGATCCGCACGATCACGTCCTGCGGATAGGCGATGCGGAGGTCGTTCACGAAAATGCTGCCGAAGCGTTGAATGGAGCCGATGACGCCGGTGCCGCCAATGCCTTTATCCCCTTCGCGTTCCTTCGGCGAAGGAGCCACGCCCGTGCCGCCGATTCCTTGATCAAGCGGCTTCCCGATGGTGACGCGGCCGGACGATCCCATGAAAGTCGGCAAGGCGGCGAACAGAGCCAAAATACGTCTGCGCGTTATAGGATGACGATCGCTCACCGGTCGGGCCCTTGTGCACTACCCTCTGGATCTGCAGACTCGGGAACCGGGTCACGTTCCCGTTCTCGATAAACATAGACGCCGAGCGTCCAGCGGTAGTCGCCTCCTACATCGGCCTCGCAGGCGGCATGCGCCTCGCGATTGGCTTCCCGCAACACATCCAGCGCGAGTTCCCGTGAGCGGTCTTCGAGGCGCTGGGCCAAGTCCAACGACAAACCATCGTAATGGACCGCGCGCTCCATATAACGGGGCTCTTCGCCGAGGACGTTAGCGACGGCGGCAGCGACATGATCGTGCAGATTGCGCCCGAGATAATAAAGCTGCTGATCGCTGCCGCTTTGCGGAACGAAAGCCCCTTCGGACAGAACGATCCGTCCCTCGGCATCGATCGTCACCAGCTTGCGATCAAGCCATTCGTCGAGCACCGCCCGGGGACGGACGTCACGAGTCACCGACGCGACGAGAGATTCAAATGAGGGCGATGAGTCAAGGTCAGCGACCCTGGGCAAAGGTAACGGCCTTCCTTGTTCATCGGTGAAGTTCGGCGCCGCCAGCCATCGCGCGATGATGCGGCTCGTCCGTGACACAGACGCCGGCACGACACTGATCGGCGCTCCTGCCCCGCGCAGACGCCGCACCTCCTTGCGATGGATACCTGTGAGCAGGCTGACGCGACTGTCGGTTTGCTCCTTGTCGGCTAATGCAAAATCATATTCGGCGACGTTGACGTAAAGTTCGCGCAGCAAATCGCTGAGTGCGGGGAAAGTAATCCCACTCCTGATCAACAGCCGAACGAGCGGCCGCAGCAGGCGAGCAATCGGAGCCTGCAGCTTGGCTGCGTCCGGCGGGGTGCGGTCAGACTGATCACTCATTCAAAAACATATGAACCAAGACGGAGTGGGACACAATCCCACAAAACACTTGACGTGGGATATTTTCCCACCTAAGGCTAGCGTGTGATTTATTCCCACGCGAGGTCCGTCCCTATGATCCGACGTTTAATCCCGGTCTCCACGAAACCCTCCCGGTCCAGCCGCCGCTCCTTGGATCCGTGGACGTCATCCCCTGGCGCCCTTCATTTCGCCGGTTTGCGGCGAGGCCTATTTTTCTTCGCGGCGGTTCTCTCGCTCATCCTTCCGGTCGCTGTAGCGGCGCGTTGCGCGCGGCCGGAGCCAGAAATTTCAAGGGCTGTGCTGGCCGACCCTGTTCGAAACGCGGCAACGCCCCTCGGCGCCGTCCTGCTCATGCCCCCGCGCAGTTTTGATCCGCAGCCCCGCTGAACCCTTGCGCGGCTTTTGTGAAGGACATCCGATGTTTTCTGTCATCTGTTCGATCCTCGGCGTCTATAGCAACGCGACGAGCGACCTTCCCCTCGAGACGTGGCGCCTGATCGCCGTGGCGCTCATCGCTCGACACACGGCCCTGCGGCATCTTGCCAAAGCTGCTTCCGGCTACGTGGTTCGTCTGACAGCCGATATCCGCGCATTGCTGAGCGCGCGCCTCAGTGTCGTCCCTGCAAGCTGCCTTTCTTTCGAAGACGCAGGTGCGATCCAAAACAATTTGCGATCGCCGACAAAGACTTCAAAGCCTTTCCAGGTGGATCTGTCGCGTTTCACCCAGCAGGCCTTGCCGCGTGTCTATCTCGACCTTACGGATGTCGTGTCGCATGCGATCTGGCACGATAGCTGCGCGGGAATCCCCCGCGTTCAGCTTGAAGTGGCGACGAAACTTGCTCAGTCGAACCCCTCGGTGAGCATACTCGGCTTGCATCTCGGACAATGGTACGAACTGCGCCCGATCATCGAGTCCGCGAATGGCGACGTCGATGCCATTTTTTCCTTACTGAAAGAAACATTCTTCGAATTCGGACGGACGCTCAAGGGCCTGCGCGCCTTCTTCAACAAACGGCGTCGCAAGTTCCGCAGCAAGCGCTACGCCCGGGCACCCGAATTAAAAGCTGAAGACACGCTGTTTATCGGCGGCGCGTTCTGGGTCAACAAAGAGACAATCAATTTCTGCAAACGGGCCGCAGCAAACCGTGCAACTGTCCTCGTCCTGGTTCACGATCTCATACCCGTCACCAATCCCGATTTTACCGGGCATGATTTCCAAGCCGAATATTTTGAGATTCTCAGTTTGCCGATCCATTTTATCGTCACGACCCACCTCAACCGCCGCGAACTGGAACGTGTTCGGCAGCAAGCGAACGCCGCGAGCCTGGTGACATGTTCGTCGATCGTTCCGCTCGCCGACGAATTTCCAGGTTCACCGCGCAATGCACCTCCGCTCGCGGCCACGGATCGGCTTGCAGGTCTCATCGCTTGCGACTTCGTACTCTGCGTCGGGACAATAGAAGTGCGCAAGAACCATCTCACGCTTCTTGCCGTTTGGGACGAACTTGCAACGGAACTCGGCCATCGCCTTCCGCTGCTTGTCATCGCGGGGCGGAGAGGCTGGAAAGCCGATGACGCATTGGCGAAGCTCGACGCGGCACGTGCTTTCGCCGACCGGATTATTTTCATCGAAGCGCCAACCGATCGTGAGTTGCAATGGTTGTATTCCTCTTGCCTCTTCACCATTTTCCCAAGCTTCTTCGAGGGATGGGGATTGCCGATTGGCGAAAGCTTCTGGTTCGGAAAACCATGTGCGGCCTCCAACACGAGTTCCATCCCGACGGTCGGTCGCGATCTTTGCGCCTATTTCTCTCCTTACGATCCTCGGGAAATGAAGAATGCCATTCGCCTCCTCTTGAACCCCGAAACTCGCTACGCTCTTCAACAACAGATCGAGTCCGCGCCCTTGCGGTCATGGTCGGACGTCGCGCACGACATCGAAAGCGTGATCAACCAACGCCCCCCGGCGGGTGATCCGTTTCAGAGACCGCCGCATTCGCTTGAGTTGGACGGAGGCGACAGCCTGGCCGCAGACAAATTCGCTTCAATTGCCCAATCGATGCGGGAGCGGATAGGCTAGGCTAACCGCAGCACGGAGCTTGAACATGGCTTACCAGCTTTATTATTGGCCAGAGATTCAGGGGCGGGGCGAATTCGTCCGGCTGGCGTTGGAGGAAGCCGGCGCGGACTATGTCGATGTTGCCCGGTCGGGTGACGGCGGTATGGCCGCGCTCTCCGCGGTCCTGGAGGACGCAGAGATCTCCCATCCGCCATTCGCGCCCCCTTTCCTGAAGGATGGAAACGTTCTGATCGGACAGACCGCAGCAATACTCCTTTATCTGGGCGATCGTCACGGTTTGGCTCCGCGAGAAGAGGCACTTCGTCTTTGGACCCATCAGATCCAGCTCACCATTGCCGACCTCGTTGGGGAAGCCCACGACACGCATCACCCCTTGGGAGGAGATCTCTATTATGAGGATCAAAAACCGGAAGCGCGGCGCCGATCAAAACAGTTTCGCAAGGAGCGCATCCCCAAATTTCTGGGTTGGTTCGAGGACATCCTGAAACGCAATCCGGAGGGAGAAAAGCATTTGGTGGGGAAGTCGGTGAGCTACGCCGACTTATCGCTGTTTCAGATTGTCGAGGGCCTAAGCTACGCTTTTCCGCGCTGCATGAGGCGGGCGCTTCCCGAATTTCGGCTGGTTGAGGGATTGCACAAAGCGGTGGCCAAACGTCCGCGCATTCAGGCCTATCTGTCAAGCGATCGCCGCATCCCCTTCAATGAAGAGGGCATCTTCCGCCATTATCCGGAACTTGACGGTTAAGCGCGCTCACTTGCTGTGATTAGCGCGGCCTATGGGAGTTGATGCGCAGCAGGCCAGCGATGATCGTGGCGGCAACGACAAAGCCGAGCACCGGGATCAAAATCAGGAAAGCGCCGATAAAGAAAATCAGCAGGGCAACAGAAACAAAACCAAACAGCAAAGCGAAAGGAAGCAGGCCAAGCGGCCCTATTCGGGTCACATAGATCCTTTGTTCGCCGCGCACATCGACAAACCGGCGCGGCCAATGGGCGGTGTCCAATTCCGCGGCATCCGGTTGGTCCGGGGGAATGATCTCCGGCTCAAGAGAGTTGCCCTTGTCTGGCGGGGTCGGTCGCTGATCATTCATATTGCCAAAACCACAATCTATATCCGGTTGACGTTCAATGTGGGCGCCCCACAAGGCCGGCGGACCTGCCGTTGTGGCCCCACCAAAAGAGACCATTGCGACCCCATCGCATAGATGGTCTTTCCTCCGCCTGCGCCAAGGGAGTAGAAGCAATTTCGCGTCTACGAACGCAGATTTCGCCTGAACACCGAAGATGAAGCCCGAATTGCCCCCCGCACTGACGGCTGTCGCTTCCTTAAGTTTTCCAAGCCCGGCTCAAGTGTGGGGCTGAGGTATTAGAGATTGGCTGACGTTCAAGAAATGGGAGGGACCCAAAATGGGATGGCATGTGCGTTATATCGATAATTCCCTGCAACACGAAATGCTGTCGCGCGAATGGGATACGGAAGAGGAGGCCCTTGAGGAGGCTTGGACCTTGGCGCAGGGAGACAATGAAGTGACCGCCGTTGAGGGGCCGGATGAAGAGCGCGTGCCGATGGAAGAGATCCAGGCCTGGTTCGAAAATCGGACCGCCCAACAGGGAGGAACGGAATCCTCTCCCTGACGCAATGATCGGGTTTCCGGACCCTCATGAGCCCAAGCCTTGTTAGGCAAAGGGCGCAAAAGGCGCGCCGCTCCAGCCTGCCTCTTTCCGCGAGTGGAACCGCTCAAGCCCTTCTTGGCCAATTGCCGGGAGGGGGCCCGGCATCCTATCCGGCAAACACGCCCTCATGTCCCCGCTCGCGATGAAACACGGATTGGGCCTCCTGCTGAACCAATTCCAAAAGGAGGGTCAGCCGTTCAAGCTGGGCGGATTTGGCGAGGGTCGAAAGCTCGCAGGTCATTGTTGCGATGTAGTCAGCCGAAGACTTGGCAATCATCACAAGTTCCGAAGTCATTTGCGCGACATATTCCGCAGTTTCCGACGCGCTGGCCCCAGCAATCCGTTGGCTATCGAGATCGGTAAATACCTCTTTCACGAGGGAAGGGGCCTGTTGATTTTTGACACGCTTGGCCATCGCCCTACTCCTGTCGACCAGGCTGATTGAAACAGTTTTTTCCGGCGTTAGCCTTGCCGATCCCGCCCCGGTGCCTGTTGATCGGGATGGCCGCGTTGCGCCGATAAAGTACTGTACATAACGAACAGTAACGGCGCAACACAAAATGTACAGCAGCTCAAAAAATCTACAAATCGCGCTATTCCGCTTCGGTCAGCGAAGCCCCTGCCGGACGCTCCGCGGCGCCTTTTCGAGCAGGTTCCATTCGCCGGCGCGGATATTCCCAAACACTTTGCAGGCCCATTCGATTTGGATGTTGTGGATCGGGCTCGCATTATGGCTCACCAGATCAAACCGATCCTTGCCGACCCGCCGGATTGTCTTCAGATACCGCCGTCCATCGGTCAGCCGCACGGCGGCCTCCCAACCATCCGCCTCGCTTCGTGTTTGAGCGACCTTCCAGCAGATGACAATATCGCCGGGATCATAGCGGGGCCACATGCTGTCGCCGACAATCTCGAAGGCAACGGCTCCGTCGGGTACGGGATAGGGAATTTCGATTTCGGCGAAACCTTCCGCCGGCTCCTGCTCGAAATCGGCATCGATAACCGCACCGGCGCCGATCCGTCCGACCAGGCGGACGACATTTTTTGGCTCGGGCCTAGCCTCGCCATCGCCTTCGCCGGTGAGAAGCCATGCGGCGCTTACGCAAAACGCTTTGGCGTAGCGCTCGGCCACGGCAGGCCGCAAACCCCGCTCCCCGTTCTCGTGGCTGCGATAGGTGTTTTCGTTCCAGGCGAAGGCGCGGGCGGCATCGGTCGCGTTTTCATACCCGGCGTTCTCTCGGGCGAATTGAAGCCGCTGATAGGGTTCTTCCATTCACGAAATATAACAAAACGTGTTGTACGATTCCACCGAAAAGCGATTTTCTTAACAGCCATTGTACGGCGCGAGGGTCGCACTTTGAACAATTGATTGTCTTTGAACATTTGATTGTTAACGTCAAATGAATGGTGTAGCTTGGCATTGCACCATATCGCGCTTGGCAACTCTAAGGAGACGGAGCATGAACCAAGACGAGAGTCGTCCGGAAACCGCCGAACCCGAAACTGCTCCTCAAACCACCCCGCAAACTGCGGAAGTGGCCCGTGACGAGGAAGAGATCGACCTCCTTCCGGCCTGACGCCCTTGGCCCCCCGCTCCGCGCCGGTCCCCTCGGAGACCGAGCGCCACATCGCCGAGGTCACGGAACGCGGCTACACCGTCATTGAGGCCGTTCTCGATCGCGACGAGGTCGAGGCGTTTCTGGACGATACCCGACGGCTCCACCGGGAGCTGCCGACAGTTGTCGCCAACTCGACCACTGTCGTGAAGGGCTTCCTCCGAAAAGGCCAGGCGCCGCTCAAAGTCCCGGATCATGATTGGGTCCGGGTCGACAATTTGCTGATCCACGGCCGAAGGTACGAGCCGCTGCCCGTGCATCCGCGGATCTTGCCTGTCATCGAGGGCGTGCTCGGACCGGATTGCCTGCTGTCCTGGTTCATGACCAGCAACCAGCTGCCCGGCGCCGTCGCCCAGCGGCTGCATTGCGACGATGAAATGTATCCGCTGCCGCGACCTCACCAGCCTCTGCTCTGCAATGCCCTCATAGCCCTCTGCGACTTCACGGATGCCAATGGGGCAACTCGGGTCGTGGCCGGCTCGCACCGCTGGCAGGAGAAGCCCGAGCCGCCCTTTGTCGAGAGCAACGCAATCGAAATGCCGGCAGGTTCGGCGCTGGTCTGGAACGGCAGTCTTTGGCATACCGCGGGAGAAAACCGCACGACTGCGGAGCGCCCGGCCCTCACCATCAACTATTGCGCCGGCTTCCTCCGTCAGCAGGTCAACCAGCAACTCAGCCTCCCTCGCGAGCTGGTGCGCCGACTCGATCCTCGGCTCCAGGAGCTTATCGGCTACGGGCTATTCGCGCGGAAGATGGGACGGATCGACTGGCGTCCACCCAATGACTATCTCGATGCCGATGAGCATCCTTTCCTACCGATGTTGCGCGCCACCGGCCGCCTGCCGAACGCGGGTGAATAGGCCGCCGCCCGGAAAACGGGGCGAACCGCGCGGGAGCGCAAGTCCGGCTCCCAAGGCGAGCAAGGTCAGTCCGGCGGCGACCGCGATGGTGGCCCGCGCCCCGGCCGAATAGGCCTCGTTGACCACCGCCACATTGGCTTCGTTGAATGGCGGCGTCCCGCGTTGCTCGTGTTGGAGCCGGCCAATCCGTCGATGGGAATAGAGGACCTTGGGCGACGCCCCGAGATGGGTTTTGAGGTGTTCGCGCTGCTGCGCGGTCGCCGAGGATTCGACACTTGTCGTCGAGACCCCGGCAAAGACCGCCGTCAGCATGGCCGCCCCGAGCGCACCTGCAAGCAGCCGCATCGAACTCTGCATGCCGCCGGCCATGGCGGACGCCGATTGGGGCACATCCCGAAAGATCATATTTACGAGCGTGGCATAGGCCACACCCCAGGCGACGCCGTAGACCGCGAGTACCGCCGCCATGAGCGGTCCGGAGCCGCTGGACTTGAACATCGGGATCAGCGCTAACAGGGTCAGCGGCAGAACACCGACCGCGGTCAAAGCCACGGTCCGCTCATCGAAAAATTTGCAGACTTGCTCAGCGAGGCCGCCGCCAAGGCCGATCCCAACTCCATAAGCGGCCAGCACGAAACCCACTGCCAAAGGGTCGTAGTCGAGCACCACCCCAGTGAAAAGAGGCAGCACGAGTTGAAAGCCCACATCGCCGCAGGACATCAGGGCCGCGGTCACGGTGCCGGCGGCAAAGCTTCGCTTTCGGAACAGGCCCAGCGATGCGACGACGTCACGTCCCGCCCGCTCCCGCGCTCTCTCAACCCAAACGAAGCCGGCAAATGCAGCCACAGTGCCGGTCAGCAAGAGCGCCGCCGAACCGGATCCCAAATGAGTCCAGCGATCGGCCACCACGACGAGACTCCCCGCGGCAAGCACCAGCAGCGTCGTCCCGCCGACGTCGAAAGACGCGGCCGCCTGCTTTTGGCTTTCGGGGAGACACAAACGAATCCCGATCGCAGCGATTGCCGCAAGGGGCACGCCGGCCAGGAACGCCCAACGCCAGGAGAAAGTGACCGCCATCATCCCCCCAATAAGCGGCCCGATGCCGGCCGCAACGCCGATCGCCGTGGCCCACAGGCCAAGGGCTCGGTGCCGGCGGGGACGATTTTGTGGAAACAGGCTGTTGAGCAGGCCGAGCCCGGTCGGCAGCACAATGGCGAGCGATAGCCCCTGCAGAACGCGCCCGGCGACCAAAGGCCAGAAGCCCCAAGCCAAGCCGGTCAGGGTGCTTCCGGCCACATACAAGGCCAGCCCGATCAGAAACAGCAGGCGTCGACCGATGCGGTCGGCCAGCTTGCCTCCGGGGATGGTGAAGGCAGCCGCCGTCGCGAGATAGCTTGTCAGGGCCGTCCCGACATCATCGACAGTGAGATCGAGATCCCGAACCAGATCGGGGATAACACTGTCAACGACGGTATAGTCGACGATGATCAGGACAACCGAGAACAGAAGGAAGGCATAGCCGATCCAGACTCGGGTCGCGATGGGCCCACCCCCGGCAGTCACTGGGGCCGACCGGCCACGCGCGACGCCGCCTGGCGGCAGCGATGTGTCAGGGAGGCATCCGAAACTTCAAGCGCCACTTCGAGTCCCCAAGCACGATAACCTGCAGGCTATCATGCCGCTTGGGGAAAGTTGAGATCGATATCAACCTCGTCGATCGTGCGGACGAGGACCGAATGCATGCGGCTGCGCCAAGTTCAGCGGCAGGTCGGCTGGAAAGCCCTGCCGCTCGTGATTTTCTTTGTAGCTGCCAGTACGACCTATATCGACCCGAAGACGAGCTGGCCCATCGCGATCTTCTGGCAGTGCCGGTGCTACCGTTCGTTGATATTGGGGTTTATCTTACGCAGCTTGATGGCTGAGTTTATTGCCGAGCCCCCTAAGGCCATTGAGTTTGTCGGTGAGCCAGACCTTCGATCCAAAGTTCGGCATCTGGCAGATGGATGCGTGCCAGCATAAGCCTGCAGCGTATCAACCAATTTTAGCGCCCAAAGCCACTCTTTTGCCGTTCTCCCTATAGCCGTCGCGCCTATCAGACGAGGTCGCTGGCCGCAACGAGGCCTTGCAGCACAGCCGCCGCGACGGCGAAGTATGCTGCGCGCTTGTTCCAGTTTGCTTGCTCGAGAACCGGTTTGGTCAGCCAATCGAAGTTAGTCATATCGACGGTGAGGCCCATGGTAGCCGGCAGTGAAACCAGCGCGACCTTTAGCCAGCACATCGCGGCGCTAAATGCGCAAATCGCTGAAAGAAAGTTTAGGATTCCGAGCAAATCTTTCATTCGGGGTTCCTAGCCTGGCTTGTCCACACGAGCCCCGCGCGGGACGCCAGGCTAAACGAAAAGGCGGCCCGACCATAGCTAGAGCTCGAGCAATATGGCACACCCTATGCTTTCCGACGTTAATCGTCTTAACGAGCGGAGGCATGTCGTGACCGAGCAATCGATCTCAGGCGACACGGGACGGAGTTATGCCAGGCGTATCCGGGTCGCCCGCACGGCTATAGACGTCCTGCAAAAGAGGATCTCAGAGCTTCAAGCGGGTGGCGACAATCCAAACACACGTAAGACAGTCGACATGTTGAAACCCTACCTTGCGCACATTAGGAGGACTCTGGAGACGGAAGTGGCCCAACCATAACTAGGGCTGGAAGCTTGGTCTATCTCTAAGGTGCCGCAGAAACTCAATAAATAACAACGGGGTACAGTCGGTATTTATCGGCAGGTCACGCCGCTGACATTCCTCAGCGCATCGCAGAGCGTGATGGACTGTTGGTCTTGCAGTACCTGCTGCGGGACGACCACGACGCTGCCTGGAACCTCCATAATCGGAGTCGAGGCTCCAGAGCCATCGCTAAAATTGGGCACGTAATAACCAGTCCCATTCTGCGCGGCACCGCGATGATCCCGGTCGGCGGCGAGAGCAGGCCCCTGGAGCATCAAGGCGGCGCCCATTACGAGGATCTGGGAGCTTTTCATCGAAAACCCTCCCTGACGTTTTGCCGTCTCCGCAAAACGTCGCACGCGGATCCGGTTTATTCAATCGTAATCTTCGGGGCGGCGCGGGGACGCTCCTTTTCGAGACTGGCTTTGATCTGCGCTGCGATCGCACGATAAATCCCCGCAAAGGCACCCTTTGGATCAACCGCCGTCACCGGGCGACCCAAGTCGGAATTTTCGCGAATCCCAATATCCAGCGGCACTTCTCCGAGAAACGGCACGCCAAATTTTTCGGCCTCATGGCGGGCCCCGCCATGCGCGAAAATATCGGAGCGGCCGCCGCAATGCGGACAGAGAAAATAGCTCATATTTTCAATGATGCCCAAGACCGGAACGTCCACCTTGTTGAACATCGCAATGCCGCGGCGCGCGTCGATAAGCGCAAGATCCTGAGGCGTCGACACGATGACGGCGCCGGCCAGCGGAACGTTTTGTGCCAATGTCAATTGTGCATCGCCGGTCCCAGGCGGCATGTCGACCACCAGACAATCAAGTTCTCCCCATTGGACGTCGCGCAGCAATTGCTGGATCGCAGACATCACCATCGGCCCGCGCCAGATCATCGGATCTTCTTCCTCGACGAGGAAGCCGATCGACATGGCCTTGACCCCGTAAGCGGTGAGCGGCTTGATCGTGCGGCCTTCGGACTCGGGCTTTCCTTTGAGTCCGAGAAGGCGCGGCAGCGACGGTCCATAAATATCGGCGTCGAGGATGCCAATGCGCCAACCCAGCGATGCAAGGCCAAGCGCAATATTGACACAGCTTGTCGACTTGCCGACACCGCCCTTGCCGGACGCGACGGCAATGATGTTGGAAATCCCTGGTATGGCGATATTGCGCGGGGCGGCGGCCTTAGGCGGGGCGGACGCCGGTGGCGCTTGCGTTTCCGCGGTCAGGCTGACGAGAGCCGAAGTCACACCGCGCGTTTGCTTGACCGCTGCCTCCGCGGCGGCCCGCATCGGCTCGAGCACCGCCGATTGGCGCGGGTCGATTGCAATGGAGAGATAGACCTTTCCCTCCTTGATCGAAAGACCGGAGAGGGCGCCGGACTGAGGCAGCGGCGTCTTGCCGTCTGGACCCGGAACCGATTGAAGCGCGGCGAGAACATCCTGATCGCTAACCATACTTGGCTACGCTCCATTGTACCTGGCTGGCGAGTTATAAGAGCCGGGGCCCCTCGTTTCAAGCTGCTCGCCCGTGGCGACGCCGGTGCCTTGCGTCCGCGCGCGGTCTGCAGCCACTCTTTGGCGTTCGAAAGCAAAATATGCGCCGATTGCCGTAAAGAGGCCAAAGCCCGACCGAGCCCCTTTCCCGAAACCTGAAATCAATCCTATAAATGCGCCCGCAATGGCGCCCACGCCGCCGAATGCATAGCCGCGCCTTTTCACCCTAAGCAGATGGGCCGAATAGGACTGTAAGGAGAAGTTGATTGTCGCTCAGGGTTCAAACAGGCCGGGTGCGAGCCTCTTATGCGCGTTGGATTTTTGCAATGAGCTTGATCCTTAACTTCATGGGGCTGCCCTCAAAGGTGGCCGCAGAGGGTTCGCATGCTGTCTGGCAAACGGTCAGAATTGCCAGCGAAGGCGCGCGCCCGCCTTACAATTTTCTCGAAGACAATAAGCTTGCCGGCTTTGAGATCGATCTCGCACGCGATCTATGCGCCCGCATGAAAGTGACCTGCACATTCACCGCGCAGGATTGGGACGGACTCATTCCCGGCCTTCTCGACAATCAATATGATGCGATCATGGCGGCCATGGAAATCACCGACGAGGCCCGTCAGAAAATCGATTTCACCAAGCCTTATATCCGAATGCCCTCGGCGTTCATGAGTTCCAAGCAGAATGTCATCACGGATACGACCCCCAATGGTCTTGCCGGCAAAACGATAGGCGTCGAGTCGGGAGGAACCCACCCGGCCTATGTCGAAGATATTTTCAAACAGTCGGAGATCCGGACCTACGCCTCGCTGGAGGAAGCCATTCTCGATCTTGCCGAAGGGCGCCTCGACGTCTTCATCGGCGACAAGGACGCACTTATGGACTACATCAAGACCCGCAGGGAGGCACTCTGTTGCATCCTCACGTCCGACGTGCCGCGCGATCCCGCCTATTTCGGCGACGGCATTGGCATCGGCCTTCGCAAGCAAGACACGGTCTTGAAAGCGATGTTCGAGAAGGCCCTGGATGCGAGCATGGCCGACGGCACCTTTGCCAAACTCAGCAGCAAATATTTTGATTTCCAAATCAATTAGCCGCAGCGCTCTTTAAGGGCCTCGCCGGAGACGAACCAATGGCAAAAGTAGCTTTCCTCGGACTCGGCGTCATGGGATATCCGATGGCCGGCCACCTCAAGAAAAAGGGCCATGACGTCACCGTTTACAATCGCACTGTCGCCAAAGCGGAAAAATGGGTAACTGAATTCAACGGCGGATTTGCTGCAAGCCCGCGAGAGGCCGCAGTCGGCCAGGAGTTTGTCTTTGCCTGCGTCGGAAATGACGACGATCTTCGCGCGGTGACGACCGGTGCGGACGGCGCTTTTGAAGGGCTCGAGCCCTCAGCAGTCTTTGTCGATCATACGACCGCCTCGGCGGAAGTCGCGCGCGAGCTTCACGCAAAGGCCGAAGCGAGGGGTGCTGGCTTCATCGATGCGCCGGTCTCCGGCGGCCAAGCCGGCGCCGAAAACGGGACGCTCAGCATCATGTGCGGCGGCGCTGCCGAAGATTACCGCAAGGCGGAGCCGGTCATCGCGGCCTATGCCAAGGCCTGCCGCCTGATGGGCCCATCAGGGTCGGGGCAGCTGACAAAAATGGCCAATCAGATCTGTATTTCGGGTCTGGTTCAGGCTTTGGCCGAAGGCATCCATTTCGCCAAGCGTGCCGGGCTCGATCCCGATGCTGTCGTCGAGATCATCAGCCAAGGGGCGGCGCAATCCTGGCAAATGGACAACCGGCACAAAACCATGAACGCCGGCAAGTTCGACTTCGGCTTCGCGGTCGATTGGATGCGCAAGGACCTTGCCATATGCTTTGCCGAGGCCCGCCGGAACGGCGCAACCCTCCCCGTCGCGGCCTTGGTCGATCAGTTCTACGCCGATGTCCAAAATATGGGAGGCCGGCGATGGGACACATCGAGCCTCATCGCGCGTCTCGAAAAGCCCTAATTATTTGGGTTTAGGCTGTGTTCCGAATGAAATTTAATTGAACCCGCGTGGCTTCAAAGCGCGCGAAAATCAGCGTCGGGCTCGGAGAGCTTTTTTTCCATCTTCTTTTCTTCCCGGCGAACGATATACATAAACACAATCACGCCGGCGACGACAGCGACGAGGGCCGCGATGCCGAGCGGGCCGCTCACCCGATGAATGGAATCGCCAAAAAGAAAAGCGCCAATTCCGATCACAACTGCCCAGGTGACCCCGCCGAGAGCGTTAAAGAACAGAAATTGCCGCCACTCATATTTGTTCACGCCCGCGAGCAAGGCGGCGAGGACTCGCAGGAAGGCGACAAAACGGCCGAAGAAAACAATTTTCGCACCATGTTTTGCAAATAAATATTGCCCGAGCTTGAGGCGGCTCTCTGAAAGGTGAACGAATTTTCCGTATCGCAGAAGAAACTTGGTTCCCCAAGTTCTGCCAACCCAGAAGCCTATATTGTCTCCGATGATCGCCCCAGACGCCGCTGAAGCGATGACCAGGGAAAGGTTAAGCTCCCCGGTGGCACCGGCATAGCCTGCCGCAAGCACCAACACGGTTTCGCCCGGGAGCGGAACGCCGGCGCTCTCCAGCATGACGATCAAAAAGACGACCCAATAGCCATGTTGAGCGATGAGCGGTTGAATGTGTGAGACGAACACGAAGACTCCAAACACGCCTCGCGCAACAAATCGTCGGCGCGAATGAGGGCATCCGATACGAAATTGAAGCGGGAGAGGCAAGCCTAGCTTCCCGCGCACAGCGAAAGCTCAGTCGGCCGCGCCGCGGGCGAACGGACCTCCCCTATTTGGAGCGATCCTGGGGCGCATGCGAGGGGAGCAGTAAAAAACTTCATAGGCCGATGCTATGCGACCCCCCCGCCGGGTCGCATAAACGGCACTTGAACCGAGCCAACGAAAAAATGGCTTATTATACATATATAAAATGTATTTATATATAAAAGCTCGCCAAACTCTGTTAATTGGACTATATGCAAGTCAAAGTGTAGTTCTGGTGAGCACCGTTATGTCCAAGGTTGTTACAGCAAATCGGCTCGCCGATGGCGGGGTGGTTTATATCGGCCGCGACGGATCCTGGTCGGAAACGATCGAAGAGGCGAAAGTTTTTGCGACCAAAGAGGACGCCGAAGCAGGCCTGGGCGCCGCCCGCAACGACGCCAGGCGCAATCTTATCGTTGAACCTTTTATTGTCGAGGTCGCAGAGGATGCTGCCGGCTTGCATGCGGTGACCTTGCGCGAGGCCATTCGAGCCCGTGGGCCAACCATAGACTTCTTGCCGCCTTTGCGAGAGCTGCGCGAAGCAGATCCTTCGCCGGACCTCGTGGCCCGCCAAGGCATCAGTGTGTTTTCTTGAATTGACGCGACTCGGCTAGCTCGGATGGGCGCACCTGGCATGTACCGCTACGATGAATTCGACAAAAGCTTTGTGGCCGCCCGTGTGGCTCAATTCGCCGATCAGGTTGCTCGCCGCCTTTCTGGCGAGCTGGACGAGGACCAATTCAAGCCGCTGCGGCTCATGAACGGCGTCTATTTGCAACTCCACGCCTATATGCTTCGCGTCGCGATCCCCTATGGCACCTTGTCGTCTCGGCAGCTGCGCAAGCTCGCCTTCATCGCGCGCCATTATGACAAGGGCTACGGCCATTTTACCACGCGGCAGAACATCCAGTTCAATTGGCCGGCGCTCGCAGATTGCCCGGCGATCTTGAATGAGCTTGCCGAAGTCGAGATGCATGCGATCCAGACGTCCGGAAATTGCATACGCAATGTCACGGCCGATCAATTTGCCGGTGCGGCCGCCGACGAGATCGAAGACCCCCGCCCCTATGCGGAAATTTTGCGGCAATGGTCTTCGCTGCATCCCGAATATTCGTTTCTCCCGCGCAAATTCAAGATTGCGGTCAATGGCGCGGCTAAGGACCGGGCGGCGATCAGGGTGCACGACATCGGCTATCAGATCGTCAAAAACGCGGAAGGCGAGATTGGTTTTGCGGTTTATGTCGGCGGCGGCTTAGGCCGCACCCCCTTGGTTGCGCATAAGATCCGCGACTTTCTGCCAAAGACGGATCTGCTCGCCTACACCAACGCAATTTTGCGCGTCTATAATCTCGAAGGACGGCGCGACAATAAATATAAGGCGCGGATCAAAATCCTCGTGCATGAGAAAGGCGCTGACGTCATTCGCGCCGAAGTCGAGGATCAATTCGCCAATCATCGTGAAGATGCCCTGACCTTGCCGCAGAGCGAGATTGATCGCATCCGCGCTTATTTCGCTCCGCCCGTACTGCCGCCGCGCGCGGAGTCTTCGTTTGCCCTGGAAAAACGCAAAGCGACCGACCGCGGGTTCTCCCGTTTCGTCGCGCAAAATGTGGTGGCGCATAAAACACCCGGTTACGGGATCCTCACTATTTCCTTAAAGCCGATCGGCGGTATTCCCGGCGACGCAAGCGCGGACTCGATGGATCTTGTCGCCGATCTCGCCGAACGTTTCTCGCATGATGAGATCCGTGTCGCCCACGAACAAAACCTCGTTCTCCCCCATGTCGCCTATGATGATTTGCCGGCGGTTTACGACGGACTCGTGAGCCAAGGTCTTGCAACCGCCAACACCGGCCTTGTGACCGATATTATTTCCTGCCCCGGCCTTGATTATTGCGCGCTGGCGACCGCCCGCTCGATTCCGATCGCGCAACAGATTTCAGAGCGTTTCGGCGACACTGTCAGGGCCAAGGAAATCGGGGAGCTCAAGATCAATATTTCCGGCTGTATCAATGCCTGCGGACATCACCACGTCGGCCATATCGGCATTCTCGGCCTCGAGAAAACCGGCGCCGAAGCCTATCAGATCACGCTTGGCGGTTCCGCCGACGAGACTTGCGGCGTCGGTGCGATCACCGGCCGCAGTTTTTCGTCGGAAGAAATCGTCGACGCGATCGAAACCGTGGTCGATACCTATTTGAAGTTCCGAACTGACCGAAGCGAAGATTTCCTCGCGGCCTACCGGCGGATTGGGATGGAGCCGTTCAAGGAGGCGTTGTATGCGCGGGGATGACATCCTCTTCGGTGATACCGATCTGGCCGCGCAGCTTGCGGCCAAATATGCCGAGACAGACACCCAAGAAGTGCTGCGCGCTGCCATCGAAGATCTTTTTCCTGGCCGGATCGCGCTCGTCTCCAGTTTTGGCGCGGATTCTGCGGTGCTTCTTCACATGGTCGCGCAAATCGACAAAGCGACGCCCGTGTTCTTTATCGATACCAAGGTTCTGTTCAAAGAGACAATTGCCTATCGTGAGCAGCTCGCCGCTCATCTTGATCTCCGCAATGTCATCACCATTGGGCCCGACCCAATCAGGCTCGCGGCCGAAGATCCCGAAGATTTCCTTTGGGCGACCGACCCTGACGCGTGTTGCGAGATCCGGAAGGTCGTGCCCTTGGCAGAGGCCCTGAAAGGCAATGATGCCTGGATCACCGGGCGCAAACGCTTTCAGGCCCAAACACGGGCAACACTCCCCTTGTTCGAAGCCGAAAGCGGGCGGATCAAGGTCAACCCCCTCGCGCGCTGGTCCGCAAGCAAGATCCTTGGCTATCTTGATGCCTTTGCGTTGCCGCGCCATTCGCTCGTCGCGAAAAACTATCCCTCGATCGGCTGCATCCCGTGCACCTCGCCGGTAAAGCCCGGCGAAGACCTGCGCGCGGGCCGCTGGCGTGGGCGCGGCAAGATTGAATGCGGCGTCCATACGCAAGCCCTCGACGCTTTATCGGATCATTGAAGATGCCCTTATACAAAGGCGATGCTTTCGCGCCGGACCAATGGCGGATCTTGGCGCAAGGAGAGGATTTTCCCCCTAGCGGCAAAGTCATTTTGACCTTGCCGCAGTGGCAAGATGCGAAGCATCAAGCGCGACCGGCCGATATCGCGCTCGGACTATTTGTGGAACCGGGAACGTCGGCGCAAACCATCGCGCCGGAGCTTCGTCACTTCGCCCTGGTCATGATCGCTTTTCCCAAATTCACGGATGGGCGCGGCTACTCGCTCGCACATCAATTTCGCCGCAGCTATGGATTTAGAGGCGAATTGCGCGCCACCGGCGACATTCTCTTCGATCAGCTGCAATTGCTGGCCCGCTGCGGTTTCGATAGTTTTGACATCCGCGATGAGGCGACGCTTCGGCTGCTGGAAGAAGGGCGGAGACCCGATCTCGGCATTTTCTACCAGCCAGGCCTTGGACGTGAAGTCGCCGAAGAAACGAGGCCCTGGGCGCGGCGCGCACTGGCTTGAGCTCGAGGCGACGCCGCCAACGAAGCGGCCCAAGGCCGCTTCCGGCTCGCATCAATTGGAAGACGTTTCGCTCTGCAAATGTTCCTGGCAGCACTTTTTCGAAGTCCGCCGTGGACGCGGCCGTTCGGAGGTTGCTCGCGTCCTAGTCAGGGCAAGCGACAGGTCCGACCGATCCAAACCCTTTGATTCCATGACCGGTAGCAAAATATGCTGCAGCCCAGAAAGGATCGGCTGATCCGCTCCATTCATAGCGGCCCGAAGAGCCTCTTTTTCCTGTTCTCCGCCAATCTTCTCAAAATGAAGAACCGCGCGAGCCGTGAAGGCGCCAATTGATAATCCATAGTTGCCGGCGGTGGCGCCGACCTTGCTCGCGAAATCGGCTCCCATCGATGCAACGGCGGCATGGGCGACCTCCTCGTTCGAACACGTATGGATTATTTCGGCGATTAAGCACATGACATCCCTCGCTTTCGCGGGTTTACTGAACAGAGACCCAGGTCCCATTGAGTGCTTGATGACATCCCCTCTCGAAAGTTTTTCAGACGTTCCTAAAGCTTATCTGTAGCGCGGCCCTTTTCCGACTGAAGGTTTTTAAATAGTAATTCTAACACTGTTATGACGTCAACCTTATAATCCATGTTGCTTTGCAATATAAAAATTCGGTTCGGTTTTTAATCTCGTCAAAAAACCGTGAATGACCTCAATTGCATAGTATCCACCAAGATGGGACGGCCCGTGTCCCAACCGATCTTGAGAGGACCAATAAATCGGCCTTCTCACTTTGCAATAAGTCCAGAGTTTAAATAGCGTTTGGCAATCCTATCGACTTCCGTAAAGCTTGGCGCCTGCTTGCTCGGCCTTTGCTTCAAAGCTTGGAAGTGGATGGGCAAATTGTTGTGCGTTTGCGGGCACACAACCCCTCTAGCTCGTCAACCCCCCATGACGACGAAAGTTCCGAGGGAATTTCCCCAAATTGTGCCGACCGGACGTTCTTGGCTGTTTACCTTGCCCGAACCATCCCTGATTGCCCGTTTTTACTGAGGCGGAGCCGCAGGGGCGCCGGGCGAAGGCGGCACTACGGCGGCCGCATCAATCGGGGCAAGCGGTTTGGCGATGATCTTGGGGTCGACCGGCTTCTCCCCCAGCACGGCCTGGACATTGGCGTCCTGCGGTCTTTGCTCGGTGATCTGAGAGCCGATCGTCCGCACAACTTGGGGGGCGTCGGCATAGGTGCCATGGCCGATCAGCCCTCGCGTTTCCCGCGAGAGATCATAGGCCTTGACCCCCAGCGCTTCCAGCTCCGCGAGATCCTTGGGATTGTTGGGATCCAGTCCACCCAGTCGGGGACGGTCCCCGGCGAGGGTCCGCGAGATCGACAGGGCGCGATCATTGGCAGCCACAAGAACAAAAATATGCGAACGGTCGAGCCGCGCCAGTTGCTGGCGGAAAACGTTGAGATCGATATCGGGCGCGGCGAGCATCACGTCTCCGAGCTTGCCATTGAGATCCGGGCTGCCGGAAATTGCGTTTTCGCGCAGGGCCTCCATGGTCAGCCACGCGCCCATCGAATGGGCGAGGATGTGGACGCGGCCAACATCCGGTACTTCGGAAAGCTGGTGAATGAGCCTGCTGAGGGCATCGCGCGCAGAGGTCGCGTTTTCCTTTGCCGCGCCATAGTCGAGGATGCTGCCCGTCGCCGGCCAAGTATAGAGGACGGGAACACCGCCAAAGCGCCCATCGGCGGCGATCTGGGCGAGCCGGAACCTTGCTTCGTCATAGCTCGTGTTGAAGCCATGGATGTAAAGCAAAATATCCCGATTGGAGCCTACTCGCCCGGAAAGATGGCTGGCGATTTCGCCCAAGAACGCGGTCTCGTCCAGCGCTCGCCGGCTGGCCGCGACGAAATGATTCTGCGGATCTTCAGAACCGAAGCTGGGCCGTTCTATCACGCCGGGCTGATGTCCGGGGGGCACGCTGATCATTTGCAGCGACAGGCGCGAACCCTTGTCGACCGCGATCTCGCTTGAAGCGCCCCGCTCGCCCTTGCGAGTCGAGGCGACAAAAATGGAAATCGCGCGAGGTTCGACCGAAGCTTCGCCCATCCCCGACAAGCCCACCGAGGCACAGCCAGAAACAAGCAAGCTCATAAAAAAGCAGGCAATCCCACAAGCCACGAGCGCGGCGATGGCTTGCGTTCGCGGGATCAGGCCGCCAGAGGCGTGCACCATTTTGCTTTTTCCTCGCGACATCGTGCTCCAATTCAATGTTTGATCCCAAGCCGAGCGCATCTTATTAAAGCCGATCGACTTCGGTAAGGAGTTGGTCCACCTTGTCGACCCGGCCATTTCCACACTGGGCGAGTCCAATCCGGAAATCAGCCAGAAGTCGGTCAAATTCCATCGACCATCGAGCCTTGCTTAAAGACAAGGGCGGCAATTCGACAACGACTAAATGATTTGGCTCCTTCATGACTGCTAAAGGTGTCGGGAATGCGACCACTGGCATCCGGTCGGGGAAAGAAAATACGGGCGCGCGCGAAGGGCGGTGCCTCCTGAATCCGTCAAGCCTTGCCTTCAAAAGCCGGGGTTTTCGGCAACCGGCCTATGGGCCATATCTTGTTCATTGTTCGCCGTGGCAAAGCTTGTCGCCATGAGGATTCGCATCCTGGTCACCGGGTTCGGCAAATTTCCAGGCGCCCGCCGGAACCCGACGGCATTGCTGATCCATGAACTCCGTAAGCATAGAGCGCGGCTCTCTCGCCTCGGGATCGCATTGGAACTCGACGTCCTGCCGGTCGTCTATCGTGAAGTGCCCATAAAGCTCCGCCGTCTTGAAGAAACATTAAAGCCGGACGCACTTCTGCATTTCGGACTTGCGGCACGCTCAAAGCTCTTCAAAATAGAAACAAGAGCGCTCAATCGGTCGAGCCTTCTGCATTGCGACGCTTCGGGTCGACGTGCCCCGCACCGCGTCATTGTTCCCGGCGCGCCGCATATCGCGAAGTCGACCTTTCCCGGCCGCCAAATCGAAGCGGCGCTCCGTCGTGCGAAGCTTCACGGACAATTGTCGATCGACGCCGGCGACTATGTCTGCAATCAGTCGCTGATGGCTTCGCTCGCCCAATCGAAGGCGCGCGCGATCGGCTTCATTCATGTGCCGCGTATCGCGCCAAGCACTCGGCGAAACGATGCCTTGCGAAAAGGACGCCCAAGCCTGCGCGACCTGATCCAGGTCGCGCTCATCGCGATCCTCATCACCGCCCGGAAAATTCGCCAAGACCGGGCGATTGATTTCGCCAAAGGCTCAACCGAAGTTTCTTTTTCAACGCGGAAGCATTACGATTTCGTGATGAAGCCAGCAGAGGGTCCGGCGCTTGACCTTGCGCCCTTCATGGCCTAGCTCCAAACGATGGACTTCAGTACAACGGCTTTTTGGCTCCCGCTTCTAGAGATTATCTGGATCGATATTCTGCTATCGGGGGACAATGCCGTCGTCATCGCACTCGCGTGCCGGTCGCTGCCCGATGGGCAACGGAAAGCCGGGATTGTTCTCGGGTCCAGCGCGGCCGTGGCGTTGCGCGTCGTTTGCACATTTCTGGTCGTGGAATTGTTGGCGCTGCCCTTTGTCAAGGTTGGGGGCGGCCTCTTGTTGCTTTGGATCGCGATCCGCCTCGTCGGTGAAGAAGCGCCCGAGAAAGCCATCAAACCGGCCAACACGCTGTGGTCGGCGATCCGCATCATCGTCGTCGCGGATGCGGTGATGTCCCTTGACAATATGATGGCGGTGGCAGCCGCGGCCAAAGGATCGAAACTCTTGATCCTCCTTGGACTGGCCCTGTCGATTCCATTTATCATTTTCGGATCGACGCTGCTGCTTCCGCTCTTCAATCGGTTTCCCATTCTCATCTGGGCTGGCGCGGCCCTGCTCGGCTGGGTCGCGGGCGATCTTATCGGCGCCGATCCGGAGATCGAGGTTTGGCTGCGGCCGCGCCTCCCAAATTTCGAGCTTTGGTGCGCGGCCGCCGGCGCTTTTTTTGTGATGCTGGTGGGTTGGCTCGGCAATCGACAAAAAAGCGTGGAGTAATGTAAGAACATATTGGTCATCCGTTGACCGATATGTTTCTTTTTCTCCGGGGGTTTAACGATGCATCGTCGACGACTACTGAAAGCGCTTGCCGGACTTGCGATGTGCCCGCTTTGCGCAGATACCGGATTCGCAGCCGAGGGATCGCACTGGAGTTATCAAGGCACCACCGGCCCCAATCATTGGGGCGATCTGGATCCGGCCAGCCGCCTCTGCACAGTCGGAGATAGGCAATCGCCCATCGTCATCGACGGTGCCATCGAGGCGCAGTTGCCGGCGCTCCAAATCGCTTGGGCGGGACGCCCCGACACGATCGTTAACAACGGCCATTCCATTCAGCTCAATTTCGGCTTGGGCGGGACGCTGAAGATTGGCTCCGAGCTCTACACGCTCGATCAATTTCACTTCCATCATCCGAGCGAGCACGTCGTCAACGGCAAGAACTTCGCGATGGAAATTCATTTCGTTCATCGCGATGTCAAAGGATCTGCCGGCGTGATCGGTGTGATGATGACAGCTGGCAAGCCAAATCCGGTCTTCGCCAAAGTCGCGGCGACCATGCCCGCGGCCGAGGGTCCCCCGGTCAAAGCCGATCCAGGCATCGATCCGAACGGTCTGCTTCCCCCAAACCTCGGTTACTATCGCTATTCGGGGTCGCTCACGACACCGCCGTGCGACGAGATCGTCGACTGGATGCTTTTGACCGATCCCATCGAGGTGGCGGAGGCTGACATCGCCGCGTTCGCCAGGCTTTATCCCATGAACGCGCGGCCGGCCCAAAGATTGGAACGCCGCTTCGTGTTGCGCTCGGACTGAGCCTGGCATCATCAATGCGCGCAAAGATCTTCCTTTGCGCGCAGATATTCGCGGCGCATTCTTTGGATGATTTCCGCGGCGGGCAAAATATCGCTGGTGGCGCCGACCCCTTGCCCGGCCCCCCAAATATCGCGCCACGCCTTCACTGTTTCGGCGGCCTTACCGGCCTCGAAGTTCATCACGCTTTTGTCGCGTTCCGGCAAATGGTCGGGATCGAGCCCGGCGTTGATCACACTCTGGCGGAGATAATTTCCGGCCACGCCGGTAAAATAGGCTGAATAAAGAACGTCGGAAGCGTCACTCGCGACAATCATTTCCTTGTAGCGCAGATCGGCATTGGCCTCTTCCGAGGCAATGAATCGCGTGCCGACATAAGCAAAGTCGGCGCCCATCGCGCGCGCGGCGAGCACGCCCCGTCCCGTTGCGATCGCGCCCGCCAATGCGAGCGGACCCTGCCAAAACTTGCGCACTTCCTCCACGAGCGCGAAAGGGGACAGGGTGCCCGCATGCCCCCCTGCTCCGGCACAGACAAGAATCAGCCCATCGACCCCTGAATCGATCGCTTTCCTGGCGTGGCGGACGCTGATGACGTCATGAAAAACCAGGCCGCCCCAGGCATGTACGTGGGGCACAATTTCTTTCGGTGCCGAAAGGCTCGTTATAATGATCGGCACTTTGTATTTGCCGCACAGCGCGAGGTCATGCGCGAGCCTGTCGTTGGAAGCATGAATGATCTGATTGACCGCGAATGGCGCAACTTCGGCGCCTGGATTTGCAACTGCGAATGCGGCGAGTTCGGAGGTGATTGTCGCGAGCCAATCCTCGAGCGCCTCCTTCGGCCGTGCATTGAGGGCCGGAAAGGCGCCAATGACGCCGTTCTTGCATTGCGCGATCACCAAACGGGGATTTGAAATAATAAAAAGGGGCGCGCCGATGACCGGCAACGACATGGGTTGCAAATTCTGAGGCCAGGCCATTTCGTTCCCGTTGAATAGAGTTTTTAGCGTTGCCAACACTTTGATTAATGTGACACGTTCCCCACGAACTATGCAGCGGGGGCGAGGGCTTCAATAATACGACACTCCGCAATCGTGCCATGCTGGCATTGGTCAACGAGCTGGCGAAGCTCGGCGCCAAGCGCCATCAGATCGGCGAGCTTGCGTTCCACTTCGATCAGGTGAACCCGCGCGATCCGGTCAACTTCGGCGCAGGACCGATCCCGGTCATCGGATAGCCGCAGCAGCTCTCGCACCTCGTCCAGCGAGAAACCAAGATCACGGCCGCGCCGGATAAAGCTCAGGCGTTCAAGGTGACTGCGGGCATAGACGCGATAATTGCCGCCGGTGCGCGCCGCTGATGGCAATAGGCCGATATGTTCGTAATAGCGAACGGTCTCAACCTTGGTGCCGGTGAGGCGCGCCAACTCGCCGATGCTGAAGGTGCCAATCGACATGTCCTTGACCCTGTAGTGGCTACAGGGTTTATTTAAGCGGTCATCCGAACTTTGTCGAGGAGACCTTATGGCCTGCTGTCATCATGACCACGGTGCCAGCGCCAAGCCGCTGAACAGCCCTCGCTGGCGGCGCGCGCTTTGGGTTGCCTTCCTCATCAACGCTGGGTTTTTTCTGACCGAAATCGCCGCCGGTACCGCAGCCGGCTCGACCGCCCTGCAGGCCGACGCCCTCGATTTCTTCGGGGATGCAACGAACTACGCCATTAGCCTTGGTGTGGCCGGAATGACGTTGACTTGGCGCGCCCGTGCCGCTGTCGCCAAAGGCGGCACTTTGATTGTTTTCGCGCTATGGGTGCTTGGAAGCACCACATGGCACGCGTTCTACGGCACTCTGCCACACGCCGAGGTCATGGGCCTGGTTGGTCTTGCCGCCTTGATCGCCAATGGTGGCGTGGCGCTCATGCTCTACCGTTTCCGCGGCGGTGACGCGAACATGCGCTCCGTCTGGATTTGCTCACGCAATGATGCGCTCGGCAATGTCGCGGTGATGCTCGCGGCGATGGGGGTTTTTGGTACTGGCGCCAACTGGCCAGATTTGGTCGTGGCCGCCCTTATCGGCGGGCTGGGTCTGTGGGGTGGCTGGCAGATTGTCTTTCAAGCGCATTATGAGCTGCGTACTGGAAGGGCAACGCACGCCGTCACGGCGGCCGAGTAAACACGGGGGACCGATGGCTAAGCATGAACATCACGATCACGACGGCCACGCGCCCGACGCCGGTCATGCCCATGCGCATGCGCCGAAAGACTTCGGCGCCGCCTTCGCGATCGGCATTAGCCTCAATCTGGGTTTTATCATCGTCGAAGTCATCTATGGGCTGTTTGCGAACTCGATCGCCCTGATCGCCGACGCGGGCCATAATCTCGGCGATGTCCTTGGGCTTGTGATGGCATGGGTTGCAACGCTGCTGGCACGGCGCGCGCCCTCGCTCACCTATACTTATGGACTGCGGCGCGGCACGATTTTGGCCGCGCTCGGCAATGCGGTTTTGCTGCTGGTGTCGGTCGGCGCAATCGCGGTCGAGGCGGTGCGCCGTCTGATGGAGCCGAGCGACGTCGCAAGTCTGACCGTCATGGCCGTCGCGGCGATCGGCATTGTGATTAACGGCGTGACGGCATGGCTGTTCGCCTCAGGCCGCAAGGGCGACATCAACCTGCGTGCCGCTTTCCTGCACATGGCCTATGACGCGCTTGTATCGGCGGGCGTTGTGGTCGCCGCCGGAGTGATCCTGCTCACCGGCTGGACGCGGCTTGATCCGCTCGTCAGCCTCGCGATCGCCGGGATCATTCTGGCCGGCACCTGGAGCCTGCTGCGGGACTCCGTCGGCATGTCGCTCGATGCGGTGCCGGCCGGGATCAAGCTCGACGAGGTCGGCGATTTTCTGCGGCACCAGCCGGGCGTCGTCGCGATTCACGACCTGCATATCTGGTCGATGAGCACGACCGAAACCGCTTTGACGTGCCATGTCCTGATGCCGGGCGGGCATCCCGGCGACGTATATTTGGTGGAACTCGCGCAACAGCTGCACGAGCGCTATGACATCGGCCACACGACGATTCAAGTCGAACTGGATGAGAATACCATCTGCGCACTGCAACCGGATCATGTGGTCTGAGCAGGTTCCAGAAGCTGCGGAGCTTTCGGCCAGCCCCAACAGAAGAATCGATCAAGCGCTAAGGCCGCACCGCGTCGCCGGTGCGTTCTGAGCCAACCACCATAGCGAAGTCGTCGAAAAATCCGGGCTCGCCATTTCCAGCGCCTTCGAGCGAGAGGAGTCTGAGTTTGGTCAGAGTGCCGCCATTGGCGGAAAAGCCGCCGAGCCTGCCACTGGCAGCGACCACCCGATGGCACGGCACGATGATCGCAAACGGGTTTCGCCCGAGCGCTTGTCCGACGGCACGGGCAGCGCCGGGCGCGCCCATCCGCATCGCAAGCTCGCCATAGGTCAGCGTCTCTCCGCGCGGAATGCCGCGGGCAATCGCATAGACACGACGATGGAATGGCGGCACCCTCTCCATGTCGAGAACAATCGAAGAAAGATCACAGGCTTTGCCTTGCAGTAGCGCGACGATCCCGTCTCGCGCGCCTTCGATCTCGGGGAGCGGCGGCGCTTCCCGAGCACCGGCAAATCTTGCAAGCACCCGCTTCCGTGTCTCCCGGACGGTGGCCTCCGGAAGCTGCGCGCCGACGATGCCACGCGATCCCCACGCAATCGCGCATCGGCCAATTGGTGTGTCGAAGAGGGTAAAATGTATGGTCATGCTCGCATTCTAGCATTTGCCGCCGTGGAGGCAAAAATGCGAAGGAGGAAATTCCCCTAAAATTTTCCGGGCGCCGCGATAAGCGCAGATCAGGCCAGAACCGATGCCTGTAGCTTTCTGCCCTAAAGACCTGGGATCAGTCCGTTTTCAATGAAAACCGTCCAGCCGAAACTGCCCATCGGCAAGATCACTGCCCTCACAAGCGGTTGTTGGGTAAACGGACCAAAGGCACCATCCCTGAGTTGCTCGACCCGCCGCAATAAGGTTTCCAACTGTTCCGCGTAGCGCGGATTGTCGTCTATGTCCTTTTGCTGCGGCAATGGATGAGCGGCGGCGAGTGTACCTTCCTCCGCGCAGGGAGCTTGGTTTGTCCCAGTATCATTTCCGAGGGAATGCGCCTCTCGGCGTGATGCGGATTGATCGCGTTCCTTGGCAGAGGGGCCTTGCAGACGGATGATTTTATCCGTGAGACTTTGCTTTGTGGCCTCGCGCGCGGACGTCGCTGCCCACCACAACATGATGGCGCACCCGAAGACGACGGAAAGACTAATGCCCTGCGCGACGAGTATCGTCGAGCTTGGGGCATAATTGGCGAACACCGAGCTGCGGGAAATAATCAGCAAAGCGATCAGCACAAACGGATAATAGATCAGCCATCCGATGCACCGCGTGCGCTTGGCTACGAATTCCAGATCGATCCAGTCATGAACAATTTCGGGTTGCAGCTGCATGCGCTTTTCGAACAGCTTTATCGTCTCGAGCGGCCATTGCGTTGCCGCGCGACGCAGTTTGTTGACAAACAGCAGGCAGAAACAGGTCGCATCGAAAACGAAGAAAGTCAAAAACAGCATGAGTATGACGTCAAGCCGCGTCGTCCACCAATAAGCATTATAGGCAAGAATCCCCCGCGCGGGGATTGTGGGCTGACCTAGCATGGGCGCGATGACAAACCTGAAGATCATAAACATCGCGAGAGTGTAGGTGAGCGCGCGCCAGAAGCGGCGAGACCAAAATCGCTCTTGCCCGACATAAGCCTTCCAAGCCGCTTTGACTTGGAGCGATCGAGGTTCCTTTGCGCGATCATCCGTCTGGTCCGGATCGGCATCAAGAGAATAATCAAAAATGCTCGTAATCGTTTTCCGCAAATAGGAGAAGACGCCCAAAAAGCGTCTTTCCCGCCAAAAAGAAGCAATCTCTTTCTTAAGGGTGAGAATGCGGCTCAGGATCTTTTTCAAAAAGCCGCGCTTATCGGCGGGTTCGAGGTGCATTTCATCGGCGATCTCGCGGAGGTTGTCGTGGAGGCCGCTTTGAGCGCGCCAAATGAAATACAACGAGAGAATGATACCCAGACCTCGCAGCAAGACGGTCGGCCAAACGCTCACGCCTTGCAGCATAAGGATCGGTTCACCTTTGCCATTGTCGGTCACAAATTCCGCGAATTGCTCCCAATAGACGGAGGCCAGCGCACCCGCCGCAAGACCGAGGCCGACGAGGCCGACCTCGACGCGCGCATCCTTCGGGACTTTACGGAAATAAAGTAAGGCAAGGGCAAGGAAGGCTGCAACCGCGAGGCCCAAGGCCAATTTTTTTCGGCCACTCTCCTCAAACGTCGGAAACAGCTTTTCGTTGTCCGGCTGAATGTTCATTAGCCCATGCATCCCGCCTTCCGCGGCAGAACGCCCCTCGTTAGGGGTCGTCGCTTTGGCGAGCAACGGCAGCGGATTGCACGAGCCGGACCCTTGCGGGCAGTCTTCGGGCTGCGGGTCATAATTCATGGGCTGAACGGGCACCTGCTCCGCGGTAAAAGACAATACCTCTCCGGTTCGGCTGATTTCAAAAATACGGGGGATTGAGAGCTGTCGGGCGAGATCATCGGAAAAGCCTTCCGGCGTCGCCCAATGATTGGCCGGATTGCCGATCGCCGCCAGGGTAGCAAGGAACGCAGAGGTTTGATAACTGCTGCGGAAAGAAGGGATCCCACCTTGGATGGCTTCGGTGAGTTTGGAGCCGAAACTCGACGCAATGACGAGATTGCGGGTCCAGGGAAGTTCGCTCTCGATGGTGAAGGCTTCATCAAAATCCGTGGTGAAAAACAACGCCTCCGGGAATTCGGGTCGCAGCGCCCGTAACACGAGAAGCTTGTCAAACACGTCGCTGCCGAGGATGCCGATCGCCTGTAATCGGCGGCCTTTCTTACGAAGCTCATCGTCCGTTTTATGCAGATCCCTGCTCATCCGCCGGAGGTAATCGAATTGACCCTGCCCGACAGGCCGGTCCAAATTTTTGAGGTCGGTTTGAGTTTTGAAGAAACCTGCCGCGCCAGCTGGTTTTGCATCTTGCGGCGCCGATTTGTCTTGCCTCCGGTCTTCCGCCCCGTCTGTCATGGGCGTTAGACCATCGAGTCCCCTCAGATAGGTGAGCTTGTGTATCCAGCAAACCGTGCCATCTTTACATGGATTTCTACCGAACCCGGCCTCGACCGCCTTGGGAAGAGTTTGGCCGTAAAAAGTGTCCCATTCGGAAATCAGCGCCAAATCCCCGTCCTTTCTATCCGGACCGACTTTGACGTTCCGCAGCTTGAGTTCACTTACAAGGCCGCTGGCCAGCGTGTCGTCACTCGCAATGGTTCTTTGCAGGTGGAGGCCTAATAGATTTTCAAAAATATCCCGATTTTTTTCGGGGGAAGTAGCGATTGTCCCCAGGAGTTGGGCGTCCGGTACGCTGGCGCCATAAGCATAAAAATTTACGTCCTTCAGGTCGGGACCGTAGGCTTGATCCCGAGCTGCACATTTTTCTTCAGGCCTGCCGGAAACGGGCAGGCACGCTTCCCTCACCATGCCCTGCAGAATATCCGACGAATAGGGGCCGATGATTTTCAGCCTTTGATCCTCTCGCATGTGAAGGAAAGTCTTGAGTTCATGAACTTTCTGGAGAGGTCGCTTTTTCAAGCTTTCTTCTTTTAACCACAGCAGAAGAATGCTCCGAGAAGAGCTTCGATTCACTGAGAGGTTGTGTTGCGGCATCTCAAACCATTCAAAGGGAACGAAGGATTGTGACGCACCCTCGATTGCCGCCATCTCGTCCGGGTCCTGACCTCGCTTGGAGGATTTTGACTGTCGCGACAACGCAACCGGCGGCAATTGCGCCATAATGGGAGTTAGGGCGAGCTTATTGGGATCATACCACTTCGTGTAGGCGTCCGCCGACAAGAGAAGCGAGGGTGGAATAGCCGGCGACAAGACCGGTTGCGGGAGGAGAAACGTCTGCGGTTGTTGTGGAAACCAGAAATAGCCAATGTGGCGTGCGTCGCTAGGCACAAAGCCGGCCCGTTCGAGGCCTGCCAACACGGCGTAGCGCGTGCGTCTTCGTTGCTCGGCATCCTCTGAATAAGGGGCCCCCGAGACTGTGACGCCAATCACCAGCGTCTCTTCGCCGTTTTCCGAATCCAAGGGTGAGTTGCAAGTCTTGTCACTGCTATTCAGACATTGCTGTCCGCGTTCGCTCTTTCCCAGTTTTTCGATAATTCTGGCAACGGCCGCAAAAGGATCCTGCCATAAGCGGGCATCGATCGTCTGCGCGTCGGCTTGCTCGCCGATGTTCGTCTCCGTCATCGCCGGACGCGAACCCACGAGCGGTGCTTCTCGATGAAAGAGATACGTACCGGTCGCAAGAAGGGCAACAAAGACGACGCTGCCGCTCGCTAAACTCGTCCCTGGCTGCTTGTCATCGTTTGCCATGAGCCTACTCTCAGTAGCCCTTGATCCGGCAGCGTCGCTACCACCGATTATTTCGCTCCTCGATCGGGAAAGGCGACGTTTGATGCACAGGAAACGAGGGCCATCCTCGACGTATCATTGTTCTGCCGCCGCGAAATCAGCCACTTGTCCGACCCCCTTGACTCTTATTCCCGAAAGGGGAATCAATGAGAACAAATAGAGAACTTATGGCGAGCCGGGAGTGCGGCCGATGTCGCATAGCGGCAGTTCGGAACGAGTGGATTTTTTGCGCCAGAAAATCGCCTGGATCGAAGCCGGCTGTGGTCTGAGCCCCTCCAGAAACGGTTTCCTTCAACGCCGGGCTCCCGAGCCCGCAGGAGTAACTCTAGGCGAGAATTGCAGCCTCGATAGGGTGTTGCAGGGTGGCCTTTGCCGCAGCGCCTTGCATGAGATCGTGCCGGCCGGTGCCAATGATGCGGCGGCGGCATGTGGTTTCGCCCTGGCCTTGGCTGCCCGGTTTGCCGCAAAAGTCGACCAAACCCAATCGACCATTATTTGGATCGTCGAGGATTACGCCGGACTGGAGAATGGCAGGCCTTATGGGCCCGGGCTCGCGCTTCATGGCATCGATCCCGCTCGCCTCCTCCTGATCCATACGCCGCATGTAAAGGAAAGCCTCTGGACCATGGAAGAGGCCTTGAAATGCCGCGCGGCCGCCGTGATCGCCGAAATCGGAAACCCGCAAAAGGCCTATGACCTCGTTGCGTCCCGCCGCCTTGTTCTCGGGGCGCAAAAAAGCGGAACGCCAGGCCTGATGCTCATGGCCGCGCCCGGCGCGCGTGGGTTTTCGAGCAGCGCGAAAACCCGTTTCGAGATTCTTTCACGACCCGGATCTCGGAAGGAGGACCTGGCAAGCCTGGGACCTGTTCCAGGCTTGCCGCCGCCGGGCCTTGCTTCCTGGTCCGTCCGCATCCTCAAGGCCCGCGCCGGTCCCTCCGGCGTCGGCTTCGACCGGGATAGGTTTTTTGCCGTTCTCTGGGATCACGAAGAGGCATGTTTCCGCGATGCGTTTCCTCTCCCTCTCGCTGCCTTTTCTCGCCATCGACCGGATCAATCGGCTGAGGCGCGCGCAAGGCTTGCGAAAACCGCCTGATGCTCTGCTCGCGACGGTCATCAAAATCAAGAGCGCGCAAAGACTCGCCGCCGTCGACCCGCGGGCCATGGCCTTGGGTCTTAAGCCTGGCATGACGCTCACCGACGCCCGTGCCATGCATCCTTCCCTCGTCTGTATCGATGCGGATGCGAGAGCCGAAGCGCAGACACTCGAAAATCTGACCGACTGGTGCCGTCGTTTCACGCCCCTTGTGGCGCTCGATCCGCCCGATGGCGTAATGCTCGATGTGAGCGGCGCAACGCATCTTTTTGGGGGCGAAGAAAAACTTATCGCTGAAGTCGAGGACCGGCTCAAAGACCAGGGCTTTGGCGCCCGCGCTGGCCTTGCATCGACGCCGGAAGCGGCCTGGGCTTTGGCACGTTATGGCGCCCTGCAAATCCTGCCGCCAAATCTTGACCAAAAAGAACTCGCTCGCCGTCTCGGCGATCTGCCGCTCGCAGCCTTGTGTGTCGATGCGGCAACTCTTGCCGATCTCGCGCAGGCGGGATTGCGCCGCATCTCCGACATCATCCTGCGGCCGCGCGCGCCGATCACCGCAAGATTTGGTCCTTTTCTGCATGCCCGGCTCGATGCGCTTTTGGGGGTTTCCAAAACCGCGATATCGCCGCGTTTCGAGGCGCCGGCCTATCTGGCGGAGCGGCGCTTTCTGGAAGGCATTACGCAACGTGAGGACATCGAAGCTACGTTCTTGTCGCTCGCACAGGATCTCTCAAGCCTTCTCTTCCTCCATGACGAAGGCGCGCGGCGCCTTGAGGCAAGCTTGTTTCGTGTCGATGGCATGGTGAAACATTTTGAGGTGGGCACGAGCCGGCCGTTACGCGAACCCAAGGCCATCGCAAGACTGTTCCACGAACGCATCGAAAGAGCCAATGTGGAGACCGGCGGCGATGCTTTCGACGCCGGCTGTGGCTTCGATGTCATTCGCCTCGCGGCCCTTGTGGTCGAGCGCCAGAATCCCGAGCAAACGAATTTCGACATTGGCCAAAGCGATGCCGCCGATACCGCCGATCTCGTCCATCTCATCGACCGGCTCGGCGCGAGATTGGGATTGCGGCGGGTCACCCGGCTCGCTTTCAACGCCACGCATGTGCCGGAATTCGCGGTCGTCGCGGTTCCCGCCGCGGCGGCGCGCAGCTCCGCCTCGATCTCCCGCCCATCCGCCAAGGTGCATGCCAAGGACGAGGCGCGGGAGGGGGCCGAACCTGCAAGCACGCTCCCTTCTCGTCCGATCCGGCTTTTGCAGCGGCCGGAGCCGATCGAAACCATCGCTGGCGTGCCCGACGGGCCGCCTCTGCGATTTCGTTGGCGCCGCGTCATGCACGAGGTCGCGGCCATCGAAGGCCCGGAGCGCATCGCACCTGAATGGTGGAACGACGAGACGGCCTTGACCCGCGATTATTTCCGCGCCGAAGACAGCGAGGGCCACAGGTTCTGGCTCTTTCGCGAAGGTCTTTTCAACGGCGAAACGGCGCGGCCGCGCTGGTTCATGCACGGTCTCTTTGCATGACAAGAGATGCTGACATGACAAGAGAGCCTGGCACGGAAAGGGATTCCCCGCGCTATGCCGAACTCGCCGTCACGACGAATTTTTCGTTTTTACGCGGCGCTTCGCATCCGCAAGAGCTTGTCGCCCAAGCCCTGGATCTGGGCCTTGCCGGGATCGGGATCGCCGATCGCAATTCGCTCGCCGGTATTGCGCGCGCCCATGTTTTCGCCCGCGAGCATAAGGCTGCCGCGAAAGGCCTTCGCGTGGTAAGCGGCGCCCGGCTCGTCTTTTGCGATCATACACCCGACATTTTGAGCTTTCCGAAGGACCGCGCCGCCTATGCCCGCCTGACGCGGCTCCTCACGCGCGGCAACGCCCGCGCGCAAAAAGGGACGTGCCTGCTCACGCAAAGCGACCTCATCGAGCATGCGCAAGGTATGCAACTCATCGTCATGCCAAAGAGCAGCTGGGAGGCCAAGGATACGCGCAGGCAGGCGGCAAAAATCCATTCCGATTTAACCGATGCCCCCAAAACCGTGACCGAAGGCAAAGAGCCGTCTTACACACATTTTGCGTTGCTGGACTCGCTGCGTGCCGCCACGCAAAATAACGTCTGGCTTGCGGCGTCGATGACTTATGGCCGGCACATGCGGCGCGATCTTATGAACCGCCGCGCTCTTGCACGCAGGACCGGCCTTCCGCTTCTCGCCACCAACGATGTTCTCATGCATGCGCCGCAGCGGCGCGCCTTGCAGGATGTGCTCACCTCTATCCGTGAAGGCGTGACTCTGGACGCAGCAGGCTATCGGCTCGAGGCCAATGCCGAGCGCCATCTCAAAGACGCGACCGAGATGGCGCGTCTCTTTGCCGAGGCCCCCGAGGCGATCGCAGAGACCTTATATTTTCTGGAAGGCATCAACTTCAGCCTCGATGAGCTTCGCGGCGATTATCCCGAGGAATTGCGGGAGGGCTTTGCAACACCGCAGGAAGCTTTGGAGGCTTTCACCCATGAGGGGGCAAGGCAGCGCTATCCAAACGGCGTTCCGCCACATGTGCGGCAAGCGATCGCGCATGAATTGAAGCTTGTCGCGGAGCTCGATTACGCGCCCTATTTTCTGACTGTCCACGACATCATGCGCTTTGCCCGTTCGCGCGGCATTTTATGCCAAGGCCGTGGCTCGGCAGCCAATTCGACGCTCTGCTTTTGTCTCGGCATCACCGAGGTCGATCCGGCCATTCATGATCTTCTTTTTGAACGCTTTATTTCTACCGAGCGCAACGAGCCTCCCGATATCGATGTCGATTTCGAGCATGAACGGCGCGAAGAAGTCATGCAATATATTTATGAGCATTACGGCCGCGCCAGGGCCGGCCTGACGGCGAGCGTCATCACCTACCGCATGCGTTCGGCCATTCGTGAAACCGGCAAGGCGTTCGGTTTCTCGGAAGATGCGGTTTCAGCTTTATCCAACACGGTCTTCGGCCATTCGTCGACACTCGACGCACAAGAAACACGCAAGGCAGGTCTGGATCCGACCGAAGCCAGGCTCGCGAAAGCAATCGAACTCGCCAGCGAACTCATGGGCTTTCCGCGCCATCTTTCGCAACATACGGGCGGCTTCGTCATTACCCGCTCGCGCCTCGATGAAACCGTGCCCATCGCCAATGCGGCGATGGAAGACCGTACCACCATCGAATGGGACAAGGACGATCTCGACGCCCTTGGCATTTTGAAGATCGACGTGCTGGCACTCGGCATGCTGAGCTGCCTGCGCAAGGGCTTCGACCTCATCAAAAAATATTACGACAGGGACATGACATTGGCGCGCCTGCCCGCCGAGGAGCGCGCCGTCTATGCCATGATCTCGCGCGCCGATACGATCGGCGTGTTCCAGATCGAGAGCCGAGCGCAAATGTCGATGCTGCCGCGCCTCAAACCAAGCACGTTCTACGATCTCGTCATCGAAGTCGCGATCGTGCGGCCAGGGCCGATCCAGGGCGACATGGTGCATCCCTATCTGCGCCGCCGGCAAGGTTTGGAGCCTGTCTCCTATCCTTCCAAGGAACTCGAAGCTGTGCTCTGCAAGACGCTGGGCGTCCCCTTGTTCCAGGAACAAGCGATGAAGATCGCCATCGTCGCCGCCGGCTTTACCCCGGCCGAGGCCGACCGGCTGCGCCGCTCCATGGCGACGTTCAAACATGTCGGCACGATCAGTACCTTCCAGGACAAGATGGTGGAAGGTATGGCCGCGCGCAATTATCCACGCGATTTCGCGCTGCGCTGCTTCAAGCAGATCGAGGGCTTCGGCACTTATGGCTTTCCGGAAAGCCACGCGGCCTCCTTCGCTCTCCTCGTCTATGCCTCGGCCTGGATGAAATGCCGCTACCCGGATGCCTTTGCCTGCGCTCTTCTCAATGCCCAACCGATGGGGTTCTATGCTCCGGCACAAATCGTGCGCGATGCCCGCGAGCATGGCATTTCCGTCGAGGAGGTGGATGTCAATTTCTCCGATTGGGACGCAACACTCGATCCCTATACAAGCCAGCCTGATTCAACAGCAAGGCAATTGCATCCCCGCCATGCCTCCATGCAAAGCGAGATCCTCTCGACGCATCGGCTCCGGCTCGGTTTCCGCCAGATCAAAGGACTTTGCGAAGCCGACATGCAGAAGCTCGTGGCCTTGCGCAAGAATGGTTATGATTCGATCCGCGATCTTTGGCTGCGCACCGGGCTTTCTCCCGGCATTCTCGAAATTCTGGCGCAAGCCGACGTGTTCGGCTCGCTCGGTCTCGACCGGCGCGAGGCGCTTTGGGCCGTGCGCGGATTAAACCGTGCCGGCGACAAGGATGATCTGCCTTTATTGCAAGCTCTGAGCTGGTGCCCGCTCGAAGCTGACGCCATGCTCCCGCCCATGCCGCCCGGCGAACAAGTGATCGAGGATTACCGCCATTTGTCGCTTTCCTTGAAAGGACATCCTGTTGCCTTCGTGCGCGAGAGGCTAGATCATGATGATTTTGGATTAACTCAATCCAAAATCATGAACGTGATCGATTCCAAAAATTTAGAGCGGGATGCGGGCGGAAAACCGGTTTCCACTTTTCCTCATCCCGCTCTAACACAAAATAAAATTTGCCGCGCCGAGGAGCTCGCCATCCTTCCCCCCGGCGGCCGGGTCAGCGTCGCCGGCCTCGTTCTCGTGCGCCAGCGCCCAGGTTCGGCCAAAGGCATTATCTTTCTCACATTGGAAGACGAAACCGGAATTGCCAATGTCATTGTCTGGCCGAAGATTTTAGAGATTTACCGCCCCGCGGTCATCGGTGCGCGTTTCATCGCGGTGACAGGACGCCTGCAAAACGAGGCGGGCGTGATCCATGTCGTCATGGAGCGCGCCAAGGATTTGACGTTTCTCCTTTCCGACCTCAACGCTCAGGGAAGCCTCCCTGGCCTTGCCCGTGCCGTAAAGCGGCCAAATCCTCCCGGTGACAAGAGCGAAAAATCCCAAGCGAGCCTTTTTGGCGAACCGCAGATGCTAACCCGGGACCCCTCCCCCGCTGCGGGGATCCAGCACGCCCTGCCGAAAGGCCGCAACTTTCAATAGCTTTGTGCCTAACCGGCCTCGATCTTGCTTGCTCCTTATATCAAACAATTTACGCCGCCCACGCCGCCCTATCCCAACGTTCAGCTTCTTCCCGTGTTCTGCGCCGAACGCAGAGCCCGGCCCATGCAGGAACTTTCATGAAGCTGAACCTTGTCAGCCGCGACATGTGTGAGTGGGCCGGGCTCATCGATTTGCGCGAGGGCTTCCGCGCTAAACTCGCGCGAGGAGAATCAGGAAAGGTCTCGCCTTTCCTTCTGCTCGCCTTCTCCGGCATCAGTGCAGCCGAACAGCGCGCTTGTTCCGAACTCTGGATGAAAGACCGGCAGGCCGCCTGTGCAGCCGATCGCGCCGCCCTTGCTTTCACCTTCAACACCGCCAGCCGGCCCAAAATCCGAATCGGCTACCTATCCTGCGATTTCCACGAGCACGCCACTTCACTGCTTCTCGTGGAAATGTTTGAAGCGCATGACCGCGCGCGGTTCGAACTGTTCGCTTATTCCTATGGCGCCGATGACAGCAAAGGAATGCGGCCTCGTCTCGAAGCCACTTTCGATCATTTCATCGATATTGAAGCCTTGTCGAATATCGACGCAGCCCGCGCGATCCATACCGACGGCATCGACATCCTCGTCGACCTCAAGGGCTATACGCATAATACGCGGACGGCGATCCTGATGTTCGGGCCTGCCCCTGTTCAGGTCAACTTTCTCGGCTATCCGGGAACGCTCGGCACGACTGTCTGCGATTACATCATCACCGATCTTTTCCTCACCCCGCTCGCGAGCCGCAAAGACTACAGCGAGTCCTTTGCCTATCTGCCGCACAGCTATCACCCCCATGGCCGCAAGGGACGGATCAAGACGGCTCCCAGCCGCACTGACACCGGTTTACCCGCGCATGGCTTCGTCTTTTGCTGCTTCAATCAGGCCTACAAAATCACGCCGGAAATATTCGACATCTGGTGCCGCCTCCTGATCGAAGTGCCGGGCAGCGTGCTTTGGCTCCTGAAGAATGATATGGTCGAAGGAAACCTGAAGAATGAGGCGTTGTGGCGGGGCATTACGGCGGACCGGCTAGTCTTCGCCGAGGATAGACCGCAAATCGAACATTTGAGCCGGCTCCAGCTCGCCGATCTCGTACTCGATACTTTACCTTATAACGCCCATACGACAGCAAGCGATGCTCTTTGGGCGGGCGTGCCGCTCATCACCTGCGCCGGCGATACTTTTCCTTCCCGAGTCGCCGGAAGCATCTTGCACGCGATCGGGCTCGATGAGCTGATCGCGGCCGATCTCGACGCCTATTTTGAACTGGCTTTTGAACTGGCGACGAATCCAAACCGGCTGGCCATTGTCAAAGCCAAACTCACGGCGAACCGCTTGACCACTCCCCTTTTCGATATCGAGGCCTATACGCGCAACATGGAAGGGCTTTACGAGATCATGTGGCAACGCTATCGCGACGGCGAGGCGCCGGCCCAAATCGGCGTGTTTTCCGGCACCGACTAAAGCCCCCCCCCGGAGTTCCTTCGCTTTCCTACGCGTGTTCAAAACCGGCATCCTTGAAAAAATGCGGTTGCAGGCCTCTGCCAGGCGCGGGACGCAGGCCATATGTGATAGGAAATGCCGCGGTTCCTCCCGCCCGCCGTATGTTCCGCATCGGGACGCAAAATGAACGACCAAACGCAGGACAGCGAGATTTCCTTCGACCGTTCATTCCTGGGCGGCCCAGGCGAATTGGTACGGCTCTCGCCGTTGGTCCGCCGTATGGTCGCCGGCAACCCAGGCCCGATGACCTTTACCGGAACCTGCACTTATGTCGTCGGCAATGGCGACGTCGCTGTCATCGATCCGGGCCCCGAGGGTCCTGCCCATATCGCCGCCTTGCTCGCAGCCCTGCGGAACGAAAATGTGACAGCCATCCTTGTTACACATACGCATCGCGATCATTCCCCTGGAGCGCGCGCGCTGAAAGCCGCAACGGGGGCAAGGATCATCGGTTGCCCTCCACAGGACTTCACACAGCGGCCAATAGGCGCCGCCGTCGATGCCGCCCACGATCAAGACTATGCGCCGGACAAAATTCTGCGCGAGGGCGAGGCAATCGAAACCGCAAATTTTGCCTTGGTCTGCGTCGAAACCCCCGGCCACACGAAGAACCATCTCGCCTTTGCCCTGCCACAAGAAAAGGCGCTTTTTTCCGGCGATCATGTCATGGCCTGGTCGACGTCGGTCGTCTTGCCTCCAGACGGAACCATGCGGGACTACATGGCATCGCTTGAAAAACTCAGCGGCCGTAACGATAGGATTTATTGGCCAGGCCATGGCGGTCCTGTCAACGAACCGCAGCGCTACATACGTGCCCTCGCGCAGCATCGCCGAACTCGCGAAAAATCCATCCGTGCTCGCCTCGAGGCCGGGGACGAGACGATCGGCGCGATCGTGGCCAATGTCTACAAGGACCTCGACCCCGTCCTCACTTATGCGGCGTCCTTGTCGGTCCTCGCACATTTGGAGGATCTTGCCGAACGCGGGCTGGTCAGTACCGAAGGTACGGCGACGCTCGGTGCCGTCTATCGTCCTGTTTAGAGTGTGGGCTTCGGATTCGAGGGAAAAACCGATGGGTAAAGCGACGACGCAGGAGACCGTTTACGTCACCTACATAGCAACCACGCCTGAAAAATGCTGGGGCGCCCTCACTGCGAGCGAATTCACGACCCAATATTTTTTCGGACACCGTGTTGAGTCCGATTGGAAGCGTGGATCGGAATGGATATTGCGCAGTCCTGACGGAAGTGTGGATGTGAGGGGCAAAATCGTCGAAGCCGACCCGCCGCGTAAATTGATGGTGACGTGGATCCTGGAATCGGTCGAGGCGTTCAAGAATCTTCCCGAGGCAATCGTCACCTATGAGATTGAGCCGATGGGGGAAGTCGTTCGCTTGACCATGACCGAATCCCATCCGACGCCCATACCGGAACATTTGCTGGAAGGGGGACGGGCTGGCTGGCCCATTATTCTGTGTGGCTTGAAGTCACTGCTCGAAACCGGCCGGGTGCCCAAAATTCCGATGCCTCAACCGCCGAATCACCGGACCCATGATCCGCAGTTCATCCGAACCTTGCCATCACTTCTTGTCGACGACATTCAATAAGGCGGCCTCGAATTTTTCGATATTGCGGGGGTCGGCGCCAAAATCAAAGGAACCGAAACGCGAAACGGAACGGATGTCGATGCGCGTCTGACCGGCCAGCGGCCGAAGCCTCACCGTCACATCAGAGGGAAACCCGAAGATAAAACTGGTTGCAATGGCATCGACGTGACCGACGCCGACGCGTCCGCCGGGCGGCTTTTGTTCGACGATCTTCCAGCCATTTGCCGTGACCGCTTTTTGAACTGCGTCGAAGGCTTCGGGCGCGTCGAGATCGAGAAGGATCGGCTGGATATGAGGATAGGCCAAAAGCTGTGCCTTGCGCCTCGAAACCGGGATGCTTGGCGCCGTCACGTCGCCACGCGCAGCCAGCGCCTCATGCGACAGCGAAAAGGCGGGAGGTTCGGCAATGTCTGTCGAAATATCCGACAGATGCGGCAGGCGCAGAGTCCGTTGCGCAAGATAGGCCGGATAGGCCAGCAGCAAGGCGGCGAGGAGAAGCCCGCCAAACGCCTCTCCGGCCCCTTTGCGCCCGCTGCGCCAAATGATCACAAAAGCCAAAACCGCGGATAGAATCGCAACGCAGGCGATCAACGCAGCGCCGCCAAGCACCGCAAGGAGATCGAAACCGCGCCAGACACCCAAAATGCCAACAAGAGCGACCGCGAGCGAAAAAACCGCAAGACGCCGGCTGAGCAACGCAGCCCGGGAATAGGGCTCCTCGATGATTAGACGCCGCATTTCGACTGGTCCCTTTTGCGATCGACTTGGTGTCTGGCCTTACGCAAGCTGATCTATCCGCATTGGAAAAAAATCCAAAATCCTTGTATTCGCCGTCACGCCAATCCAGCCATCCTGCCCGCCGGCGCCTTTGCGCCGGCTCGGCAATCGATACATCCGGCCCCGATCCGATCTGAGCTGCACCGGCGGATCACGTTCTAGACCATTTTCACAAGGGCGAGTCATGCCAAATTTGTTCGATTCCGCTACCAATCTGCGTGCAGCGCTGCGCCGAGGGGAATTTTCCGCGCGTGATCTCCTGGCCGCCACTTTGGCGGCGATCGAGCGCCATAACCCGGCTTTGAACGCGATCGTCGTGATAGACGAAGCCTCGGCATGGCAGGCTGCCGCCACCGCCGATGACCGCCTCGCGCGGGGCGACGCCCGCCCGCTGGAAGGCTTGCCGGTAACGATCAAGGACTCCTTCGAGGTGGCCGGGATGCGAACCTGCGTCGGGTCCCCTGCCCTCGCCAATTACGTGCCGGTCGAAGACGCCAGTGCCGTCGCACGGCTTCGAAATGCCGGTGCGATCATTCTCGGCAAGACCAATGTCCCCCTTTTGACGGGAGACTTTCAAACCTACAACGCCATCTACGGAACCACCAATAATCCCTGGAACCTGGAGTTTTCTCCAGGCGGTTCCTCCGGCGGTGCCGCAGTGGCGATCGCCAGCGGCTTGAGCGCGCTCGAACTCGGCTCGGACCTCGCCGGGTCGATCCGCTGGCCGGCTCATTGCTGCGGCATCTTCGGCCTGAGAACGACCTGGAATCTAATCTCCACACATGGCCATATCCCGCCGATGCCGGATCTGCGCCTTGGACGCAATCCCGAGTTCACCGTCGCAGGGCCGCTCGCCCGCTCCGCCGCGGATCTGGCGCTAGCCCTCGACGTCCTGGTTGGACCGCGCGATCCCATGGCACAGGCCGAAGCTTTTGCTCCGGCCCGCAAAACTTTTCCAAAGGGTTTGCGCGTGGCGCTCTGGCTGGATGAGCCCTTTGCTCCGGTTGACGCGACCGTCGCCGAAGCCGTGCAAAAGGCGGCGCTCATGCTCGAAGCGGCGGGAGCCATCGTGGATAATACCGCGCGCCCGGCATTCTCCTTTCAAGAAGCATGGGAGGTCTTTGCCGTCCTGACCCATGCGATCATTGGCGCTGGTCTGCCGGAAAGGGTGCGGGAGAAACTCGCGGCCAGCGCGAAGGATTTCGAAATCGGGGACCTTTCCCAACGCGCTTTACAAGTGCGCGGGATGAGCCTGAGCGGAGCGGATTTCCTCAGCCTTCAGGCGCGTCGGTCTTATCTCCAGCAGGAATGGGCACGGTTTTTCGAGCGGACCGATGTCGTGCTTTGCCCGTCCGCTCCGACCGCAGCCATTCGCCACGATCATGCGGCCGATCCCCATCAAAAGCACATATTCGTGAATGGTCGGAAAACGCCCTATTTTGACCTCATGCATTGGGCTAGTCTTGCTACTGGATCCGGTTTACCGGCCGCTATAGCACCGGTAATGCTGGGAAAAGATGGCTTGCCGCGCGGCGTGCAAATTATTGCCGCCAGCTTCGAGGATCGCACGGCGATCGCCTGCGCGGCCATGATCGAGCAGCTCGGCGCGGGTTTTCGCGCCCCCGCGATGGGGTCCTGACTCACGGTCGAGCTTGAACGATAAATGACAGGAGATTGCAGCATTGTTATTCAAGCTTGGCCGACGAGCGCGTTTGCGCACATATAAAAATCGTCACATGTGTTTTCTAACAGTCGGAACAGCAGAGCTTCTCAATCATTTCGAAAAGTGAACGGTCGAAGTTACACAGCGTTAACTTCCTCACCACATGATCAAAGCTCCGCACCTCATTGCGCATCAGGCATGGACAAAAAAAATGGTAACCGAGCAAAACATTTCCCAACCTGCGGCCGCCATCGGCCGGTCCCGCGACCTCCTCTCCAAGCTTTATCGCGAAATTGGGATTTCGGCCGTCGCGGCAGCGCTTGAGGCAACCGCGCACAAGCCGCAAAAGCCGGCGCAAAACCGTAAGGATATTCCGGCCGTCCTCAGGGACGACGAGGCCGCGTAAGGAAACACGGCGACAAACACCATTTAATTTTGATGGTTTGGACGCCGTATTGTAAAGTTCGTTGATGACCAGCATAAGCCGACGGCTTTTTCTACAAGGGGCCGGCGCCGCGGTCTGGGCGAGCGCTGGCCTTAGCTCCTACGCTTTTGCGTTTGAACCCGGTTTACGTCTCAACATAACCTCCTATCGGCTGACCCCGCCAAATTGGCCTGATGGCTTGCTCCTCAAGGCCGTCGTACTGGCCGATATTCATGCCTGCGAACCCTGGATGCCGGCCAGCCGCATTCGCGGCATTGCCGAATTGACCAATGATTTAAAACCGGACGTCGTTTTCCTCCTCGGCGATTTCGCGGGTGGCCATCGCATTGTCACCGGGCCCGTGATGCCGGATCAATGGGGCGAGGCCCTGTCCGTCTTGAAGCCGCCGCTCGGCAGCTATGCGGTCCTTGGCAATCATGACTGGTGGCACGGCGCTCTGCCCGGGATGCCGGCCGATGACGCGGAAGGCGTTCGCAGCGCTTTGCGCGGGGCTGGCATCGCGGTTCTCGAGAACAACGCGCTGCGCCTCACTAAGGACGGCCGAGCCTTCTGGGTCGCCGGTCTCGGCGATCAAATCGCCCAGCCAAAGGCGCCAAGACGCTTTCGAGGGCTCGACGATCTCCCTGGCACGATGGCACAGATCCGGGACCCCGCTCCCGTTATTTTGCTGGCGCATGAACCTTACGTGTTCAGGCGTGTTCCGGACCGCGTTTCGCTGACCCTTTGCGGACACACGCATGGAGGCCAGATCAATCTTCCGATTTTCAGCAAAGACTATTTACGGTCCCACTATGGGATGGATCTGATCTATGGACATATCGTCGAAAGACGCCGCCATTTGATCATTTCGGCTGGCCTCGGCACATCCTATGCGCCGGTTCGCTTTATGCGGCCACCGGAGATCGTCGAACTGATCATCGGTGACGGACCAAACGGGACAAACCCGCAATCTTGAAGGCGTCCGCTGGCTCAAGCATGACCACCAAAACACAACAAATCTTCGGCCTGCCAGCCTAAACCACTTCGACGGTCGTCGCTTCGTACAAAGCTCCGGCGGCGGCGTGTTCCCGGAAGGTGGCGTCCGGCAAAGAATGGACCGCGTTGATCGATGTTCGCGCCAGCAGGCTTTCGATCCGCGCGCGCGACCGCGCCAAGAGGTCCGGGTCCAAACGGCCTGCTTCGACCGCCGCCAGGATCGCGCCGGCAAATCCCCTGGCGCGGCCGGCGTCGGTGAAATGCGCGCAGACCATGACCATGTCGCAGCCGGCCTCAATAAAGCGGACCGCCGCATCGGGGCTGTCGAACAGCCCCTTCATGGCGCCCATCCCAATATCATCCGAGATTGCAACTCCAGTAAAACCGAGCTCCTCGCGCAAAATACCGGTCGCAAAAAGATGCGACAGCGTTACCGGCGCATCGGGGTCGACGCTGGGAAAAAGAATATGCGAGGTCATCAGCATCGGAATGCCGGCTTGGATCGCCGCGGCAAAAGGCTTGATCTCGCGTCCGCGAAGGCAGGCAAGGCTGAGCGCTTGCGACGGCAGTCCGAAATGGGAGTCGATGCTCGTATCGCCATGTCCGGGAAAATGCTTGCCGCAGGGTATGATTTTTTCGGCCTGCAGCGCCTGCATGAACGGCAGCGCCGCAGCGATCACAGCCTCGGCCGTTTGCCCAAACGCGCGTTCGCCGATCACGGGATTGGCCGGATTGGTGTGAATGTCGAGCACCGGAGCAAAGCACAGGTTGATCCCGAGCGAAGCAAGCTCGCGCCCCATCGCGTGGCCGACCTCGGCTGCATGGGGTGCCCATCGCGCCGCATAGGCGAAGCGCGTAATTGGGGGCGGCGTCCGGCAAACCCTCCCACCCTCATGATCCATCGCGATGAACATGCGCTCGCGCCCGGTCGCCGCGCGAATGTCGTCGATCAACCGGGCATGGCTCTCGAGCCATGCTTCGTAAGGCAGGTCGTGACGAAAGTTGCTCTTGAACAGGATGACACCGGCAGGCCGCAAATCCGCAAGAAGCGCGCGGTCGCGATCATCCAAGACCGGCGAAGGCTTGAGGCCGATCAGAAAATGGTCGCCGACAGAGGCTAAGGATTTGGCGGGCATGTTCGGTCTGACCTCATTTCACAAAGTGCTGCCACCTTTGGGTGCTGGCGACCCCGCGGCAAGACGCTCAAGCGGAACGTGGCCGCGAGCACCCTTCCCCGAGACTAAACCACATATGCGTCATAGCCCCGAAAGCCAATCCGAGCGTGGTCCACAATATTGCGCGCGCCCCTAGGGACGCCACGCGAAAGTTCCAAAGAACGTTGGCCGGAAAATCGCTTGGAACCTCATCGACGGACGGCAGAGCCACCGCCGCCGAACCGACGATGGCGACAAAGACGGCAGCAGAAGCGAGCGCGCCATTCCAGGAGCCGAGGCGGGCCGCAAGCAGTTTGAGCAGCGTCGCGGAAAAAATCATCGCGAGCACGGAAATGGCGAGCATTCCGAAATAAACGGCAGTGCGCGCGGCGATGGTTTCGGGCGCGCCGATGGCCGGCGGATTGGAGGGATATTTCAGCTCCGGCACGAGCACCATGGCGACGAACCCCATGCAAGCCAGCAGGACCGACAGGATCCGCGGATCGTGACTCCCCAAGCGCCCATAAGCGAAGGCGAAAGCCAGGCTGAAAAAGCCGCCGATCGCCGCACCATAGACGGTGCTGGCGATCCAAAGTCCGGCCCCCCGCTGGACGCTTCGGCTCACGAGCTCAGGCTCCGCCATGTGTCCGGATGCCGACTCCGCAGCGCTTTCGTAAGCGATCGCACGTTCGATCGAAGGCTCGCCGGCGAAGCTTAAAAACCCCGCGGCGAAAAGACCCGCGATAATTCCTGCGAGCAAACCGCGCAGAAGAATCCCTCCGACCATGCGCGCGCCTTTAGTGACAGGGGAAACCCAGAAGATGACGCCCGTCATGCACGGTTTCATGCACATATTGGCCGGAGAGCAGAGCCGTGGCTCCCTGTTCGGCGCCGATAAAATAAAGGAAGAGGAGAGCCAGGGTTCCGGCAAAGGCCAGCCAGGGCAGAATCTCGCCGATAGGGATGGCAACCGGCCGGGTTGGGGCATCGGTTAAATTGATGATGTCTTGCCTCATGACTAACGTTCCATCATGTGTGGAAACAACGGCCGCGCGCGATTCGCCAGCGCCTTAGATCACGATGATTTTGGATTGACTCAATCCAAAATCATCGTGATCGATTCCAAAAGTTTAGAGCGGGATGCGGGCGGAAAACCGGTTTCCACTTTTCCTCATCCCGCTCTCGGGTGAGCTTGTACCCTAGAGCATGATCGGCGAATGGGGAAGCGGCCCCGGCAAAACTTCGGGGCGAAACCCTTGGTCAAGGCTCAAAGGCACGCTTTTCAAGCGTGCTTCGTCCGCGCCTGGTAAACGGCAGGTTAACATGAGCGGAAATTTTACGCGGCGCGAAGCTGCCGCGTGGTGTCGACTCGATAGGAGAGCGCTTCGGCCAGATGCAGGCTGCCGACTTCTTGGGCGCCATCCAGGTCGGCGATCGTGCGCGCCAGCTTCAAGATTCGATGAAATCCTCTCGCGGATAGATGCAGCCGCTCCGAGGCTTCCCGGATCAGGCCAAGGCCGCCCGCGTCGGGTTGCGCCACGATCTCGATCACATTTGCGGGGGCAGCGGCGTTCGACACAATCCCCGGCAATCCCAGCCCGGCATAGCGGCGAACCTGAATCTCCCGGGCGGCAGCGACGCGCTCCAGGACATCCTTCGAACCTTCGGACGGCGGCGGCAACATCAGATCGGCGGCGGCAACGGCCGGCACGTCGACATGCAGATCGATACGGTCGAGCAAAGGACCCGAAAGCCGCGCCTGATATTGCGCGATGCAGCGCGCATTTTGTTGCCGGTGACAGGTAAAGCCCGGCTCGGTCGCATGCCCGCAACGGCAGGGATTCATCGCCGCGACGAGTTGAAACCGTGCCGGGTAGACGATCCGATGATTGGCCCGGGCGATCGCCACTTCGCCGGTTTCGAGCGGCTGGCGCAGACTATCCAGGACCTGGGGCTGGAACTCCGGCAATTCATCGAGAAACAAGACCCCGCGATGGGCGAGCGAGATTTCGCCCGGCCGCGCCCGCGTGCCGCCGCCGACGAGGGCCGCCATCGAGGCCGAATGATGCGGCGCGCGAAAAGGCCTCCGGTCAGTCAACGCCCCGCCCGCAAGATCGCCCGCAATCGAATGGATCAGCGAAACTTCCAGCAATTCGCGCGGGGTGAGGGGGGGCAGAATGGAGGGGAGCCGCGCGGCGAGCATCGACTTTCCGGCTCCCGGCGGTCCGTTCAGCAATAGATTATGGCCTCCCGCGGCGGCGATCTCGAGCGCGCGCTTGGCGCTTTCCTGACCTTTGATGTCACGGAGGTCCGGCTGTGCCGCGGCTTGCCCCAGCACCGCGGGGCGCGGCCGTGCCATCACCTGAGTGCCTTTAAAATGATTGGCGAGCTGGATCAAAGACAGCGGCGCCAACACATCGATCTCTTCGCCGGCCCAGGCCGCCTCCGGGCCGCTGGCGTGCGGGCAGATCAGGCCGTGACCGCGCGCATTGGCGGCGATCGCCGCCGGCAGCACGCCGGCGACCGCGGTGATCGTGCCATCGAGCGCAAGCTCGCCCAGAACGGTATAATTCGCGAGCGCATCCGCGGGTATAGCCCCGATGGCCGCCATGACCCCAAGCGCGATCGGCAGATCATAATGGCTGCCCTCCTTGGGAAGATCCGCCGGCGCGAGATTGACGGTAATCCGCTTGGCCGGCATGGCCAGGCCAGAGGCGTTCAGGGCGGCGCGAACCCGCTCGCGCGATTCGGTAACCGCCTTGTCGCCCAGTCCGACGACGGTAAAGACGACATTGCCGTTGGCGATTTGCACCTGGACGTCCACAGGGCGCGCCTCGATGCCTTCGAACGCAACCGTCGCGACCCTGACAACCATCGCAAGCCCCCGCCTTCCAATTGGTGTAAGCTTAGCGGAGATCGGGCGCAGGCGCAAGAACAATAAGTGAACAAATTAAGTGATTTGGCCTTAAGGCCAGTCTGAACCACTCTCGGTGTTGTGCCGCCGAATCCAACACAGGAAGCTGAATTGAAGCTTTAAACTTTTCGTCGCCGACCCATATATCCGCAGGCTCAGAGGCAAGGATTATCGCAAGATGGCCGTCGCACTCATATTGGTCTTGGTCGCCGTGGGCTCCGTGCTGTTTCATTTTCTGAGCCCATGGTGGTGGACCCCCATCGCTTCGAACTGGCGCTATATCGACGACACCCTCACCATCACATTCTGGATCACCGGAGCCGCCTTCTCCGCCGTCATTTTGTTCATGGCCTATTGCCTGTTTCGTTTCCGGCACAAGGAGGGAAGACAGGCCGCCTACGAACCGGAAAACAAGAAGCTCGAGTCGTGGCTGGCCGTGATTACCGCGGCCGGCGTCGCGGCCATGCTGGCTCCCGGGCTGTTTGTCTGGAACCAGTTCATCACCGTGCCCAACAACGCAACCGAGATCGAGGTTGTGGGGCAGCAGTGGCAGTGGAGCTACCGGATCCCCGGCAGAAACGGGCGGCTTGGCACATCGGATGCACGATTTGTCAGTACCGACAATCCTCTGGGTTTGAATCCGGACGACCCCAACAGTCAAACCAATATCATTGTCGTCGGCGATGATGTGCATCTGCCGATCGGAAAGCCGGTGAAGGTATTGCTCCGCTCGCTGGATGTCGTCCACGATTTCTACGTGCCCGAGTTCCGTGCCAAGATGGATCTGATGCCGGGGCTGGTCAGCTACTACTGGTTCATCCCCACGAGAACCGGAAAGTTTGAAATCCTTTGCGCGGCCTTCTGCGGCATTGGCCATCCGGAAATGCGCGGCGCGGTCATCGTCGATAATGAAAGCGACTACGAAGCGTGGTTGGCAAAGCAGCACACCTTCGCGGAATTAACGCCGCAAACCAAAAAGGTTGAGCTTAACTATTAAGATCGGCATGCAGCCGGCGCCCGCTTTAAGTCTCCGCATCCCCTGAAGCTGAGCGTCGGAACAAGCGAAAAACAACAGATCGGCCGATGAGACAATTCATCGAGCCGCGTCGGCAACGGAGGAAAGCATTCCAATGGTCGATGTCACTGGTAACCCGATCGAGAACATTCCGCCTGCCGAGGTCGAAGACGTCGAGCTTTATCATCCGAAATCTTGGGTGACGAAATACGTCTTCAGCCAAGACGCCAAGGTCATCGCCATTCAATATGCGCTCACAGCAATGTCGATCGGCTATGTCGCCTTGGTCTTGTCGTGGTTGATCCGGATCCAGCTGGCATTCCCTGGCAGTTTTTCCTTCATCGATCCGAGCAGCTATTACCAGTTCATCACCATGCACGGCATGATCATGGTGATCTATCTGCTCACCGCGCTGTTCTTGGGAGGCTTCGGCAATTACCTCATCCCCCTGATGATCGGCGCGAGGGATATGGTCTTTCCCTATGTGAACATGTTGAGCTTTTGGGTTTATTTCCTCGCGGTCATGGTGTTGGTGGCGAGCTTTTTCGCGCCGGGGGGACCAACGGGCGCCGGCTGGACCCTATATCCGCCGCAAGCCATCCTGACAGGCACCCCTGGGCAGGACTGGGGCATCATTTTGATGCTCGCCTCCCTGATCCTGTTCATCATCGGCTTCACCATGGGCGGCCTGAATTATGTCGTAACGGTTCTGCAGGCCCGCACCCGGGGGATGACGCTGATGCGTATGCCCTTGACCATTTGGGGCATTTTCTCGGCGACCATCCTCGCCTTGCTGGCCTTTCCGGCCTTGTTCGTCGGCGCTGTCATGTTGCTGTTCGACAGGGTGTTGGGGACGAGCTTCTTCATGCCGGCCATCGTTCAAGCCGGGGAGCATTTGAAATATGGCGGCGGCAGTCCGATCCTGTTTCAGCACCTTTTCTGGTTCTTCGGCCATCCCGAAGTGTACATCGTCGCGTTGCCGGCCTTCGGGATCGTCTCCGATCTCGTCAGCACCCATGCGCGAAAAAACATCTTCGGCTATCGCATGATGGTGTGGGCGATCGTGGCGATCGCCGTGCTCAGCTTCGTGGTATGGGGCCACCATATGTATGTGAGCGGGATGAACCCCTATTTCGGCTTTTTCTTCGCCACCTCGACGCTGATCATTGCCATTCCAACCGCGATTAAAGTCTACAATTGGGTGCTGACCTTATGGCGGGGCGACATCCATTTCACCGTCCCGATGCTGTTCGCCATCGGCTTCATCGTCACCTTCGTGAATGGCGGCCTCACCGGCCTGTTTCTTGGCAATGTGATTGTCGACGTGCCGCTTTCGGCGACCATGTTTGTCGTGGCGCATTTTCACATGGTGATGGGGGTGGCGCCCATTATGGTTGTCTTCGGCGGGATCTACCAATGGTATCCGAAGGTGACCGGGCGCATGCTCAACGAGGCCATGGGCAAGTTCCACTTCTGGGTCACCTTCCTCGGGGCCTATGCGATTTTCTTCCCCATGCACTACCTCGGCCTGTTGGGCGTGCCGCGCCGCTATTATGAAATGGGCGAGACGGCCTTCATCCCCCCTTCGGCCACGACGTTGAACATTTTCATCACCATTGCCGCCCTGGTGGTGGGCTTCGCCCAGATCGTGTTCCTGTTCAATCTGATTTGGAGCCTATTCAAGGGCAAGGAGGCCGGCGGTAACCCCTGGCGGGCCACCACGCTTGAATGGCAAACCCCGCATACGCCGCCGGAACATGGCAATTGGGGCCGCGAGCTTCCAGTCGTCTATCGCTGGCCTTACGATTATAGCGTGCCAGGCGCCAAGCAGGATTTCCTGCCGCAAAACCAGCCTCCCATCGTCTCGGCAGCCACGGGCAAATTGCTGTGAATGCCGCTGTGCTTTTCTTGGCGGCGATTGGGGCTGTGGTCCTTTGGTGGTTGGCGCAACAGAGGTTAACGGCCAAGCCCTGGCTTGAGGCGGGCACCCTCGGCGATCTTCCTGATCCTGAATCCTCCGAGCCCGCCGCGAAGATTGGCTTATGGGTCTTTCTCGCGGTGGTTGGTTCCCTCTTCGCGCTGCTCATCAGCGCCTATTTCATGCGGATGGAAATGGGCGAATGGAAGCCCGCGCCCGCGCCAAAAATCTTATGGCTCAATACCGGCCTGCTGGTCCTGAGCAGTATTGCGCTGCAATGGGCGCGGCGGGCGGCCTGGCGCAGAAACATGGAGGGCGTCAGAGCCGGCCTCCTCGCCGCGAGCGTGTTGGCCATTGCCTTCCTGATTGGGCAGTTCTTCGCATGGCGCCAGCTCGATGCGGCGGGCTATTTTCTGGTGGGCAATGCGGCCGCTGCTTTTTTCTATCTGATCACCGGTGTACACGGGCTGCATGTGATCGGCGGCCTGGTCGCTTTGGGCAGAACCATGAACAAGGCGTGGCAAGATTATAGGGTGGACCCCATTCGCCTCAGCGTGGAACTCTGCGCAACATACTGGCACTTCCTGCTGTTTGTCTGGCTGATCCTGTTCGCTGTCCTGTTGCATCGCTAAAAAAGAATGGAACCGGCCAGCGATTTCATTTTTGATAGTTTGGAGTTTCTAGCCGGCCCCTGCTCGTTTTCACATGACCCTTCGCGAGTCGTGGATCATGCTTCAGAGAGGATCACGCGCCTATGACAGACCCTGCGTTGACCGACCCCGGAAAAAACCTGACGCCGCCGTCGAGCTGGCAAGACTTCGCCACCGATTGGTCCTCGGACCAGCGGGCGTTCAAGAACGTCCCCTGGGGCAAGGTCATGATTTGGATCTTCCTCCTCAGCGACACCTTCATTTTCAGCTGCTTTCTGATCTCCTACATGACCGTGCGCATGTCGACGACCGTGCCGTGGCCGAACCCGGCCGAGGTCTTCGCCTTGACCATCGCCGGAAAGAAAATTCCGCTCATCCTGATCGCCATCATGACCTTCATCCTGATCAGCAGCAGCGGGACGATGGCGATGGCCGTGAACTATGGCTATCGCCGCGAGCGCGTCAAAACCGCGGTCTTGATGTTGGCGACCGCAGCCTTTGGGGCGTCCTTCGTCGGCATGCAAGCGTTTGAATGGACCAAGCTGATCACCGAAGGCGTCCGGCCCTGGGGCAACCCTTGGGGAGCCCCCCAATTCGGCTCGTGCTTTTTCCTGATCACGGGCTTTCATGGAACCCATGTGACGATCGGCGTGATTTTCCTCCTGATCGTCGCACGAAAGGTTTGGCGGGGAGATTACGACCACGAACGGCGGGGGTTCTTCACCAGCCGGAAAGGCAATTACGAGAACGTCGAAACCATGGGGCTTTACTGGCACTTCGTCGATCTTGTGTGGGTGTTCATCTTTGCCCTTTTTTATCTTTGGTAGGTAGGATTTCGCCCCCTAAACGCAGGTTCGTGCAATGCTGTTTTTTTCTCGCTTCGGGTATCTGGTCGCGGTGTTTTTTATGGTGGCTGTCTTCATCGCGGGGGGAATCAGCACGGCCTATCATTTCAGTTATGAGTTGACCGGCGTTTTGTTGTTTCTGTTCTGGGGACCCTTGTGCGTCATTTTCGGACGGAAGCTCGACAAGCCGGAAAAGCCGCGGAGCTCGCTGCTTTGGATTCCGATGGAATATTGGGGCTATGGAATCATCGTCCTCGGCGTGCTGAGCGCTTACGTCACCTGGGATCAGATCGGACCGGAACTTCGCAAGGCCACCACTCAGGTCTATGCTGCGGGGGAGCAAGGTCGGATTTCCGATTTCCATGCCCCGCCCCATCTCTTCCTATATCAACGGGGGACAGTGAATCACACTTGCTGACGCACGTCATCACGTCAGGCGATTGGCTGGCAGCTGCTTAGTAGATAGCTGCCTGGGGCGCCACACGGGATGGGCTCTCTCGTTGGTCTCGTTGGGAAGGCTACCGACCTCTAGGCCGTCTCCTCCCCGTCGTTGCATCGCGCCATGTGAAATCAATACAGTGGCGATTCCGCCAGAGCTGATTGAAGGATAGGGATGTGCAGGTCGTATTTGGTCGTCACATCTTGAATCACCCTCGCCAGCCACGTCTCTGCCGCCGGGCTGATGTGGACTGTCTCGATCAGCGACAGTAGGTCTACCTCAATCGACAGGCCCGCAGGTTCGATCTTCATCTTGTAGGGTTGTGCATCCGGTGTACCATCCACCTCCCAGAACACAGCACGAAGCTCCCTCTCATGCTCAAACGACTTACGCTTGTGCACGATGAAGTTAAAGCCATTTGAAGCAGAAAATCCCTCAGTCTCGTAGTCTATGTAGTTGACTTCGCCAATGAAAACGCATTGCGGAAGGCATGACCGTAACCTTCGATAGGTGGACTGAATGCAGACGCCCTCGTTTGACCGCAGGTACAAATTCCACATGCCAGCTGACTCGTGTTCGTTCATGTGCCAGCAGCAAACAAGGTGTGTCCCGACCATCTTCTTCCAGACATAGCCCATGTCGATAATATGGTCGGGCACATCCTTATACGCTACGAGCGCGGGATCAGAGGTTTTGTTTTTAATAATATACTCTCGAGCGGCAACCATTGGCTTCGTAGATGAACCTTCAAAGGGATCTCCTAGCAGCGTCGCTCGCGGGAAAAATAAGGATCGCCGTTGCAGGATCGCGAGATACTTCGCGAGGTCCATATAACGCCAAATTCGCACGTCTTGGTTGGTAGGTGTCTTGAATGATTCGTGTTGAAGGTCTTCTACATCGGCCATGAGCCACCTCCGGCGGCGGTGTTACGATTAGGTGTTGCGCCGATTGGTTGCAACTCTCACAGCCGGTTCACGAAACCGCCGTGGGAAATTTGTGAGTCAATTGTCCAAGAAAATTGGGGCCAATTCACCACAGCAAAGTTCGCCCTGGAACTTTCCCGCTCTCCCGCTCGATAAATTCTCTGTAGACTGCTACGCTAAATTGCGCACAAATTCCCTACCGGCCGTCGTAAGGCCATCGTAAGGTTGCTGTATGCTAGAATAATTTAGAATGGATGACTCTTAGACGCGCTGCCCCATCTACGCCAACATATTGATAAATATGAGCTTCTTACGCAGCATCGACGTAGCATCGCTCTCTGGTAAGGACCTAAAAATGGCACAGGACCAAGCGCACACTCACCATACGCCCCCGATCAAGCTTTACCTGATTGTCTGGGGCTGGCTGTTTGTGCTGAGCACCTGCTCCTACCTCGTCGACTATTTCGGCTTCGAGAGCTATCTCAGGTGGTTCTTGATCCTGCTGTTCATGATCGTGAAGGCAGGCCTGATTGTTGCCGTGTTCATGCACATGGCCTGGGAGCGGCTGGCCCTGAAATATGCCATTCTGGTCCCCCCGGGGGCGGTGTTGGTGTTCGTGGCGATTATGGTCGCGGAATCCGATTACACCCATCTGACGCGCCTGATCTTTTTCGGACCCAGCGAGGCCAGTGCTCAGACGGAAACCGTCGAACATCCCAAAGAGCAAAAATCCGAGCTTAAGCTGCAAAAGGAAGCGGATTGACCGCTTCCTTTGGCTGACGCTTTCAGGCCCCCGCGCCTGAATTCAATTGCCCGACGAGACCGCGTTGATGTCTCGACCTGCCGGCTGTTCCACGACGCGGCGATAGAGGTGCCAGGTCGCGTGCCCGAGGATCGGCATGATGACGGCAAGCCCGATGAGCAGAGGCAGCGAGCCGATAATCAGCAAGGTGGAAACGATCACGCCCCACAGCCCCATGACGAGGGGATTGGTGGCCACGGCCTTGATCGAGGTGACGATGGCCGACACCGCGCCGACATCGCGATCGAGCAGCAGCGGGAAGGAAACGACGCTGATGCTGAACACGACAACGGTGAAGACAAAGCCGATGGCGTTGCCAAGGAGGATCAGGCTCCACCCGGCGGAGGTCGTAAGAACCTCCTTGAGGAAATCGAAATAGGAGTCCGGCGCCAGGGGACCGAAGAACCAGACATATAACCCCTTGGCCGTCGCCAGCCAGAGAAGGAAAATGCCCAGGAGCAGAAGGCCCACCGCCAAGATCGAGGGGATCGACGGCGAGCGCACCACCTCGAACGCATGGCGCCAGGAGGTGTCCAGACCGAGTTCCCGCCGCCGGCTCATTTCATAGAGGCCGATCGCCGCGAAGGGGCCGATCAAGGCGAAACCCGAGACGAGCGGATAAAGCAGGGGCAAGGCGTTCTGGCCGGAGGTCAGGGGAACGAGGCAGACACCGACAATCGGATAGATGAGGCCAAGGAAGACGACCTGCGAAGGCATGGCCCAGAAATCGTCAATGCCTTTCGTCAAAGCTTCCTTGAGATCCGCGAATTTGATATGGCGGATACTCGGCCGGGCCGGAGCCGAGTCCGGGCCGGCGATCACGTGGAAATGCACCATGGGCTGTTCCTCCTGAACCGGGTTTGAAGCGGTCTGCGCCACGCGAAACACCGAGCACCCTGCGGTAGATTACGCGAGGACTGCGAGCCTTTCGTTATACCCTATTTTCTAGATAGCGCTCTCCTTACAAACGTCCACTCAAGCTTCACTTTCACCGAAATTTTTAAAACAGCGCGGCTTAAGGCAATGTTGTTCGCTTGATCTTGCGTCGCACAAATTTGGGAGCCGCTAGCTTGCCGTCGACGCGGGTGCGAAATGTGCCGTAAAATGGCGCAGAAAGGGAGCCTGCTTCGTAATCCTGTAGGCCGAAATTGCCTCGCGCTTCTGCCAAACGAGTGCCAGCACTTCGATGACGTAATCGAAGTGGCTCTGCGTGTAGACGCGGCGCGGAAAGGCGAGTCGAACCAATTCCCGCGGAGCGGCGATTTCCTCCAGGCCGGGCCGGGCGCGGCCGAACATCACGCTACCCAGCTCCACGCCGCGAATGCCGCCTTCGAGATAAAGCGCGTTGACGAGCCCAATGCCCGGATAATCGCGGGGCTCCAAATTCGGGCAAAAAGCCGCCGCATCGATGAAGACCGCGTGACCCCCCGCCGGCCGCACGATTGGAATGTCGCGCGCGATCAGGCGGCTCGCCATGTATTCCACCGTCGCATGCCGGTAGTGCTGATATTCGAGTTCTAAGGCCTCCTTGAGTCCCACGGCAATGGCCTCGAGATCGCGCCCGGCAAGCCCGCCATAAGTCGGGAAGCCCTCGGTGAGAATGAGCATGTTGCGGAAATCATCGGCCCATTCCTCGTTGTTGCATCCGAAAAAGCCGCCGATATTGGACAGGCCATCCTTCTTGGCGCTCATTGTGGCGGCATCGGCGAACGAAAACATCTCCTGTGCAATTTCAATGAGGCTCCGGTCCGCGTAGCCTTTTTCATATTGATTGATGAAATAGGCATTCTCGGCAAACCGGCAGGCATCGATCACCAGCGGGATTCGATATTTTGTTAAGGTCTCTTTGACGGCTTTGACATTTTCCAGCGACACGGGCTGGCCACCGCCGGTATTGTTGGTCACCGTGATCATGCAAAAGGGGATGTTCTTTCCGGCCTCCGACTGGAGGACAGATTCGAGCCGGCCGATATCCATGTTGCCCTTGAACCGCTGCTCCGAATAAATATTCTGGCCCTCCTGCGTCAGCAGATCGACGGCCGTGGCGCCGACATATTCAATGTTGGCGCGGGTGGTGTCGAAATGGCTGTTGTTTGGGACCATATCGCCAGGCTTCAAACGCGTAACCGCGAGAATGCGCTCGGCCGCCCTGCCCTGGTGGGTTGGAAAAATATGCTTGAAGCCGGCGATCTCGCGCACCGTATTTTCGAACCGATGCCAGGAAGCGCTTCCCGCATAGCTTTCGTCTCCGAGCATCATGGCCGCCCATTGCCGGGCCGACATCGCGCCGGTGCCGCTGTCGGTCAAAAGGTCGATCGTGATCGTTTCCGCGTCGAGCAAGAAGACATTGTTATGCGCATTCGCCAGCCAAGCCGCCCGCTGCTCGCGCGAGGTGATCGGCAATGCTTCGGTCATTTTGATCCGGAACGGCTCGATGATCGTATGCATGAAGACTTCCTCAGGCTTTGAGACAGAACAATTGCCGGATCGCGCCAAGATACTAGACTTGGAATTTGGGCGCGGGCCAACCGATTGTCCATGACGCTGCGGTGCGACGTGATCCTGTCTGGAAGAGGCGACAATCATGGATTGGATGATCTACGGCGCGAACGGCTACACTGGAGAGTTGATCGCGCGCGAGGCCAAAACGCGCGGCAAGGCTCCGATCCTGGCCGGACGAAATGCCTCCAAGATCGCCGGTTTGGCCGGTGAACTTCACCTGCCCTCGAAAGCGTTTGCCCTCCAGTCCCCGCCCGAAATCGCGGCCGCCTTGCAAAATGTTGGTGTCTTGTTGAATTGCGCGGGACCTTTTTCAAAGACCGCGGACCCGCTGATCCGAGCCTGCCTTGCGACCAAGACCCACTACCTCGACATCACCGGCGAAATCGAAGTTCTCGAAGCGGCCCATCGCCTCGATGCGGAGGCAAAATCGGCGGGCGTTGTTCTGTGCCCCGGCGCGGGTTTCGACGTGGTCCCGACCGATTGCATTGCCCTGATGCTCAAGAAGCAACTGCCCGAAGCGACCGATTTGGCGCTTGGTTTCGAGATTGCCGATCGGCACATGTCCCCCGGCACCGCCAAGACAACCGTCGAAGGTCTCGGCAAGAGCGGAAAAATTCGCCGCGCCGGCCGGATCGTCGAACTTCCGATCGGCCAGGGTTCGCGGCACATTGATTTTGGACGCGGCAGAAAGCTGGCGATACCGATCCCCTGGGGCGATGTGGCCTCGGCCTATTACACCACCGGAATTCCGAACATCACTGTCTACACGCCCGTCTCTTCGGCATCGCTCAACGTGGCAAGGCTGATCAACGGCCTTGGATTCATCCTCCGGTCGCCATGGGTTCAAAATTGGCTCGTTGGGATGATCGAGAAAAACGTGAAGGGACCGGCGGCGGCAACGCGCGAGGCAAGCCGAACCTGGGTGTGGGGTGAGGCCCGCGATGCCAGCGGACAGAGCCGCGAGATGCGAATCGTCACTCTGAACGGCTATTCCTTCACGGTCCAGAGCTCTCTGGCCATTGTTGAATATTTGATGTCGAACGACCCGCCGCCCGGCTGCTGGACGCCGGCGCTGCTCATGGGAGAAAACTTTATTTTGAGCCTGCCGGGAACATCGGCGCTCGATCTGCCGCGGCCAATGGAGTAGGAACGATTCGGCGCGGTGGGCCGCCGAACCGGAAAGCAGAATGATGCCTTCGGGCCAGCGAAGTTGGAAGACGCCGCGCGAAAAGGATCTCGGCCTGCATTGGATCGAGAACCAAGCCGGCATGAGGATCGGCGTTCTGCCGAACGGCTGCCTCTTCTCAATCGAACATCGGCGTCCCGGCGGTGGGGCGACGATGATCAATCAAGTGCTCGGCTCTCCGATCGATGGGGGAATCGGTCGACTCTATTTGCGCAGCGGCGGCGAGCCGCCGCTTTGCATAGAGATCGTCGGGCCGAACGCCAGAGGTCTTTCCTTAGCCGCGAGCGACTGCTTCGTCTGGGAAGGCGAGACCGCCGGCCTTCGCCATCGCGCAACGCTGTCGCTGCATCCGAACGAGACCGCTTGGCTCTGGCGGCTGGACGTCACCAACAACGGCGCCGCAGCCCGCTCCTTGGATGCCATTCTCATCCAGGACCTTGGCCTCGGCGACCGAGGTTTCGTCATGAACAACGAAGCCTACGCCTCGCAATATATCGACCATTATATCGCCCGCCACCCGCATTGCGGCCCTGTCGTCATGAGCCGGCAGAACCTTGCGCAAGGCGGATGCCATCCCTGGGTGCTGCACGGTTGCCTTGAGGGGGCGAGCGGCTATGCCACCGATGCGATCCAGAGCTTCGGTCCGCCCTTTCGGGCCAGCAACGAAATCAGTTTTTCCGCCGGCGCGGACTTGCCGAGCGAGCGCCTCCAATATGAAACCGCCTGCCCTACAATCCAATCTGCGAAAATTGCGCTCGCCCCCGGATCGAGCACCGCATGGCGGTTCTTTGCACTTTACGATTTCAACCACGTCGAAGCATCAAGCGAGGCCGATCTCGCACGGATCGATGGGGTCACATGGCAGCAAGACACTTCCTCGAAGGCCAAAAGCTCCGACCCGGTCCGAAGTCTGATCCAGGAAGCGCCGCCTGCGGCCGCTGATCCAATCAGTGCGGCAGACCTTGCGCATCGCTATCCGAACCGGCTGCATGACGAACGGTTGAACGGAGAGCTTCTTTCGTTCTTCCTTTCCGATCCGCCGCACAATCGCCACGTCGTCCTCCGGGACAAGGAGCTGCTCGTCAAGCGCCGACATGGCGCGCTGCTGCGGTCCGGCCAAGCGATTCTGCCCGATGAGGCAGCGCTTTGCGCCACCTGCTGGATGCATGGTGTCTTCGGCGCCCAGCTGACGATCGGCAATACATCGTTTCACAAGCTCTTCTCCCTCTCGCGCGATCCCTACAACATTACCCACGCCAGCGGTTTGCGGCTGCTGATCGACCTTGGCGAAGGTTGGCGGTTGCTGGAAGTGCCATCGGTCTTCGAGATCGGTCTTTCCGACTGCCGCTGGATCTATTTTTTTGGCGAGCGGACGATCATCGTCCGCGCGATTGCTTCGGGCGACGACCCGGCGATGCAATGGCGCGTCTCGGTCGAGGGCGATCCCTGCAGGTTTTTGGTCTTTGGGCATGTGGTCCTGGGCGAGCGGGAGCTTGAAAGCGACAGCTTGATCGAGGTTGAGCCTGGTTTGAAACGCTTCTCCTTCCGGCCTGACCCCAACTGGTTTTGGGGCCAGAACTATCCCAATGCCGTTTATCATCTTGTCACCAGCACGCCCGGCGCCGTCGAAGCGCTCGGCGGGGACGAGCTTCTCTACATCGACGGGAAATCCCGCGGCGGCGCTTATTTCGCGCTTCGCACGCGGCCGACGCAAGAACTCTGTTTTGCGGTCGCCGGATCGATGACCGACGCAGCCGCCGCGTTACGGCTCGCCGAGAAATTTGAGCAAGGCGTCGAAGATGAGGCTCTGCTGGCCCCGGCCCGTCGTTACTGGGGGCGGGTCACCCGTCATCTTCGCATCACAGGCGGCGGGGACGAGGGTGCTGCCCTCAACACGATTTTCCCGTGGCTCGTGCATAATGCGATGATCCATCTGACGGTGCCGCATGGACTTGAGCAATATACCGGCGCCGCCTGGGGAACCCGCGACGTCTGCCAGGGACCGGTGGAATTCTTTCTGGCCTTGCACCACGACGAGCCGGTCAAGCAGATCCTGCGCATTGTCTTCGCGCAACAATATGAATCGCAGGGCGATTGGCCGCAATGGTTCATGCTCGAACCCTATTCGATCATCCAGGACAAGGTCAGCCACGGCGACGTCATCGTCTGGCCGCTCAAGGCTCTCAACGATTACATCGAAGCCACCAATGACCTAAGCTTTCTCGAGGAAAAAATCGCGTGGCGGCGCGAAGATACATTCGAGCAGACGGAGCAAAAGGAGAGCGTAGCCGTCCATGTCGAAAAATTGCTGGCTACCGTGCGCGCACGCTTCATTCCCGGCACGCATCTCATTCGATATGGTCACGGCGACTGGAACGATTCGCTTCAACCCGTCGATCCCAAGATGCAAGATTGGATGGTCAGCAGCTGGACGGTTGCGTTGCTGTTCCAACAGCTGAACCGCTATGCCGAAGTGCTGCGCCGGGCGGGTCGAGCGGGGGAAGCGAAGGCGTTGATCGAACTTGCCAGCGACATGCGTCTCGATTTCAATCATTTTCTCGTGCGCGACGATACGGTTGCCGGCTACGGCCTCTTCGAACCGGGCGGTGGAATGCCGAAGCTGCTGCTGCATCCGAGCGACACGCGTACGGGTCTTAAATATTCTCTGTTGCCGATGACCCGGAGCATTCTAGGGGGTCTGTTCACGCCGGAGCAGACGGAGCACCATCTTCGGCTCATCCGCGATCATCTGCTGTTCCCGGACGGCGCCCGGCTGATCGATCGGCCCGTCGCCTACCACGGCGGTCCACAGACCGTCTTTCAGCGCGCGGAATCGTCCGCGTTCTTTGGCCGCGAGATCGGTCTCATGTATGTTCACGCGCATCTGCGTTACGCGGAAGCCATGGCTGTTCTTGGCGAAGCCGAGGCGCTTTGGGAAGCGCTCCAACTCGCGAGCCCCTTGGCCGTGACGGACCGGCTATCCCAAGCCACGCTTCGCCAACGCAATGCCTATTTCAGCAGCAGCGACGCCGCGTTCACGGATCGCTACGCGGCCAGCGCCAACTATGGGCAAATCAAAGCCGGAACAATCGGCCTCGACGGAGGCTGGCGCATCTATTCCAGCGGTCCGGGACTTTATACCGGCATTCTGGTCTGCGACCTCCTCGGCCAGCGGAGACGCTGGGGCCAAAACGTGGGGCAACCCTTATTGCCTACGGCCTATAACGACGTGACGGGGGAGATGATCGTCGACCCGACGGTATAGGCAAATGCAATTCCTCCGCGCCAGTCGCGCCCGTTAGAATGCCCTTCTCACCCAACCCATCCCCCTACGCGACATCTCGCGCAACAATCGGCAGGAGTATGCGATGCGGCTCGGAACGGATTTTATCCTGAACGCCCTGGCCTCGGAGGGAATCGATCATTTGTTCATGGTTCCCGGCGGCTTAGTCGACCCGTTTCTTCCCGCACTGGGCAGACAGAAGGCGGTGACGCCAATCGTCGCCGCGCAGGAAGGCGGAGCCGCCTACATGGCCGATGGCTATGCGCGGGCGAGCGGAAAATTCGGCGCTGCTCTTTGCATTGGGGGGCCAGGCCTCTCCAACACCGTGACAGCGATCGCCACGGCGCAGACCGACGGCTCGCCGGTTCTTCTGATGAGCGGCGAAGTCAGCACGCTCGTCGAGGGGCTCGGCATGTTCCAGGATGCCAGCCCGCAAACGCTAGACGATGTGACGCTCATGAAGCCGATCGTGCGTTACTCCTCTTCGATCGACAATCCGAAAAATCTGCCGCATCTTTTCAAGCACGCCATGTTGCAGCTTCGGACCCGTCCGACGGGTCCTGTGCATCTCTCCTTGCCCAACGACTGCCAGGAAGACGAGTTGCCGGTCGATTATTGCAAAATCGATTCGGTTCTGTCCGACCCCTCGGTATTGTCGCTTGGCGCCGCCGAGACCTCCTTCCGACATTTCCTTGCTTCGAGCGGCGACAAACCGCCGGCCAAGATTGTGATCCTCGCCGGAGCGGGAGTTGAGCATGCGAACGCATCGCAACCGCTTCGGCAATTCGCGGAACTCTGGCAAATCCCAGTGGCGACGACCTTGAGGGCTAAGGGCGTCTTCCCGGAAGATCATCCCCTCTCCCTGGGGGTATTTGGTTATGCCGGCACCCATCATGCGCGCCTTGCCATCCTCGATGAACCGCCCGACCTGATGCTGGTTCTGGGAACCGGGTTGAATGAGCGGGACACCATGCATTGGTCGCTGGAACTCAATCCGGACCGGGTGATCTGCGTCAATCTGATGCCGGAGAGCATTGGCATGCATACGCAAGGTGGCGGCGTGGTTGGCGATTGCGGCGCCTATTTGAACTATCTGCTCGCGCGCAGCGACGATCTCCGGGCTCCCCTGCAGGCAACCGCGACGGAACGGGCGGCATGGCTGTCCGGCATTCGTTCACAGGAGCGCTTTCAAGATATTGAAAACTGCGCCAGCGATGCTGTTCCCATTCATCCGGCCCGCGTCATCGGCGATCTACGAAAGATGTTTCCCCGCGATGGGATCCTGCTCGTGGACTCCGGCGCCCATCGGGCGTTTGCGGGCCATTATTGGGACGCCTACGAACCCCGCACCTATATCTCGGCGACCAACCTCGGACCGATGGGCTGGGCGGTTGCCGCCGCGTCCGGCGTTCAATGCGCGCAGCCGCATCGCCGGGTCGCCGTGATCACCGGCGATGGATGCATGCGGATGAGCGGCATTGAGGTCGCCACCGCGGCCCGCTATGGCTTGCCGATCGTTTTCGTAGTCCTGAACAACGCGGCACTGGGCAATGTCTGGCTGCGGGCCCACACAATAGGTCCGGTCCCTGACGAGCTGACCAGACTGCCGGACCACGACTGGGCGGCTTTTGCCAAAGCTTTGGGCTGCCGCGGAGAAACCGTGCGCCGCCCTGGCGATCTCGCCGGCGCCTTCGAACGGGCGCTGGCTGGCGTCGGCCCCTGCCTCATCGATGTGAAAACTGACAAGGTCTTCAAAACGCCGGTGAAGGATTGGGTGGCGGCCAGCGCGGCCTTTTCCTATCATGAATAAACGGAGGCATTCATGGCCCAATTGCCGTTCGACCCGTCAAGACTTTCGCCATCGGATCTCGCCCTCTACAACAGCATGGTGGAGCGGCGCAAAGCGGAGGGCGCCGATTTCGGCGGGCCCTATGCCGCTTTGATGAATCATCCGCAGCTTTGCAAGAGGCTGGAGGAGCTCGGCTTCTATTTAAAATTTCAAGGCCATTTGCCCCGCGACATCTATCAGTTCATCGTCTTATGCGTGGCCCGAAGCACTGGCGCCGCGTTCGAATGGATCGATCATGTCAAGCATGCCGAAGCGGCCGGCGTCCCGCAATCCGTCATCGGCACGCTCCAAAAAGATGGGTTTCAAGAGGGGGCTTTCCCAGCACCTTACGATCTCGCCGCCAAGGTGTTGACCGCCACCTTGTCCTGGAAAGATGTTCCGCAATCTGTTCAAGACCAAAGCATTGCGCGCTTCGGTCTCGAAGGCTTCGTCGAGATGGTGGTTTTGTCCGGTTTTTACCAGATGTTTTCCGCTATCAATCAAGGCTTCGGCGTTTCCTTGCCGAGCGGCGCTGCCAAGCCCTTTTAGGCGTCTCGATTCAGGAGGGCTTGCATGTCAGCCTTGTCAGGCGGCTGTCGGGATGAATGAGGAACAAGTCGCCGGTAAAGCGAAAATATTCGCCCACGAATTTTCCTGTCTTGAACTTCAGCTGGATTTCGTTGTTTGCTAGGATCTTGGCCGCGTCCTGTTTGTCCGAGCCCGCCGGCCCGATCGTGACAGAATTCGTTCCCGCGATCTTGAGGGAAAAAGTTTCGGGCGTCGGAAATGGCCCATCCTTTTTGTAGCTATTTCCGCTGCAGGTCAGGTCGAGATCGTCCTCCGCCCGCGCATCCATCGCCGCGCCGAGGCAAGCGCATGCCGCGCCCACCAACATCCATTTTGTGAGCGTGCAAAACTGAAGTTCCATGAGATCACCCCTGCCTTTTGGAAACGCCATGATACGAGGCCAATCCTTAACTGAAAACAAAGTCGGCGCCCACTGCCGCCATTCGAGACGGCGCACTCACGCGATTCCATCCATCACTTTGACGATGTCATGGAGCGCCCGTTCGGGGCTGTAAAAATGCATCAGCATCTCCCGCCCCCAGGCCATGGCGGGGGACTGCACCATCATCAGGCGGGCGAGCTGGCGTGAATTCTCCTGCGCCGCGACCACTTTGGACTGCTGCCGACGCTGAAAAAGTTGCAGCGCCGCGGGCAGATGCGCGGCGTCCGTCCGCGACAGTTCATCGGCGAGCGCTGCCGCGGACAGCATGGCCATGGACGCCCCGACCCCCGCAGTCGGCAAGAACGCATCCCCGGCATCTCCTAAAAGCACGACCCGGTCCTGCGTCCACTCATCGACCCGCACGTCCATGAGCTTCCAGAAAAACGGGTCGGGGTCCCGTTCGACAGTATCAAGAACCGTCGTCGCCGTCCGGTCGCTCAGATGTTCGCGAATATATGCAAAAAAACCGGCGCGATCCTGTTCGATCTTTGCGCGGGGACCGGCGACCACCACTCCGATCTCGCCCTTGACCCCATACATTCCGATCAAGAATCCTGCGCCCCAATACTCCCGCATTGTCTCCGCCGGGAGCAGCGCCGAGGGTACCCACGAGACAAGGCAGCCCCACTGGGTATCGAACTCATGGATCTTTTCCGGCGGCAGGATCAGTTCGCGCACGCTCGAGTGGATCCCGTCGGCTCCGACAACAAGATCGAAACGTCCCACGGATCCGTCATTGAAGGTGACATAGGCCGCGCCGTCGAGGTGCGAAATCGACGACACCGTCGCTTCATACAGCACTTGTCCGGGATCGATCTTGCTGGCCAGCAGCGCGATCAGCTCCGAGCGCCTGAGGCCGACGATAGGGCCATACATGTCGAACAACGGGCCAAGGTCCCATTCTTGGATCTGCTCGCCGACCCCATTGCACAATTGGTAGCGCCGCGCGACGACACTGCTCTGAACGAACTGCGGAAACAGACCGAGCCCGTGCATGATCCGGCCGCCAACGGGATAAATCGCCAAATTATAGCCGGCGCTCTGGCTCGGCTTGCTACGCTCGACAATGACAGGCCTTTCACCCCACCGGTTCAGCAAGGCGGCCAGCGCCATTCCGGCGATACCTCCCCCAATGATCAGGGTTTTCAGGCGCCCGCTCGCCCCCGCCGTCGCTTCCGCCAAAGTCATGCTGCCTCCCTCCCCGACCAACCCCTCATTAATATGATTCGGTGAGGTTACGACGGATTTTCAAAGACCACATTGATCAAGCTTAACGATTAAGCCAAGCCCCATTCGTTTAAATCTGGAAAACCTATCATTTTCGGAACCTTCGCTCGTGGCAGCCATTTTGGGTTCAGAGATGTCGTGAGCTCTAACACCTAAGGCGGTAAAACAGATGAGCTCCCAACCTCTAGCCGGGGAAAAGTTTCTGTTAAGGGGAAGGTTCTTCGCGAGGGCTGTTGGACCGACGGTCTGGGTGGCTTCCCCCATTAAACCAAGCTTGACCGAAATCCTGATCAGCGATCGAAAGAAGTGCCGTTGCCAAATCCTTCAAATGCCTTCGCGGACAGTAACGCTCCCGCGTATTTCTTTGGCGACGGCGAATTGGGTGCGCTCATGCGGACCCATGACTGGTCGGCGTCGCCACTGGGGTCGATCGAGCAATGGCCGATGGCGCTCAAGAACGCGATCGCTCTGATGCTTCCGGCGCGAGCCCAAGTCGTCATTTTCTGGGGCTCGGACTATATCGCCCTTTACAATGACGCCTATGCGGCCACGATCGGCAACAAGCATCCGCGCGCATTGGGACGGCCGGCGCAGGAAAACTGGACCGAATTATGGGAAGATCTTGAGCCTCTCCTGCGCAGTGTGCGCATGAAAGGAGAGACCGTGTTCGCCAAAGACCGCCCCTTTAACATTGAGCGGCATGGCTACCGGGAAACCGCAGTGTTCGATATTTCCTATTCCGCAATTCGTGATGAAACCGGCACGATTGGCGGCGTGCTTTGCATTGTGAACGATACCACTGAACGGGTGCGCACCGAGCAGCGACTCGCATTCCGCGGTGAACTTGGGGATAGGCTGCGTACCTCGCCCAGCCCCGAGGATATGATCGCAACAACCTCCGAAGCACTTGGGCGCCATCTCCACGCAAGCTCCGTCGGCTTTTCGGAGATCGACGCCGAGGGCAATCAAGCACTTGTCGGTTGCAATTGGGCGGCGCCAGGTTTTGCCGGGGTCTCGGGCGCGTATACGCTGCAGGACTACGGCCACGGCATCATCGCCGAATTGCGGGCTGGTCGCACTGTATGGGTCAATGATACGGCGACGAACTGGCTGACCGAGGGTGCTGAAGCTGCCTACGCCACCATCGGCGCAAAAGCTTTCATTTGCGCCCCCATGCTGACCGATGGCCGCATGATAAGTGTCCTGTTCGTCTTGAACGAGCAGACGCGCGGATGGACCGAGGGTGAAGTCGCCATCGTCCAAGAGATCGCCGAGCGTTTGCGGACGGCGGTCGGCCGAGCCCGGGCCGAAGCGAGCCTGCGCGAGAGCGAAGCACGCTTTCGCAATTTCGCCGATAATGCACCTGGGATGGTATGGGTGACTGAACCCGACGGCTCTTGCAGCTATCTATCGCGATCCTGGTATGAATTCACGCAGCAGACGCCAGAGATGTGCCAGGGGTCCGGCTGGCTCGATGCGACGCATCCAGACGACAAGAGCGCCGTCGAACGCATGTTCCGCGAAGCCAATGCTCAGCGCAAGACATTCCAGATCGAGTACCGCTTGCGCCGAGGAAGCGACGAGTATCGTTGGGTTATCAATGCCGGTACCCCGCGATTTGGCGAGGACGGCACATTTCTCGGCCATGTGGGCTCGATCATCGACATCAGCGAGCGCAGGCAGATGGAGGTCGCCCTCGCGGATAGCGAACACCGGTTTCGTGCGGCCGTCGACGCGGTCCAAGGCATTCTTTGGACCAACAATGCTGCGGGTCTGATGGAAGGGGAACAGCCCGGCTGGGCCGCGCTGACAGGCCAGACCTATGAAGATTATCAGGGGTTTGGCTGGGCAGAAGCCATCCACCCCGACGATGTGCAGCCGACGATCCACGCCTGGAACGCCGCCGTTGCTGGGCGGCACACATTTGTTTTCGAGCATCGCGTGCGCCGGCATGACGGCGAATGGCGGCATTTTTTAATTCGGGCGATACCGACCTTGGATGCCAATGGCGTAGTCCGAGAGTGGGTCGGTGTGCACACCGACGTGACCGAGCAGCGGGCCGCGGAACGCGCCTTGCTTGAGCTTACGACAACTCTTGAAGATCGGGTGCAGGCGGCCACGGCCGAGCGCGAGATGGCGCTTGCTCAGCTCCACGAATTGCAGAAGCTGGAGATGATTGGTCGTTTGACCGGTGGCGTCGCTCATGACTTCAATAATCTCCTGACTCCGATCGTCGGCAATCTCGATATCATCCGTGGCAAGCTGCAAGGGGATGACCGGGGTCAGCGGCTTATTGACCGTGCCCAGCAATCGGCCGAACGGGCAAGGACTCTGATCTCGCGCCTGCTCACATTCGCGCGTCAGCAGCACCTTGAACCCCGCGCCGTCGACCTCGCGGAACTTATTTATGGAATGGGGGATCTCATCGCGCGTTCGACCGGGCCGCAAGTGAAGATCGTTCTCGACCTCGCCAGCAAGCTTAAGGCCGTTCAGGTCGATCCCAACCAGCTCGAACTTGCGATTCTTAATCTTGCCGTTAACGCCCGCGATGCAATGTCGGGCGGTGGAGAGTTGAGAATTGGCGCCGATGAAGTCGAATGGGCGACTGCCAACGGGCCGAAAAATCTTTCGCCCGGTCATTACATTTGCCTGCGCATCACCGATACAGGTTGCGGTATGGATGGCGAAACACTTAAACGCGCTGTCGAACCGTTTTATTCGACCAAGGGAATCGGCAAGGGAACCGGCCTCGGCCTGTCGATGGTCGATGGACTTGCAGCTCAATCCAACGGCGCCCTCGTCCTCGACAGCTTGCCGGGCCGAGGGACAACCGTCACCCTTTGGCTCCCTGTCGCGGGGGAGATCATGTGCGGTGCGTTGAAAGGCAGCGACGCCCCCATCGTGCACACCCGCCCCCTGAACATCCTGCTCGTCGACGACGAGGAGCTGGTACGGATGGGCACAACGGACATGTTGGCGGAGCTGGGTCACAAGGTTCATGAGTCGGCGTCAGGCCATCAAGCGCTTGAAACCCTGAGCCGAGAGGACGGAATTGACCTGCTCGTGACCGACTATTTGATGCCCGGCATGACCGGAGCGGAACTGGCGCGCAAGGCCCGCGCGATCCGGCCGGATCTGCCAGTGCTGCTTATTACCGGTTACGCCGATCTCGCCCAAGACGTCGGAGGCGGCTTGCCCCGTCTTGGCAAGCCCTTCCGCCAGTCGGATCTGGCCGCCAGGATCGCGGCCTTGACTGAAGCATCTAAGCCCTGAGCGTTGTCAAAGGCCATATTCGGCAAATTATCCGTGCGGCGATGGGTAATCCCGCCTAAACTATTGAACTCCCAAGCGACGGCCTCGTCGTCCGCCTTTGGCACGCTCAAAGTGGTGTGGACGGTTTGCAAAAAGGAAACTATGCTCCAGGCGCCGCTGCGCCCTCGCGAGGCGTCCTTCATTTCGGGAATCTTGCTTCATGGATGTGATGAGCTTCTTGAAGACAGTGCCCGCAGTGATCGGCGTGGCCGGCCTGTTGACATACTTTATGCGACCGCAGGAACCGGTCATCGATGATTTCCCGGATGTGTTGCGAAGCGCCCGCAACACCCTGGTTGTCCTCGCCTGCCTTGCTTTGATCGCGATCAGCGTTTGGCTGATCCGGCGTCCGGCCCCGCCGGATCACGACGCCACGCTGAAGGAAGGGCATTCCAGCCTTGCCCTCTTATGTTCCTTCGAGGATGGACGCGAATGCCTCATTGGGAGGCGCCGGACGTGAGGTTGACAGGCGCCCCGCCTTGCCCGGTCTAACCCAAACGGGTCTTGCGGGCGGCTGCCACGCTTATGAATAGTGAGATTTAACATTTTGTAGTATTTAATTTGAGCGGCGGCTCCGTCTGCCGGCGGAGCAATGCTGCAAAGCGTGCAATTTTCGAGGAAAATCGCGGAGACCTTATGCAAGCGACCGGGCATGATGCAATGGTTCGTTTGAGCGATCTTATTCGTCGTAATACGACACACACGTTCAACTTCCCAACTTGGCTCGACCGATTGATTTCCATCGGGATCGTGACCACGGATCCGCATGTCGCAGCGCGTCAGCGGTTCACGAATGTTGCCGCTTACGCGACCGCGGCGGCTTGCGCGTCGCATTTGGTCGTCACCCTCGTCTATGCCTACCGCGAGCTTGCGGTCGTTTACGCGTTTTACGCATTCATGACGCTGGCGTCTCTCTGGGTTCCTCGATTGCACCGGTGGGGCTCGAATACGGTGGCGATTACGCTGGTGTGCCTGATCATCTTGAGCGTGGTGGTCCTGGTTTCACTTTTGGGGCTGTCAAGCGGCCTGCAAATCTATTTGGTGCTTGCCGGGGCCATATTGTTCATGTTCGGCGTCGAGCAATGGCGGCTTTTCCTGGTGTTTTTCGTTGTGGCAAGCGTGGCTCTGGCCCTCTTGATGCTATTGGCGCCCGAACAGGGGCTTGTGTTCACTGCGGATATCAAACTGCGACAGATCCTGTCCAGTCAGGCGATGTTCAATGTGATCGCGATCAACGCTGTCATGATCTTCTATGCTTTAGTGGCACTGAGGCGAAAAGAATCCGAGCTCGAACAGCAGCACATCCGGTTGGAGGCTCTCGTCGAGACGGTGATGCCTCCTTCGATCGCGGCTCGCCTCAGGTCGGGAGAGGTGCGGATCGCCGATCGTATTGAAAACCTCAGCGTTCTATTCGCCGACCTTGTCGACTTTACCGGCGCCGCCCATAATTTGCCGCCCGGAGACGTGGTCGATTATCTCGACAGCCTGGTGTGCTCATTCGATAATTTGTGCGAGACCTATGGGGCAGAAAGGATCAAGACGATCGGCGACAGCTATATGGCGGTCTCTGGTCTGCGGGGCGACGGCACCGAGGGTGCCAATGCAATCGCACAGCTCGCTCTTGCGATGCTTGAGACGAGCGGCGAATGTCCGCCGCTCGGCTACCGCAGGCTGACCTTACGGATAGGCATTCATTGCGGGCCGGCGACGGCCGGGGTGATCGGCAGAAGTCGCATCGCTTATGACGTATGGGGCGACGCGGTGAACATTGCCTCGCGCATGGAATCGCATGGCTTGCCTGGGCGTATCCAACTTACCGAAGCCTTTCATTTGCTCACCGAACCCAGCTTCACGTTCGAGGAACGCGGAACGATACAATTGAAAGGCATCGGCGCCTATCGGACCTTCTTCCTCGTCGCGCCGCGCGCGGGAAACTTGCACTTCCCCGCGGGTCTGCACGCTCTAGGTTCGATCGCCCGACATTAAGATTTCCGGCGATCGCCAGGCCTGATCCCGCAGCTCGAACGATCAGTCGATCCGTACAGAAGGCGGCTTGTATTTCACACCGGAAATGCAATTTGCGTCCGGCACGGGACGGGCGACAACATTTTTCAACCAGCAGCGGCCCGATGGGCCTTGCACGCCGGGACGGACATAGGTCCAAGACGAGCAGATCTGATCCTCGCCGCAGGCGCTTTGGCATGTCGACCAGCTGTTGGTCTCGAAATTCTTGAAATCCGAACCGGGCCGATTGATTTTATCTTCCGCCCGCAGGTCGCGCGCCGAGATGAAACGGCGGGGGCCGGAGTCGCAGCAGGCGTCCTTTACGATGGCAGGCAAGGATTGCTTGAGCCAGCAACGCCCGCTCGGCCCTTGAATTCCCGGCTTGACCCATGTGTAGGCCTGGCAACGGGACTCGCCGCCGCAAGTGGTCCGGCACACCCATGCCGAGGGCGCGTCGAAATTCGCATAGTCGTGGCCCGGCAAATTTGTTCCATCGACAGCCAAGGCTGGCCCGGAAAACAGAATCAACATAATTGCAACGAAGCCAAAGCGCATGGGACCCCTCCGAGCAGCTACGAATCTTTTTTCCGCCATAGCCATCTTGGCATACAAAGGCGAGCCGCGCGATAGTCAACGTTTGCTGCACCGCAGTTAGCTGCAAACGATCTCCGACCCTCGGGATATATAGGCGGGTAAGTCAATGCCTCAAGAAGAAATGAACTCGCGCGATTTCATTATGAAGCGCCGCCCAAAGCTCGCGAAAATCACCGAATATCCAAAAATGGAATTTGCCGATTATGAGCGGCGTCTCACGACGCTGCAGGCGGTGCTTCAACTTATTCAGCAAGCCTATCTAGGAACATCGGAGCGGGCGCTGCTGGTCCTTGAGGGATGGGATACCGCCGGAAAGGGCGGCCTTGTTCGCCGCCTCGGCTGGGCTCTCGATCCCCGCAGTTTCAAGGTCCACCCGATCGCCGCGCCCGATCAGCACGAGCAAGCCCAGCACTACCTCCAGCGCTTCTGGCGGCGCTTGCCGACAAAGGGACAAATCGTTGCGTTCGACCGTTCCTGGTATGGCCGCGTGCTGGTCGAGCGCATCGAAGGCATCGCAACAGAAAAGGAATGGCGGCGCGCCTATCGCGAGATCAACGAGTTCGAACTGATGCTCACCGATTCCGGAATTCGCCTCGTCAAGATCTTTCTCCACATCACGCCAGACGAACAAATGCGCCGCTTCCGCGACCGGCTGTTCGATCCGGTAAAGCGCTGGAAGCTCTCCTATGAGGATTTCCGCAATCGCACCCGCTGGTCGGACTATGAGGCGGCGATCGAGGATATGATCGAGGAAACCTCAACGGACTATGCGCCCTGGTATCTCGTTCCGGCGAACGATAAGCCCTTCGCCAGGGTCGCGGCGTGTCGCATCATTGCCGACCGGCTCGGCAAGGACGTGTCGCTGGAGCCGCGTCCGGTGGACCCCGATCTTCTCAAGGAGGCGGCGCGGGCACTGGATCTCTCCGCTTCGGATATCGAGCGCGCCTCTCACCCGCCCAAAGGCAAGGCGAAGTTGAAGCGGAAAAAAAGCGAGGAGTTTTAATCGCCCTCGGTTTGTCGCGCCGCCCAGATACGCGCGGCGGCGATTTCACTGGCGCCCGGATGCATCGACAACAAGCCCGAGCCGCCTATATTTGCAAGGCCATCGCTTGATATTTTGTCAGCATCGGTCACGCCATGACTCGCTGAATCGCCAGTCATCGTCGGGAGGTTCACGTGGACAGCGCGCAGGCTTCAATCGGTTTCAGGCTGAAGTCGCTATGGGCGACGATCGACCGATTTGGCTTTCAACCCGTCATCGCTTTCTTTTGCGTCTCAAGCGCATTTCTGTTCGCCCATATTTTAGAGGAAGTGCGGGATGGCGACACCACCGCCTCGGACCACGCGATCCTGCTCGCATTTCGTCGCGCCGACGATCCGTCAACGCCGATCGGGCCATCCTGGCTGGTACAATCGGCCATCGACATTTCCGCATTGGGCGGGACGACATTTATCACTCTGTTGACCATTGCCGCGGCCGGATTTCTGGCGCTCCATAAGCGCTGGAGACGGATGTTCACTTTGATCAGCGCCGTCGGCGGCGCCGCTATCCTCAGCAGCACAATCAAGTTGAGCCTGCTTCGCGAGCGCCCGGCCATCGCGGCTCATCTCACGGAGTTCTGGAGTTCCAGTTTCCCAAGCGGCCATGCAATGGTTTCCGCGGCCGCCTATTTGACTGTCGGGATGATGCTGGCCAGCACACAAGAGACCAAGCGTGCGCGAATTTATCTGGTATCCCTCGCCGTGGGCATGACCGTCCTGATTGGAGTTACGCGAATTTACCTCGGCGTGCATTGGCCCTCGGACGTGGTAGGTGGCTGGTGCGCCGGTGCGGCGTGGGCACTGTTGTTTTGGGTGTTCATGCGGCGAGCCGCGGAATCGAAAGAAAACGAGGCCGGCGCATAAGCCTTTAGCCCCCTTGCCGCTTTTCAAGGGAACCGAGACCCTTGCCCGGCATTCTCCTTTGCATGAATCAGCAAATATTCTCCGAGACCACGACTGCTCCGCCGACCGCTGGCGTCCGGATTCAACGTGTGGAAGCCATTGTGAACGTCGCTGGGGGCCGCGTCGAATCCGGCGCGGCGGAGGAGCTCGAGGCTCTTGTCGCAGAGTTTGGCATCGCGGTTCATGTCGCGAGCGTGGAACCGAAAAAGATCGAAACGGCGGTGCGCCACGCCGTGTCAGCCGATCCCGACCTCGTCGTGGTCTTGGCGGGGGACGGTACGGCTCGTCTGGCAGCGCAATTATGCGGCGCTCACGGCCCCTTGGTCGCGTCCTTGCCAGGGGGGACCATGAATGTGCTGCCAAATGCGCTTTACAACGGACTTTCCTGGCGCGAAGCCTTGAAGGCCTCCTTGAGCGACGGCAGGATCAGGCCCGTGGCGGGCGGCGTTGTCGACGGACAAGCCTTTTACGTTGCAGCTATTCTCGGAGCGCCGGCACTCTGGGCGCCGGCTCGGGAGGCCGTCCGCAACATGGAGCTGAAGGCTGCATGGGATAAGGCACGCCACGCACTGTCACATGCGTTTTCCCGCAAACTCCATTTTTCCTTGGATGATGGGCCAGAACTCAAGGCTGAGGCTCTGGCGGTCATGTGTCCGATGGTTTCCCGTGCGTGCGAGGATGAGACGGCTTTCGAGGCCGCAGCGCTTGATCCGCGAGGCGCCGCCGATGCATTCCGTCTCGGGGTGAATATGCTGCGCGGCGAATGGCGCAGCGATCCGGCCGTGCTCGCCGATCGGTGCCTGCGTGCTCATGCCTGGGCGCGGCGGCCTGTCCCCTGTATCCTTGATGGCGAGATGCACGTGCTCGGGCGCAGGGTGGAAATTGAATTCAAGCCGACCGCTTTCCGTGCTTTGGTTCCGGCGGGCGAAACGAACCCAAACCACGGGCCTAGCACCTCGGCAAGCGGCCCTGAAAGCGCTTCAACCCGTTGAGCGTGCGTCTCGTCCATCTCAGCGATATTCATTTCGGAGCGGAAAATCCTATCGCCACGGAGGCTGCGATTTCCGCGACACGCGCTCTTTCGCCCGACGCCGTGATTCTGACAGGGGATCTTACCCTTCGTGGAAGGTCGCGCGAATTCAAGGCGGCGCGCAATTGGTTGTGTCGGTTGCCAAGGCCCCTTCTGGTGACCCCTGGCAATCATGATACGCCCTATTGGAATCTCATGCTGAGGACGATGGCCCCCTTCGACCGCTATCGCCGCTATGTCGCCCCGTTGAGTGAAACTAAGATCGACTTGCCTGACCTCGTTGTGCGGGCGGTGAATACAGCGCGCGGCGCGCAACCGAGACTCAATTGGTCGAAGGGCGCGGTGAACTTGGCCGCAATCCGTCAAGCCGCCAGCGAAATGAAGCGGACAAAGGCCGCGCTGAAAGTCTTGGTCTGCCACCATCCGCTGATCGAAACCGAGTACGTCGCTGTTTCCGGCGGCGTGCATCGCGGCGAGGCCGCTGCGCTATTGCTTGCCGATGCCGGGATCGACCTGATCCTCACCGGCCACGTCCACAATCCATTTGCCGTTCTTCTCCCCTACCCCGGTGGCATGACCTATGCCGTTGGCGGCGGAACTCTTTCGCTGCGCACGCGGGGAACCCCAGAGGGATTCTCCGTCATCGAAGCGGATGCGGCTAGGATCAAAATTTCGGCGCTAAGCTGGTCCGGCTCTGCCTTCGAGCCCTTCCTGTCCTGGTCATTGCCACGCCGTTCATGCTGTTGAATCAAACATGAAAAGCAGCGGCGTGACTTCGCGAAATCTACATTTTGCTGCTGGCTTTTTCTTGGAAACCAATCCACCCGCTCGGCAATTTCTTGACGGTAGCAGGCTCGCATTCCGAAACTTGCGCCCTAACTATGACCGAGGCGCTAACCCAAGGAGATTATGGTGTCGAACATCATCTGGATCATCGCGATCGGCTTCATCGCCGGTATTATTGCCCGTATTATTTCGCCCGGTCCGAATACCGTGCAGGGCTTTATCCTGACGACGCTTCTTGGAATTGCGGGAGCGTTCGTGGCTACCTTCATTGGTCAGACCATCGGTTGGTACCGCCTCGATCAGGGCGCGGGTCTCGTCGGCGCGACCATTGGGGCCCTGCTCGTGTTGTTTATTTGGAACCGGCTTTCGACTCACCGCGTTATTTCTGACCCAGGCAATACGGGCGCACCACCGCGACGGTGGCTCTAGGAAACGCCAATTTACCTCAGCAGCACATATGCGTCGGTCATATCCCGAAGGCGGGGAATCAGGAGATACTCATGGGACTGCGCGATATCTTTATCGGCATGATGAACGGCCCTCGCGGACGGCGTCAGCCCACCACGAGCAGCAGCGGCGGCGGGATGTCGCCCATCATGATAGCCCTCCTTGGTCTTCTCGCCTATAAGGCGATGAAGGGGAGCGGCGCTCAGGCTGCCCCTCCCCCCGTTGTCCCCAATTCCGCTGGTGGGCTCAGCGACATCCTGGGCGGGCTATTGGGCAGCGGCGGCAGATCGGCGCCGCCGCCTCCGGCGCCCAGTGGCAACCTTGCCGACATGATACGGGAAAGATTTGGCGGGGTCCTTGGCCCGGCAGCCGGCGGCGTTCTGAGCGGCGGGCTCGGCAATCTTGTCAATGATTTTCAAAAGGGCGGACTGGGACGCCTGGCGCAATCTTGGATCGGCACCGGCCCGAACCAGAATATTACGCCGGCTGACTTGGAAAAAGTGCTGGGCAGCGAGGCGCTTGCCGCATTGAGCCAGCGGACGGGCCTCGGCAAGGAGGAATTGCTGGCCTCCCTGGCTCAGCATCTGCCCGAGCTGATCGATCAGCTCACGCCCAAAGGTCGGCTCCCGACCCCGGAGGAAGCCGCCCGGATGGCCTAACCGCGGAGCGGTTGCAGCAAAAGTAGGACAGGGCGGAGACTTAAAACTCCGCCTTGATTGAACCGAGAAGTCAGCCAAGTTTCCCCGACATCACAAAACGGGTCACCCTGTCCACCAAGCGATCGGGCACCAGCGCGCGACCGAACGGGCCAAGTTTTGCGATGAAACCGACGCTGTAGCGTGGGCGCGGACGCGACACCGTACTCGCCTTGAAAACAACCCTCGCGACATGCTCGGCCGTCATGACGCCGAAGCCGCCCGGTGTGAGAAATCTGTGCATCCGCCGCGCAAGATTTTTCTTGAACGGCCTATAGGGGCTGCCCTCGTCCCTATTCGGGATAGTCCTTAGGAGCGTTGCCTCGAAATGTGTCGCAATCGGCCCCGGCAGCACGTTCACCACGTCGATGCCGAAGGGTTCGACTTCGGGGCGCAGCGCATCGGCAAGAGCCTCGAGGGCGAATTTGCTTGCGTGATAGGCCCCGCCGCCGATGATGCTGACGCGACCCGCGACGGAACTCACGGTGATAATGCGACCCCTTCCCGCGCGACGCATACCCGGCAATACCAGCTGAGACAAACGCATCGCGCCGAAAACATTGGTCTCGAACTGTCGCCGCATCGCCTCGAGCGATATTTCCTCGAGGGGGCCGTATTGGCCATAGCCCGCATTGTTCACGAGAATACCGACCGAGCCGAATTGCTTCTCGATTGTTTCGACCGCGGCCTGCCGGGAGACTTCATCCGTCACGTCGAGAGCAAGAGTCCGGCAGCCGGCGGCGCGCAGCTCTTCAAGCGTGGCAGGATTTCGCGCGGTGGCGAAGGTCACAAAGCCGGCAGCCTGGAACATGATCGCCGCGGCGCGGCCGACACCGGTCGAGCAGCCGGTGATGAGAACGGGGTCGCGCGCGCGAACCTTGGCTTGAACGCGGGTCATCATCATGCAGAAGGCCTGAGTTACGCCAGCCGGAGGGCTTGATCATCTGAGTTCTGCTTGCCGCATCGACCGAGGCCGGCGCGACCTTCAAATCCCCGCGTACCACTGATAGGCTGCAGAGTCCTCCCAATATCCGGCGTTACATCGAGAGGCGACCGAAAAAAGGGAGAGGCCTTGAGGGGGCGCACAATCGATGTAATCCGCTTCCCTCTCGAATCAGCAGATATCGAATTCATCCCAAAATGCCTTGGACCTGGCATCAGATTGCTGAAGGCTTCGAACAAAAGAGGGGCAAGTGAAGCGGATGGCGCCGATCTTATTTTAAGTTTTGCTGACGGCCACTCTGTTCCTCGGCTCGTTCGCAATTTGCTTGGTCGATCCGGCCCCGGTCTTCGTTATTCCCGTCAGTTGCACCGCCGCCACAGTTGTTCAAAAAGCAAGTGTTCAAAGACGGAAAAAGATTGCTGGCCTTCAGAAAGGGCGTAGCTTTGTCAGAATTCACGCTCCCTTAAGGAGAGGCTCATGTTCCGTAAAGTCCTCATGGCGGCGGCTGGTGCCGTTGCCCTCACTGGATCGGCGGCGCTAGCGGCTCCACCGCAGCCCGTTCCGTTGTTCAGCTGGACCGGCCTCTATCTCGGTGGTCAAATCGGATACGCCTGGGCAAACGATGCCGCTAATGCGACTTCGTTCGTTCCTGGGACGCCTGGAACACCCGGGACGCCTGGGACGCCCGCCGTACTGGTTCCAAACTGCGATTTCCCTCCTGGGAGCCCGCAATGTATCCTAACCCCGGCAGTCCCCGCGACGCCGGGTACCCCAGGCACCTCCGCGCTATTCCTCTCCGCCCCATTCGGCACAAAACCGCAAGGGGTGATCGGCGGCGCCCATGTCGGATATAATCTGCAGATCAACCAATGGGTGATTGGTCTTGAAGGCACGGTCGACGGAACGAGCGTGAGCAAGACAGTTTTCATTCCCTTCGGCATCACCTCGACAAACCGCGAGCAGGTTCAAGGTTCGATCCGCGCCCGCGCCGGCGTCGCGTTCGATCGGGTCCTGTTGTACGCAACCGGCGGCGCCGCTTTCACCGGCATCAAGAACACCTATTCGTTCGGCCTTGCCGGCCCCCTGTTCCTCAACGAGAGCATTTCGAAAACACGCGCCGGATGGACGGTCGGCGGCGGTCTCGAATATGCGGTCACCAACAATTGGTCGGTCAGGGCCGAATACCGCTATTCCGACTTCGGCAGCACCACGGACTATCCGTTCGCGGCTTTGTTTGCGCCCATGGGCGGCCTCCTTTCCGTACGCCATCATTTGACGCAGAACCAAGTGCAGGTCGGCTTCAGCTACAGGTTCGACACTTTGGCTCCCTATTAAGCCGCCCAGGTCTCAGTCTCGACTAATTTCCAACAGTACAATTGGAATGGCCGGGTTATCCGCTAATAAAAGTCCCCATGTGCGGACGCTTCACCTAGAGCTACACGTGGCGTGAGCTGGTCGAGCTTTACCGGCTGACCCAGCCGGCGCGGAACTTGCCACCTCGATACAACATCGCGCCAACTAGGTGGGATGCTGGCGCACCAGTTGGCAGCCTTCTGTCAAAGCGCGGGCGGCAAACTGCCGTCTCTCGGGGCGGATGAAGACAAATAGGGGCTACCAGCCGCTGGGCACCTTGGGGGGTGTCGTATGAAGCGTCCGATTTTCCCCGAATTTCCGATTTCTGCTTACCGCACGCTTACCAAGCCAGCGCCTCGCCTGACTATCTTTCGTGGATGCGATATAATGTTTTGATTTTGTTGGTGAGCGCGATGGGATTCGAACCCATGACCCTCTGATTAAAAGTCCCGTCGCGCTTCATATCACCTCTTAACACTGCACAACATTTTAACAGCCTTCGACCTTGTTTTCACAGCATATTAATGCCCACAATCCAATCACCCGTTAATATCCGCTAACACCCGTTGACACATATTGAGTGTTGCCCCATAGTTGACCTATATCAGCATCTGATTTTTTGGGCGACCATGAAAACTCTGTTAACCGACCGAGCATTGCGAGGGCTCAAACCCGCCCCGGCTGGCAAGCGCACGGTAATTTGGGATAGCGCCATTCCTAGCTTCTGCGTCCGTGTTACCGACACCGGGGCCGCAAGTTTCAATGTAATGCGGCGCCTGCCAAATGGCAGGCTGATTCGCCGACTAATCGGCTTCGGCTGGACCGTACCGTTCCCAGCGGCCCATCCTTTGCCCTACGCACTCTCCGACGCCAGGGCGGACGCCCGCGCCGCGATCCTCGATATAAGTCGCGGCATTGATCCCAAAGCCAAACGAGAGGCAGCAAAAGAGGCGGAGGCCCAAGCCGCGAAACAGACGTTCGGAGCGGTCGCTAAGGATTTCTTTGAGGATCACGTTGCCGGCTTGCGATCCGCCGCCGAGGTCGAGGCCGCGTTTAGGCGTGAAATCCTGCCATCCTTCGGAAAACGCCCCGTTGCCTCGATCACGGACCTCGAAATCGCAAAGCTACTGAAGGCGGTTGCGAAGGACCGCCCCTATCAAGCGCGGCACCTCTTCGCATACCTCTCGAAGTTTTATCGCTGGGCGCTGGCGCAGCGCTGCTACGGCCTGGCAGCGTCGCCGTGCGCCGCGCTCTCCGCCAAGGATTTGATTGGCAAGCCCAGCCCACGAGTTCGGGTTCTCACGGATAGTGAGCTGGCGGCGCTATGGAAGTCTGCGGGCGACCTATCTTATCCGACTGGCCCATTCGTGCGCCTTTTGCTTTTGACCGGTCAACGCCTTCGCGAGGTCGGGGAAATGGCGTGGTCCGAAATCGACCTCGCGAAAGGCTTATGGGTCATTCCAGCCGATCGCATGAAGGCTGATACGGCGCATATTGTGCCCCTGGCGCCGGAAGCCATTGCGATCCTCGCCGGCCTGCCGCGGTGGCCTGGCCCCTTCGTCCTCACGACGACCGGCGGGCGCCGGCCGATCGCAAATTTCAGCGGCTTGAAAGCCAAGATCGACGCCCTGATCCCCGACGTAGCTCCTTGGCGGTTCCATGATCTGCGGCGAACAATGCGAACCGGGCTTTCTTCGCTGCGGATCGCGGATAACGTCAGCGAGCTTTGCATCGCTCATAGCCAAAAGGGCCTGCACAAGATCTATGATCAACACAGCTATCTTGACGAGAAAAGGCACGCGTTCGAGGCGTGGGCCAATCGCGTCATGTCGATCGTCGAACCTGGCGATCCCACGAACGTCATCAAGATGAGGGAGCAAGGATGAGCGAAAGCAGCGATTGCAAGGCAGGCGCGCTAACGATGCTCGATTATCTCGAAAAGATGGCACTTGGTGCGCTGTCGCCGAAAGCTGAAAAAGTCGTAACGCCTGCCGATCGAGCTAGACTTGAAGCCGCGCTGACCCGATTGCGTCCGGCGTTTGATGAGCTCGCAAAATGGTTCATCGAGCCATTGAGACAGACAAAGCCATCCCGTGCGGATTACGGGTACGAACAGATCCACCACTTCATAGCAGCGGCGGTCTCGATCAGCAGCATGGGAACGATGAGCGACAGTGCGCAAAAGCTTGCCGAATTCGAGAAGCTCGGGCGCGCCCGCGATCGACGTGCGGCCAACTCGCCCCAAAGAAGGGAACGGCAACTCTCGATCTTGCGGGCGGAGCTTGCAAAAGGGGGAAGCAGGCGGGAGATAACTGACAGAGTCAACATTCGTCTAGAAGCGGACAAGCTGCCTCGCAGAGATGAGAAGACCATCATGGACCGATGGGTAAAAAAGTTGTCCACATGACGTTCCTTAAGAGTGTCCGGACATTCTTAAGAGTGCCCTAACCAGTTGATATACAAGATGTTTCTGTCGTGCATATTCAGTTCACATGAGCAACGCCGTGGTCGCGGTTGCGCAATGAGGATTGAATATGTCGAAGCAGTATGTCCGCTATAAAGAGCTCGCCGAGCGGGGCGTTTTTCGTGATCGCATGGACGCGGCCCGAAAGGTGGCGGCCGGGTTTCCTAAACCTATCGAAATGGGCCCGAACAGCATCGCGTGGGATATCCACGAAGTCGAAGCATGGCTTGCCCAGCGTCCGCGGCGGACGCCGAAGACCGGCGGCAAACCAGCGGTCCAAGCCTCCCTGACGGAAACCGTTTGACGCCATGCATCAAAGGGAAAAGCCGCCGGCGGTTGCGACGCCAGCGGCTCTGGATCTGCGTGTCATTTCCGGCAGGACTGACGATGCGGAAAATAGCAAAAACGACGTTGATAAGCAAGGGGGAAATGACGGCGCTATCGCCTTCTCAAATTCCCTCCCGGAACTCGCGGCCCGGATTCGAGCCGAGCATACCGCAGTATCGTTGGCCCTGCGCGAAAGTCTCGGTCACTCGATCGCCGCCGGGGAATTGCTGATTGAAGCCAAAGAAATGGTGCCGCACGGTGCGTGGCTTCCCTGGTTGCGCGACCATTGTTCAATCAGCGAGCGAACCTCGCAACTTTATATGCGCCTTGCACGGAACCGCACTGAGATCGAGGGGCCAAATGCGCAACCTATTGCGGATTTGACCCTCAACGAGGCAGCGGCCCTGCTCGTGCTGTCGTCTGACGTCCGAAAGCTTTTTCGCTTCGCAAAAGAGATCGAGAGCCTCGACGGCGAGGATCTGCTGAAAGCCTGCCTCGATGCAGACATCGGCGTCATCCAGGGTCCTGGGTACGACCCATTTCATGGCCGGTCTGATGACGAACGGCGCGAGTGGGCGATTTTCACGCTCTTTGCCGCGCGGAGCTGGCGCGACCCCGAAGGCGCCGGGATGCACGTTGAGTGGATTTTGCAGCGTCCTTTTCAAAATGTTGATGAATGGCTCGGCCCAGAGGGCGACGCATTTAGAAAACGCACTGGGATGCAGGAGCTCGACGACTTATCCAAATCGTTATGGCGCGGGTTTTCGGCCGAACACAGCGCGCTTTCCGAAGCGGAAATTGTTGCCGCGATCAGTGAAGTTGAGACGGCGCCCAGACCGCAACGGCGACGCCGCAAAGGGGGCGCACGATGAGCGCGCCCTCACCCCAAGCCATCGAGATCTGCCGCGAGCAGCTTCGCCAAAACATTGGCGACACCATCGATATTCTGCACCGCGAACTCGACGCGGCAATGCCCTGCATCGCGGTCAAATCGGACGCAGGGCTGCTGCATTTCTTGAGGCGGGCGCGGGCGCATTGGCAATCGATTTCCGCAGACGCGAAGGAACTCGCAGAGCGGGTCGAAGGGAGCGCGAAATGAATGCGCTCTTCCAAACCCCGCAGGTGACTCCCCCACGTGAGCTTTACGACCACCAGAAACTGGCCATCGATCTCTTGCGGGAGTCGATCGCGGCTGGAAAAAGGCGGCCGATGCTTCAACTCGCGACTGGATCGGGCAAAACCGAGATCGCGATGAATATCGCACGGAGCGCGGCTGCTAAGGGGCATCGTGTGGCCTTCCTAGTGCCGCGCACCGTGCTTATTGAACAGACTGTCGAGAACTTTCGGCGCGGGGGAGTTCCTGATGTTGGCGTCCTCCAAGGCATGAGGGGAAGGGATAGCTGTCAGAAACAAGTCGTCGTCGCCTCTGAACAAACTCTAGTTCGGCGTCCGACGCAAAATTTCGGTCTCGTCATCGTCGACGAAGCGCACATGCAATTCGACGCAGTGAAGAAATGGTTTGCTTCTCCGGAGATGCAAAACACCATCGTTGTCGGGCTAAGCGCGACGCCCTGGTCGCGCGGGCTTGGGAGGGTTTATGACGATCTGATCAAGCCGGTGTCGATGACGGGCCTCATGAGCATCGGGCGTCTATCTCGGTTCAAGATCTTTGCCCCGCCGCCGCCCGAACTTGGCTCGGTTCACATTGACAAGGGCGAGTTTAGAAACGACGAACTAAGCGACATCTGCAATCGGCGTGAAATCATCGCCGACGTCATCGACACATGGAAAAAGCGGGGCGAAGGAATGCCAACCGTTTGCTATGGCGTCGACCGAAAGCACGCCCAGCACTTGCATGAGCGCTTCATCGAAGCAGGAGTCGCGGCTGAATATCTCGACTGCGACACAATCCAGCTCGACCGCGATGACATGTTCCATCGCTTCGCGTCCGGCGAGACAAAGATCCTCTGCAACGTGGGCACTATCGACACCGGCTTCGACGCCGATGTGCGATGCATCATCGACGCGCGACCGACCCGGTCCCGGATCAGGCACGTGCAAAGTATTGGTCGCGGCCTGAGGATAGCGGAAGGCAAAGACCATTGCATTATACTTGACCACGCGGGCAATACTGAGCGCCTCGGGATCGTTACTGAAATTGACGTTCCCGCGCTCCATGATGGCGAAGGGAATAAGAACTTTGATACGGGCAAAATCGCGGTCGAGCCCGGCATCAAGCTTTGTCCTGAATGCCGCGTCGTGGTCCCTCCGGCGGTGCGGGCTTGTCCCGAATGCGGCCATGTGTTTTTCGCCATCACGAAAGTTGCAGAGCTCGACGGGGATTTGGTCGAATATGGATCCGGAGCTCCTGGCGATAGCGAGTCAAAGGCTGACCCGTCGACATTTATAAAAATGCTCAAGGGGTATGCTGAAGAGCGCGGATATCAGAACCCCGACGGCTTTGCGTGGAATAAGTTTAAGGAAAAGTTTGGCCGAAAGCCAGGCTCGTGGGGCTATGTGCAAAGCGCGGCGGCAGTGCCGCCCGACGTCAAGACGCGGAACTGGATTCGGTCGCGGCACATCGCCTTCTCGAAAGGGAGCGGCGCATGAGTCGCTTGTCCCGGCGGCGGGACATCGCAATCAAGCTTTCGCAGCTTTACAGGGTGGCGCAACTTCATAAGGATCGAGGAGAAATCCTCGACCCCGCGCCCTGGCTCATTGTGTTCGCCAACCTCCTCAGCGCCGCACCTGAGAAATGGCTCGGCGACAGGAAGGCGCGAAGCGCCCCAGAATGGTTTGGCCTCTCTGTGTCCACCCTGTCGCTGGCGGCGCGGCGAGCTGGGCTGAGCGTCGATCTTGATCACATCCGCGCCCAAGTAGCTGCTACCGAGCAATGGCGCGGAAAAGAGAGCGTTCGCCTTGGTAGGAACCATTACGTCGCCATGCGCGGCGATACCATCGGCCGGTTACTAGGGATCACAGCGGAGGTTCGGAGGGACGCTGCAGCATGGACAATCGTACCATATGGAGTGACCCGGGAAGAGCTGATGCAGCAATACACCGAACGCCAGAGGTGCCGTGCGAGGGACAAGAAGCGAGCGAACGGAGCCAAGCCGCACGATCAATCCCTAAGTCGCACAAAGCCATGGAAGAAGCTTGCGATGTCGCGCCGAACATGGGAACGGCGCCGGGCGGCCGGTACGCTTCCTGAACTGATGGATAGCGCCACGATTTCGGAGCCCGTGAGCGCAAACCGGATTTTGCATTGAAATTAGTGACGCAAAAAGTTTAGCGACCAATAGGGGAAAACGCCATTTTTTTGGCCGTGACGCAAAAAGTTTCGCCGCAAAAAGTTTCGCAGCCAATAAGGGCCCATGACGCAAAAAATTTAGCGACCAATAAAGATCTCTACAGAAAAAACGGCCGTGCCGGCCTCGGAGACCGCAAATGCGACGGGGGGGGGCTTGTCCAAATATTCCAAAAAGGGCTTTCCGAGAACAGTCTTGAGGGAAGCGCCGAGGCCAGGGCCATAGTCGTCGCCATCATCCTGCACAAGACACGGCTTGAGCCACATAAATGCTGGTTCTACGGAACGGCGCCTACTGATTAAGAGTTGACCACACTGATCGCTACGGCAGCATAAGGGAGGGGTCGATGTCGGCAGGATGGAATGTTCGTGCCACGACGTTCAGCTGCGTCGGCAACCCGGAGATCGTGCGGTATTTCCTGTCCTACGAGGCTGATAAGCAAACCGCCCTAGAGCTGGTGATTGCTTACGTTCCCGTAAATCAGGGCGAACTCGCTGAGGCCGTCAAGGAAGTTTCCGAGAGTGAATTGATCGGCCAAGGAATGAGTCCCGGCAGCGTCAAGGAGATTACCCCCGGACCCTTCGCGAAAAGCTAAGCTTACCCATCACTTTCTTCGGCTCCGAAAGCCTGAGCGCAGCCTCGGCCTATCCACATGCCACGCACGTTGAATTGCGCCGGACCTTGGTCATCGCCTGACTATCCATCCTGTGCTGTGAAAATAAAAACCCTTGTTAATCAACGGTATCTGCTGATAGCGTTGCGTTTTCAGCCGTTTCGGGCAACAATTGGGCATCGTATGTGGCCATTTGGACGGCGTAAAAGACCTTGGAAACCCTCGAAACCGTTCAGACCATGACGGCGATCCGTCCCGCGCAGGACGATCAAGACGCGCGCCCGAAGCGTATCCGATCGGCCGTGACGAACGGAAAGCGCAGCTTTGTCGTGGGAGACGGCAACAGCCAGTGGGCCCGCCGGCATCGCGACCTAATGCACATGTACATTTCGGATCAGGGCGGGCCTGACGCGGTTTCCACAGTGGCCTACAGCCTTTGTCGACTGGCAGCATCGCTCGGCACGGAGCGCGAGATCATCGAGGGCAAGCTGTCCATGGGGCTCGCCGTCGACCTTGATCAGTTCGGCCGGATCGCGGGTCATGAACGCCGGGTTCTTGAAACCCTTGGCCTCGAGCGCCGTGCCAAGCCCGTTAACAGCGATTCCCTTTTGGTTGACTACTTCGCCAAGCCTGTCCGGCCGAAGACCTCGTCCAATGAATAGGCTCGTATCGGTCAGAGAAGCCCTTGAGAGCCCTGCCTGGTTCGGTGCCATCGTCGGTGGCGAATCCTATCGCGTCATGCGGATCCTGCTTGTCGCCGCTTTTGGCGAGCCGCTGACGTCCGAGGAAATGGTCATCTTCACGTCGGTGACCGGTCGCACCGTTGCGCCGACCGAGCCATGCGGCGAGTTGTGGATCATCGCCGGCCGCCGGTCGGGCAAGTCGCTGATTATCGCCATCATCGCCAGTTATCTAGCCGCCTGCTGCGATTACAGGGCGGTACTCGGTCCCGGCGAGCGCGGCATTCTTCCAATCCTGGCGGCCTCGACGCTGCAGGCGCGAACGATCTTCAATTATGTCTCGGGCATCTTTGCGAAGGTGCCAAGGATCGGGGCGCTGGTCGAGAATCAAACCAGCGATACGGTCAGCTTGAAAACCCGCATCGACATATCAATCCGCCCTGCATCGTTTCGAACCATTCGCGGGATCTCGGCCGTTGCGATTATAGCCGAGGAATGCTCAATGTGGCTTTCCGACGAATTCGGCTCCCGGAATGCCGACAAAGAGATCCTGGCCGCCGCTCGGCCGGCCTTGGCAACTACTAGCGGGCCGCTACTGGCTATTGGCTCTCCCCATGCTCGGCGCGGCGAGACATGGAAGACGTTTAACAGGCATTTTGGTCCCAACGGCAGCCCGGAAATCCTGGTTGCCAACGGCCCGACGCGGGTTTTTAACCCGACCATCAAACAAAGCGTTATCGATCGTGCATATGAGGACGATCCCGCGGTTGCTGCCTCGGAATGGGGCGGCCAATTTCGCAGCGACTTAGAGTCCTATGTTGCGCCAGAGACGGTAAATGCGTGCACGGCGCGAGGCGTCGTCATTCGCCCCTATGAGCCCCAGCACGTTTACATCGCGCATGCCGATCCTAGTGGTGGCGGCGCCGACTCCTTTACGCTCTGTATCGGTCATAAGGAGGGCGATGCGGCGATCATTGACTTCCTCTTGGAGGACAAGGGCGGCAAGCCACTCGATGCCGTGGCACGGTGCGCAGAGGCGCTTAAACGCTATGGCCTGTTCGAAGTATCCGGCGACAGGTATGCGGCGGGTTTTGTGGTCGATGGCTTCGCTAACTGCGGCATTATGTACGACCGCGCCGAGCTGACGACGTCAGAATACTTTGCTGGCCTCCTGCCGATCTTGAATTCGGGAAAGGTGTCGCTCTTGGACAACAAGCGCCTCGCTTCGCAGCTATGTGCACTTGAGCGCCGGACGAACCGATCAGGTGGCAAGGATACGATTGGGCACCCCGTGGGGGGGGGCATGACGACCTTGCGGCCGCTGTTGCTGGCATTGCAGTGCGTCTGGTTGGGGCTGTGGGCTATCGAGGCCCCGTGGCCATGGTCGGGAAATTCTCGACCGGCGGTGTCGATGTCGGCGGCCTACCTGAGACGCCTGGTGTCTATCGCATTGGTGAGCGCGGTCCCTACGGAAATATCGTCAAGCAGGCCCGCAAATTCGAACACGGTTGCTACGGCGGAGGCAGGCCCATTGCCCAAGCCGCATGGGTCGATCGAGGCGACAGATACCCGCCAGGCGATCCGCGCAACGAACTGGATTTGAACGAAATAATTCATGACCACAATCGAATGATTAACCCCGAGGAGACACTCAATTGAACCCGAGCGCAAAAAACGAATTGCTGAAACGATTTTCGAATGCCCCGCATGCAGAAGGCTTCAGAGCGATTTTGAACTCAACTTTCTTGCTTGGGGAGACCGTAGACTCCGCAAAAAAGCGTGCTGACGGCAACCCCCACCTATCCGACGCGGGCCGCAAGGCTGAAGTGGCAAAATTTGCTATGGACACCATTCGCCCGGTCGTTGAAAGGACGGGGCCGGCACGAAAGGCGATGCGCTGGAATGCGAATCGCAAAGACGCATTGAGGCCGCCAACACCGCCGCGGGACGATCTTGTCGGAGAGCTTCAACGGCGGGAAATTCGGGATCACATTAAAGGCCTACCGATCGGCGAGCGCCTCGTTTTTGCTCTTGAGCATCCTCTAGCCGTGCTGGCTATGCCGGCCGCGCTGAGTGGGCTGCCAGAAGATCAATATCAGCGCGTCCGTGATGCTTTCATCGCCGAGAAATTCGGCCCCGAGATCGCGGAGATTGAGGTGCTCGACAGTGACTTAGAGATCGTCGGCGCCGCGTACGATTTGGCCCTTGGCACGTTGCGCGATGCATCTGGGCTAAGCGAACCCGCGTTCACATCCCTTGTCGACAAATTCGTTCGCGAAATTGATGGGGTTTAAAAAATGACAATTCAATTTACGTGCCGGGTAGACGGCGTCTCCACCCCGCAACCCGTGGAAAATTTCGCGCTTGCAGCCGCCGATCAGCGGGCGTTTGGGCGCTTGTTTCCTTGGGGCTTGTCGGGGCTGAAAGACGCTCTGCATCCCGGAGCTCCTGGCGCTGGTATGGCGGATCCAGTCATCAAAGTTGCTGTTCAAGCCGTTATCCAAGCGTCCCTCGTTGGAGCTGGCGTCGATGCGGCCAAAGCGACCGCGAGAGCCGCGGATATTTGTGGCCATACCTGCGCACGCGAACTTGCCCTCGCAATCCTTGCAGACGCTGGGGTTTGATGAGATTGGCCGCTGCGTTGCTCGGCGCTGCGGTCGATAGGGGCGCCGCGGGTTCCCGAACTGGCCCGCGGTGTCCCACCTACTGTGGGGTGAACTGGGCGGCGGCGGGGTTTTGTTCCTTTTACCCGCCGCCGCCTTTTTTTTGAAATGGGCATTGGCCGATGATAGGCGAGCATGGCGCGCATGCACTTTATGAGTTCGCTAGATCGTATGTTCCCGAACGAAGCGTACGTGCTTGCGAGAACTGCGGCTGCTTATTCAGAAACGATCCCCTTGTGACGCTAACCACAGCAGGTGTGAGCGCACGCATCTTGCGGTCAGAGTCAACATCCCTGAGTTAATATGTCCGTTGTTACGAGAGGTTACCACCCCGCTTGAAGTGGCACGCGCGTCTCGATTGGTAGAGCGCTTTGGCAAAGTCCTATTTGGGTCTTTTTAAACACACTCAACGGTGGAATATTTAACTGCAGTCGCCCAATTTTCTATTGAAAACTTTCGATGATCGACAGTAATGAAAATCTCGCAACCGCTATTCGCTCCGTTTGGCTACAAGTCTGCGGCGAAGAGTTGCGCTCACAACAAAATGTTGAATCGAGCATGCCCGGCGGGTTTCGTGCGGTGCTCGAGCGGCGAGGGTATTATGAACGCTCAAGCACAGCCGAGGCCGAAGGCCTCAACATTTAAAGAAGCGAAAGTTAAGAAAGATGCGGATCGTCTTCTCCAATCAGATGTCGACAAAGACATCACCTATCTACAAGCGAGATTAGGAGCAGAACCAGAAGATGCTCCCATCTCTGAGAACTGGGACATCGTGAGATTCTGGATGAAGTTATTCGCTTTCAGCGGATTGCTGATGGCCCAATTTGCTGGTGTTATGATGGGCAGAATTCTAAGAAATTTCCGATTCAATATCCTCCGAAATGCAAAACGGTAGATGCAGCTCTGCTGCTTCCTCAGTAACTCGAAATCTACCCGTTGTCGGGTCCTTGAGTTGCATGCAGCTTAAGGCAATCAGATGAGCATTATCTTGCAAATGAAAAAGCGGCGAGCCCGCTTCAGTGCCACTCTGGCGCACGGACTTGGTGTCGAAACGTTCGAACAGTTGCTCAAGCTCTATTGGGCTGACGCAAGGGATATGGCCGACATTTTTTTCGACCATCTCGTGGCAGAGGACATCAGCCGTGAATGTTTTGAAACTGAGAAAAATACCGCAATAGAAACGGTGAGGACCGTGGCCCGCAACGAGCTTAACCAACTAGCTCCCTTACTCGCCGCCGAAAAGGGCGACTTCGATATGATCGTAGCCGCTATCATCGACTCAGCGTTCGAGCGAAGGCTCTCGGAAAGGCGCCACGAAGCGGCTGCTGAAGACCCATTGGTAGTTTGAACGTGTTTCGCCCTACATCTGGATCGGCATGGTTCGAGCGCTCGCGGTTGCGAAGAGCACATGCAAACATAGCCAGGGTTTTACGGAAAACATAAGTGTTGGCACCCCAAGAACCATCCCTTCTATTTCCACAAGCGATTCTTTTTTCCATATGTTGCAGGATCGTAATTACCGCTCGCAGTGGGTGGATCGTTTGGTTTCATTTCTGCGAGAACGAAGTATCTTGTTATTACTAAGATGATAGTTCCTATTAACGCGCTGATGATAATCGATCTTTTCATCTAGTATCCTCTCAACAGCCCGTCGAAGGTCTTCTAAGCCATCACTTGGCTCATCATTTTTTATTTGTTGTTGTAGCCGAGGACTATGAGAGATAACCGCAGCGAAGGCCACCGCGACTGCCCAAGAACTGGCGCTCTCTTCACGCGCCAAACGAAGGGTGCCCGGCTGCGCGCGGAAATGTCCTGCGAATTGCATTTGCGAGCTGTTGTGCGCGAGCACCCACAGGCCGTTGCGTTAGCGAGTATAAAAGTCAGCGGCTTGGCCTGAGCCCTAAAGGCCTTGCGCCGCCATAGGGGAACCAAGAATTTTGACCGACGTTTGCGAACCGACCCCGATGGGTGTCGGAACTGCAAAGGAGTCAAAATGTTAAAAATGCTTGCTATTTCCGCCTCGGTTCTCAGCTTGGCTGGTAGCTTCGCTTTTGCAGAGAGCCCGAACACCACAGGGCGCTCGGGTAGCAACCCCTTCAATGCTCTCGAACGTCTATAAGGCCAGCATCTACGATCCTTCCGAAAAAAAGCCGGAACGGTTAAGGATCTTATGATCGAAAGCGACGGCAAGGTATCGGGTGCGATCATCCGCGTCGGCACTATCCCCGGCGTCACTCAAAAGGATATCGTCGTTCCGTTCGAAGAGTTGAAAGTCTCCATGCGTGACGGCAAGAGTTGGCTAGTGATTAGTCGCACGCAAGAGGAGATAAAATTAGCTCCCGCATACAACGATACGGGCTTGCCGAGTGAGTATCGCTCCCCAGGTGGCGATATTAGGTAAAGCAGGCTGAAATGATACGGGGAGTCGCCGATTGGCGGCTCCCACTCCACTCATGCGCTTTGTTCCAAAGAAGCGGCGAGGTGCAAGTTCGCAAGCTGCCGCGTGCTTAGTGGATTTGCTTAGAAGAAAGCAGATCGCTCAACGCGGATTGCAAAGCCCCGAACACCAGGGGCTTTTCGATCCATGGCGCAGATTTGAAAACGTCGTCAACTTCTTGGCTGGCGGGATAGCCAGATACTATAAAAAACGGAATATTCCTCCCGCACAGCTTTTTCGCAAGTTCAACACTGGAACCGTCTCGTAGCTCTATGTCGATGATGGCCAGGTCGGGATGATGGAAGTCCAGCCATTCCTCTGCAGATTTGCACGTCGGAAACGATCCGCCCACTGTGGCACCTGCTTCGATGACCATTTCTTCGTACGAAATCGCGATTAAACTCTCATCCTCTGCGATGAGAACTATCGGCGTTCTTCGAAACTCCATAGAGTCCTCCAGAAGGTGCGGTTTGTCTTTAAGATGATGGCTTGGCCGGCTTACCCACATGGAAAGCCAGTGCGGGGTTTTGACTGTCGGTGAACGACGTCGTTGCATTTCTGTCGGGTGACGCGAATAGCCCCGCGATTCAGGTCAAGCTGGCAGGATTCTGTATGACGAATGCGGCATTCCTGCGATCAACCCTCCGACGGCGACCAGCTCACGCCAACTGTAGCTTTGAGTGAAGCGTCCGCACATGGGGTGACCCTATCATCCTAGCAAATGTGTGCAGTCACTGCGCCCTCTTCGATTTGAGAGCCTTCACACCATAGGCAGCGGCATCGCCGAGCCAGCGTTCGGTATTTCTGGGGTACAGCGAGTCGCAGGAGGCAAGCTGCAGACCTCCCCATATTCGCCCAGCCGACGCTTTTCCTATCCGGTCCCCTGTACCCAAGGGCGCAGCAATCGCCCGTCGATTTGCTAACTCTTGAGGTGCACTTGGCAGACGCTGCAAAAAGGTACGGGAAGAGGTACTATCGGCGTCCTCCTGATTTTCCGATTATCGTCATGCTGGAAATTACCGGTGCAGCGTTATCACCGACGTCTCCAGAACGTTTGATTGGAGAACCCAAATGATTCGCCTCGTGACGCTTGCAAACCAACACCATTATCGAAATGAGATGGATCAGGCCTTCCGGTTGCAAAATCGAATCTCGGTAGGAAATAAGCGTTTGCGCGGCCGGGCCCCACTTCCAGGGCGCGAGTTTGATCGCTTCGATAACATCCACGCCGTGCATATGCTTTACATTAATCGTAGCAAGGTGCGTGGATATCAGCGAATAGTTCCTACCAGCCGGCCAAATTTATTGTCGGAGGTTTCGCCGGAACTATGCGAAGTCAGTCCGCCGGTTGGCGCTCACGTCTGCGAGCTTTCGCGTCAATGCGTTCAACCGAATTATAGGGCTCCAGGAAGTTGTAAAATAGCTACCGCCCTTTGGGCAGGTTTGGTTGAATGGGGACTTGAGTGCGGTATTTCGAACTTTATCACAGAAATTGAGCCTGACTGTTTAATTCCTCTCGTCAGTCTCCACTTCAAGCCGATTCCTCTTGGCCTACCGCAGAAAATTGGTGGGCAAGAGATGTTGGCGGTTATACTTAGCTTCGATGAACGGACGCTCAATCGCATCCATGAGATGAGGGCTGACAAAAAGAACGTCCTTGTCGGAAATTCTCACCATCCCGATCCGCTTTATGCGTGAAAAGCAGAGACTGCGTTCCGTGGGTGCATGAGAAAGCTGGCGATAGAAAGCGGCGTTTTTGAATGTACCTGTAGGCTTGTGCTGCCTCCACCGCCGCACGCTGGAATGGGTGCCTATCTCCAGGTAGCCCGCCACTACAATCAGTTCGCCGCCCGGTTGGCGATTAACTCGCCTTGCCAGCTCCTCCCCAATTGGCGGGTGCAGTCCAAACCTTTTGGCCAAGTTTTTAAATTCAGGTATTCCCAAAGCGCCACGCTCGTGGGCCTTGCCCGGACGGGCCAGCCGCTTGGGCACTTCCTCATACCGTGGAACACTCTTTCAGTTGCCCTTGTATCGTGTGGCTTCCCGCCACTGTGCGACGGCCGCAGATTCGCTACGCCCCTTTACCTCAATACGCTCTCCCATATAATTGCCTACGGCAATCCAAACACTTTTCGACTGCCGATGGACGCTGACTACGTGGGGCTTATCCCACACCTTGACAGTATGTTCCATTTTCACACCCTTGGCGCGCGGCCATTTCGTGGATGATAAATCAGGCGGCCTCGCTGCCCAGCGCTACGGCCAAATGTCGATAGGCTATGCCCCATGCCCAATGGCATTGGGCCACATTGTCGCGAAGGATTTCGCTAATGGATGATCTTAATTGATCCTCAGACCAGCGGCGCGCGTGCCAATGTTGATCAGAAGATACGAATACAGGCGGTAGGGGATCGTCAAGGAATTGATCTCCGGTCAAATCAATAATCAATCCGAGGCACTCAATCCACGCATGGCTTGCGCCGCTAGAAGAGCGACCCGATACATAAACGGAGTCGATGCCATAAGTGTCTATGAGGTGCTTTCCAAACATTTCTGACACGGCCCCGCACGATCCAGCGGGGAAGAATTCAAATTGGTCACCCCGCGCTGATCTGTCGGCAGTGTCGATCAGTGCGCGAAACCGATAGCCTGCGTCCATTAATGAGACAGCGGTGGGTGCGAGGAGGCCTTTCGGTCTCATTTCGGCATCTTTTTCTTTTTGGCTGCCAGCCAATCCACCAAAATTTTTGCCACAAAGCTTGATGTCGTCCGGGCGTCCTCGCGCGCGGCTTTATCAAGCGCCGCCTTCACGTCTTGGGGAATCCGTGCAGTTAGGACAACAGCGGGGGGCGGACCTTTTTCAGACTTTGGCATTGCATTCCTGTTTGCAATCGTATACGTATACATATACGCCTAGCATATGTTAGGCAAAATTGCAATCAACGAAGGGAGCAATCCACAATGGCACGGGCAATCCAAAAGCATATCGCGCGCAGGCAAGACGTGACCTTTGCCGATTGGTTCGCCGAGCTTCGCGAGCTGGCCGGTGATCGTTGGCCGACGTCGCGGATCAAGCACCGACCGTCTACGCGGTATGGGGCGGCGGCGCGACGCCGCAGCAAGCGCTTTACATGGTTAGCCTGATCCTGCCGCCCAAGGCTGCATAGCTCGCGTTCCGTCGACTTTGCGGAGATTTACGATTCCAATGGCGCGTAAATTCCGTCGCGTTGGACAATCTGTCCAATTTTTTGGACACCATTTGTGCAATTCAAGAACACGCACGGCATCGCGCGGAAAAAGCAGCAGCCTGAACGTTTGGGCACCCAAACCTTCCACCAAATAACCCAACGGGAGTTTTACAATGATACCTATGATCCGAATTAAAGACGACCTGGACACGGTGGCACACCTTATAGAAGCCGCTTGTCTGGCGACGCATGGCCTCGGGGACAATTCCAATGCAATGAATTCTCTGATGGAACATATTGCGGAAAAGCTCGACGATGTGCGCGAGGCCGTGATGTCCGAGATCGACGCCAAGTCTGAATGTGCGACCGCCTGAACGTTTGGGCACGGCGTAGGTTCGTAATCGTTTTCACGTGGGGTATTTTCTAGCCCGTGTCTAAACCCCCTCACGCCCAACAGAAAAGCCCCTGCTCTGCGTACCTCCGGCAGAGCAGGGGCTGCGCCTTGGGCACGAACGGGGGGAAAGACCCATGGCTTCTTCGGGTGCGGCGTCACAACGCCACCGCGAAGTCCAGATATCTCTTTAAGGCTTTGAAAGTTCCATGCGAGGCGTCAATGGCTGCGAATCGCTGTACCGGACCGGCGATGACGATTGGCAATATGCGCTCGCACGGCGTCACGTCGATCGAAGTAACATGCGGCTGCGGCCATAGCGCATTGGTTGACGCTGACGGGCTAGACGATTTGGTGCAGTTGCCAGACCTTCGGAGGCTGCTGCGGTGCTCCGCATGCAGGGAAAGGCCCATCGATGTGCGGCCAAACTGGCGAGAACATAAGGCGCAGGGTAAGGGTGGCCACGCGAACAGCTAGCGTTGCCCCAAGCGTTGCCCCAGCCGACAATTGGCTTGGCAATAGAGACAAAAAACTAGCATAACTGATTGATTTTGTTGGTGAGCGCGATGGGATTCGAACCCATGACCCTCTGATTAAAAGTCAGATGCTCTACCAACTGAGCTACGCGCTCCACAAGGGGCGTCGCTGAAGTAGCCTCATCGGTGCGGGGGGTCAATAGGAGCCTCAGCCGGCATAATGAGCAAAAGCGGCCAATCCCCCGAAAATGACGGCGGAGATCAAAGTTGTCCAGATCATTTTCGGGAGCAGCCGAGGCGCGACCGGCGCGCCGGGATCCGTTCCAGCGACGAAATCGCCCCGCTCATGCTGCGAGTGGACCCCGAAAGGAAGCACCGCGAACAAGACCGTAAACCAGATGGTCAAATAAATTGCTGCGGCCATCGGCGTGGAAAAAGGCATGGATCGATCCTGAAATCAGCAGCGCATCTCCGCGCTATATAAATCTTGGACGGGTCGCGGATCGCTACGCTGAACCGAGACCGTTTGGCGTCGTGGCCCAAAGTAGCAGAAAAAGCGGCTCGAATGCGCCTTCTTGGCTCGATATTTGAACTCTATGCCTGTCCCTGCCTGTCGCGGCTCAATCCCTTGGCTTGAAGTTCCGATTGATAGGAGCCCCATTTCTCATCATAGCGAGAACCAAGCTCGTAAAGATAGGTCCAGGTATAGATTCCCGTAGAATGCAGATCGTCGAAGATGAGCCGCACCGCATAAGTGCCGACCTCTTCGATTCCGATCACCCGGCAGTCCCGCTTGCCCCCAACGGTCAAGCGATCCTCGCGCCGGTGACCCTGCACTTCCGCGCTCTGGCTCATGACCCGCAGATATTCAGCCGACAGATCGAAAGCGGCGCCGTTTTCGAAACTGATCCGCAGGACCCGGCCATTCTCCCGCAGCCGCAGTTCGCTTGGCCATTGACGATTTTCGGCCATTGGTTTACCCGCCTCGCAACCTGTCGCCCCTGCCCCTATGTATCATTTAGTCGTGGCTTTCCCGCTCCCGCCTATGTAAATGTTGGTCCATGAACGTCCCGGTCTTGCATACCAAATCCGAACGGTTGCTCGCGCAAGCCTCAGCGCCGCTTATCGATCCTTTTGGACGTGAGATCACCTATATTCGTGTCTCGGTGACCGACCGCTGCGATATGCGCTGCGTCTATTGCATGTCGGAAGACATGAATTTTCTGCCGAAGCGCGATTTGCTCAGCCTGGAAGAGCTGGACCGTTTATGCGCGGCCTTTGTCAGCCGCGGCGTCCGCAAGATCAGGATCACCGGCGGCGAACCGCTCGTTCGGCGGAACATCATGAGCCTATTCCAGGCCCTGTCCCGCCATGTCGACTCCGGCGCGCTGACTGACCTGACGCTCACCACAAATGGATCGCGCCTCGCGCATTTTGCACGGGACCTCGCGCAGGCCGGCGTCCGCCGCATCAATGTCTCGCTCGATACGCTCGATCCGGCCAAATACAAGGCTATAACGCGCTGGGGCAATCACAGCGAAGTGATGGCGGGACTCGATGCAGCTCAGGCGGCCGGCCTATCGGTCAAGATCAATATGGTGGCCTTGAAAGGCGTCAACGAGGCCGAGATCGTGCCCATGCTCGAATGGGCTCATGGGCGCGGGCTCGATCTCACCTTGATTGAAGTCATGCCGCTGGGCAGCATCGACGGCGAGCGCGACGATCAATATCTGCCTTTGAATGTGGTCGAGGCGCGGCTCATGGAACGCTTCACCCTGCGGGCCCTCGACTATCAGACCGGGGGCCCCGCGCGCTATGTGCATGTCAAGGAAACCGGCGGCCGGCTTGGTTTCATCACACCGCTCACACATAATTTCTGTGAAGGCTGCAATCGCGTGCGAGTGACCTGCACCGGCACGCTTTATATGTGCCTCGGTCAGGAAGATGCGGCCGATTTGCGCGCGCCTTTGCGGGCGTCCCAATCCGACGAGCTTTTGCACGAAGCGCTCGAAGCCGCCATCGCGAGAAAACCCAAGGGACATGATTTCGTCATCGATCGTGAACATACCCAACCTGCGGTCACGCGGCACATGAGCGTGACCGGCGGATAAAGCGACCCACCTGACAGACGGGTATTTGGCATGAAGTGGCAGGATTTTGGCCGTTCGGAAAATATCGAAGACCGGCGCAGCTCAGGTGGCATGCTAGGTGGCGGAGGCGGTCTCGGTATCGGCACGGTCGTGGTCCTGGGTCTTCTCAGTTGGGCGCTCGGAATCGATCCTCTTTTGTTGATCGGCGGCGCGGAACGACTGAACAACATGCGCCAGAGCTCGATAGAGCAGCCGCAATCGACCGGAACACCATCCGATGACATGGGCCAGTTCGTCGCCGCCGTTCTTGCCGGCACCGAAAATGTGTGGTCCGAGGTTCTGCCGGATCAGAAGGGCATCGCCTACATCAAGCCGAAGCTCGTCCTCTATAGTGGGAGCACGGCTTCCGCCTGCGGCGGCGCCCAGGCCGCCATGGGGCCATTTTATTGCCCGAAAGACCAAAAGGTCTACCTCGACACATCCTTCTTTCAGGATATGAAGCGGCGCCTCGGCGGCGGCGGGGATTTTGCCTACGCTTATGTCATTGCGCATGAGATCGGCCATCACGTTCAAAATCTGCTCGGTATCCTCCCCAAGGTTCAAGCGGCTCAGCAGCGCGCTGTCAGCCGCGGCGTCGCCAATAATCTATCGGTGCGTGCTGAACTCATGGCGGATTGTCTCGCCGGCGTCTGGGCCGCAAGTGCGGAGCGCAAATATCAGTTTCTTCAGCCGGGCGACATTGAAAAGGCGGTCACGACCGCTCAAGCCATCGGCGACGATCGTTTGCAAAAATCCTCTCAGGGATATGTGGTGCCGGATTCTTTTACGCATGGCTCCTCGGCCCAACGGGCTCAATGGCTCAACGCCGGCTTGAAATCCGGTGAAATCGATTCGTGCAATACATTTGCGCGGTAAGCAGGAACGCCGTCGAGCCTGCCGTTTCCGAAGCAATCATCCTCGGCAGAGCCGCTTCTCATCAGACGATAGGTCGTGTCCGCACCCGAAAAGTCGTTGCCGGCGCGACAAAGCTTGCAAGGCTTTGGAAGCCGCCGCGCGGCGCGCGCAGCATAAGATCGCGCGTGGCAATCAGGCCCGAAGCCGGCGCGAACGTTGGAAAAATCCGCTCAAGGAAAGTCTCGGGCGCCGCCCGGAGAAGCGCCGCGCTCGACTTGTCCCTTTGCCGCCGCGTCAGGAAATCGCCGGCTTCCTCGATAAAGGCCGGATCGAGCGCCTGTCCGGAACGCAGCAACAAAACATCTGAACCGCGCGCCGCCGTCAACCCGAGATGGAGCCTGTCTGCTTCCTTCTCGGCTTCGACGAAGGCACAGCCGGCATGATTGGCAAGAATACCAAGGTTCATCTCGAACGGTCCGGCAATCCGGACATCGGCAAGCAGGCCATGAACTTTTGCCGTCACCAGAGAGGCAAGTGTACGGGCCAAAATCTCCGCCGCATCTCCGCCTCCTGGCCGTGCGGCTGGCAACTTATCTTCGCAAAGGATGATCACGGACAACATGGAGAAAAATGAACTCAAGATATTTGGGAAGACGGGCCAGCGATGGCTTTGCCGATGCAGTTTGACCTGAAATGGGGACGACGCCCTAGACCGGCTCGACCACGACCGCCGTGCCATAGGCGAGGACTTCGGTAATGCCATCCATGATATCATTGGCGTCATACCGCATACCAATGACCGCATTGGCGCCGGCTTGGTTTGCATGCGCGCACATGTGATCGAAGGCCTCCTGCCTGGCGGCTTCGGCAAGTTCGACATAAGCGCCGATCTGCCCTCCGAAAAGAGATTGAATCCCGCCGACGAAATTGCCCACGACGCTGCGCGAACGCACGGTAATCCCACGCACGATCCCAAGATGCCGAACAACCTTGAAGCCTGCCACATCGTTTGTCGTTGAAACCATCATGGGAAAAGCTCAGCTGAATATGTTGCTTTCTTGAAAGAAGCATGGATCGAGCTTTTGTCAAGCTACCGCCTGCGGCAAGGCTCGGGGTGCCCCGCTCGCTGTTTTCGCGCTTGACGGGATTTTGCCTCGCCCCCACTCTTGTGACATGAGCCGTGCCCGCGACCAGTTCGAAATTACCAGCGATATTTTGCTGCGCGCCTATTCTATCGGGCTGTTCCCGATGGCGGAGAGCGCCGAGGACGAAAATCTGTTCTGGGTCGATCCGGAACTGCGCGGCATCTTCCCGCTCGACGGTTTGATCGTATCGCAAAGCCTCGCCAAGGCCGTTCGCTCGGACCGTTTCGAAGTCAAAATCGATTACGACTTCGACGCTGTGATCGACGCCTGCGCGGCCTCATATGAGGGACGCGACAAGACCTGGATCAACCGGCGAATTCGCGTTCTTTATCGGCAATTGTTCGACATGGGCCGTGTGCATACGGTGGAGACATGGGCCGATGGCGAGCTCGTCGGCGGACTCTATGGCGTCCATTTGGGCGCCGCATTTTTCGGCGAAAGCATGTTTCATCGTAAAAGCGATGCCTCGAAAGTCGCGCTGGTCCATCTCGTCGCGCGGCTGGCGCGCGGCGGCTTTCGCCTGCTCGATACGCAATTTGTGACGCCCCACCTCGCCTCGCTCGGTGCCGTCGAAGTGTCGAAGGAAACCTACCGGCGAAGGCTCGCCGATGCGATGGAGCATCTCGGCAATTTTTGGAGTTGGCCGAAAGGCAAATGCGTTTCCGGCCGCGAAGCGCTCGCGGCTCTGCCGAACTCCGCCCGTTGACGTCGGAGGCAGGCGCGCTTTTCCACAGTCACCGCAATCATAAAGAAGCCCCTGCCCTCCTTGGCATCGAGAGCTTGCGCGACTATCTGACAAGGCCGAGTCGACACCGACGAACCTACGTGCGCAGAATTAGTGGAATAAGTTGGAGCCAGCCAATGTCAATGCATGACCACTCCCATCATGAAGCGCGTCCGGACGCGCAGGATAGTGGCAAGGCCCCGGATCGTCCCATGCCGCCGGAGGGAACGATCTACACCTGTCCCATGCATCCGCAGATTCGTCAGATCGGTCCCGGCCATTGTCCGATTTGCGGGATGGCCCTTGAGCCCGAACTGGCCCGCGCCGATGAGGGTCCGAACCCCGAACTTGCGGATATGACGCGGCGCTTCTGGGTCGGGCTCGCGCTCAGCCTGCCGGTTGTCGTTCTGGAGATGGGCGGTCATCTTTTCAATCTTCATATGTTGATCGGGCAGAAGACCTCGAACTGGATCCAGCTGCTTCTCGCCACGCCTGTCGTGTTGTGGGCCGGCTGGCCTTTCTTCGAACGCGGGGCAAAGTCGCTCGTCACGCGCAACCTCAATATGTTTACCTTGATTGCCCTCGGCACCGGGGTCGCTTGGCTCTACAGCATCGTCGCAACCCTGGCGCCGGGTCTTTTTCCGCAAGCCTTCCGTGGCGCGGACGGCTCGGTTGCCATTTATTTCGAGGCGGCCTCCGTCATCACCGTTCTCGTCCTGCTCGGCCAGGTTCTGGAACTGCGGGCACGCGAACAGACCTCAAACGCCATCAAAGCCCTGCTCGACCTCGCGCCGAAGACCGCGCGGCGTATCCGCGCGGATAACACCGACGAGGAAGTGCCGCTCGAAGCCATCGCGGTCGGCGACCGCCTGCGCGTGCGACCAGGCGAAAAAGTGCCGGTTGACGGAACGATTGTCGAGGGGCGCGTGTCCATCGACGAATCCTTAGTCACCGGCGAATCCATGCCGGTGAGCAAGGAGGCCGGCGCCAAGGTGATTGCCGGCACGCTCAATCGAAGCGGCTCCTTCATCATGCGGGCCGAGAAGGTCGGCGCCGATACGCTGCTGTCCCAGATCGTGCAATTGGTCGCGAAGGCGCAAAGAAGCCGGGCGCCGATCCAGCGCCTTGCCGATCAGGTTTCCTCCTGGTTCGTGCCTTTGGTGATCGGCATCGCTTTGCTCGCCTTCGCCGCCTGGGCGCTGTTTGGCCCCGAGCCACGCTTGGCCTATGCAATCGTCGCGGCGGTTTCGGTTTTGATCATCGCTTGTCCTTGCGCGCTCGGGCTCGCGACGCCGATGTCTATCATGGTCGGCGTCGGACGTGGCGCGCGATCGGGTGTTCTGATCAAGAACGCCGAAGCGCTGGAGCGCATGGAAAAAATAGACACGGTGGTCATCGACAAGACTGGGACGCTCACCGAAGGCAAGCCCAAGGTCGTAGCGGTACGAAGCACGGGCGATTATCGCGAAGACGAACTTCTGCGCCTCGCAGCCAGCCTCGAACGCGCGAGCGAGCATCCCCTGGCCAGCGCGGTTGTCGAAGCTGCAAAGGAGCGGACGCTCGAATTATCGGAACCGTCCGGCTTCGAAGCGCCCGCCGGAAAAGGGGTTCAGGGGACGGTCGACGGGCATAGACTTACCATCGGCACGGCCAGCTTCCTCGAATCCGATAGTATCGCGACCGCGGATTTGGTGACCCAAGCGGATGAATTGCGCGCCGAAGGCGCCACCGTTATTTTTGTCGGAATCGATGGCAACGCCGTTGGGCTATTGGCAATCGCCGATCCTATCAAGCCGACGACGCCCGAGGCCGTCAAGGCGCTGCAAGGCGAAGGCCTGCGCGTCGTGATGCTCACCGGCGACAATAAGATCACCGCCGAGGCGGTTGCGCGCCGGCTTGGCATCGAAGATGTCAAGTCGGAGGTTCTGCCCGAGCAAAAGAGCGCCGTGGTCGAAAAATTGCGCGCGCAAGGCTGTATCGTCGCCATGGCCGGCGATGGCGTCAACGATGCCCCGGCGCTGGCCGCGGCGGATGTCGGCATCGCCATGGGGACCGGCACCGATGTAGCAATGGAGAGCGCGGGCGTTACGCTGCTCAAGGGCGATTTGCAGGGGATCGTGCGCGCGCGCCGGCTTTCGCAAGCGACGATGCGCAATATCAGGCAGAATCTGTTCTTCGCCTTCATCTACAATGGAGCGGGCGTGCCGGTCGCCGCCGGCGTTCTCTATCCGAGCTTCGGCATTGTTCTGTCGCCGATCATCGCGGCGGCCGCCATGGCGCTGTCCTCTGTCAGCGTGATCGGCAATGCGCTCCGGCTGCGGACCGTTAAGATCGACTAACCATGAAGACGGTGACAGTCTTCGCGTCAATCGTACCAAAAGGTTTCACGTGAAACATTTTGGTACGATCGGCACTTACAATAATTGGACCAAAAATTTCTTACGATCCGTCGCCGTCGAGCAAAGTGTCGAGCTTGGCGCGTTCGGCCTCCGTCAAGACGCTTGCCGAGGCAGACTGCGATTGCCGCCGCCTTGCGAACAGGATCACCGCCCCGCCCCCCAATCAGAATCAGAAAGGGCGCGCCCCAGAGCAACCAGGTCTCGGATTTAAACGGCGGTTTCAGCAAAATGAAATCGCCATAGCGGCGAATCAGGAAGGCGCGAATCTGTTCCTCGCTGTCGCCGCCTCGAGCCCAACCCACGGGGGGATTGCGTCCAAATGACGGAAAAACGTCGGCATGCGCGGCCAGACGCCGCTCAGGCGGGCAAACGCCGCTAAAAACCGTCCACTCCCAGCATTCGGCCTCCGGTCCAGCCGAAAGCAGGAACTATCTGTGCCGGTTCGGCGTTTATCCCGGGGTTTCCGGCTAACGTGCTACGAAGCGGCGGGGCATATGCTCATTTCCGCAGCCTTGGGGGGGGCATATGTGCACATCCTTAAATCAATTGATGAGAATTGCGCTCTTGTTGATCGCCATTGACGCGGCATTGGTCCTCTTTCCGGTGACGGCTCGTGCGGGCTCCGGCTTCCGCAGAGCGAATGACGCGGGTGTGGCCGGAGCCAAGAGGGTCGCCGTCCTCGTCAACATCGACAAAACAAATCAACTGATGACAGTTTATTTGAATGGGGCAGAAACATATCGATGGCGGGTATCAACTGGCCGAGCAGGATATTCAACTCCATCGGGAACCTATACTGCCACCTCTATGAACGAAATTTGGTATAGCAAACAGTGGGAAAACGCCCCCATGCCACATTCCGTTTTCTTTATGAAAGACGGTCATGCCATCCACGGCAGCTACGACCTAAAGAATCTTGGCAGACCCGTCTCGCATGGCTGCGTGCGTATCTCGCCTGAGAATGCCGCCACACTTTTTGAGCTGGTGAAGCAGAATGGCCTGGAGAATACGCAGGTGGCGCTGACCGGCGTGAGCCCGGGCGGCGAGTATAAGGTGGTCGCTCGGGGTCAGACAAGTCCGCGCGGGGCGGGGGCCGGGCGCTCGTCTGGCGTTCCTGATTACAATGGATCCCAAGGTTACTATGGATCGCCATGGCCCTCTTTACCTTGGTGAAGGCCAAGTTGTCGCGCTTATAGGAGACGACCTCGGAGGAGTGCGTTGGCACAGGCGAGGCGCATAATACGCCCATCGTACCAAAAGGTTTCACGTGAAACATTTTGGTACGATTGACGCGGATAATTGGACCAAAAATTTCTTACGAGCCGTCGCCGTCGAGCAAAGTGTCGAGCTTGGCGCGTTCGGCCTCGGTCAAGACGCTTGCCGAGGCAGACTGCGATTGCCGCCGCCTTGCGAACAGGATCACCGCCCCGCCCGCAATCAGAATGAGAAAGGGCGCGCCCCAGAGCAACCAGGTCTCGGATTTGAACGGCGGTTTCAGCAAAATGAAATCGCCATAGCGGCGAACCAGGAAGGCGCGGATTTGCTCGTCGCTGTCGCCCGCCAGGAGCCTTTCGCGCACGAGCAGGCGCAGATCGCGGGCCAGATCGGCGTTGGATTCATCGATCGACTCGTTCTGGCACACCATGCAGCGCAATTCAGCAGAGAGTGCGCGGGCCCGCGCCTCCAGCTTCGGGTCCGCCATGATTTCGTCGGGCTGAACCGCGCGGGCCGCGAGCGGCATCAGCATAAAAACGCAAGCAAGAATGAAAGCTCGGGCAAACATTGTCATTCGGCCGGCTGCGGGTGCGGCGCCTGGGCCTTGCGGGCGCGCCGCGCGATGCCGACTCGGAAGCTCCGGTCGCTGAGCGATAGGCCGCCGCCAAAAGCCATGACCAAGGCCCCAATCCAGATCAAGGACACGAGCGGCTTCCAGAATATCCGCGCATTGACCGAGCCATTTTGCGCCACGTCGGCAATGCTCATATAGACTTGACCAAGGCCGAGGGTCGCAATACCGGCCTCCGACCGGCTCGTGCGGCGGGCAGGATAGAAGCGGGTCGACGGTTCGATCGTCGCGACCACGGCCCCCTTGGAGCGGATGACCGTGCGGCCGACGAGTTCGGAATAATTCGCCACATTGCGCGGCACGACGCTTTCGAATGTCAATTCGTAAGGGCCGATCTCAATTTTTTCGCTGGGATTCAAGGCGGTAATCTTTTCGGCGCCCCAGCCGGTAGCGGCAAGGCCGAGCAAGGTCACGCCGAGCCCAGCATGGGCGAAGGCCGTGCCGAAGGCATGGCGCGGGATCCCCCGCAGGCGCTGGCTGACCATGTCGGCAGAGTAGCCGCCGCCGAAAAGGCGCCTGCCGAGATCGGCGAAAGAGCCGAGGATCACATAAACCGCGACACCGGAGAGGATCACGCTGATCGCCGGACCGCCGCGCCAGATCGAGAGAAGGGCCATGTAGGCAAGCCCGACCGCGAAAGCGGCGGTGAGCCTTTGCGCGACAGCGGCGAGATCGCCGCGTTTCCAAGGCAGGCACTGTCCAACCGGCATAAGAATGAACAGCGGAATGAAGAGTGGCACAAAGGTCAGATTGAAGAAGGGCGCGCCGACCGAGATTTTTTCCCCGGTCAGGGCCTCGAGCACGAGCGGATACAGGGTGCCGACGAAGACCGTCGCGCAGCAGGTGGTCAAGAGGAGATTGTTGACGACGAGAGCGCCTTCGCGGGAGATCGGAGCGAAGAGGCCGCCCTGCTTCAGGCCGCCCGCCCGCAAAGCGAACAGGGCAAGCGAACCGCCAATGAAGACCACCAGGATGAGAAGAATGAAAACCCCGCGCCGGGGATCGTTGGCAAACGCATGGACCGAGGTCAGAACGCCGGAGCGAACCAAGAAAGTTCCAAGCAGCGACAGGGAAAAGGCTAGGATCGCAAGAAAGATCGTCCAGATTTTTAAGGCATCGCGCTTTTCCATCACCACCGTGCAATGCAGGAGCGCGGTCGCGGCAAGCCAGGGCATCAGCGAGGCATTCTCAACCGGATCCCAGAACCAGAAGCCGCCCCATCCCAAAGTATAATAGGCCCAATAAGACCCCATCGCGATCCCGAGCGTCAGCGAGATCCAGGCGATCAGGGTCCAGGGGCGCACGAAACGCGCGAAGACCGCGTCGATTCGGCCCGAGATCAAAGCTGCCGCAGCAAAGGAATAGGTGATCGAGAGCCCGACATAGCCGAGATAAAGCAGAGGCGGATGGATCGCGAGGCCCGGATCCTGCAGGAGCGGATTCAAATCATTTCCTTCGGCGGGGGCTCCCGCGAGCCGCGCGAAAGGATTGGACGTCAGAAGAATGAACAACAGAAAGGCCGCGGCGATCCAGGATTGCACGGCCAGCACATTGGCGCGCAAATCCTCCGGCATCGATCGCGAGAACGCAGCGACCGCTGCGCCAAACAGCGAGAGAACCAGCACCCACAAAAGCATCGAGCCTTCGTGATTGCCCCAGACGCCGGTGATTTTATAGATCAACGGTTTCGCCGAATGCGAGTTCTCGACGACATTGACGAGCGAGAAGTCGGAAACGACATGCGCGACGGTCAAGGCGAAATAGGCATAAGCGACAAGTCCGAAGCCGATAATCGCGGACGGAGGGGCAACAGCCATCAGCCGCTGGTCCCGCGCGATACTCCCCCAGATCGGCAAAACCGAATTGACGAGCGCAAGCGCCAGGGCGAGGACAAGCGCGTAGTGACCGGTTTCGACAATCATTCGAGTCTCATTCGCAAAGTCTCACTTGCCAACATCGGCATGGGGCACGTCCTCGCCCTCCCGCCAGACACCCTGCTTCTTCAAGGCATCGGCGACCTCGCGCGGCATATAACGTTCATCGTGCTTGGCAAGGACGCTGTCGGCATGGAAGATCTTATCCGTGCCCAGCGTGCCTTCGGCGACCACGCCCTGCCCTTCCTTGAACAAATCCGGCAGGAAGCCGGTGTAGGTCACCTCGACCTGTTGCTTGGAATCCGTGACGGCAAAGCGAATGGTTTGCCCGGCTTCGTGAACCAGGGAGCCTTGCTTGACGAGACCGCCGATGCGCAGCCTCTGGCCCGGTTGCGGCGCCTTTTGCGCAAGCTCGGTCGGCCCGTAGAAAAAAACGATATTGTCGCGCAAGGCGAGCAGAACGAGGCCCACGGCGAATCCGAGCGTGGCAAGCGCCGAAGAAATCAAGACGAGACGGCGTTGCTTGCGCGTCATGGGCGATTAACTTTCGAGTCCAAGTTCGCGCGCCAAGGCATCGATGCGCGCAATGGCGCTCGGATCGCTTGCGAGATTGCGCTTTGCATCGTTGAGAGCGGAGCGAGCCTTGCCGGGTTCGTGAAGAACCGTATAGGAGCGAACCAAGCGAAGCCAGCCTTCGAGATCCTGCCCGTTTTGAGCGAGCCGCGCGGCCAGCCCATCGACCATGGAACGAACGGCGCTCATGCGGTCCGCATCGGGCATCGCCTCGATCTTTGCCGCCAATTCATTGTTGCGTGGCTCGGCGACGCCTTCGAGCGCCGCAATCCGCTCCCGCAGCACGGGCACCCAGGGCGCATCCGCGGGGGCATCTGCGATCAGCTTGTTCCAAAATTCCGCGGCACCTGCCTTGTCTCCCGCCTGCTCGGCGGCAAGCCCAAGGAAGAAGCGGGGCTTTTCGGCTGAGGGGGCTTTTTCGAGCGCAGCTTCGAAAGATTGCTTGGCTTCCGGCGTCACGCTGCCATGGGCGGCATTCACCAAAGCCTCCCCATAAAGAATGAGCCGCTCCGGCGTCTCGCCCAGGAGACGCAGCGCGGCGCGGGCCGCGCGCGCGGCCTCCTCGGGGCGCCCCATCCGCAGATAAACCGGCGCCAGAACCTCGAAGCCGCGCCCATCTTCCGGATGCTCCGCAAGATGCGCCTCGATTTTGGCGATGGCAGCGGCAAAATCCGTGCGCGAGGGCGGATTTTCGAGTCTGGCGGCAAGCGGCGCATCCGGCAATTCCGGCCGGCCTATCATTAAATAAAGACCGAGCGCGAGAGCCGGGACAAAGATAAGGACGGCGACGGCGGCAAGCCTGACCCTGGTTACGGATGTGGCCGGCGAGGGTTCGGTTGCGCTTTCCGCGACGCCCATCAGCCGGCGGGCGGCTTGCGCCCTAGCGGCCTGGGCATCCTCCGGCGTCACCAGCGCCTGCGATTCATCCCGGCCGATTTCGGCAAGCTGAGCCTTATAGAGGGCAATATCAAGTTCAGCCCGCGCCCTGCCGCGCGGGGCTTTTGCAAGCGGCCACAGCACGCCCATGACAGCAATTGCGGTCAAAACCGCGAAGATCACCCATAACATGCAGCTTTAATAGCCATTGCCCCGGCGCATGCAAGGGCCGCCTTCGTTTTCACCCCGAGGGAAGCCTGAGGTCGGCGCGGAGCCCCCCCTTGGGACTATCGTCGAGGGTCAGTTGGCCGCCATAAAGCGAGGCCAGATCCGCGACGATGGCGAGCCCAAGGCCGGACCCAGGTTTTGTTTCGTCAAGCCTTTGGCCGCGGGCAAGCGCCGCCTGACGCAGCTCGGCGGCAAGGCCCGGCCCATCATCCTCAATGGTGACGTGGAAAAAAGGACGCTCCGCGATGTTGCGCCAGGGCTCCGCCACAATGCCGATCATGACCTGCTCATGCGCCCATTTACCGGCATTATCGACGAGATTGCCAACCATCTCCTCGAAATCCTGACGTTCGCCCTGGAACCTCACCAGCCTCGGCATAAGAACCGAAAACTCGATTGCCCGCTGCGCATAGATTTTTTCAAAGGTCCTGACCAAGCCTTCCACCGCTGGACCGACCTCGGTCACCCCACCGGTCGTCCTGGCCCGCACTGCCGCCCGGGCGCGGTTCAGATAATAGGACACCTGGTCGCGCATGATCGCCGCCTGCTCCTCGACCTTGTTGGCGAGCGGGCCGGGATCGATCGCAGCCTCGTTGACGATCACGCTGAGCGGCGTTTTGAGGGCATGGGCAAGGTTGCCGACTTGGGTGCGGGCACGCTCCACAACTTCGCGATTGGCCCCGATCAGCAGATTGAGCTCGCCCGCCAGCGGCGCCAGATCTTGCGGGAAATCGCCTTCGATCTTCTCGGCTTCGCCGCGCCGGATCGCTGCGACGCCTTCCCGTAATTGCCAAAGCGGCTTCAGGCCATAACGAAGCTGGGCCGCGGAGGACATGACGAGGGCCAGAGCAAGAGCCGAAAAAGTGATAATGAGTTCGATCTCGAACCGCGAAATCTGAGTATCGATTTCGTCGGTTCTGGCGGCCACTTGAACAAGATAAATGCCTTGATCGCCGGTATCGATGATGCGTTCGAGCAGCCGCAGAACGCGCTCGTCCGGCCCTTTTGCATAGCCTCTGCGGGCACCGCCGATACCGGCGGGAATGCCGCTCTCGGAAAGCCGTGGAAGCTTGGCCGCAAACAGCGAGCGCGAACTCCTGATCTCGGGCTTGTCCAAGTCGAGACGCGTGATCTGCCAATACCAGCCGGATAAGGGCAGTTCGAATTGCGGTTCGCCAAGCTGGCCCGGCGCGGTCCGGCTGTCTTCTCTCGGCGTTGCGATGTCGGCGACGAGAGCGTGCAGATAGACGCTGAGGCGTTCATCAAAATTGGCCTCGGCCGTGCGCCGGTAGATGGTCGAAAGAACCAGTCCCGCGACGAGCAGGATCGCCGAACTCAAAAGCGCCGCCGAAAAAAACAGCCGCTTCGCGATCGAGTGTGGCCTCGGCTTTGCCGGAACGTCGTCCGATCGCATGGAACGGCCTCAGTTGCCGGCGGAGGGATCGGCCCGCGGGGGTTTGCCGTCCGTGATCTTGGTTTCCGGCTCGGCCAGGAGATAGCCGAGACCGCGGATCGTCTGGATGACATCGACGCCGAGTTTCTTGCGCAGCCGCCCGACGAACACCTCGATCGTATTGGAATCCCGGTCGAAATGCTGATCGTAAAGATGTTCGACGATCTCGCTGCGGGAAACGACCCGGCCGTGATGATGCATCAAATAGGAAAGAAGCCGATATTCATGCGACGTGAGCTTGACCGGATTGCCGTCGACAGCAACCCGGCCTGAGCGGGTATCGAGATGCAGCGGACCGCAGCTGAATTCGCTCCGTGCATGGCCGGCGGCGCGCCGCAGGAGCGCACGTACCCGCGCCAGAACCTCCTCCATATGGAACGGCTTGGCCACATAATCATCGGCTCCGGCGTCGAAACCTTGAACCTTGTCGGTCCACCGATCGCGCGCGGTAAGAATCAATACCGGCATGAGCCGGCCGGCCCGCCGCCATTCCATCAGCACGGAGGTGCCGTCTTTTTTGGGCAGGCCCAGATCGAGAACCACGGCGTCATAAGGTTCGGTATCGCCCAAAAACCACCCTTCTTCACCGTCGAAGGCGCGGTCGACGACATAGCCCGCCTGCGAAAGCGCAGCGACCATCTGGCGATTGAGATCCTTGTCGTCCTCCACCACGAGCAGCCGCACGATCCGCAATCCTCCAGGCCGACGAACCGTTCACGGTCCATTTTTTAAATCGATGGCTTCGCCGGTTTTTGCATCGACAAAAGTCTTGATGACCCGTCCGTCGTGACGCAACAGGCTGATCTCATAGACGAGATTCTCATCCAATCGACAAAGCTTTACACCTATGGCCTCGGCCTTCAACCGACCCGCTGTGCTCCGCATCAGATGAAAAGGCTCTGAAAGCTCATGTACGACAATCTTTTCGCGCGTCTCCGCCGTAGAAAAGCAAATATGGGATCGCTCGGGCTCCGCCCGAACATAATTGCCAAGACTGAGATAACTCGCCAAAGCGACCACGACAAAAAAAACCATTTTTCGAGGCTGGCGCGCCGACAATGAATGAGCCATGAATATTGCGAGCATGCGCAGTTATTTTTATTCCGCCAAGGCCGCAACGGCCGGTTCGAGGGCCCAAAGCTTTGGGGTGCGCGCCCTGCTGACGTGGGTGTTCGCCATGGTGTTGGCGACGCCCGCGACCACTCTCGTCGGTCCCGCCTACCAGGCCCCCGAATTTGCCCCCTATGTTGTGATGGTGATGAACCGGAGCGGCGGCGAGGCCGACTTTTGTACCGCCAGCGTGATTTCGCAAAATGTCGTTCTGACCGCCGCCCATTGCATTACCGACCTTGACGACACGCAAGTTTTCTACCGCGACGCGCAGGGGGAACTGGTTCCCTTCGGTGTTGCGACGATCGCCATTCATCCGGGCTATCGGCCCAACATTGGGCGCCAGCACATCGTCTCCATCGATCTTGCGCTGCTGCGGCTCGCCACGCCCCTCCCCGCCTCATTCAGGCCGGTGAAACTCTCCGACATTGGGGCGGTCCGAATCGGTGACTTGCTGAGACTCGTGGGTTTTGGCCGCGCGGATGAAACAAGGGGCGGGACGTCGGGCGTCTTGCGGCAGGGCGTTGTGGTGACCAACCCGCCGAAATCGCCGGCGCTTGTTTGGCTTAGGGACCCTGAGGACGCCGGCCTTGGCGGCTGTACGGGCGATTCGGGAGCGCCGGTGTTTGCTCTGGATGAACCGCGTCTTGTTGCGGTGGCAATCAAAGCCAAGGGGGAAAATGGCTTTCTATGCGGTGCCATGACCGAAGCGGTACAGATCACGCCGCAAATGCCCTGGATCCGTCGGACGCTGCGGGGCTGGGACTCGACCGGGCGCGTGGTGCCGTAAATAGACCCCCGGCATGTTGACTGCCCTATTCGCCGCGATGGAAACCGATCTGGCGCACGCTCAAGGATAAATCCTGCGGAGCCTCCGCAATCCCGGTCACCGGGACAAGCGTCACCGGCAATCCGGTGGTCCCCGTTCCAAAATCCAAGTTCGAGACATCGAAACTGCGGCCAATCTCCCGGCCGCTCGATTTGTCCGCGCCATATTTGGGAGCGATCGCAATATATCCGACGAAGTGCGGATCGTCGGTCGAGGTGTTCGCGTCCGCGTCGGGCTTGCCGACGAAGACGTTGATGCGCACCGGCTGGGCTGGCTGCCCGGCCACCCCTTCAATCGCTAGAACGATGGGAACCCTGTCGGCCTGCGCGTTTGTTAAGGCGGGCGCAAACGCGGGCAACGGCGCCAAGGTCACGGTCGCCGGTGCCGCGTGAAGCATAACTCCCGTGGCAGTGGTTGTGAGCGGCAAATTCTGTCCCAGCGTGACGGATGAGGTGGCCGCAACCAGAGCGCCAAGCAAAACCGTCCAAGAAAGAAAACGGGTCATCCCCCTTATTTATGCATTGACGCGAGGATATCGAGGCTCCCGGGTGACAAGTGGGCTAGCCTGCCTTTTCTCCCGACCGGATAAACGCCTCCGATCGGGACATTGCACTCTCAGGGCGAGGCTTTCGACAGGCGCTAAATTCTGTCGATGTAGATCTTTTTAAAGCTCGCGCCCTGGGCCGCAGGCTCCTCGCCTTCGGCTGCAGCCGGCACGAGAGTGACCGTCAAACTGTCCGCCAGTCCCTTGGCGACATTGGCAAGGGCTTCGGTAATATCGAAAGCGGCGTTCGTGCTGGGATGATCGTGTCCCTTTCCTTCCCCCTTGTTGTTTTTCGCGAGGATCGTGACCGTTCCGACGAAATTCGGGACATCGACCCCGGTCTTCGCAGTGGCGTCCGGCAGATTGAGATAGACTTGAAAGAAAGTCTGAGCCGTAGGGGGAACCTCGATTCCCTCGATATGCAGGACATATTCAGGGGCCGCTTCCGGCACGAGACCGGCAAAGGCTTCGGCGACCGGCTGGGGCAAGGCGATCGATTGCGTCACCGGCGCCGAACCTAAAGCCGTCGTGGCGGCTGCGCTTTGGGCGGTAAGGGCCGGAAGCGCCTCCGAAGCGGCAATCGCTGGGCGCAGAGGCCGCGGGGTAAACGTCCAGATCGGATTTACGCTCGGTGGCTGATAATCGCATCGCAGCGAATTTACCGGATCGATCACATCGGAAATGGCAATGCGCGTCCAGACTGAATTCTCGTCGTAAAAATCCCAGCCATGCGTCAGCCAGGACGCATCCGTGAAGTTTTGATGCTGCGACGAAAGCGCAAGCCAAACGCTCCAGAGTCGATCGATATTGCCATGATGGCTGAAAAATACCGGGTCCTGCGCTGCCGTCGCAAGAACCCCCATGTCATTATTGGCGGCGCGCAAAGTCGTGTCGCCGGTCCAGATATGCACGGGCCCATGCGGCTGGTTTTCCATCGCGCCCGAACTTCCATTTTGGGTTCCCATGAAAAGCCTGTTCGTCGGCGCATTCATGGTCAAATTCATGATCCGCGTCGACACCACGCTGGAGGGGATGCGGCTTGTCGGTTTTGCCGAGCGCAGCATGTCGAAGAGCGGGTTGGACCGGTCGTTGGGATCGCCATAGACGCGGGGGAAGGTCTGTCTGCCTTGCGAATCCCAATCCCAATAAGGCAAGGCCAATGTGTCGTCGTTGATCAGTTTGCAGAGGATTCGTTCGTGGAAGTAAAGGAACGCCCGGTGCCAAGGGAAAAAGAGCCAGCTTCCGTGAATTTCCTCTCCCGCCTCGCCGTTGCTGCCGCCCCCGCAATACCAGCAGTGGACATGGCCTTGGCGCAGCCAGCCGCGTGGATCGCTGGGATGTTGCGTCGTCAGCTTCCGCAATGCCGCATAGGCCGATTTCAGCCTGTCGACTTCCGCGGCCGAAAGTTCAAACGCGCTCTTTCGCGTCCGGACCGGCAATTGCGGATTGGGTCTGAATGCAACCGGGGTCTTGCCGGCGGTACCTGGAGGCGTGCAGTCCGATGGATCGTCCGAGCCTTGCGCAAACGCCTCCAAGGATACGGTGGCGGAGCCAGCCATGGCGATCGCAGACGTACCGATGAACTTGAGCAGGTTTCGGCGCTGAAGGCCGGCGAACGCAGGCTTGCGATACTTTTCCATTTGTTCCTCCCCGGATAAATTTCTTTGAGAAAATCAACGACCGCCGCGAATGGACCGTTTCACGAAGTTGAATGTCTCTTCGTTGAAACCCGATAGGGCCGGTTCGCGGCGTGACACCATTTAAAAGACGGCGAAAAGCTTAATACCCAGCGAAATGGCTTGGCAACTCGCGTTTGATAGCAGGGGAATGCCGAAAACGGCTTGAGGTTGCAATTTGGAAGAGCAGACCAATTTTTGCCGGTCCAAGGCTCATGCGTGCCGGTAACTCACCAAACGGCGAGAAAACCTATGGACAGCGGATAGGCTAGAAAAACGCCAAGGGCCGTACCGGCAAAAATATCGCTTGGATAATGATGCGCCGTCGCGATTCGCGACCAGGCCATGCACGTCATCAATGCGACGGCCGAGAGGCCGGCCGCAGGCCACACAAGCACGATTGGCACGAGCACACCGGACAATGTCATCGCATGCCCGCTTGGAAACGAGTGCTCGTCGAGAACGGCGAGTAAGGACGGAAGGCGTGGATCAACCCGAAAGGGGCGAGGGCGACCGATACGGCGCTTGATGTAGGGAAAAAGGCAGTGCAGCAAGGCCGCGTTCAGACCTCCAAGGACAGCAACTCGCAATCCCGCGCGGCCCAAGCATTCGAAAATGATCAGCCCCATCAGCGGATAGAGCCAACCATTCCCCAATCGGCTGATGGAGACGGCGAAAACGCGTCCAACGGTCGAGTTTGCTGAACGAGAAATGATCCGAACCGCGGCGAGGTCTGCCCTCAGAAATTTTTCCGTCCACAACGCCTTGGGAGAAGCTTCGCCTTGCACCGCGCGAAGCTGAGCAGAGTGGTCTGGCATGGCCAAATGATTGGGCATAAAATCCATTTGGCAACAAATAGAGCATCGGCACGGCGTTTTCGTGACAGTGCTCGCTGCCAATGCATACCCCCTGCCGCGCTTAGTCCGCGATGCTTCAAAGAGCTCAGAGCGGCTTAATCTCGAATCGTTCGACTTGGCTCGGCTCCTCTTCCGTCGAGGAAGAGGTCTCCAGATAGCTAGCACCAAGCCGCCATATGATCACACCCGCAACGAGAATTGCCAGGAACAATACCTTGCTCATGAGGGGTGTCTTTAGTGAAAATCTCATTTTCAACCACTTTCTTGACCGATGATCGTCCCGCCGGGAAACTGGGGCCAAAATATCGGCAGTGGGCTTGATCGTCCAGTTTCGCGTACGGCAGCGGTTTAAGGGCCCGATTGGCCCCTTTGGCCGCATATGGAGGAGCCAGGCATCGCGACAAGTTCGTTCACCCCCCTGTCAAGTTCTCTCTGTACTTTAGCCTAAGCGCAGCCATAGGCCAACTTGGGGCATCCGTTGGCATTCTCAGGGTTTCAAACCTCTCAGATGCTCGCCGTTAAATCGAGCCTTCTGACAATTGCTGCCCGAGCTGCGTCGGCAGGGTCGAACCATCATCGCCATCGTACATGACGACCGATATTGCGAAATTGCCGATCGGCGGATCCGCATGGCAAACGGCCGCATCGTCGAGACTTGATAGCTGCCGCTATTCGCCGCCCTCATTGACCGGCAGAGGCATTGGAGTCGAACCCGCCTTGCGCCGCAGCCATGCTGCGAGACGCCAATAAGGCGTCACCACATAGAGATGGCGTCGAAGCGGGGTTTTTATGATGGCCAAGCAGAGAGCGATGCTGAACAGGCACCAGACCGCGGGCCACTCATTGATATTGGAGGTCGTCAGATTGGCGGCGAACGGCCCCGCGACATAAGAAAATAAGATGAAACGCCAGCTGCCATAGAGAGCGGGCATCAGGAACGCGGTAAAGAGATAGCCGGGAAAGCCGTTCCCGAGCCAAGCGATCTGCGCCATGCTGTTGCCGATCCCATTGGTCGGGACAAGCCAAGCCAAATGCCATTCGCCGCGAACCGTACACAGGATCTTGCCGCAGAGCGGCCGGCCTGGCTCGCAGTGGCCCGCCCAATCGAACGGATAAAGCTGCAAAAGCATGGTCAGAGCGCCGAAGAAGCAGGCGGTAAAAGCCCAAGGCGCAATCCGCGCGGCAAGCTCCTTCGGCATGAAATACAGCGCGACCGCGTTGATAAAAAAGGGCTGAAAAGTGATGTGCAGATAACCCAGCAGGGTCAGAATTTGATTCAGCGGGGTGCCGCACTGGTTGACCACGGCATAGCTCACGCCTTGCAGCGCCTCCATGCTGGAGAAATAAAGAAGGCACCCCCAAAGGGCAGGTGGCTCGGGATTGCGCTTAAGGGCAGCATATCCAGCTCCAATGATGCCGGCTGCCGCTAGGACCCCCGACGCTTCTCCACTCCAGCACATAATTTTGTTCCAGTTTCTTAGCGGCGTTCATACAGGATTGCTCGCGTCCCGCAAATCAATCCGCGTGCGCTTGGTCTGTACCGTCCGAATCGAATCGCCGCGGCGGGCTCATGATTCGTGATTTTCGGAGCCGATTCGGAGTCGTTTCTCCAATCGATTGTCATCCGCGCATTGCATTGCGCGTGAATTCACGAGCGATTTGCGGGCCCAACAAATAGTGTTCCGCAGCGTCATACGGCTGAAACACAAAGTTGAAATTGTTGTTGCCTGCCGTTCGGCAACGAAACGGGGGACATTCAGCCGCCACTAACTGGAGGCAGAGCCCCGGTTCTTCGTTTATCTCTCGGCTCCCGAGCGTAGCGTTGCACCAGGATCTGTGACTTTACTTCGATGTCACGATCCGGGCGCAATCTACAAGGGGGGAGACCTCGTGGATGAGGCGCGCGCGAACCGATGAAAGTACTTATCGCCACTGATGCTTGGCATCCCCAAGTCAACGGCGTCGTGCGCACCTTGGCGTCGCTCGCCCGCAGCGCCCGCAGCCTCGGGGTCACGATCGATTTTCTTTCGCCCGAAGGCTTTTATGCCATTCCCCTGCCGACCGATCCCAATCTGCGGCTGGCTCTGCCAGGCCGGCGGGAAATCGTGCGGCGGATCGAGCAAGCATGCCCCGACGCCATTCATATCGCGACCGAGGGTCCGATAGGTCACGTGGTGCGTGCCTATTGCGTGAAAAACGGACTGCCGTTCACCACCAGCTATACGACTCGATTTCCCGAATACATCTCGGCGCGTCTGCCGATCCCGGAGGATTGGAGCTACGCGGTGTTGCGCCGCTTCCATTCCGCCGCCACCGTCACGATGGCCGCGACCCCTTCCCTGATGACCGAGCTTGCGCACCGGGGATTTAAGAATCTCGGTATGTGGACGCGCGGCGTCGACACCGAAGCGTTCAAGCCGGAACGCGCGATCGACCTCGATTTTCCCCGCCCGATTTTCTTGAGCGTCGGCCGCCTAGCGGTCGAAAAGAACCTCGAGGCGTTTCTCTCGCTGGACCTCCCCGGCACCAAGGTCGTCATCGGCGAAGGCCCCCAGGAGGCCGAGTTGCGGCATCGCTTTCCCGACGCCAAATTTCTTGGGTTGTTGGAGGGTGAAATTTTGGCTGCGCATGTGGCTGCCGCCGACGCCTTCGTATTCCCCAGCCGTACCGACACATTCGGGATCGTGCAGCTTGAAGCGCTTGCAAGCGGCGTCCCGATTGCCGCTTTCCCCGTGACCGGCCCTAGAGACGTCGTTGGAAACCATCCCATCGGGGTACTCAACGACGATCTCCGCGCGGCTTGCTTGGGCGCGCTTCAAATCTCCCGCGAGGCGTGCCGGGCTTTCGCCCTGACCCGCTCGTGGGAGAAGAGTGCGCTGCAGTTCATCGGGCACATCAACAAAGTCGTAATCGGCGGTTCTCGCAAGCCACGGCTTGCCTAGAGCGGGATGAGGAAAAGTGGAAACCGATTTTCCGTCGGCATTCCGCTCTAAACTTTTGGAATCGATCACGTTCATCATCGTGATCTAGAGAAGCGCGAACTGGCCACCGCTTGGTGGCCGTCCCGGGCGCAAAAAGGGTGCCTGTGGGATAAGGAGGGGCGATGGGGACGGTGGTTACTAAAGACACGATTTCGAAGGCTTATGCCCGCTGGGCGCCGATCTATGATCTGGTTTTCGGCGCGGTGTTCGCCCAGGCCCGGCGCGCGGCCATCAAGGCGGCTGAACGGATTGGCGGACGCGTCCTTGAGGTCGGGGTCGGAACCGGCATATCGCTGCCGGATTATGCACGCTCAACTCGCCTCGTGGGGGTCGACCTCTCCGAACCAATGCTGCGCAAGGCGCAGGAAAAGGTCCAGGAATTATCTTTGAAAAATGTCGAGGGCCTGGCGCTCATGGATGCCGAGCGGATGGCCTTCGCCGATCAATCCTTCGACGTCATCGTCGCCCAATTGGTCGTCACCACGGTTCCAAATCCAGAAGCGACGCTCGATGAATTCGTCCGGGTGCTCAAACCCGGCGGTGAGATCGTGCTGGTGAGCCGCGTCGGCGCGGAAAAAGGCTTCCGTCGCTTTGTCGAACAGGGTCTGACGCCGATCACCAACAGGATCGGCTGGCGGCTGGAATTCCCTTGGGCGCGCTATGCACGCTGGACGGAACGCCAGCAGCGCGTGCGCTTGCTCGAGCATACTCCAATGCCGCCATTCGGCCATTTCTCTCTCATCCGTTTTGGCAAGGTCGCAGCGCGCGCCAAGCAAGAGATTCGGTTGGAGGAGCCCGTCTAAAAACTCAATTCTTCACATCTCGCTTCACCGCGAAACGCCGCTTGGACCTTCCCAACAGCGCTCTCTCCTGTCGTCCGACAGGAACCGAGCAGAACTTCCACACAGTTGATGTTCGTTGGGAAACCGTTCCGGGACTGTCACATTTGGTGCTTAGACCAAAAAGTAAATAGGGGAGGATTATGGCCCGCTTTCTTGAGGTACTTAGGATGCAGCGATGGGACGATCATCGCTATTATCATCACAGCCGGATCAACCAGGCCCTGCATCTGGTCAGCGCAATCAGCTTCATTTGCGCCTATGTGCTGGTGTTCACCGATCCGGTCGCGGCCGCATTGGCAGGCTGGCTGGCAGCCATGACGACTCGGCAGATCGGCCACTTCTTCTTCGAGCCCGACGGCTACGACGAAGTGAATCATGCGACGCATGAGTACAAGGAAGACGTGAAGGTTGGCTATAATTTGAAGCGCAAAGTCATTCTGTTGGCGATTTGGGCGTTATCCCCGCTCGTGCTTTATTTCTATCCGACACTGTTTGGTATTTTTAACCCGCCGGCCAATACCGAAGAATTCGTGCGGCACATGGGGCTGCTTTGGCTATTCCTTGCCGCGGCCGGGCTCCTTTACCGAACCGTGCAATTGTTTTTTATCAAAGACGTCCAGACCGGGCTGGTATGGATGACAAAGATTTTGACCGATCCCTATCACGATATCAAACTGTATCACCGCGCCCCACTCTATCTGCTGCGGGGCGAACTGTTCGATACGATGACCCCCGAACAGCACGTATACGATTAGGGGCTGCGGCTAGGTTTCGATGGCTCGCCGGGGCGCCGCCCCGGTGAGAAGCGGCGAGCGATCATTTCGCGCAGGATCTGCCGCTTGATCGATTTGTTCGTCGTAACCCCGTCGCCCCACCACCAGCCGTCGTTCTGCATGGCTTTGGCGGCGGCCACAAAGCGCTCCGCGACCGCTTCAAAATCCGCATCGGTATAATTTAAACTGAAAATGATCCTTCCCGTTCCAACCCAACTCAGCGCCAATCCCTCGGCACGCAGATAGAATTGGAACATCCAATTGTAACGCGAGGGCTGCGTGTAAAAGACGCTCCAGATGGAGGACATATTCGCCACCTGGACGGGCAGCCCCTTGTTCGCCAGCAACCGATTGAGTCGGTCGGCCCGATCTGCCCACACCGCATCCAGATTTCGATACAATCCGCGAATCTCGGGCGTGTCGAGCCTCTCAAGAAACTCATGCATCGCGCCCATCACATAGGGATGGGAGTTAAACGTTCCGCGCGCAAAACAGATGTCCACGGGGCGGTCGTCGCGGTAGCGCCTCATCAGCTCGCGGCGACCGCAGACGGCGCCGATCGGGAGGCCGCCGCCCAGAGTCTTCCCGTAGGTGACAAGATCGGCCCGCACGCCGAAATATTCCTGCGCCCCGCCGGGCGCCAGGCGGAAGCCGACGAAGACCTCGTCGAAGATCAGGACGATGTTGCGCTCGGTGCAGACCGACCGCAGGCGTTTCAGCCAATCCGTGTAGGCGTCTTTGTCGAAATGCGTGCTTCGGGAGCTGTCGACAAGAGCGGAGTCGGCCGGCGCGCCGGCGTTCGGGTGAAGCGCCTGGAGAGGATTGATCAAGACGCACGCAATATCACGGCGGCTCCGCAGCACATGAAGCGCAGCGTCGGACATGTCCTGCAAAGTGTATGTCTCATGCGCGGGAACGGGATTGCCCATGCCAGGCTGCACGTCGCCCCACCAACCATGATAGGCGCCACAGAAGCGCACCAGATGAGATCGCCGTGTTTGGTAGCGCGCGAGCCGCACCGCCTGCATGACCGCCTCGGTTCCGGACATGTGAAACGAAACTTCGTCGAGCCCGGAAATCTCCTTCAGCCGCCTCACATTGTAGGCAATCACGGGATGATAAGGGCCAAGAACCGGACCGAGCTCGCGGACACGTTGACTGCCACGCTCGATGCAAGTCTTATAAAAATCATAGCCAAACACATTGACGCCATAGGAGCCCGTCAGATCGTAGAAGCAATTGCCGTCCAGATCGGTGAGGGTGACACCGCAGGAGGATTGCACAAATGCGCCGGCGCCGAGATGTTCGCGCACGAAACGGCTATATTGGAATGGCACCCGATAGGCGTCGGTGAATTGAAGGTCGGAAATGCTTTCCTTGACCTCTTCCGTGAGCTTTCGCGTCTTTGCGAACCGATCGCGATAGAGTTCCGACAGGCGTTGAAACCCGGCACGTCGCTGCGCCGCGATTTCTTCCGGCGGATTGTCGGAGCGGAAGAACCGCGCCTCGTCATATTCATAGAAGGGTATGAGCGACGCGATCCGGCGCGCCATTCGGGCGTGCCCGGTCAAAGACCGGTGCTTTGCCTTCGACAGCTCAAGCCTGGTCTTCAATTTCGCCAGGGCCACCGTCACAGCGGCTGCACCCAGCGCGTACAATGTGATTGTTGTGTAGTCCGACGCCATCAATTCAATGCCTATCGCGACAGGGTTTGCGCATCATGAGTCTTCGATCTCTCATCAACCAGGTCTCCCAACAGGAGGACCTCAATTTTCTTCTGACCAACCGAATTCCACGCCGTCTGGCGACGCAGTTTATGGGATGGTTCAGCCAAATTGAGCAGCCCCTTATTCGAGATTTGTCAATCGGCATTTGGCGGCTCTTCTCAGACCTCGATCTCAGCGAAGCCAAGACGACGCAGTTCAAGAGCATGCATGATTGCTTCACCCGGCAGCTTAAGGACGGCGCCCGCCCGATCGAGACCGACGCGACTGTGCTCGTCAGCCCGTGCGATGCAATCATTGGTGCGTCCGGCTCGATCGCCGGCACCGAATTGCTCCAGATTAAAGGGTTTCCCTACACGCTGCCGGATCTGCTTTGTGATCCCGATCTCGTGCGCCTCTATCGCAATGGGCGCTACGTGACCTTGCGGCTGACATCCAGCATGTACCATCGCTTCCACGCCCCTTACGACTGCCACGTGGAACAGGTGACCTATATTTCGGGGGACACCTGGAACGTCAATCCAATCGCGCTGAAACGGATCGAGAGACTGTTTTGCAAGAATGAGCGCGCCTTGCTCAAAACCAGGCTGACAAAGACCGACCACGTCGTCACATTGGTCCCGGTCGCGGCGATCCTCGTCGCAAGCATCCGGCTGCATTTCCTCAATGTTCTGCTCAACGCGAAGCATCGAGGGCCCGATATTTTTACCTGCGACGCACCGTTCCGGAAGGGTGAGGAGATGGGCTGGTTCGAGCACGGTTCCACAATCATTGTTTTCGCGCCGGACGGTTTTACCTTGTGCGAAAATATTCGGGAGGGAAGCACTATTCGTGTTGGGCAAAGGCTGATGCGATTGCTGACGGAGGACGCTGAGGCGCGAGGGCGTAGGTGCGCGACCTCAAGGCATCCGCCAGGAGCTGGCGATCCTTGATATCGGCAATTTCCTCGAACGGAATCGGGGCCCCGATCACCACTGGCAGTGTCGCGCCGATCCTCGTTTTGACTTCGCGAAAGATCAACGAAAGACGCAATGTCTGGCTGATGTGGCTGGCGATTTGAAACAGACGGCTGTTCTGACCGCCGAACCAGAACGGCACAATCGTTGCTTTCGATCTTTGAATGAGCTGGGCGACGAATGGCTGCCAGCGGGAGTCGACCGCCGGGCGGAGCCCCAGCCGATCGGGCGCGGTCGACACGGCACCCGCGGGAAACACGACGACCGCGCCGCCATTGTCCAAATGAGCCCGGGCCGCGGCGCGCGATTTGATATTGATCTCGCGAGCCTCAGGCGTGTCGGAAAAATCAATCGGAAGAATGAAGTCGCGGATTTCCTCGGCGCGCATCAACACCGCATTGGTGAGCACCACGAAATCCGGCCTCACCTTCTGTACAAGCCAGGAAATCACGATGCCGTCCAGTACGCCATAAGGATGGTTGGCGACCACGACCACCGGCCCCGTGCTGGGCAGCTGCGCCAAAGCTGCCGCGTCGTAGACCACATTGAGCGCCAAACAGCGGATCGCCGCCGCCCAAAAGCTTTCGGCCGGCCGTGGAGATCGGTGATTGTCAAGATAAAGGCGCTTAAGAGCCGGCTGACCCGTCGCCTTTTCGACGAACCGGATCAGCTGGCGCTTGACGGGCGGATCCGACGGCGCGGCATAACTGAACAAATAATCGTCCATGCGAATCGGATAATCCCGGCGCATGACCAACTGATGACGATTGCAAAAAACCCTCTGGCGCCGGGGCGGTACTGGAAAATCAGTCTACCGTCGCGGGAGCAAGCTGTTTCTTGAACTGGTCATAAGCCTCGACAGCTTGCGCCGCATACATGACGGAAGGGCCGGCGCCCATATAGACGGCCATTCCCATGGTCTCCATGACTTCGTCGCGGGTCGCTCCCTGCTTGACCGCGGACTCCGCGTGGAACGCAATGCAAGCATCGCATCGCGTCGCCACGGAAATTGCCAGGGCAATCAGTTCCTTGGTTTTGACATCCAGAGCCTGTGGTTCGAGAGCCGCGCGCGCCAGCGCCGAGAAGCCCTTCATGACGTTTGGCGTCCCGGCGCGGAGTTCCCTGACCGCCGCCGACATTTCCACCGTGATATCAGACCAGTCCTTATTCATATTGTCTCTCTCTACGACTTCAACGCTCACCCCTTCACACGGAGCCAGGCGCCGCCGGCGGCGTTTCAGGGTGCAGCCGGTTGACACCGATGGCCTTCATGATCAGGCGCTCGTAAACAGGTTCGGTCAGACCCTTGCGGACTTTGCGCATGAAATATTTTTCGAACGCCACTTTCGCCAAATGGACCCAGTAGCCTTCCCCGGTCCAATTGATATTGCGCGGCGGGATCTGCGGCACAGCGACGAAGGCGACGCCACTATTGCCGAAATCCGCGAGGCAAACGGCGCTCCAGGTCGGTTTCCGGCACGGCTCCTTGCCGGCGATCAGATCGCGAATGTTTTCGGCGACGGCGGCGACCATCGATTCGATCATGTATCCGGTTTTTGGAACGCCGACCGGCACTGGCGTTGGCTCGAACGGTGGAATGGCGATGCAAACGCCGACCGCGAATATGTTCTTATAGGCTGGATTGCGCTGATATTTGTCGACCAGGACAAAGCCGCGCGGATTGGCAAGACCGGCGATCCCCTTGCCATCTTCTCCCATCAGGCAGGAAACCCCGCGAAACGCGGGAATGAACATGGTAAATTTGGACGGGAGACTGTGTTGACGCTTTGGTTGTCCATCCTCGCCGACTTCCGTGATCTCCACGGACTCGGCCGTGGCGCGGTCGAGCTTGGCATTGGTGATCCATTTGATGTCGCGATCACGGAACGCCGATTCAAGAACGCCCTTGGTGTCGCCAACGCCCCCGAGGCCGAGATGGCCAACATAGGGCTCAGAGGTGACGAAAGTCATCGGCACGCGGTCGCGGATTTTTCGCTTGCGGAGATCGGCATTCATGATGAGGGCAAATTCATAGGCCGGTCCGAAGCAGGACGCGCCTTGAACGGCACCGACAACAATCGGGCCTGGATCACTGCAAAAGCGCTCCCATTTCTCGGCGGCGTCCTTCGCATGATCGACATGGCAGATCGAACTGGTGTTGGCCTGCGGGCCGAGCCCCTCGATCTCATCGAAGGCCAGCGCCGGTCCGGTCGCGATGACAAGGTAATCGTAGGGAAGACGGCGGCCATCATCGAGTTCGATCGCGTTTTCTCCGGGAAGGACATGCTTGGCGCCGGTCGCATCGAAGCCAATTTTCAGCTTTTTGCAAACTTCCGGGAGGTGAACCTTGATGTCTTTCGGCTCGCGCCATTTGACCGCCACCCAGGGATTGGAGGGGACGAAATGGAACCACTCCGAATCCGACAGAAGGGTGATATTGGCCTTGCGACCGACGAGCGCCCGCAGCTCATAAGCCATCGAAATCCCGCCGATTCCGGCGCCTAATACGACAATCTCCGTCACTGTTTTCTCCCTTTTCAGCTTTTTGTTTGGAGTTTGATCACATTGGCGAGGCCGCCAACACGCGCCAAGTGGCAGAAGTTCGAGCCTGCTCGATCAGGCCTCGAAAAGTTTAAAGGCTTCAGGGAAAAACATTTCCCGGCCGTAGCCCCAGCCGTTTGAAAACCATGGCCGCCGGACAAAAGCCGGTGAATGACGACTGGATTAGTTGAACGCCCACGAAAGCGGTGAGGAACAACCAATAAGGGCTGTGGAGCTGGCTCATGGCCAAACTAAAAAGCACCATGCAACCAGCAAATATCATGACGGCACGATCAATCGACATTTCTTCGTCCTTTCCGAGTTAGCGGCCTTGGGGGCCGCAATAGAGGTCGTAAAGCGCGCCAATGACCTTGGTCACGCCAGGGTCCGCAATGCAGTAATAGATCGTCTGAGACTCGCGTCTCGTTTTCACCAGATGGCTCTGTCGCAGCCTTGCAAGATGCTGCGACAGAGCCGATTGACTGAGGCCGACAATCTTTTCGAGTTCCCCGACAGAGCGCTCGCCCTTCAAAAGTTCGCAGAGGATCATCAGCCGCCGATCATTGGCGAGAATTTTCAGAAAGCCGGCCGCTGCGCAGGCGTTACTCTGCATCGCTCTTATATCCATACTTGCTAATTTAGTATCTTATAATATATGTGTCAAGACCGATGAACCCAAGGAGCCAACACGTGGCCCGCCTCTCTTCCGCTCTTCCCCTTGCCAGCCTCGCCGGCGCCTTCTTCGCGATGAACAGTTTCTTGCCCGCCAATTCCGCGGAGCAAACCGTGAAGCAGCAGACCGTCGGAGACCAAAAGGCCGTGATCGCCACGGTCGAACCGATCCGTCAGCTTCTCGCGCGAGCCCGGATCGGGGGAACGATCACCTCGCTCACGATCAAGGAAGGGAATTGGGTCAACGCGAGCGACCGAATCGCCGTGATTGCGGACCAGAAACTGCTGCTGCAGATTCAGGGGCTTCAGTCGCGCATCCAGGCGCAACAGGCCAATCGGGATCAGGCACAGATCGATTTTGGCCGCGTGCAGCAATTGCGGGCGACAGGCACTTCGTCGCAGGCCCAGCTGGACTTGGCGCGGACCCGCCTCGACGTCGCCGAACGAACCCTTCAGGCGCTGCTGTCCGACCGCCAGGTGGTCGAAGAACAAATTTCACAAGGTGCAGTCCTTGCACCGGCCACGGGCCGCGTGCTCAAGGTGCCCGTCTCCGAAGGCAGCGTGGTGATGCCGGGAGAGACGATCGCCACGATTGCGATCAACAATTATATTTTGCGTTTGCAGCTTCCCGAACGGCATGCCCAGTTCCTGAAGGCTGGAGACACGATTTTAATCGGCGCGCGGGGTCTTCAGGTGCAGGAGCAGGAAATGCTACGGCGCGGACGCGTGGTTCTCGTCTATCCGGCTATCGAGCAAGGCCGGGTCATCGCCGATGTCGAGGTCCAGGGCCTTGGCGATTATTTCGTCGGCGAGCGCACGCGCGTCTACATTGCCACCGGAACGCGCGAGGCGCTCGTCATTCCGAAAGACTACCTTTATCGAAGGTTTGGAGTCACCTACGCCAAGCTCGCGGATGGAACGGAGGTCGTCGTTCAAGTCGGACTGCCTGTGGATGACGGCATCGAAATCCTCGCAGGTCTCCACGAGAACGACCTAGTGGTCAAGCCATGAAGCTCGGAATATCCGGGGTTCTGACCCGCGCCTCCATCACTTCGCCGCTGACTCCGCTTCTTTTGCTGGCGGCCCTGATCGTCGGCGGGATCGCCCTCCTCGCCTTGCCGCGCGAAGAGGAGCCGCAAATCAGCGTGCCCATGGTGGATATCATGGTCACCGCCAACGGCTACAAAGCCGGCGACGCCATCGAGCTCATCACCAAGCCGCTCGAAGATATCGTCAAGGCGATCAATGGAGTTGAACACGTCTATTCAACCACTCAGGACGATTCCGTCGTCACGACGGCGCGGTTCTTCGTGGGAACCGACGAAGACACCGCGCTTCTGCGCGTGCACGAGAAGATCCGCGCCAATATCTCCGATCTGCCCAAAGGCATTCCCGAGCCCGTCATCATCGGCCGGGGGATCAACGATGTCGCCATCGTTACCCTGACCCTCGAGCCCAAAGCGGAGGCCGCGGCCCGGTGGGACGACAATGGGCTCTACCAGATCGCCCAAGAACTGCAGCACGAACTCGTCAAATCCGATGAAATCGGCTTCACCTATATTGTGGGGGGCAGCCGCAACCAAATCCGTGTGGAGCCAGATCCCGAGCGGCTTGCTCTCTACGGGATTACCCTGAATCAACTCGTCGACAAATTGACCAATGCCAATCGCTCGTTCCTGGTCGGCGCCTTCGACCAAACCAATCGGAACACGCCGGTGGTTGCCGGGCAAACCCTGCAAGGTGTGCCGGACATCGGTCTTCTGCTTCTAACCTCCCGCGAGGGACGTCCAGTCTATGTCAAAGACGTCGCCGACATCATCGTGGGCGCGGCCGAGCCCGATCATAGTGCTTGGACCCTCACCCCCACGGCTTCTGGAACGCTTGAGCGGCGCCCGACGGTGACCGTCGCCTTCGCCAAACGCAAGGGCGCCAACGCCGTGGTGGTCGCCGACCAGCTGCTTGCGCGGCTGAAGACCGTCGAAGGCCGCCTCGTGCCGAAGGACATTTCGGTGACGGTGAGCCGCAACTACGGCGAGACCGCCACCGAGAAAGCGAACGAACTCCTGTTTCACCTCGCTTTGGCAACCCTCTCGATCGTCGCGCTCATCACGCTGGCGGTTGGTTGGCGTGAGGGAATCGTGGTGCTTGTCGTCATCCCGACGATCATCCTCCTGACCCTTTTTGCCTCATGGATGATGGGCTATACGATCAACCGCGTGAGCCTTTTCGCGCTCATTTTCTCGATCGGCATTCTGGTCGATGACGCGATCGTGGTGGTCGAGAACATCGTTCGCCATTGGCAGTCGCGCGGCGACAAGGACCTGATCACGACGGCCGTGGAGGCCGTCGCCGAAGTCGGCAATCCGACGGTTGTGGCGACCCTCACCATCATCGTGGCCTTGCTGCCGATGATGTTCGTCTCCGGTCTGATGGGTCCCTATATGAGCCCGATTCCGGCGAACGCCTCGATGGCAATGCTGTTCTCCTTCTTCGTCGCGGTCACCATTACGCCCTGGCTTCTCTATCATATTGCCCGTCGCCGGTTCGAAGCTCCAAGACCGGCAGGAGCGCCAACGCATGAGGCGCATGATATTGGCGTCATGGGGCGCTTCTATCGCAAAATTGCGCGCCCGCTGCTGACCGGCCGGCGACGCTCCATCATTTTCCTGCTCGCTGTTACGGCCGCGACAATCGGAGTCTGCGTTCTGTTTGCGACCAAGAACGTGACCGTCAAGCTGTTGCCCTTCGACAACAAGTCGGAGCTGCAGGTCGTGGTTGACATGCCGCGTGGCACGACGCTGAAGGACACCGAACGCTTTCTCATGGCCGCCTCCGAGCGGCTCAAGGATCTGCCGGAGCTCACATCGATCCAGGCTTATGCCGGCACCGCCTCACCATTCAATTTCAACGGCCTCGTGCGGCACTCCTATCTTCGCAGCGCCCCCGAGCAAGGGGATCTGCAGATCAATTTGAAGCCGAAGGGCGAGCGGATCCGGGCAAGCCACGCTATTGCACTCGATGTCCGGCACCGTTTGTCCGATCTGCCAAAGCCCGAGGGCACCATCGTCAAAGTCGTCGAGGTACCTCCCGGCCCGCCTGTTCTCGCCACCCTGCTTGCCGAAATCTACGGACCCGACGAGGCGACCCGGCGCGCCGCGGGGCTCAAAGTGCGGGACGCCTTCAGGAAGGTGAACTTTGTCGTCGACATCGATGACACCTTCCATCAGCCGGGCGAACGGCTCCGCTTTTCCATCAACCAAGAAAATCTCGAATTCTACGGGGTTGACGAGCAAGCCGTCTATGACACGATCGCCGCCATCATTGGGGGGGTGAAAGTTGGTTACTCGCAACGCGGGTTTGGCGCCAAGCCAATCGAGATCGACGTCAAACTGCCTAAGCGCGCGGCCTGGATGGGCGAGCGCATTCTTTCGACGCCATTGCCCGCCGGCGGCACGACACGCCAAGGCCGGAATGTGGAGCTTGGCGATGTCGTCACGGTCAAACGTGAACCGGCCTCCTACAGCCTGTTCCGGCGTGACGGCCGCTTCGCCGAAATGATCCAGGCGGAAGTTGCCGGCGAGTTCGAAGCCCCCATCTATGGGATGCTCGCGGTCGAGGATCAGATCAAGAAAATGGATTGGGGCAAGGCCGGACCACCGCAAATCCTTTACCACGGGCAGCCGCTCGACGAATCGAAGACCTCCCTGCTGTGGGACGGCGAATGGGAAGTCACCTATGTCACCTTCCGCGATATGGGAGGGGCTTTCGCGGTCGCCATTCTCGGAATCTATCTTCTGGTGGTCGCCCAATTCGGCTCATTCCGTCTGCCGCTCGTTATCCTGATTCCGGTGCCGCTGACTCTGATCGGAATCGTGTTGGGCCATTGGCTGATGGGAGCACCTTTCACGGCCACGTCGATGATCGGTTTCATCGCGCTTGCCGGCATCATTGTGCGGAACTCAATCCTGCTCGTCGATTTCATCCGCCATCGGCGGGCCGAGGGAGCCTTCCTGCGCCAAGCGCTGCTCGAAGCGGGCGCGATCCGGTTCAAGCCGATTTTCCTGACCGCCGCGGCGGCGATGATCGGCGCCGCTTTCATCATGGCCGACCCGATTTTCCAGGGCCTTGCCATTTCACTGGTCTTCGGCCTCGCCTCCTCGACTGCCCTCACGGTTCTTGTGATCCCGGCGGTCTATGTCTGGCTGCGCGACGATCATCACGGAATGGAAGAATATTTGCCGGCGGAGAGGCCCACGCAGGGCTAATCGCGCTCGCCGGCATCAAGAATCCAGGTTCGATCGCAGAAAGCGACATAGAGTCGTTCCTGCCCCAAGGCGGCGCCGAGTTCGACGGCAAGCTCGTTCAGCATCGCCTCGATTTCCGCATCCGGCAGATGTCCGAGATAGGCATGCACGGCCTCCCCGGTGAAGACGGCGACAGGTTCCCGGTCGGATCCGGTCGAACCGTCGGGACGAGGCCAGGCATAGGTCACCTCCGCGCGGGTGAACATGCCGGACAGCGCCGGCAGGCCGGCTCCTACCCTGCGGCTCATCCAGGCCCGCGCCGTGCGCACAGCCTCCGACACATCATAGACCCGCCCTTCCGGATCCCACCCTTCCCGCAATCCGACCGTGATCCTGAAATCGCGGCGCGGCCCGCGCGAGCCCTCGACGACCGCATAATCATTGCGCTGCGGTGCAAGCGAGCTGTGCGCAAGTCCTTCGCTCATATATCGCTCCTTCCTGCTTGCGAACGAACTCACCGATCAGTTCGCGCTCGCCCGAGGAAAGCGGCGATCAGGACGCCAATTTACGCCAGACGCTCGCCAACCAGGCCTGCTGTTCGCGCGGCACGCCCTCGGGCCGGTAGTAATGCGTCAGTTCGACGAACCCGGCAGCCGCCAGATAACGGCGCCAAGCCTCAAGGTCATGATATACGCCGTAGCGCCCATTGTTCCAGCCCTCCTGGTTTTCACCGCGCGGATTCGAGCTGAACAGCACGCCGCCCGGCTTCAGCGCCGCGCGCAGGTCCCGCAGCACCCGCGGCAACTCCTGGCGTGGGACATGAAATAGCGTGGCGTTGGCGAAGACACCGTCGAAATAATCCTCCGGCAGTTCGAGCTTAAGGAAATCCTGCTGCCACACTTCGCAGCCGCTGTAGGCGCGCGCCATGGCAGCGAAATGTCCGGCGCCTTCCAAACCCGTGGGAATATGACCAAGTTCCCTAAAGGTCTTGAGGTCGCGTCCCGGTCCGCAGCCGAAATCGAGAATCCTGAAGGGTGGCTCGCCTTCGATGTGGTGCAGCAACGACGCGATGTTCTGGCTGACATTGTGGTCACGCGTTCCCGCCCAGAATTCTTCGGCGCGCCGGTCGTAATGCTCCAGCGTGACGTGGACGATTTGTTGCAGTTCCCGCGAATTCAATTTCATGGCAACCCGATCATGTGGCCCAGCATCAGCCGCGAAACAAGAGAACTCAAAGAAAGCAAGCCGAGGGCCAATTGACTTTCCCGGATTACCCGGCCGCGCGCTCTGCCAAGGGTATGATCGCTTCGATCAAGGTCCCGGCACGTTGGCTGTTCGAAATCTTGAAATGTCCTCCGAGCTTGCGAACCCGCTCGGTCATTCCCAAAAAACCGAAACCAAATTGGAGGTCGTCCGCAAGCCCGACGCCATCATCTTCAACCGAAACATGAATCGCGCGATGGCCCATCTCAGGGAGACTCGTTGGGTTCGCATCTCCCCCGCTGCACGCCATGACGACCCGTACATGCTTGGCTTTCGCATGCCGCGCGACATTGGTCAGACATTCCTGAACGATGCGGTAGGCGGTTAGGCTGACGTCTTCGTCGCAGGGCGGCGGCTCCGCCGGAAGACTCACCTCGCAAGCTATGTCGCGATGCGCGATCCGCCATTGCTCGACGAGATCGCGGGTCGCGTTGACGAGGCCGACCTGATGCAGGATGACCGGCCGCACCCGTTCGAGAATTCGGTAATTCTGCTTTTGAATCGAATCGGCAAGGCTCGATATGGCCTTCGCACGGCCCACGATCTCTCGCACGCCGTCTTCATTGAGACCGACGGCGGCATCCTCCATGATGCAGGACGCGGCGGCTCTGATCCCGAACAAGGAGGCGCCGAATTCATCGTGCAATTCGCGCGCGAGTTCCTTGCGTTCGGCCTCTTGAATCGACATCAGCCGGTCGACGAGCAGATGATTGTCGGCTTCGGTTCGCGCCAAGGACCGCGCCAGACGATTGAATTGTTCACCTATTTGCCGCAGCTCAAGGATACGGATTTCGTTGAGGGCGCTGAACTCCCCGCGTTGCAGGCGGCACAGCCCGTCGACCAATTCGTTCAGCGGCTTGAGCGTCTGGTGCGTGGTCAGCGTGATCAGCGTCATGATGCCGGCCGAAATTGCGGCCAGAAGGACGGTCAGGAAGGAAAGGTCGTTCCAGATTTCCGCGACCTCGTCGGCGGGCTTTGTCGACATAACAAGTTCGCCATGCGGTTCGCCTTTGATCGTCACCGGGTAGGATTTGACGATCTGCGGCCCCACGAAGAAATTCAAAAACCATTTCGGCACGCCCGTATCGGAGCCGGATTCGATCGTCTCGTTTTTCGAGGCCGCATCCTCGGGCAGATAACGGACCGAAATATGCCGGACGTGCTTGAGTTCGGCCTGCAATCGCCGCAGGGCGGCGTCGGGATCGGACGCCGCGGCGACATCGTCGAGGGCGTATTCAATAACAAGGCTGCCGTGTTTGATACCGGAAGCACTCTCGGAACGGATGCGGCTTTGGGCGTCGAAAAGGGTCACGAGGATGGCGGTTGCCATCCCCAGCAACAACAGGGCCGCCGGAATGACGATCAGGCGCGTCCGCATCGAGGCGGTCGCCCGCATAAACGAAAGCATCATAGGATCGCTTCAGCAATAAGGCCAACAACGGCCGGCGAGAGCGATGGTGGGGGAGGTAGGACTCGAACCTACGAAGGCGTAGCCAGCGGATTTACAGTCCGCCCCCTTTGCCGCTCGGGACACTCCCCCAAACACCCCAAAGGGCATTCATCCCCGCGCTTATGCGAACCGGCCTCGCCGCTGTCAACCAAAAACGGCTCCCACCACCCAGCTGCCACGATCCGGACATTGCGCGGCCCGGTTCGCCGTGACAGGTACTAAGGATCCTTCAATTTCCGGAGCCGCGCATTTGACACGAGACAGATCGAAGGGCTTCGGCGCCAACAGCAACGCATTCGGCAAGCATAAGCATGCCGGCATTGCCGCGCCCCGACCCACCGCCCCCGGCAAAAGCTGGGTCACGGGCCACAAGCCGTCGACGACGCCCCGACCCGCGCCCGGCGAACAAAATCACGCCCAGGCACCGGCGTTCCGGCATGCGGCCGGCAACCTCGTCGTTCTTTATGGGTTCCACGCCGTTCGCGAGGCATTGCGCGCGGGGCGCCGCAAACTCCTGGATATTTATGCAACGAAGGCCGCCGCCGATCGGCTGGCCGAGGAAATCGCCGGCGCCGGCTTGCAGCCCCGCATTGTCGAAGCCCAGGATCTCGCGCGCCGGCTTGGCGCCGGAGCCGTCCACCAAGGCGTCATGCTTGAAACGCTTCGGCTGGAGCCTCTCGATCTTTCCGACATCGTTTCAAAGAGCGGGATCGTGCTGGTGCTCGATCAGATCAGCGATCCGCATAATGCCGGCGCTATTTTGCGCACCGCGGCAGCTTTTGGCGTCGACGCGGTGGTGATGACCCAGCGCCATGCGCCGGAGATGACCGGCGTTGTCGCCAAAGCCGCATCCGGCGGTCTCGAACATGTCGCCATCGTCAGCGTGGTCAATCTGGCGCGCGCGCTCGAAGAATTGGGGGAAAGCGGCTATCTGCGCGTCGGGCTTGACTCGGACGCGGCAGACAATTTCGCGGAGGCGCCGCTGCGGCGCCCCATCGCCCTTGTGCTTGGCGGCGAAGGCAAGGGGCTGCGTCGGCTCAGCCGGGAGAATTGCGATTTGCTGGTCCGGCTCGACATGCCCGGCGCCATCAAGAGTCTCAATGTGTCCAATGCCTGCGCCGTGGCCCTTGCCCTGTTGCACCAGCGCTCAGCCGGCTAAGACTGTTTCTTGTCGCCGTCTGCTGTCGGCCGCGTGACAAACGTCCACGGCCGCAGCCAGTGGGCATGCGGAGGCAGGGTCTGCGGCACGGGATCGAAGCCTGAAGACCCCCAGGGATGACACCGGCAAAGCCGCGCAAGGCCCATCACGCCGCCCGCCCAAAGCCCATGCCGCGCGATCGCCTCGTCCATATAGGACGAACATGTCGGCAGGTGGCGACAGTGGGTCCCGGCGATCGAGGACAAAGTGAGCTGATAGCCGCGGATAGCCATATGCGCGGCGCGGCGGCCGAAACGAGACAATCGTTGCATGTCGATTAACGTCGGGTGCCCCACATTCAGATCAACTGTGGCAGAAATGCACTGGCAGCTTTTAACTGAAAGCACATAATGGCCGCAATTCCAATTGGCTCCCAGATTCGAGGTGCGTAAGTGTCTTTCTCCTCACGCTTTGGCCTTGCGACCCTCCTTGCGCTTTCGACGTCTTCCGTTCGCGCGGCCGATTTGGCTCCGGTCGCTCCCGCCCCCGTTGAAGGCTGGGTCATAACTTTGGGAGTCGGTCCCAATGTTTTCACCTCATTCCCCGGCGCGAAGAGCTATTCGGTTTGGCCGACCGGCTATATCTCTTACCACCGGCCCGGCGACCCGGCACCCTTCATTTCACCGGACGACGGGCTCGGCATCGCGCTACTCGATCTCGGCTGGATCAAAGCAGGTCCGGTCGCGCGCTTCATAGAAAGGCGTGGCCTCAGCGGTGGGTTCCTGGGCGGCAGCAATTGGAGCTTCTACGGTCTGCATAATGTCGGATTTACCGCTGAGCTCGGCGGCTTTCTGGAACTCTGGCCAACCGAAAATTTCCGTATCCGCCTCGAGGCACGCCAGGGCATCACCGGCGCGCAAGGCTTCGATGGCAACATCGAATTGGATTACGTACAGAGATTGGGCGCCTTCACCTTTTCGGCTGGCCCGCGCTTCCAGTTTGGCGACGATCAATTCAACCGCGCCTATTTCTCTGTGACACCCGGCGAGGCATTCCTAAACCGCAGTGTATACCCCTATCAAGCGCATGGCGGGCTGACCTCGGTCGGTGGGCTGGGCGCCGTCAAATATGAGTTTTCGCCCGCGTGGAGCACGACGGTTTTCGGCGGCGTCACCCGCTATGTCAGCAGCCCCGGCGGCAGCCCGATCCCCAATCGGATCGGCTCGCTCAACAATGTCACGGCCGGTGCGATCCTAGCTTATTCCTTTGTTTGGAACGGGTTCTGACATTTTTGTCGGTGTCGGCGAGGCGGCCTATTCTGCGGCCGCCCGCGTCCTGGCCTCGATCTGCGTGACACAATCGACCGTCGCATCGAAGGTGAGAAGCGTCGAGGCGTGTCGCGCCTTGTAATCCCGCACCGGCTCAAGCATGGCGATGTCGGCCCATTTCCCCTCCGGCGGCGGGCCATTTTCCTTGAGCATGGCGCGCACTTGCTCGCGTAGCGCCCGAAGCTCCGGTCCAGTCGCGCCAATGACGTTGCGCGCCATGATCGAGGCGGCCGCCTGGCCAAGGGCGCAGGCTTTCACTTCATGCGCGAAATCAGCGACTTGGCCGTCTTTCATGACAAGATCGACAATCACCGTCGAGCCGCAGAGTTTGGAGTGCGCTTTCGCGGTCGCATCCGGAACCGCAAGGCGCCCCTGCCGCGGAATATTTCCTGCCAAGTCGAGAATTCGATGATTATATATGTCTGGGAGCATGGCTTCGCTTGAGACAAAGGTCCAGGTGACGAACCCCTGCGCATACTATATAGGAGCATCGGGTTTGGCGAACGAGATCTGGCACATTTCATGCGAAACTCCCCGGACAAACGTCCGTCCGGTGCTCGATTGTCGGGAGCATGATCTAGGACGCTCATTCGAACTCTAACGGAGGCGCCACATGGATGCCGTGGTTAAGTCCTTGCTTGAACGTCCGCAGCCGCAACCCAATTCTTCCCCGGTTACCCGTCCAACCCGCGAGGAGGCCGAGGCGGCCGTGCGCGTTCTGTTGCGCTGGACTGGCGACGACCCTTCGCGAGAAGGTTTACGCGATACGCCGAAACGGGTTGCCAAGGCGTTCGAAGAGTTCTTTTCCGGCTATCGCGAAGACCCGAACAGCGTTCTGGCGCGGGTGTTCGAGGAAGTCCATGGCTATGACGATATGGTGCTGCTGCGGGACATCCCGTTCTTTTCGCATTGCGAGCACCACATGGTCCCTTTTTTCGGCGTGGCCCATGTCGCTTATTATCCCTCGGAAGTGGGCGTCGTCGGCCTCTCCAAACTCGCACGGCTGATCGACATCTATGCCAAACGCCTGCAAACCCAGGAGGCGTTGACCGCGCAGATCGTCGGGTCCATCGACCGGGAATTGCGCCCTCGGGGCTGCGCGGTGATGCTTGAGGCCGAGCATATGTGCATGTCGATGCGCGGCGTCCGCAAACACGGCTCGGACACCGTGACGACGCAATTTACCGGCATCTTTCGGGACGATCCCGCTGAGCAGGTCAGGTTCTTGACCATGGTGCGCGGCAAGTAATCCGGCTGCGCATCGGCTGAAACAGCATCGCTTGCGGTGCGTCCGACATGGCAACCGCACGCGACAATCTTACGTGAATGGCTCCCGCGAAGATGCGGGGCCACGCAGGACATCCGACATGGGCTCGCCCTCCTCGTCACCGCCTGGGCCAAACATCAACCCGGCCGCGAAGCATGAACAGGAGGAGGGAGCGACTTTCTCGCCGCGATTCGACGAGAACGGCCTCATTGTCTGTGTGGTCCGGGCCGTGCAGGACGGCCAAGTCCTCATGCTCGCCTACATGAATGACGAGGCCCTTCGCCTAACGATTGAGACAGGCATTGCACATTTTTGGTCCCGCTCGCGAAAATGCCTATGGCGCAAGGGCGACACCTCCGGACAAGTGCAAAAAGTCACTGAAATCAGGACGGATTGCGACCAAGATGCATTGCTTCTAACGGTTGAACCCGGAGGCGATGGCGGCGTTTGCCACACAGGACGGCGCTCGTGTTTCTACCGCAAAATCGAGTTCGACGGCGCGGCAGTGACGCTTGTTTTCGACTGAGGCCACACCGATTTAAATAGAATGATTCTAACCATATTCTGGCGCCGATAAGCCGTTACCGTCGTGAGTTCCGGAAGTGGCGAAATCGGTGCCTAGGAGCTGTGAAGAGTTTTGTCCGAGTTTTACGCCCTTGCTTTGGGATTATTCAAAGTTTTTCAACCAACAAGAGGCAAGCTCGCGAAGAGGCAACCATGTTGATATTTAGGGCCAAGGATTCATCGCTGACTTCGCCAAAGAATGCGTTTTCGCGCGAAAATCCGCCCGCGAAACCTCATGAATTGAGTGAAATGCCCCCGCTCTACCGCCAAAACCCGGACACTTCGGGCGATTACGGAGTCGTGGGCAAGCATCCCTTTAAGGTACGTAAGCACGGACCGAGGGTCGGCGTCGCGCTTGGCGCTGGAGCGGCCCGCGGCTGGTCGCACATCGGCGTCTTGCTGGAACTCAACGAGCACGGGATTTATCCAGATGTTGTCGCCGGCACCTCGATCGGCGCCTTGGTCGGCGGGTGCTATGCGGCGGGCAAACTCAAGGCCATTGAGGCCTTCGCGCGTGGCCTGACCAAGAAGCGTGTCATGAGCCTGATGGATTTATCATTTTCAGGCGTAAGCTTTCTTGCGGGCGAAAAGCTGCGGCTGGCGCTCGAAAAAGAGCTGGAAGGGAAAAGCTTCGAGGATCTGGAAAAAGGTTTCGCTGCCGTCGCGACCGAGTCCGGCACGGGGCACGAAATTTGGCTGACCAAAGGCAATCTCGCCGACGCCATTCGCGCGTCTTACGCCTTGCCGGGGATTTTTGAGCCGGTGAAGATTAATGGCCGCTGGCTCTTCGATGGTGCGCTCGTCAATCCGATCCCTGTCACGGTCTGCCGCGCGCTTGGAGCCGAGGTGGTTGTCGCCGTCAATCTGGTGAGCGACACAACTTTCCGCGGAACCACCATCCATGATCCGCTCTCGATTGAGCGGTCGCTGGAAAGTTTCACCCTCACTCCCCCGGAAGCGGAGCGGACCTTGAGCGCGCGAATTTTTGGCGGGATGGGCGGAAATTTGCGACGGCTGTTCGGCCATCGCGAGGACGGAGCCCCCGGCATCGCCAATGCGATGATGGATGCTTTCAATATTGCGCAAGGACGAATCTCGCGGTCGCGTCTCGCGGGCGATCCACCGGACGTTCTGATCAATGCGCGGCTCGGCAAAGTCGGCCTGTTCGATTTTCACCGCGCGGAGGAACTCATCGCAATCGGCCGAGAAGCGACGCGTCGGGTGCTTCCGGACATCGCCGAAGACATCGCATTGACGCCCACAGAGAGCGCCGTCTCCAAGGCATAAGCCGTCGCCGCGCGCTTATGCCGTCGCGATATATTCGCGCATTGCCTGATGCTCGTGTTGGATTTGATCGAGCCGATATTTGACGACGTCCCCGATCGACACGATGCCGACCAGCTTTTCCCCGTCGACGACCGGGATATGGCGGAATCGCCGCTCAGTCATCTTTTGCATCGTGTCGTCAACGCATTCGTCTTCGGGCGCTGTGACCACCTCCGTGATCATATATTTGGAAACAGGATCGGACAGGGCGAGGGCGCCGACGACGCCAACCGCGTGCACGATGTCACGCTCTCCCAACAATCCCAGCACACGGCCGTGAGGATCGACCACCACGGCCGCGCCGATGTTTTTCGCAGTCAAGATCGCGGCAGCTTCGGCCAACGTCCGATGGGGCTGCGTGACGACCACGTCCCTTCCCTTCATGGAGAGAATAAGCGCAACGGTCATACTTTCCTCCCTGAGAATATACTTGTCGGCCTCCAATAACTTCCTGGCCTGAGCTGTAGTACAGCAATAAATCTCCGCTAAAGAATGCACCCGTTCTTCAACGCATGCAACAATAGACTTGGTTCTTGAGGGGTCGGTCGCCGCAACTTCCAGCCGACCCCGATCGTAAGCCCTGCGGCAGCTTTCTGCTCTGCTGAGTCCGGCGTTAGTCCGCGTAGGGGGAGAGAAAGAGCCCGGCGTCGCGCGATCGCACGCTCAGGCCCCGCGCTTCCCCGTAAATCGATTTCGCACCGAGCGTCCGGCTGAAAATGTCGGCGTAAGTGCCGAGCGCTTCGATCATCCGCCTTTGCCATCCCAGGCCGAGCCCTAGATAAGAAGCCTCGATCGGCGGCGCGCGCGCACCATCGGCAAGCCAGCGGCCTTCTCGGATTTCATCCCGCATCAGCGAATGTATGGCCCAGCTGACAATAGCAGCCCAATTGGCGTCGGCGGCAGAGGTGGTGGCCATAATGGGAAAAGCAGCAAGTGGCTGCGCCAAGATCCGACCGGGGATGGCCTGGGCGTGTCTGTGCAATTGCGATTTGGCAAGCGCAGTCGTTTCATCAGCAACAGCGTCGCATTGCCCGGCCTGATAGGCCGCAAACATATCGTCCGGTTGGCTGAACCCGAGGCGGGCGAAAGCGAGGTGCTTGGCCTCGAAATAGACCTCAAGGCTGCGCTGCGTGCTGGTGCCGTTCACAAAACAAATTCTTGCGCCTTTGAGGTCTTCAAGACGCTTCACCGCCGAAATCTCAGGCACCAACACGGCGCGCGTTTCGTAGTAAACGCTGGGTCCCGGCAAAAGCGCCCCGCCAAGATCTTGCTCGACGATATCCGAGCCGGTCAGGAAGAAAATATCGTCCTCTTGCTTTCTGACTGCGTCGAAATCTCTTCGTGTTTCGTAGCTTCGAAATTCGAACCGCCCTGAAGTTCCAAGAACCGCAACCGCAATGGCCCGACAGATCTCAACATTGAGACCGAACCATTCACCGCTTGGCGCAAAAGGGTCGGATCGGTCGGGGTTTGGCTCGGCAAGACCGGGCCGCGCTACGCTCCCGCAATGGACGACGCCTTGGGATTTCACGCGCGCCAGAACATCTCCTTGCGCATTCGCAACCGCCACGCAAGCCAAGGAGAGTCCGAAGATGAGACTGCGCAAACAAAAGTTTTTTAATTCGAGCATGGGCTGAGTTTGCCGCAGAAGGGGATAGGGGTAAAGGTTAAGGGCAGTGAAATAACGTTTGTGATCGTTTGTTTCATTTTGGACAAATATGCGAATGGCCCAAAATCGATAAGGAGCGTTGTGCGCGCTCGCACCTACGCTTGCTTCGGAAAGACTCGCAACCCGAGAGGGATTGCCGATGAACAATAAAACCCAGTCAAGCGACCTTCTTCTGGTCGTCGATATCCAGAATGATTTCTGCCCCGGGGGCCGCCTGCCGGTGCAGCAAGGCGACGAAATTATTACGCTGGTCAATCGGCTTGCCAGCCGCTTTGATCATGTTGTTCTGACGCAGGACTGGCATCCCCGCGGGCATCAGTCATTTGCCTCGTCCCACAGCGGCCGCCAGCCCTATGAGACGGTCGAATTGGCCTATGGGAAACAGATCCTTTGGCCGGATCACACCGTCCAAGATACGCCGGGCGCAGCTTTCCACGCCGGGCTTCAGATCCCCCATGCCGAACTCATTTTGCGGAAGGGATTCCGACCGTCCATCGATTCCTATTCGGCGTTCTTTGAAAACGATCGAACGACACCGACCGGGCTTACCGGCTATCTCCGCGAGCGTGGCTTTAAGCGGATTTTTATTGCCGGGCTCGCCTTGGACTATTGCGTGCGCTTTTCGGCGGAGGACGCCCATAGCCAAGGCTTTGGGGTTTTCGTCATCGAGGACGCCTGCCGCGGCCTTGATGTCGCGGGATCCATCAACGAGGCGCGCCGGAGTTTTGCCGCGCGTGGGATCGAGGCCTTAACGACCCAAAGGTTTCTTTAGGCGCGGTCTCTCTTTCTAAAGACCGGCCACAGCTTGCTGGGCGTGGGCCTACACCCAACCCTTCAATTCGCGTGAGACCAGATCGTAGATCAGCATCATGCCGAGTTCGCTATCGTTGAGGCAAGGAATTACAGCGAAGTTTTTGCCGCCATTCTCAAGGAAAATGGCGCGATTTTCGGCATCGAGTTCATAAAGTGTTTCAAGACAATCCGCGGAAAACCCGGGCGATATGATCACCAGGCCTTTCAAGCCTTGGGCCGCGGCGCTCTTGACCCTCGCAGCCGTATAAGGCTGCAACCAATCCCCCGAACCAAAACGCGATTGGAAGCTGATTGGCATCCGATCCGAGCCAAGCCCCAAATCCTCGCACAGCAGCCGCCAAGTCTCGAGGCACTGATCGAGATAAGGGTCACCCTTGTCGACCTGGGCTTTCGGCAAGCCGTGGAAAGAGGTGAGGATCATATCGGGCACGAAATCGAGACGCGATAGGCCGGCGCGAAGCGATGTCGCCAGAACGTCGATATACGTGCGGTCGTTGTAATAAGGGGGCGCGATCCGCACGGCGGGCTGCCAGCGCATCGCTCTCAAGGTCTCGAAAACCTTATCGTAGACGCTTGCCGTCGTGGCCGCCGAATATTGAGGATAGAGCGGAACGACAAGTATTCTCGTGCAGCCATGATCCTTCAGGCTCACGATTCCTTCCGCGATGTCCGGCTTGCGGTACCGCATGGCCCAGGCGATGAAGAACCGATCGGAGCCCGCCTGGTGACCCTTCGGATCGAGGCCGCCAGCGCTGATCCACGCGGCCAGCTTCTCGGCTTGCGACCTGGTCGTCGCCTTCAGAGGGCCCTCCCCTGTCTCCTTGTTCCAGACCGCGGCATATTGCTTGGATAGCCGGCCCGGTCGCAGGATCAGGACGAAAAAATATAGAATAGGCCACCAGAAAATGCGGGGCAGATCGACAACCCGCCGATCTGACAGGAATTCCTTCAGGAAACGGCGCACCGACCAAAATTTAGGAGAGTCCGGCGTACCGAGATTGACGAGAAGGATGCCGATCTTCCCCGGCAAAACCTGCTTATTATTGTTCGCGAAGAGATTGATGGCCATTTATCAATAATTCCCCGCTCGTCCGTGATGATCCAATGCCGCATCACCTTTAGGGTGCTTTGCCGCAAAACGGAAACCCGAAACCCCGCAATCCAGGATGTTTCCACATTTTCTTCCCGCTCGCCCGAGCTCGTGACCTAAAAGACAAGCGAAACCAACGAATACGGCTTATCCACATGAACCGGAATATGTTCAGCGGATCGGAAACATCCTCAAAATGTCAAGGGGACGCTGCACCCGTGTGACGGCGGCGTTCAATCACTCGGCCTGTCGCGCAGCCGGACGATAACTTCGACATCGGCGATCCACTTGCCATCGGGGGGCTGCGGCAAGCCGCGCGGATCGACGGCAACGCGGGGAATGTCGATCAGGGCATTCGTGCTTTCGACGAGAAAGTGATGATGATCGGAGACATTGGTATCGAAATAGGTCCGGGAGCCGTCAATGGCAATTTCGCGCAATAAGCCGGCTTGGGTAAATTGGTTCAGGCTGTTGTAGATCGTCGCGAGCGAAATCGAGACGCGCGAGGCCTGCGCCTCCTCCTGGAGATTCTCGGCTGTCAGATGGCGATCGCCTTTCGCGAACAACAGCCAGCCAAGGGCCAATCGCTGGCGCGTTGGTCGCAGTCCGGCCGAACAAAGCTTCATGCGGACGTCGTGAAAGGGACAGCCGGCGAGCAGACCGAGCGGAGTCGCCGGGCGAGCTTCGGCGCCACGGCGCGGCTTTGGCGCGGTTTGCTGGCTCTTGCGAGAAACCATGTCTCGTCCCTTCAGCCAGTTCCATAACGAGGTAGCAAGCGCATCCGCCAAATATAGAGAACGGGACGGCGGGCGGCAACCTTTGCCAAGAAAGGCGGACCGTTGACCCGAAGCCGCGATTGAGGGCGAATTTTAAGCTTAAACACTACCAAAACCTTATTTGAATACTCATATTTCCAACGAACATTCCATTCGGCCTCGATTTTAGGGAATTCCGGGGCCGTCCTCCAAGAGGGTCAACGGGCGGATCCCCTCAAATCGCATTCCCTTCCTTTTCCGGATAGCTGCATCGCCATTTCATGATTTGGCGGCCAGGGTGACTGTTCGACCATTCGGCCAGGGTCGGCGGCGCCTGGACCATGCATTGCCTCAGCGAACCGCTATCTACAAAGGAAAGGTGGCGTTCCTCGCAAGCCGCCGGCTGGGCGAGGCTGTAAACTGTCAGGATCAATTCAATCAGGCCCATCGGTCTCTCCTTTTAGAAGCCGTCCTTGATTCAACTTGGCCGCAAGACGCTCAGCTCTTTTTGTAGTCGATGTAGGAAAAGCGGTGATCGGCCGGCGTTCCCTCCAAGGCGCCGCCCGCCAAGCCGGGCTGCCAAAGAACGACTTCCTCGATCTTTTTTGCGAGTTCAAAATCCTTGTCGGTGATTCCCTTCGCCGCATGGTTTTGCAGCCGCACTTCAACCCATGCATAAGACGCCGTGAGATCGGGATGGTGCCACGCGGCTTCGGCAAGATGGCCAACCGTGTTGATCACCATGAGCGTGCCTTTCCAGCTGGTGGTCTTGAACGTGCGACGGATCCATCCCCCCTCATAGACCCAGCGCGGCAGCTCCTTTTCAAGCCGAGCCTTGATCTCGGCTTCGCTATAGGTTTTTTCCTTTTCCTTGCCGGCTTCGCTCATCTTCGCGTTCCCATGCTCGTGGCCCTTACGCCAGACCAATGGCGCAGCATTCACTCTAATACGAAGTCCGCAACCAGGGGAAATCACCGGCTTCGCCACAGAAGCCAGAACGCGGCCGATCCTCTTCAAACGCAAAAGGGCGGGGAGCGTTCCGCTTGCGATCCCGCTCACCTGCTCCTGCTCTGCTTTATCCACGCCCCAAACGCCAAAAGATGCCGGCCGTGCTTGGCACGCAATTTTTCGGCCATGGTTTCGCTCTCTCCCCAAACATGCTCTAAACAGCCGATCTCGGAGTCAACATGCACGCGCCGTCGGATCCCTTTGCTAGGCACCGATCCTCATTATCCCGGCTCGCACGTGCGCTTAGCGGCCTCGTGCTAATGGTGGCGCTTGGTTCTGCCGGGGCCGTTGCGGTTGAACCAAAGACAGCAACCCAGCCGAACTGGCCTTGCCGTCAAATCATGGTGCCCCGGGTCTCCCTGGCCACGGTTTGGTCCGGCCCTGCGATCGAGAGTTCCAATTGGCGGAGCGATCAGGCTGTTGCCGATCTGGTGGCAAGAATGGCGGCACGCCGCACGCCGCTCGATGAGGCGGAACATGCCATCGAGGATTTCGCCAAAACTGGCGGTGCCGCGAAGAAGGCAAAGCTCGTCGCGGTGTTCGCCGGCCTATTCGAAACGCTCAACGACGAACGCGCCCAGGTGATGGAAGGGCTTCTTCGCTTCGGCGCAAAACAAAAGGAGCTGGCCGAAAAAATTCGTGCCGAGAATGCCCAGATCCACCAGGGACCGGCCGCCCCCCCTGCGGACAGAAGCCGGCCAACCGGCCAAACCGCGGCGCAAGATTTGGAATGGGATCTCCGGATTTTCGATGAACGGCAAAAGTCGCTCACCTATGTGTGCGAATCGCCGACACTCATCGAGCAAAGACTTTTCGCGCTCGCCAGAATCATCGAACGCAATCTTGATTAGGCCAGATGCTCATGCGCTCTTGCGCGCAAGGCCTCCTCAATGGGTCACGGAGCCATTGTTCTCGTCGAGAAGCGGAACGCCATAATCAATCAATATACGGGTGATTTCGGCCTGGTTGTCGGCGATCATCTTGTTGAGGAGACGCTTCCACTCCTGGTCGGAATGGCGCACGCCCATGCCGATGCGATAGATCATGCGCGGTCCGGTCGTTTCCTTGATGAGCGGTGTCACCTTCAACGGAGTCTTCGACTGTTTCGCGAAATAGCCGGCGATCGGCCCCCATAGGATCGCGACATCGATGCGATCCTCCTGGAGATCCTCGATCATCGACCGGGTCGGGGCATCAAACCTGGTATCGACAACAAGCGGATAGGATTTGAGGTTTCCCAAAAGACCATTGATCGCGAGATTGGTCGCCGGAGGGGTGCCGGCCACGATGCCGATCTTCTTTGTCTGCAAGCGCTGATCTTCGAGGCTGTCGATCGCTTCGAGCCCGGCGCCCGCTTTCGAGACGAGAGCATAGGTCGTCCGGTAATAGGGATTGGTCCCTTGAACGGAATCATCGCCTTGCGGCATCCCCATAACGACGTCGCAGCGATGCGCGTTCAAAGTATTACGCAAAAATCCGGTGGCGCCGGGGTAATACTCATAGGCCAAGGATTTACCGAGCTTTTGGGCGAGAAGCTCGGCAATCTTATTCTCGAACCCTTGGCCGGCTTCGTTCGAGAAAGGCAGATTGCGGGGATCGGCGCAGACCCGCAACACATTTGGGTCGACCAGCTCGATCGAGGTCTCGTCCGCGGTTTGCGCCAGAACGTCTGCCCCGATCGATGAGACGGAGCAAACCAGCGCCAACGGGAGCAAGCTCCGCCAAAATTTCATGCGCTTTACGCTTAGCTGGCTTCGCCAAGACATGCGCGTTCCGCATCCGCTGCCGCTTGCGGTTTCTCTTCGTGTTTTGCCGGTCGGCCGCGATCGAGCGAATCGCCGGATCTGCCACGGAGGTAAACGTAAATGTCGTCGATGTAGCACATGACGTTTTTGTTGTCGCCAAGCGCCGGCATGACCTTGTTCTCGCCGCCAGCGAGATCCTGCTTGCCGCCGACGACGATCCCATAAAATTCAGCGTAGTTCATGCGCTTCACTGAATCCTTGAGCGCTGGCGCGTAGGTCGAGCCCTCGCCATCCGGACCATGACACACATGGCATTCGGCATGGTAACGGCGAAAGCCGGAATAGCTATACCAATCGACCGCCCCATCGGCTTTGACGTTGAACGTGGGATCGCCTTTTTCGTCGAGATATTTGCCTTTGTCGTCTTGCTTAACCGCTTTTGAATTTCCGGGGGCCTCGGCCATGGCGGCAGTCCCACACGCGAAAAGAAGGGTCAGGGACAAGGCCCGCACCGCTGAGCTGATTTGCACGAAACTATCCTTGTTAGAAGAAACCAGTTGCCAAAACGCCCGGCGCCATTGAACGCCGGGCGTTTAAGGTTTGGTACGCCTTGCCGAGACTTAGAGGCCGGCCGGCAGAGCAAAGACAGTCAACTGACCGCCGAGCGCCGTATAGTTGGACAGAGCGGCGTAGCCACCGACCGCGCCAAGGCCCTCGGTGCCCTTCGTCAGGCCGGCCGCGAGACCGATGCCGGCCCAGCCGCCGACGCCCGAGAGCACGGCGACATATTGCTTGCCGTTATGCTCGTAGGTCGAGACGTTGCCGATAATGCCGGACGGCGTCTTGAACTTGAAGAGTTCGTCGCCGGTCTTGGCATCCACCGCTTTCAGATAGCCTTCCAAAGTGCCATAGAAGACCACGTTGCCGGCGGTCGCAAGTGCGCCCGACCAAACCGAGAACAGTTCCTTTTTCTGCCAGACGATCTTCCCGGCCTTGGCATCCCAAGCCGTGAAATAGCCCATGTTGGTATCGCCCTTCGGCGGGTACATGGACAAGGTCGCCCCGACATAGGGCTGGCCTGCGGTGTAGCTCACATGGAACGGCTCGTAGTCCATGCAGACGTGGTTGGCCGGAATATAGAACAGTCCAGTGATCCGCGAATAAGCGGCCGGCTGCTCATCCTTCGAACCAAGCGCCGCCGGGCAGATGCCCTGCGAATTGACGTCTTCGCCATTATGTTCCGTCGAATATTCGGGAACGACGAGCGGGCGTCCGTAGTTCGGAGAGTTCTTATCCAAATCGACCTTGGTCGCCCAATTGACCGCCGCGTCGAATTTTTCGGCGACCAGCGGCTCGCCCGTCTCACGATCGATCGTATAGGCGAAGCCGTTGCGATCGAAATGGACCAGGACCTTACGCATTTCCTGGTTGGCGAGGATCATTTCGTTGATCGCGTCATAATCCCATTGGTCATGCGGCGTCAGCTGATAGACCCACTTTGCCATGCCAGTGTCGGCATCGCGCGCCCAAACGGTCATCGACCAGCGATTATCGCCCGGCCTCTGCGTCGGATTCCAGGTCGAAGGATTGCCCGAGCCATAGTATATGAGGTTCAATTCAGGATCGAAGGAGAACCAGCCCCAGGTGGCGCCGCCGCCGATCTTCCATTGATCGCCCTTCCAGGTGTTGGTGCCGGAATCCGGGCCAACCGGCTTGCCGAGGCTCATCGTGCGGGCCGGGTCCACCAGGATGTCGGAGTCGGGTCCCATCGAATAGCCGCGCCAGACTTTCTTGCCGGTCTTGATGTTATAGGCGGTTACCGAGCCGCGAACACCGAATTCGCCGCCGGAAATACCGACGAGAACCTTGTCCTTGATGACCGCCGGTGCCGAAGTGCCCGTCTCGCCCTTGGCCGGATCGCCGTTCTTCACAGACCAAACAACCGCACCCGTTTGCGCGTCGAGTGCGACCAGTGTCGTGTCGGCCTGATGCAGGAAAATCTTGCCTTCGCCATAGGCGACGCCGCGATTGACCGTATCGCAGCACATCACGGGAATGACATTGGGATCCTGCTTGGGCTCATATTTCCAGATGATCTTGCCGTCGTGGTTCAAGTCGAGCGCATAGACGATGTTGGGGAACGGCGTGCTGAAATACATGACGCTGCCGATCACCAGGGGGCCGCCCTCGTGGCCGCGCAGAACGCCGGTCGAGAAGCTCCAAACCGGAACCAGACGCTTGACGTTGTCGGAATTGATCTGTTCGAGTTTCGAATAGCGTTGATTGGCGTAGTCACCCGTCGGCATGACCCATTGCCTTGGGTCTTGCGAAAGGCGGATCAATTCATCATTTGCATAGGCAGCGCCGTGCGCGAAAAACGCGGCGGCGGCGACCCAGGACATAAGCAGGAACTTGCGCATTAATTTCCTCCGGACACTCTGTGCGCGGCACCTGGAACGCTCAGATTGCGTCGGCGGCGCCTTATCTTTGATTGTCTTTGCCGACAACGAGTCAGGACGTCGGCAAGACAGTGCATCTACTAATAAGACAGTTTCCACAGTAAGGCGCTGTCCGCAAGCAGTCGCGCCTCATCTTCGAAAAGCAATAGCGGCCCTGTCCGCTCATGCCGTGAAGTCGGAAAACTCCGCCCAGTGTATATATTGGCGTTCGCGTTGATACAAGTCATTCTGCCTCGCAAAAGTTGTTTCCCGGCCGGTCGCCATTTTGCTCGGGAATCCGCCCGCTATGCGGCCAGTAAAGCCCGGCCTTGCCCACGGTTGGGCGATCCCAACCGAATTGTGGCGGTAAGGCGGCATCTTCGCGCGTGGGCAGCGGGGCTCGCGAGGGGAGCTTAGCCGCGACCCAGCCGAGGGGGAGTGAAGGGAAAACAATGTCAGTTTGGCGACAGATCCATCGCTTAAACTTGGGAAATCAATAGGCGAAGGGTCGTCCGTTGTCTTTCAAAGCGCGTCCCCAGCCGTTCGCAAATCCAAGTTCTCCCGTACCGCCGTCGCGTTTTGCGCCCGCAACGACTTACGCCACCTTGGACGCAAGCTATCCGCGTTTTCAAGGTCGCAGCTTTCGTATGAATGAAGCGGTCGGCACGGCGCCGTCCGCTTCCCATATCCCCTGGCGATCAGCTCGATTGGCGGCGCAGGAAGGCCGGAATTTCGAGCTGGTCTTCCTCAATCCCCCGGGATTGATAGGCACCTCGGCCGTGCGTATCGAGCGGAAGCTGCGGCCTTTGAGGGGCCGGCGGATGCTGCGCGCGTTTGCCATATTCGGCATGCACCGGATTGGGCTGCTGCTGCGGCCGTTGGCTTTGCCCAGGCGCCGGCTGCGGCGCGCCGTGCGCGGCTCTGCGCTCCCGTGGCGGGGGCGCCGCGGCCACCTCTTCCTGGCGGCTGATGCCAAAGGACGCGAGCCTTTCCAGGAGCGAACGGCGCTTGGCCTCGGGATGCTGTTCGTTGGCCAATTCTCCACGGTGCGCGCGTATCTGGTTTTGTGCGGGCAGCGGGAGGTCGGCGATTTGCGGCATTCTTTGCGGCCGCACAACTGGCGAATCGGGCGCCGCAGGAATAAACGGGCCGGAATCATATTGCTCGTTGGATCGTATTCCCTGTTGGGTCGGCTCCGCATAATGACGCGCGTGCTGCGGAACTTCCTGAATATAGACGCCCTGCTGGGATCCATCGGGCCCGGCAAATTGCTGAGCATGCTGAGCGGGTGCCTGCAAAACCCGGTCTTCGTAGCGCGGCTCGTGCTGGCCCTGACCGTATTCGGGTTGGGCATTGGCAAACCGCGGCTGCGCGGTGTCGATCGGACGCGGCGACGTCTGCGCCCTCAAGCGGTTGGCGACTTCATTGATCCGAGCCTCCGCGGCCGTCGGTTCATAGGCGCCAGCCACATGGTCGATTCCGGTTGCGACAACCGAGACGCGGACGATACCGTCGAGGCTTTGGTCGAAGGTCGCGCCCAGAATGATATTGGCGTCTTCATCCACTTCCTGCCGAATCCGGCCCGCCGCCTCGTCGACCTCATAAAGGGTAAGATCGTTGCCGCCGGTGATCGAAATGAGCAGTCCGCGCGCGCCCTTCATCGAGACTTCGTCGAGCAAAGGATTGGCGATCGCGGCCTCTGCGGCGAGGATCGCGCGCTTTTCGCCGGAAGCCTCGCCCGTGCCCATCATGGCTTTGCCCATCTCGCGCATGATCGCGCGAACGTCGGCGAAATCGAGATTGATCAGGCCTTCCTTGACCATCAGGTCGGTGATGCAGGCAACGCCGGAGTAAAGCACCTGGTCGGCCATCGCGAACGCATCGGCGAAGGTCGTTTTCTCGTTGGCGATCCGGAAGAGATTTTGGTTGGGGATGATGATCAGCGTATCGACGGATTTCTGCAATTCGTTGATTCCGGCCTCGGCAACGCGCATCCGCCGCGCGCCCTCGAACTGAAACGGCTTGGTCACGACGCCGACCGTCAAAATACCCATGTCCCGGGCCGCCCGCGCGATGACCGGCGCGGCACCCGTGCCGGTGCCGCCGCCCATGCCGGCGGTGACAAAGCACATATGCGCGCCGGAAAGATGATCCCGAATTTCTTCGATTGCTTCCTCGGCCGCCGCACGGCCGACCTCGGGCTGCGACCCGGCGCCGAGACCTTCTGTTACCTGAAGGCCCATCTGGATGATTCGCTCCGCCTTCGAGGCGGTCAGCGCTTGAGCATCGGTATTGGCGACGATGAAATCGACTCCGATCAGCCCAGAGACAATCATATTGTTGACGGCATTGCCTCCCGCGCCACCAATGCCGGCCACCATGATACGTGGTTTGAGTTCCCTGAGCTCAGGAGCTTTAAGATTGATCGTCATCGTCTGGCCTCTCGACGTTGGAGCGCCGTTCAAGGACGCTCAGGTTTTGGTTTACATTCTTCACGGCGCGAAAAAAAACGCCGCGCCTTCACTCGCCGCACGCATACTTAGAAACTACTCTTGAGCCATCGCCCCACCCGCCCGAAATATCCGTTCGCTTCCGCCTCCTGAGGGGAGGGTCGGCGCGCTGGACGGAAATGCTCGATGCCGCTCACTTGCGGATAGACCAGAAGCCCGATCGCGGCCGCGAAGGCCGGATTCTTTGCCGATTCGGGAAGCCCCTTGATACCCAGCGGACGGCCGATCCGGACCTGCCCGGAAACGGTTCGTTTCACCGCCGCCTGCATCCCGGTGAGTTGGCAGGCGCCGCCGGTAAGAATCAGCCGGCGCCCGGCATGTTCGGGCAGGCCTACGTTCTTAAGCCGGTCACGGACGAGTTCAAGTATTTCCTCGACCCGCGGCTTGATGATTCCAATCAGCTGCGCCTTCGGCAAATGCACCGGACGCTCGCCTTCCTCCCCCACCTGGACCACCGCGATCGTCTCGCTTTCATCGGAAACCGAGGTCAGGCAGGCGCCATAGAGGGTTTTCAAACGTTCGGCGTCGGCGAGCCTGATGCCGAGGCCGCGCGCGACATCCATGGTCACATGATTGCCGCCGACGGCGAAGGCATCGACATGGGTTAAGTGGCCGCCGGAAAAAACGCTCACCGATGTTGTGCCCGCGCCCATATCGATCAAGGCGGCGCCAAGTTCCGCCTCATCATCGGCCAATGCCGCCAAACCGGCGGCGTAGGGCGTCGCGACCATCGCGTCGACGGTCAGGTGGCATCGCTCGACCGCAAGGATCAAATTGCGGGCCGCCGCGGCGTCGCAACTCAACACATGCATATCGGCACCCAATTCCTCGCCGATCATGCCCCGCGGATCGCGAATGTGACGGGTCTCTCCCAATGCGAAACCAATTGGAAGCGAGTGCAGGACCGCCCGGCCCTCGAGCCCGCCGCGCGTGGTGCAAGCCTCCAGCACGCGATGGACGTCGGCTTGCGTGACGGCGCGGCCGGCAATCGAAACCTTTGCATCAAAGAGCCGCGAGGCAAGCCTCCCGCCGGTGGCATTGACGATCACGCTTTCGACCTGCACGCCCGCCATGCGTTCCGCCGCATCGACGGCGAAGCGGATCGCTTCCTCGACCGCGTCCATATCGACGACCGCGCCACCCTTTATGCCGCGCGAGCGTTGATGTCCGATGCCGAGGATTCGGCACCGGTGGGTGCGCCCGCGCGAGGTCTCGGACGGATCGCTGGGATTGAGTTTCGCGATCAGGCAGACAATTTTCGATGTCCCAATGTCGAGGACTGAAAGGACCGCGGTTTTTCGGGCCGACAACGGCGGCAGACGCGGCGGTAACGGTCTTGAACTCATGTGCGGCCGCCTTTTGCCTTGCCCTTATGGGCCATTGTTTCATTGCGTTCGGCGGCAGCTTCCTCGGAGAGGCGCGCGACCATGCGGCCCGGCTGACGAAGATCGACCGACAGAAGATCCTTGTCGAGGACATGCGACGCGCGTTGCAGTTCCAAGAGTCTGGCAAGCGCCCCCTCCGGATCTGTTTCCGGCAAGAGAATGTCGATTCCATTGGTGGTTTTGAGGGTCCAATGGCGCCGGGCGACCAGCAAGCCGGCCACGATCCGCTCCCGCAGGTCTCCGGCCGCGTCCAGGAGCGCCAAATATTGGGGAAGCCGCTCGTTGGCTCCGGCGCCCACGACGAGCGGAAGATGAATGAATCGCTGGTCGCGCATATGGGCGATCGGAACCCCGTCGGCGGCGACGATCTGGACGACGCCGCCGCTTTGCCAAAGGGCAAACGGCTGGCGCTCCTCGATTTCGATCAGCAGCCGATCCGGATAAAGTTTGGTGATCGCGGCTTCCTTGACGAGCGGCAGCTGTTTCAGCCGCTCCCTGATTTTCGCAACATCGAGGAACAGGAGCGAATTGCGGGGACCGACCCCGGCGATCGCAAGAATATCCTGCTCCTTGATTTCACTTTCGCCCGCGATCGTCACCGCCTTGATCGAAAAACCGAGCGCTTTGGCAATCACCTCGGCCGGATGCCCTTCGGACGCGACAAAAGCCTCGTAGTGGCCGCCTTTCACAATTCCATAGGCACCCACGATCAAAAAAATCACGAACGAAAAACAAATACCGGTCCCCGGGCCTGCCAACCGGTTGAGAATCCGGCGCCGCAAACCCCGCCGGGGCTGGCGCAGGGGCGGATAGTTTTTTGATCGCACAGAGTCCCGGTCCGGCACGCGCAGCGCGCCGGCATAGGCCAAAGCCGCCGGCGCGAAACCCATGTCCCCGACTTTTACCGATCGCAGGAGGCGTCCTCGACCATCCATCGAACAAGCTCACCGAATTTGAGGCCAGCATAGGCCGCGATTTCGGGCACAAGCGAGGTCTCGGTCATCCCCGGTTGGGTATTGACCTCCAAAACGACGAGCTCCCCCGCTCCCGTGGGTGAATCATCGTACCGGAAATCAGTCCGGCTCACGCCGCGACAGCCGAGCGCCCTATGCGCCACTAGGGCCAATTCTTGAACATTTTGGTAAATAATTTCTTTAAGTTTTGCCGGAAGGACGTGGATCGAGCCTCCCTTTGCGTATTTTGCATTATAATCGTACCAGCCGCCGTCGGCCGCGCGTATCTCTATGACGTCATAGGCTTTGTCGCCGATCACAGCGCAGGTTAGCTCTCGTCCGGGAATAAAGCGTTCGATAAGGAGCAGATCACCATGCTCCCAATCATCCCGCGTTAATTCCTGTGGAGGGTGGGCTTGATCCTCCCGGACGATCAGAATGCCGACGGAAGATCCTTCCTTAACAGGCTTGATGACGTAGGGAGGCGGCATGACATGTTTCTTGGAAGCAGTCAGCCGATCGACCGTAACCCCTTCGGCCACGGGAATCCCAGCCGCGCGAAAAAGATCCCTGGCGCGGTCCTTTTGCATCGCCAATGCCGAGGCGAGCACCCCTGAATGGGTGTAGGGAATCCGCAGCATTTCCAAAATGCCCTGCATGATTCCGTCCTCGCCGAAGCGCCCGTGCAGGGCGTTGAAGGCGACATCGGGGCGAAGTTTTGCCAGTGTTTCGGCAATCTTCCGGTCGACATCGACCCGGGTCACGGCAAAACCCAAGGCCTCGAGAGCTTTGGCGCAGGCCTCGCCCGAGCGCAGCGACACGTCGCGCTCCGCCGAAAGGCCGCCCATGAGCACGGCGACGTGTTTGGTCATATTTACGGTCCACTTCGTTTGGTGAGGCTTAATTCGAGGTTCGGTTCTCTTTGAAGACAATAGGTTCAAGGAAACCCAAGGAAACACCACCGCGTTTCAATTTCAGCACGACGCGCGTCCCACCCGCAGGATTTCCCATTCGAGTGCGATGCCGCTCGTCTCCAGAACGCGGGCTCGAACCGTCTCTCCCAGCGTTTCGATATCGGCTGCGGTGGCATGCCCCCGATTGATCAAAAAATTGCAATGCAGTTCCGAGACCTGGGCGTCGCCGATCGAAAAACCCCGGCAACCGGCCTTATCGACCAATTCCCAAGCCTTTTGGCCCGGCGGGTTTTTAAAGGTCGAGCCGCCGGTGCGGGTGTTGACGGGCTGGGTTTCCGAACGGGCTCGCGTGATGTCCGCCATTTCCGCCAGGATCGCTTGGGGATCGCCGGCTTGCCCCGCAAAAGTCGCCCGCGTGAAAATGACGTCTTCCGCCACGCCGCAATGGCGATAGGTAAACCCCATGTCGGCGTTGGACCATTCAAGGAGTTCGCCCTTGCGATCCACGCCCCGGCAGGAGACGAGGACATTTTTCGTCTCTGATCCATAAGCGCCGGCATTCATCCGCAGCGCGCCGCCGACCGAGCCAGGGATGCCCCGATAAAAAGACAGTCCGGCGATCCCCGCCTTGGCGGCGGCCGAAGCCAGTTTCACATCGGGCACGCCGGTCCCCGCCGTCACCCGCAGACCAGCGACGGCGATGTCCTGAAAACCCTTGGCGAGGCGGATGACGACACCCTCGACGCCACCGTCACGCACCAGAATATTGGAGCCCGCGCCCAGCACCAGACTCGGAATTTCGGAATCGAGCCGGCTGAGGAAATAGGCGAGATCGTTCTCGTCGGCAGGTTCAAACAAGGCTTGCGCCGGGCCGCCTGTCTTGAACCACGAGAGCCCCGCCATCGCGACATTGCCGGCGAGCCTTCCTCGCAGATCGGGCATTTGCTCGCGAAGTTTTGGCGTGATGTCGGGAAGGAGCAGGAAGCGATCCCTGTCCGTTGCGGACGGCAGCATGGAACCCGTGCTCCTATGCCGCCGCGAGCTGGCCCGGCAGCGCATGCGCCCATTGGGTAATATTGCCAGCGCCAAGAAAAACGATGTAGTCGCCGGGCTTTGCGAGCGAACGGATGAGGACAGGCAGATCCTCCGGCCGCTTCAGACCGAGCGCATGACCATGTCCCCGCTTCTTCAAAGCGGCAACCAGAGAATCGCGATCGGCGCCTTCGATCGGCGCTTCGCCCGCCGAATAGACATCGGCAATGATCACCGTGTCGGCATCGTTGAACGCATTGGCGAATTCATCGAAAAGCGAGTGGAGCCGTGTATAGCGATGGGGCTGAACGACGGCGATAACATGGGCCTTGGTGGAGGCGCGCGCGGCCCGCAGAACCGCGGCGATCTCGACCGGATGATGACCGTAATCATCGAAAATAAGCGCGCCGTTCCAGTCGCCGGTCCGCGTAAAGCGGCGATTGACGCCGCCAAATCCTCCGAGCGCCTTCCTGATCACGTCGGCACTCATGCCCAGCCGATGCGCGACGGCGATGGCGGCGGTCGCATTCAGCGCATTGTGATGGCCGGGCATGGGCATGACTATTTTTTCGAGCGCCGTTTTGCGCCCGGTCTCGCGATCCCGAATAACCACCGTGAACCGCGAAACGCCGTTGCTCAAGTCAATGTCGACCAATCGGACATCGGCCTCGGGATCTTCCCCATAGGTGATCACCCTGCGGTCCTCGATCTGACCGGCAAGCTCTCGCACGATGGGATGATCCAGGCACATGACCGCGAAGCCATAGAAAGGGATATTTTCGACGAAGGCCCGGAATGCCTGCTTGATCGCATCGAATGTCTTGAAATAATCGAGATGTTCGGGGTCGATATTGGTGACGACAGCAATGTCGGCGGGGAGTTTCAGGAAGGTGCCGTCGCTTTCGTCCGCCTCGACCACCATCCAGTCGCCGGCACCCAGCCGGGCGTTGGTTCCGTAGGCGTTGATGATTCCGCCGTTGATGACGGTCGGGTCGAATTTGCCGGCTTCCAGCAAAGTCGCAACGAGCGAGGTCGTGGTTGTCTTGCCATGCGTTCCGGCAATGGCGACACATTGTTTGAGCCGCATAAGCTCGGCGAGCATTTCCGCGCGGCGCACCACCGGCAGACGCTTTTTTCGGGCGGCGATGAGTTCGGGATTGTCGCGCTTGATCGCGGTCGAGACCACGACGACCTGCGCGGCGCCCAGATTGTCGGCGTGATGGCCGATGTTAACCAGAGCGCCCTTGCTGCGCAGGCGCACGACATTGGCGTTTTCGGAGGTATCGGAACCCTGCACGCGATAGCCAAGATTCAGCAGAACCTCGGCAATGCCGGACATGCCTATGCCGCCAATTCCAACAAAATGGATGGGGCCTAGCTCGGCCGGCAATTTCATCGATTCTTTTCCTTTGCAGCAACGAGACTTTGCACAAGATCGGCCAATCGATCGGCGGCGTCGGTAATCCCGGCTCGCTTTGCCGCGACGGCGCGGCGCGCGAGACCGGCCATATCGCCTTGCACCTCCAAGAGAGTGGTCGCCAGCCATTGCGGCGAAAATACGCTCTGCGCCACAACAAATGCGGCACCGGTTGCGGCAAACTGCTTTGCATTGGCGGCCTGATCCTGGTCGAGCGCATGCGGAAGTGGCACCAGAATCGCGGGGCGTCCGATGACCGACAGTTCGGCCACCGTCGAAGCTCCCGCTCGAGCTATGACGAGATGAGCCTTCGCGATCCTCAGCGGCAGATCGAAAAAGAACGGCGCGACCTCGGCGTCAACGCCAAGGTGGCGGTAGGCTTCGCGCACTCTGTCGAGGTCCTCCCCACGGGCCTGCTGGGTGATCATCAGTTTTTGTCTTGCGGCCGCCGGCATGAGTTCGATCGCCGCTGGCACGATATCGGAAAAGATTCTGGCGCCTTGCGAACCGCCGGTAATCAGGATTCGAAGCTTGCCCTCGGCAATATCGGGAAAAGCGATGCGGGCCGCCTCAATCACCATCGGGCGGACCGGATTGCCGGTCAAATGCGTCTTAGCCGCAATCTTCTCCGGCAGGCCGCCGAGGAGTTCAAAGCCCTTGGCGATCGCATCGACCCGTCCTGCCAGAAACCGGTTGGCGCGGCCGATCACGGCGTTTCCTTCATGCAAGATCGTTGGCACACGAAGCTGGGTGGCCGCCAATACAGGGGGAACCGTCGGGTATCCGCCAAAGCCGATTAGCGCACGAGGGGCGATTGCCTTCACCAGCCGCCGGGCGGCGAAAGTCCCCCGAACAAGGGTTGCCACGGCCAGCGCCCGCGAAACCAAGCCGCCGCCGCGCGGGGTGGCCGCCGCAACCCTATGAACGGCACGGGCGGGAAAATCGCCATCATATTTGCCGGCCCGGTCGTCGGTGATGAGTTCGACATCGAAACCGCGTGCCATAAGGGCATGGCTCAGGGCAGCCGCTGGAAAAAGATGTCCGCCGGTGCCACCCGCCGCGACCACGATCGGGTGCCGGCTGCTCATGAATAGGCTTCCGCCTGGGACTTTGCGAGAACCTCGGACGCTGGTCGTTTACGCAGGACCGCGATCAAAAAACCAATCGCGAGTGCCAGCGAGATAAGAGACGAGCCGCCGTAGGAGATAAACGGCAAAGTCATGCCCTTGGCTGGAATGAGATGAAGATTGACCGCCATGTTGATCGCGCTTTGAACGCCGAAAAGGATCACCAATCCGGCCGCCGCGAAACGGCAGAACGGATCCTCCTGGCGCGCTGCCACGAATAGGCCACGCAAAACGATAAAGGCGAAGATCGAAGCGATCACAAGGCAAGCGAGCACGCCGAATTCCTCGGCGGTCACCGCAAAAATGAAATCGGTATGGGCGTCGGGAAGGATGCGCTTAATCGTCCCTTCGCCCGGTCCCTTGCCGAACCAACCGCCCGATAGAAAGCTGTCGAGCGCGGTATCGACCTGAAACGTATCGATCATGCCGCCGCCCGCCCCGGGATCGATGAATTTAAGGACGCGCGCACGCACGTGCGACACATATTGATAGGCGATCAAGGCGGCACCGAACCCCGCCCCCCCGATGCCCGCGATCCAAAACCAATGCACCCCGGACATAAAGAACAGCGCGGCCCAGACCAGCGAGACAAGCATCGTCTGACCGAAATCAGGTTGTAGAATCAAGGGGATAATTGTGATCGGCAAGAGCAGGCCGGCGATGATATTTCCCGGAAGGTCACGTCGCTGACCGCCCTCCGAAAAGGCCCAGGCTACAAGAATAACGAAAGCCGGCTTCAAAAACTCGGAAGGCTGGAGACCAAAAATCCAGCGGCGCGAGCCTTTGACTTCGTGACCGTAAAGAAGCGCGACGATGATCAACGTCATCGACACCAAAAACACCAAGAGCGCAACGCGGCGGACTTGCCGCGGGGAAAGAAAAGAGGCGGCGACGAGAACCACAATCGACGGCAAGAGATACAGCACTTGGCGATGGACGAAGTGGAAGGTCGAAAGGCCGAGCCGTTCGGCGACCGGCGGGCTGCCGGCCATCGTCAACACAAGGCCGAGAACCATCAGCGAGCCGACCGACGCCAGCAGCCAACGGTCGATGGTCCACCACCAATTGGCCGGGGCCGAACGTTCCGCGCGCGATACCATTTCGGATCTCCTCAGCCCAGTTTTTCTACGCCCGGCAAAGCCTGGACCAGTTCGCGATAGCGATCGCCGCGCTTCTCGAAATCAGGGAACTGGTCGAACGAAGCGCAGGCAGGCGAAAGCAGAACCACCGGATCCGCGATACCACTGGCCATGGCATCGCTCGCGGCACGCGGAACCGCGACTTCCAGCGTTTCGCAGACCTCGTAAGGGAACGCGTTTCCGATCGTTTGCGCAAACAGCTCGCTCGCCTCGCCAATCAAATAGGCTTTGACCACCTTAGGAAATAAGGACCGCAGCGAGTCGATGCCGCCCTTTTTCGCCCGTCCGCCCAGAATCCAAAAAACCTTGTCGAATGAAAGCAGCGCCTTTTCGGCAGCATCAGCATTGGTGGCCTTCGAATCGTTAATAAAGAGTACCTTCCCCTGCCGGCCGACCTCCTCCAGGCGATGCGGAAGCCCCGGAAAGCTCCGCAAACCTTTCTTCAAACGATCGAGATCGTGCGCGTGCGACCCCAGCGCCGCGGCGGCGGCGGCGGCATTCTGCCCATTGTGCGTGCCGCGCAGCGAGCTAATCCCGGCAAGATCGGCGATCGGTGACGCGTGGCCCCCGTCCCGGCGCAGGAGCAGCGTGCCGTCGAGAACAATGCCGTCCTCGATGTCGGTCCGCGTGACCGAGATGCATGTCGTCTTGCGGCCGGCCCGGAGGAGTTCACCGGCGATTGCGCTTGAAATGTCGTCGTCGAGTCCGACGACCGCCCGATCCGCCTTCTGTACCAGCCGTGCCTTGATCGCCGCGTAATTTTCCATCGTGCCATGCCGATCCAAATGATCGGGCGTAACATTCAAAAGCACGCCGACGGAGGGATTGAGCGAGGGCGCAAGATCGATCTGAAACGAAGAACATTCGATCACATGCACATTTTCGGGCGAGGGCGGCGGCAGCGCCAGGATGGGTGTCCCAATATTGCCTCCCACCTGAACCGCAAAACCGAAATTCCGAAAGAGATGCGCGATGAGCGCGGTCGTCGTCGATTTTCCATTGGTGCCGGTGATGGCAACGAACGGCGCGCCGGGCGCGATCTTATTCCGCTCCCGGCAGAATAATTCAATGTCGCCGACGATCTCGATCCCGGCTTCCCTGGCCTTCAAAACGGTCCAATGCGGCGCCGGATGCGTCAATGGTACGCCAGGAGCCAGAACCAGCAGAGCAAAATTTCGCCAGTCTGCAAGAGCAAGATTTTCAATCCGGAGACCGGCCGCGCGAGCCTTTTCCCGCGCATGTTCATTGTCGTCCCAGACCGATACGCGCGCGCCGCCCGCGACGAGCGCCTGTGCGGTGATGAAGCCAGAACCGCCGAGTCCGAAGACGGCAAGATGCTTGCCCTGGCAGCAAGTGACGGGTGTCATCATCACCTCAGTTTCAAGGTCGAGAGGCCAATCAAAGCGAGAATGAAAGCAATGATCCAAAACCGAACCACGACTTGTGGCTCGGACCAACCCAACTGCTCGAAATGATGATGGATCGGCGCCATTTTAAAAACGCGCTTGCCGGTCAGCTTGAACGAAACCACTTGGACGATGACCGATAAGGTTTCGAGAACGAAAAGACCGCCGACAATGGCAAGCACGATCTCGTGCTTGACGGCGACGGCAATCGTGCCAAGCGCCCCGCCGAGTGCGAGCGAACCCGTATCGCCCATAAAAATTTGCGCGGGCGGCGCATTGAACCATAGGAACCCAAGACCTGCGCCGATCAGCGCCCCGCAAACGACCGCGAGTTCGCCTGCGCCAGGGACAAAGTTAATTCCGAGGTAGGTTGAAAATATCGCGTTGCCGGCGAGATAGGCGATGATCCCAAACGCCGCCCCCGCGATCATCACGGGCACGATCGCAAGCCCATCCAAGCCATCGGTGAGATTGACCGCATTGCCGGCGGAAACGATCACGAACGCCCCGAAAGCCAGAAAGAAAATCCCGAGATCGGCGACAAACCCGTTGACGGCTGGAAACGCCAAGGCAGTCGTGTGGGGCGTCCCAAGCTTCATCATCGCGGCGCAGGCAATCACCCCGATCGCCACTTCCAAGCCCAGCCGGCGCCGGCCGGAGAACCCCTTATGAGTCTGTTTCGTCACCTTCAGAAGATCATCGTAAAAGCCGATGGCGCCGAACCCGGTCGTGACCAGAAGCACGATCCACACAAAATGATTACGGAGATTCGCCCAAAGCAAGGTGGAGACGATGAGGCCCGACAAGATCATCAAGCCGCCCATGGTCGGCGTCCCGGTCTTGGTCAGAATATGCGACTTCGGTCCATCGTCGCGAATAGGCTGGCCCTTGCCTTGTTTGAGGCGCAGGGCGGAAATGATCGACGGCCCGAAAAAGAAAACGAAGAACAAAGCCGTCGCCGTGGCGCCGGCGGTGCGGAAGGTAATATAGCGAAACAGGTTGAAGGGGCTAAAGATGCTCGAAAATTCGGCTAGCCAAGTTAGCATCTCAACCTTCCTGACCGGTTTGCGCCGGGTGACCGGTACCGGCGTTTTGCTTGAGAGCATCGACGATCGCGCGCATTCGAATGCCATTAGAGCCCTTGACGATCACCATGTCGCCGCTTTGAACCGCCGCGCCGACAATCGGCACAAGGTCACTGGCGTGGTCACGCCACGCCCCTTTTAATTTTTGGGGCAAGGCATCGTAGAGGTGTTTCATCAAAGGGCCGGCCGCAAAGACGAGATCGATGTGATGGGCCGCAAGTTCATCGGCAAGTTCCGCGTGCATCGTGCCGCCATTTTCTCCAAGTTCAAGCATGTCGCCGAGGATTGCAATGCGGCGTCCCTTTCCCGGCAAAGGAAGGGCGCCGACCAAAGCGACGGCTGCGCGCATGGACGCGGGGTTTGCGTTATAGCTTTCGTCAATGAGTGTATACGGGCCGTCCTCGGTGGAGAGCTGTAGCCGTTCGCCCCGCCCCGGCTGCGCCGAGAAAGACGCGAGCGCGGCAGCGGCCGCTTCGAGATCGACGCCGAGAGCTTTCGCAGCAAGCAAAACCGCGAGCGAATTCACCGCAAGGTGGCGTCCCGCCGCGCCGATACGATAGGTCAGCAAACGGCCGCAGACTTCCGCCTTGACGATGGAATGATCGGCGGCAAGCTTCACGCTCACCAATTTGGCGTCGGCACCCGAATATTCGCCGAAGCTTGCGACATAGCCAGCGCTTGAAGCCTTGGCATGCGCAAGGAGGCGCTCGTACTGGGGGATATCACGATGCAGGATCGCGACACCCCCAGGCTCGAGACCCGAGAAAATCTCGGCCTTGGCGTCGGCTATGTCGTCGATGCTTTCGAAATATTCGAGATGAACGGGAGCAACCGTCGTGATGATGGCAATATGCGGCCGCACCATCCCAACGAGGGGCAGGATTTCGCCCTTATGGTTCATGCCGATTTCAAAAACACCGAACCTTGTGCTCTTCGGCATCCGCGCTAAAGTGAGCGGCACTCCCCAATGATTATTATAGGAAGCGACCGAGGCATGCGTTGGCCCCGCTTGCCCAAGCACCAGCCGCAAGGCCTCCTTGGTCGAGGTCTTGCCGACCGAACCGGTCACAGCGACGATACGGGCCGACGAACGATCGCGGGCGGCGAGCCCAAGCCGTTCGAGCGCGGGGAGAACCTCATGGACAACGTAGAGTGGCCCGAGCGAAGACAGGGCTCCGGAATGGGCCTCATCGACAACCGCGGCAAGGGCACCCTTGGCAAATGCCGCCTCGACGTAATCATGGCCGTCCGAACCGACCCCGTTGATTGCAAAAAAGAGATCCCCCTTTTTCAGCGTGCGGGTATCGATTGAAATTCCCGTCGCGCCACCGCGTGGCAGAGTTCCGCTCACCCGCGCGTCCAGCGGCGACACAAGTCCAAGACTTGTCCATATGGTTTCATCGGTGGCAACTTCGCTCATGCAGAGATTTCTTTCAGCGCGGCGCGCACGCAGTCGGCATCGGAGAAGGGGAGTGTCGTCGTCCCAATGGTCTGACCGGTTTCATGGCCCTTGCCGGCTATAAGAAGGCCGTCACCTTGGTCGAGCCTGGCAATCGCCCGCCAGATCGCCTGCGCCCTGTCGCCGATCTCCTCAAGATTGTCAAAACCGCGCGCCCCTTCAAGCACCGCCTTGCGGATCGACACTGGGTCCTCCGAGCGCGGATTGTCGTCGGTGATGACAACCCGATCGGCCAAGCGCGCCGCAATCTCGCCCATGAGGGGCCTTTTGCCGGCATCGCGGTCGCCGCCGCAGCCGAACACCACGATGAGTTTTCCCGGCACGAAGGGCCGCAGCGTTTTCAGGGTTTTTTCCAGGGCATCGGGCTTATGCGCATAATCGACAAAAATGGGCGCGCCCTTTCGTCTGCCGACGAGTTCGAGACGGCCTGGTGCGCCTTCGAGTCCTTCGAGCGCCGCGAAGACCGCGTCCACTGGACTTCCGGTCGCGATGCAGAGACCCGCGGCCACCAGCGCGTTTGACGCCTGAAACGCGCCCGCGAGGGGAAGCCGAACCGAATAAGTTCGGCCTTCATGGGAAATCCGAAGCCTGGTCGCAAAATCATCCGGCTCGGCGTCAAGGAGCCTTAGCGCCGTGCCTTTATATCCCGTCGAAAAGACGCGAAGACCGCGTTTTTCGCAAGCCGCAACGACTCTTTCCGACACATCGCTGTCGGCATCGACGATGGCGGCTTGGCCGGGCTCAAGCAGCCGATCAAACAGCTGCAACTTGGCGCAAAGATAATCTTCGAGATCGGCATGATAATCGAGATGATCGCGCGAGAGATTGGTAAAGGCCGCAGCCTTCAGTCGAACCCCATCCAGCCGGCGCTGAACAATGCCATGCGACGACGCCTCCAGCGCAAGATGCGTGACGCCACTTTGCGCAAGTCCATCAAGGATTTTATGCAGGGTCACCGGATCGGGCGTCGTCAGCGAACCCGCGATAGATTTTGACGGGGCCACGACGCCAAGCGTGCCAAGCGAGGCAGAATTGGCGCCGAGCGCCGCCCAGATCTGGCGCACAAAAGCGGCGACCGATGTTTTGCCGCTGGTTCCGGTGATCGCGACGATCATCTCCGGCTGGCGTGGATAAATGCGCGCCGCCGCGCGAGCCAATTCGCTGCGGACGTCATCGGCCTTGATGAAGGTAGCCGTCCCCAACGGGCTCGTCGGTTCGCGCTCGGCAACGATCGCGACAGCCCCGCGCTGCACCGCTTGCGGCGCGTAGGCGAGGCCGTCGGTTTTTGTTCCTGGCACCGCGAAGAACACCATCTCCGGTTTCACGGCGCGGCTGTCGGAGCTGACATCCTTGACCTCGCGCCCGGCGAAAGCCGCCGGAATTTCTGCCTGCGGAAAAAGGTCGGCAAGGCGCATCAATGCCCGCCCGTGCCGCTGGCCGGTTGATTGGCGATGGCATAGCCAAGCTTCGCCAGGAGCGGAAAAGGTTGCGTCGGCGGTTCGGTGCGCGGCGCGATGCCAAGCAGCGGCCCCGTCCGCTCGATGATCCGGCCCGTCACCTGCCCCGAATTCCAGGCTGCGGTGCGATAGCCCGCAGTTTCCGGCAGCCCCTGCGGCTCGTCCATCAAAGTCAAATAAAGATATTTTGGCTTATCGGCCGGAAGGATCGCCATGAATGTCGTTAACACCCTGTCGTTTGAATAGTGGCCATGAACAATCTTGTCGGCCGTACCGGTTTTGCCGCCGATGAAGTAGCCTTTGACGTCGGCCATTTTCGCCGAACCGATTTCCGCATTGAGCCGCATCAAATACCGCATCGACTCCGAAACTTCGGGTTTAACGACCCGTGGAGCGTTCTTTTTGGCATCCTCCTCGTTGCGCTTCAAGAAGGTCGGGGTAATCAGCAATCCGCCGTTGGCGAGGGCGCCGACCGCCATCATCGCCTGCAAGGGAGCAACATTAAGGCCCTGCCCGAACGCAATTGTCATCGTATTAAGCTCGCCCCAGTTTCTCGGAACAAGCGGCTCAGCCGACTCGGGCAGCTCGGTTCGCAGACGGCTGAGCTGCCCCATTTTACCCAAGAAATTCTTGTGCCCCTCGACTCCGACCATCAGAGCCATGCGGGCGGCGCCGATATTGGACGAATAGGTGAAAACTTCGGGGACAGTTAGCACACGATGGGTGGCGTGAAAATCATGGATCGTGAAACGGCCGTAGCGCAAATTATCGCGCGCGTCGATGCGCGATCGTAAATTCACTTTGCCCAGTTCAAGCGCCATGGCAACCGAAATCGCCTTGAAGGTTGAGCCCATTTCATAGACGCCGACCGACAGTCGGTTAATGTGGTTCGGGTCGAGCGCATCCGCCGGCGTGTTGGGGTCGTAATCCGGCAAGGACGCCATCGCGACGACTTCCCCGGTATTCACATCGAGAATGGCGGCGGCGCCGGCTTTCGCCTTGAACTTGGCGATGCCCTTGGCGAGTTCCTCGCGAACGGCATAGGTCGCCTTGAGATCGAGCGAAGTCGTGATGGGGGTCAAATTGTCCGGCGTCAGGCTGAAACCCGCACCGTGCAGATCGGCAAGCCCCTGGCCATCGACATATTTTTCGAGGCCGGAGATGCCGACACCGTCGAGGTTGGCAAATCCCAGAACATGCGCGGCAAGCGGGCCGTTGGGATAGACGCGCTTGTTTTCCGGCAGGAAGCCGACGCCAGGCAGACCGAGCCGATAGACTTCCAGCTGCTGTTTGGGAGTAATGGCGCGCTTGACCCAAACGAAACCCTTGCGGGAACCGAGACGCTCCCGCAGCTCGCGCGCATCGACATCGGGAAGGACGGCCGTGAGCAATTCAACTGCTTCGTCTTTGTCGATGATGCGGCGCGGTTCGGCAAAGACCGACATGACTTTGATGTCGGTTGCCAGGACTTCGCCGTTGCGGTCGAGGATATCCGGGCGGGCCACGGCGACAGCGTCGGCAGCGGCGCGCTTGACGGTGGGGGGAGGTTCCGGACGCATTCCGAATTGGATCAGCTTCGCGGCGATAATTACGAAAACGATCAGAAATATGCCCGCCACGAGTTTTATGCGCTTGGCGCTTTTATCGAGCCGCGTCGAAAAAAGACTCGAGATGAGACGCGCAAGCCAATGCAAAAGGCCGCGAAGCGGCGCCAACCGCGCGCCGCTTTTTGCCGTATCTTGAAACCGAGGGTCGAAGCCGTCGCTCATCTTCTTGCGTGCGTCCTCTCGTTTGCGCGTTCTTCATCTCGCCGGTGTAGAAGACGCGCCGGCCCCGGCGGCATTGATATCCACCGGCGTGTTGGTCGGTTCCGCCAATCCGAGCGCCTCGAGCTTGCGGCCAATGGCGTCGATCCTCGGAGCCTTGCCGGGCAAGGCATCCGCGCTCACGATCTGGTTCAGCGCGACGGGTTGCAGATCAAGGAATTTATCGGCCAGCGCCTGGACGCGCTCGGGCCGGGTCAAATGCGCCCATTCGGCGCGCAACGTGCCAATCTTGTCATGCTCCGCCTTGATCTCATGCTTCAGCTTCAAGATCGTCTCGGCATGAAAGATCGTCTCATATTTGATCGTATAGGCATAGATCGCCGAACCGATGAGCGCCGCGATCGCAAAAAAGTTCAATAACCTCACCACGTCAGCCGCCTCCCGGATTGGTTTGAGGAATTCTGGCCAGAGCCATCAGGCCTTCGTCGAGTCCGCGCGCGCCGGCACCGGTGCGAACTCCATGGCGAAGCTTGGCCGAACGGGCGCGCGGATTGGCGCTGATTTCTCGCGCCGAAGGCGTGACCGGTTGCTTGCCTGGCACGTCGAAGGTGGGCTCGGGCGGCGCAGCTTCGTGCGGCAAGCGTCGGGATCGCGTTTGGCCGCGCCCCGACCGTGCGCCAAAAAACTGCTTCACGATGCGGTCTTCGAGCGAATGGAACGTGACCACCACGAGCCGCCCGCCCTGCTTCAAGATCGCTTCGGCGGCGACGAGCGCCCGCACCAATTCGCCGAGTTCGTCGTTGACCGCAATGCGGAGCGCTTGGAACGCGCGAGTGGCCGGGTGCATTTCTCCCGGCTTTCCCGGGGCAACGCGCGCGATCATCGAAGCCAGCGTGGCGGTCGAGGTGAAAGGCGCCTTGGCGCGGTCGGTCACAATGGCATGGGCGATGCGGCGGGACGCGCGCTCCTCGCCAAAATAAAACAGAATATTGGCCAGGGTCTTTTCTTCCGCCGTGTTGACGAGATCGGCGGCGCTTATCCCGGTGCAATCCATGCGCATGTCGAGCGGCCCATCGCCACGGAAAGAAAACCCACGCTGCAGATCATCGACCTGCATGGACGACACGCCGATATCGAGCACGACACCGTCAAACTCCGAAAGCCCCCGCTCCCGTGCCACCACATCGAGCTTCCCGAACCGTTCGTTGACGAGCTCCAGGCGTCCCTCCGCTTGCCGGACAAGCTCGGCTCCGCCGGCCACCGCGTTGGGGTCCCGATCGAGCGCCAGGACCCGCTTTGCCGCATTGGTCAGTAGAGCGCGGGAGTAGCCGCCCGCGCCAAAAGTCGCATCGAGAAAGAGGCCGCCCTCGCACGGAGCGAGCGCGGCCATGACTTCGTCACGAAGCACGGGAACGTGCCGGGCCGGTCCGCCAGCGGCGAGAAAATCCTCATCGCCGCGACCCGATGTCATTCCCGTGCTCCATGTGATCGCGGCGGCGGAACCTCCGGCGCCACGTGTCTGGCACTGAGCTGTTTTCTAAAATCGTGCAGCCGGCTTTTGGCCTCCGCCAGATGCGCGAGAAAACGTCCCGGTTCCCAGATCTGAAATTTATTGCCCTGCCCGACGAACGTGACCTCGGTGGAGATGCCCGCATGAGCCTTGATGCTTTCGCTCAGGACCACCCTTCCCTCCGAATCGATTTTCAAGATCTCGCTCGTGCCGAGGAGAACCGTAGAAAACATGTCGCGCTCTTCCGAATAGGGAGAGAGCCTGCCAAGAAGATCGTGAATTTCGGCCAGCAGGGCGTTTCCCCCGCAGTCGACTGCCTCCTCATCAAGCGAGGGATGGACATAAAGACCGTCAAAACCGTCGCGTGCCAGCACCGCCCGGAACGCGGCGGGGATGGAAACCCGGCCTTTGGCATCGAGCCGGCTTTTGGCATTTGAGAGAAATCCCTCCACTCCAAACCCCGCCTGCGCGATCCCCTCCCCGCGACGCTGCAGCTATGCGCCTGAAGCGCCACGTAGCCGCGTCTTGAACACGGCCAGGGAAAATTTGGGATAACATGGGAAAATTTGGGCGTCAATGGAATCGCCTAGCTATTTCCCGATCTTTGATGGGAAATTCGCAGATGGCGGCGATGGGAGGAGGAAGGAGGCGCGTCCTTTCGGATCAAGGCGATCCGGAAGGTCCGCGCTCCGGATTTTGAAGAGTGCGCTACTTGTCTTTGTGGCGCTTACGGTCCGGGCCGCCCATTTCGGTGGTCGGCTGCGTCATCGAAGGGGGATCGCTGGCGGGAAAAGAATCCTCAAGTTCACTATTCAGCAGTTCCTCCTGCTCTTCACGAGCTTCTTCTTTCTTTTTTTCGGCTTTTTCTTTGGACGTGGGCTGTTTGGTGTCGGCCATGCTTGTCTCCAACTGGACGTGCTTGTCAGCTGGAGGAACGGCGAACCCGCCTCAGTGTTCCCTATTTCAAAAGACCGCTACTCAGCCAAGACCCGCGCGGGAGGGAAAGCGACCTCGACCACGGTTCCTTCATTCTTCTTGCTTTTGATCGAGAAGCAGGCGTGGTTGGCTTCCACCAAGGCTTTGGTCAGCGGGAGACCGAGGCCGGTGCCGGCGGACGACCGCGATGTCGGAAGCTGGCGGAAGGGTTCGAATGCCACGTCGAGCTCGGCTTCGGACATGCCGATCCCGGTATCGCGAATACGGATCACGGCATTGCCCGCGTCAGCGAGCGCGGTGGTTACGATGACGCAGCCGCCGGACCGGTTGAATTTGACCGCGTTCGAGAGAAGGTTCAACACGATCTGGCGAAGCGAACGTTCATCGGCCAGAACATTCGGCAATGCCGGCGACAAGGTGAGCTTGATAGCCACCCGCTCGCTGCTGGCCTGAGGCTGCATCATCGAGACGCAGTCCGAGACAATGCGATTGGCGTCGATCGGGGCAAAATCGAGATCGAGCTTGCCCGCCTCGATTTTTGAGAGGTCGAGCAGATCATTGACAAGGCTCATCACCAGCGAGCCCGAATTATGGATGTCTTTCAGATAGGCTTTGTAACGCTCATTGCCGATGGGCCCGAAGCGTTCCTCCATCATCACTTCGGCAAAGCCAAGGATTGCATTGAGGGGCGTCCGGATTTCATGGCTCACTCGGGTCAGAAAATCCGATTTCAGCGCATTCGCCCGCTCGGCTTCCTTGCGCGCCCCTTCAAGGTCGCCCTCGACTTTCTTCCAATGGGTCAAATCCCGCAGGAGCGCGCAAAAGCGGATCTCCTTGCGTGGATCGCCGCCGATGCCTGGGCCGATCCGGCTGAGCGTCATGAATATCGGAATCGTGCCGCCCTGGCGCGCGAGGCCGATGATCTCGCGTCCCTGATTGAAAAGGCTGATCACGCCGCTCGATTGCACGGCTTCGAGATAGTCTTTTGCGGGCGCCCGACTTTCCGGTGCGATCAAATGGGTGAAGGGCCGGCCAATAACGTCGTTCTGATCATAACCGAACAGCGCCTCGCCGGAACGGTTCAAGCTCAGGATGAGCCCTTGCGAATCGAGCACGGCAACCCCGTCCATCGCCGTATCCAGGATAGCGCTCAACTCGCGCGCCTCGCTCTTCTGGCGGCGGAGCTCCGCTTCAAGACTTGTGCGTTCAAATTCGGTTGAGGGCGCCGCCGTCCAGCGCCCGGTTGCCACGTCCTGCCGACGGGCGTCCCAAGTCACCGAAGCGACCACGTCGGCGGGCCGTTCGGCGATTCGCTTTTTCAAGACAAGATTTCGCAGGTGGCGGGCGCTCCAATCCAGAACGCGAGCCGCGAGCGCGAGGCTCCCGGCGGCAAAGGCAAGGCAAAAAAATAAGAATCCTTTGACGAAACTAGGCATGCTGACGCGCCGGGTCCGTACATTTGATGACTTATTCTATCCGTCTTTCAGGCGACCCGCCAACGTAGCGGCGCCCGGCCTTTTTTGGCGTTCCCGCTCTTGCAAGGTGGCCCAGGGCCTTGCAATCGCGGAGCGATCATCTTACGGTCCGGCGCCATTGACCACGCCGCCATAGCTCAGTTGGTTAGAGCGCTAGATTGTGGATCTAGAGGTCCCCCGTTCGAGCCGGGGTGGCGGTACCAGATTTCGGTCAGCACTCCCCCTCAAGACCACCCTTTTTGGTCGACCCAGGTCGCACGCCCGCCCGACCGGTCCGTGGCATCAGGGCTGAAAACTGTCGCGAGCGGTATCGACGAGACCGCGGCTCGTAATGACAATCCATCCGCCGCCCCGTCTTTGAATCGATTTCACCGTGCCCGCGCCGGGAATGGTTTCGCCCGGCATGACCTCGATTGCGCCCCGGGAATTCTCCACGAGGGCAATCCCATCATAGACATCGCGCACAACCCAATCGGTGATCAATTGCGGGCCTTTTGGCTCACTGGCCCCGTCATCGGATTTTGTCTGTGCGATGGCAGTTTGCGCGGGCTTTCCGACCGTGGTCTTGGCCGCTATCGGAGCATTTCCTGGGGGAGCCGCGGCAACCGGGGCCGCGGTTTGCCGCTCGATCCGATCCAACCGCTCGATGACCTGGGCAAGTTTTGCCGCTGGCTCGCGTTGCATATGCTCGACCTTGCTCGAAAGCTCGGCGATCGAAGCATTGGTGCCGGTCTTCACGGCATCGATACGAGCCTTCAGGGCATCGAGCGCCGAGGCTTCTTTGTTGGCGGCATGAGTCTGGGCGAGTGAGGCCCGCAAGACTTCGACATTTGATTTGAGGATCCGAATGTCCTCGGACATCTTCTGCGTCGCGCGCAGCATTTCCGCACGCTCGGCGGTTTCGCGTTGCGTCTGCGCCGGCGGTGCGGTTTGGGTGTCAAACAGCGAATGATCGCCAGAAAAATGTGACCCGGCCATCCAGGCAAGACCGAACAGCAAAGCGGCCAAAGCCGCATGCGAGCTGTAAGCGAAGAACTGGTCGAGCCGCGACCCCATCTGTCGCCTCGGACCCGCGTCGCCTCGATCGATGAAGGGCACAAGGACGGAAGACCCGCGTTTTTCCCAGCCCTGCCCGCTTCGCGGCGGCGGCACCACTCCTCTTGGAGTGGGGACGTTCCCATGGGACTCGCCCGAATGCCCAGGTTCGGGCAGGGCGTCGTCCGGAGTGTCATCCATGCGGGCGCCTCCAGAGATGGTTAAAGCTCCTTAACAGCTCTGAGCGAATTCGATTAAAGTTGTATTAAAGAATGCCGGCACTTAAGACGAAATCCGTCGGACGACTTCGATACCGTCAAAACATTATTTTGACCCTTGGGGGACAGGCTATGATTAAGGCATTGCTCTTGAGCTCGCTGCTCGCGACCGCCGCTGGAACCTTCGCCGTTCAAGCGCAGTCGGGTAGCTCAGACAGAGGCGCCCCCGGTACACCACCCAAGGCTAGGGAATTGCTGAACAAAAAATATTTGACCCCCACCGGCGAGACGGTCGCTCACCCCGGCGAGTCGCAAGGCGGCCCGACCACAGACCTCGACCGGCGGATCGAGCAAGAAGACGATAAGCTGGACCAAGGCATCTGCGCCAATTGTAACTGAAGGGGCGCACCGGCGTGAACTGGACGCCATCGGCTTAAAGTCAGAGACGAATGAGGAAGCAGGTCCATGCGCGTCGCAGGCAAAGCCTATCGAACCATTTGGCCAAGCAGCACCGGCGCCAGTTTCGAAATCATCGACCAAACACGGCTGCCGCATGAATTCGAAATCCTTTCGATCCGCACGGTGGATGAGGCTGCCCGCGCCATCAAGATCATGCAAGTGCGGGGCGCGCCGCTGATTGGGGTGACCGCCGCTTACGGTTTGGCGCTTGCCATGAATGCCGATCCCTCGGATGCGAATCTCGAGACAGCGTGCGCCCTCCTTGCCGCAACGCGGCCAACCGCGGTCAATCTGCAATGGGCGCTTGCGGCGATGCGCCAATATCTTTTGGCTTTGCCTGCATCTAAACGTGGCACGGCGGGCTTCGCCCACGCCGCCGCCGTTGCCGAACAAGACGTGGACCTTTGCGAGGCGATCGGCGAGCATGGGCTGCAGCTTATCCGGGAGATGGCGCGCGCCAAGGGCGACAGGATTCATATTCTAACTCATTGCAATGCAGGCTGGCTCGCCACCGTCGACTGGGGCACCGCGACCGCGCCGATCTATAAGGCGCATAATGAAGGGATCGACCTGCATGTCTGGGTGGACGAAACGCGGCCGCGCAATCAGGGCGCATCGCTGACGGCCTGGGAACTCGGCCAACATGGAGTGCCGCATACGATCATCGTGGATAATGCCGGCGGCCATTTGATGCAGCATGGGATGGTCGACATGGTGATGGTTGGCACCGATCGTACCAGCGCCTCAGGCGATGTTTGCAACAAGATCGGCACCTATCTGAAAGCGCTGGCCGCCATGGACAATGGCGTGCCCTTTTTCGTCGCCGCGCCTTCGCCGTCCATCGATTTTGCGATCGAGGATGGCGTCGCGGAAATCCCGATAGAAACGCGATCGGCGCGAGAGATCACCCACATGACCGGGCGCAGCGCCGACGGTCGCATCGAAACCGTTTGCCTCACCCCGTCCGGAAGCGAGGCCTTGAATTACGCCTTCGACGTGACCCCGGCCCGTCTCGTCACAGGACTGATCACCGAGCGCGGCGTGATCGAGGCCAATCGCACCGCGCTCGCCAAAACCTTCCCCGAGCCCGTCGCGAAAGTTCGTGAGCCGTCATAAATTGCCCATGGGCTGATAGTCCAGCAACTGCTTGATCCGCTGAAGAAGGCTGTCGCGCACGCCGCGATAGGCGTCGAGGATCCGTTCGCGCGACCCTTCGACCGCCGTCGGATCCAACGTCGGCCAATAAATGACCTCGGTCGCAAGCGTACGGGTGAATTCGAGCGCCTTGTGATGCGCTTCCGGCGACAGAGTGACGATGAGATCGAAACTGGAATCTTCCAGATCCTCGAAATCATGCGGATGATGCTTGGTCATGTCGACGCCGATTTCCTCCATCACCGCAACCGCAAATCCATCGCTTTCGCCGCGCTTGACGCCGGCAGATGCGAAGTAAATGCCTTTGCCGAAGAAGTGCCGCCCGAGCGCTTCCGCGATCGGCGAGCGCACCGTGTTGAGTGTGCAAGCGAAAAGCACGGATTGCGGGCGGTTCTTTACCGCTGGCTTCATCTCGACGGTGCCTCGGCGTCCTGCACCGCCGGCATCGGTCCTTAGCCTTTCCAATGCAAGGCGGCGACAAGCGTGAAAATCCGCCGGGCCGTATCATGGTCGCAGACGATCTTGCCCTTCAACCTTTCCATGAGAAGTTCCGCAGCTTCATTGTGGAGCGCGCGGCGTCCCATATCTATTGCTTCGATCTGCCTCGGCAACGCGGTTCGAATCGCCGCGTAATAGCTTTCGCAGACCATGAAATAGTCCTTGAGAAGACCGCGAAACGGCGTCAACGACAGAATATGCACGACAAGCGGCGCACCTGATTCATCGATGATTTCCAACGCGAGCTTTGCATCTTGCAAAGCGATTTTCAGACCATAAGGGCCGGCATCCCGCCCCGGCAGCGCAAAGCTGTTTTCATCGATGAGATCATAGATCGCAATCTGACGCTCATGCTCCTGGTCTGCCGCCCCGCGGCCAATCGAGGCTTCATCAAGGGTCACGGAGATGAGGCGATTGCGCTGGTTTGGGTCGTCGCGACTCATGATGCTCGATGATCAATCCGGAGTGCAACAGAGCGCGCGTGAGCGTCCAGGCCTTCGGCGTGCCCGAGCGTAATCGCGGCCGGACCCAGCTTTTCGAGACTGCTCTGCGTGCATTTCAAGATCGACGTTCGTTTCAAGAAATCGAGAACACTGAGGCCCGACGAAAATCGCGCGGATCGTGCCGTCGGCAGGACGTGGTTCGATCCCCCTACATAATCGCCGATGGCCTCGGGCGTATGGGGGCCTAAGAAGATCGCGCCGGCATTGCGGATTCTTTCGCTGAGCGCCTCCGCATTCGGAGTGATCAATTCAAGATGTTCGGGAGCGATCCGGTCGGCAAGCCCCGAACTCTCCTCGAGATCTCCGACGATAATCATCGCGCCGAAATCACGCCAGCTTGCCGCTGCGATGTCCTTCCGCGCGAGGCTGGCCAATTGCCGCTCGACCGCGGCCTCCACGGCATCGGCAAGAGGCTCATCATCGGTGATCAGGATCGATTGAGCCGCAACGTCGTGCTCCGCCTGGGCGAGAAGATCGGCGGCGATCCATTCCGGATTGGCGTCGCCGCCGGCGATGATCAAAACCTCGGAAGGTCCCGCAATCATGTCGATGCCGACGGTGCCAAAGACTCTCCGCTTGGCCGCGGCCACATAGGCGTTGCCTGGGCCGACGATTTTTGCGACCGACGCAATTGTCTGCGTCCCATAAGCCAGGGCCGCGATCGCCTGGGCGCCCCCGACGCGATAAATCTCATCCACGCCGGAAAGCTTGGCCGCCGCCAGCACCAGCGGGTTGATTCGACCGTCCGGCGCCGGGACCACCATGACGATGCGCTGAACGCCCGCAACCTTGGCGGGAATTGCATTCATCAGAACCGATGAAGGATAGCTGGCGGTGCCGCCGGGCACGTAAAGTCCGACCGCGTCGACCGCAAGCCAGCGCCAGCCAAGCTCGACCCCCAGCGGATCCGTAAAGCGCTCATCGTTCGGACGTTGCCGCTCATGAAAGGCGGTGATTCGGGCGTGCGCGAGGCGCAGGGCCTCCAGATCATCCAGCTGACATTGCGCGAGCGCCGCATCGATCTCGGTCGCGCCAACTTCCAACCCCAGCTGATTGAGGTCGACCCGATCGAATTTCCTTGAATAGCTAATGAGCGCGGCATCGCCTTCCGCCATGACATCGGCGATGATCGCCTGAACCGCCCGATCGACGTCTTCGGCCGATTCCCGCTTCATCGTAAGGAGGGACTTGAACGCAATTTCGAAATCGGGGCTCCGCGTATCCAGCCGCAAGGGCATCAGATCGTCTCCTTGATGCGGCATCATTTGCCGCCCGCTGTATCTACCGACTAATGGCGGGATGCAACTTGTTAGAGGCGCTCCGCGAGCGGCCCGGGAAAAATGAGGGGCGACAGGACAGCGCCGGTCAAAGCAGCTTCTCTATGTCCTTTTCCAACGCCTCCGGGGTCACCGTGGGTGCGAAACGTCCGCTCACCGCACCTTTGCGATCCACGAGAAATTTCGTGAAATTCCACTTAATGGCCTCGGTTCCGACGACTCCCTTCGCCTCTCCCTTCAGAAACCGGAAAAGCGGATGGGCGTCGGCGCCGTTGACGTCGATCTTTTCAAACAATGGAAAAGTCACCTCGTAGCTTCGCGAGCAAAATTGCGCAATTTCAGTCGCGTCACCGGGTTCCTGGGCACCAAACTGGTTGCACGGGAAGCCGAGAATCGCAAAGCCCCTTGGGTGGTATTTGCGGTAGAGGGATTCAAGCCCCGCATATTGTGGCGTAAAGCCGCATTTGCTCGCCGTGTTGACGATAAGGACGACCTGCCCGGAAAAATCGGCAAGGGATCTTGGCGCGCCTTGCAGCGTGTTGGCGGCAAAATCATAGAGGTTCCCCATAGCCATCTCCACGTCGGCAAGTCCTTGCACGGGAAGGGCCTTTCTGCAAAAAGGCGGATTGCTCGCGCGACCATAAACTAACCTGGCTCCAAGGGCCACGCGCTCGTTTGAGCGGCTGAAAAGCATCATCGAATCAAGCCCAATTCCCCCCGCATTGGCAGCGCTTCGGGTGCTCAACGGCACACCAGCATAAACATGACCCTTTTGGGCCTAGAGATTAATACGATTCCTACTTAATGACTAAGCATGGTCCAATTGAGTTAACTGCGCATCCGGTTGCAACAGAGGTTAAATTTCAGTAGCTTTAGGCGGGATTGAATCGGTTAACTTCGGGTTTATGACAAGAACAAGTGGCTAAGTCTTAAGCATTACATGCTTACATTTAACGGAATGTCATATTAATAGGAACGAATTATGTTTGACGCCGAATTATCAATGTTATTGAGGCAGTCGAATAATAGCCAATATACAGTTGGTGGCAAAACTAAGAGGGTTTTTGATGTATTGGTTGCGATAGCTACACTTATCGCAGCGTTACCCCTGTTCTTTTGCGTGTTTATTGCTTTAAAGTTGACCGACCCCGGCCCGGTTTTTTACCACCATGTCAGAGTTGGGCGTGGGGGGCGCCGGTTTCCCTGCATCAAATTCCGATCGATGGTGGTCAACTCGGACGAAGTGTTGAAATCCGTGCTCGAGAACGACCCCGAGCGGCGGGACGAATGGATGCGCACGCAAAAGCTAATTAACGATCCGCGCATCACCCCCATGGGCCAATTTCTGCGCCAATCGAGTCTCGATGAATTGCCCCAGCTCCTCAATGTCATTCGCGGTGACATGAGCTTGGTCGGACCCCGCCCCATCGTGCCCGCGGAGATGCCGCGATATGGCGATAAGCTTGATCTGTACTTGCAGGCTCGCCCCGGTATTACGGGGATCTGGCAAATCAGCGGCCGCAACGATTGCGAATATAAAAAGCGAATCGAAATGGACGCCAATTATGTCCGGCATTGGAGTTTCGCTGCCGATATCTCTATACTGATCCGCACATTTGTTGCCGTCCTTACACGCAAGGGCAGTTATTGAGGCTGAACGGAACCTGAGAGGCCTGCATTCGCAGCGTCCCTTCGGCAGTCAGGTTTGACTTCGAGCCCCTAATTGGCGATACCTCTGAGGGGTTTCATCAGAAGGCATTCGTCAGTTGGGCGCTATTTCATTTATAGCCTGGCTCTAGAGCGCTTCCCGATCAGATGGAATCATCTGATCGAAAAGGAATCGCTCAAGTTCAACGAGTTGGAGCATGTTCTGATCGAAAAAGTCGGTCAACTTTTTCGGAACAGGCTCTAGGTATGGCCGGCAGGGGCCCTTCGTCGGCCGGCGCCTGACTTTGAAGGTTCCGCGCTTTGCCAATCCCAGGCGGGAGTATTCGGATGCGCGTGGCGATCGTCCACTATTGGCTGGTCTCCATGCGAGGGGGCGAGAAAGTCCTCGAATCGCTGTGCGAGCTGTTCCCGGACGCGGATATTTTTACCCACGTCTACGATCCTGACATGATTTCCGAGACGATACGGAAGCACAGGATCATTCCGACCTTCATCAATTCGCTGCCTCGCGCCCGGCGCTTTTACAAGCGTTATCTTCCCTTGATGCCGATCGCACTCGAGCAAATCGATTTGCGCGGTTACGACCTGATCATCAGCAGCGAATCCGGGCCGGCCAAGGGGATCATACCGCCCGCCAGCGCGGTCCATGTCTGCTATTGCCATTCGCCGATGCGTTACATTTGGAACATGTTCCATGATTACCGCGAGCGCGCGGGCCTCCTGACCCGGCTTCTCATGCCGCCGCTCTGCCACTACCTGCGCAGTTGGGATGCTGTGGCCTCGATGCGGGTCGATCATTTCATCGCCAATTCGCAGACCGTCGCCGCCCGCATCGAAAAATACTACCGGCGGGATGCGACCGTGATCCATCCGCCCGTCAGCGTCGACCTGTTCGAAAGCGTTCCGGCGGAGGACGTCGAGGATTATTACCTCTTCGCCGGCGAACTCGTTTCCTATAAGAGGCCGGACCTTGCCGTCCAAGCCTTCAACACGATGGGTCGTCGTCTGATCGTCATCGGCGGCGGGGAGATGCTTGACGCGATCCGCAATATGGCTGGGCCCACGGTCAAAGTGTTGGGACCACAGCCGTTCAGCATTTTGCGTCACCATTATGCGCACTGCCGCGCACTTGTATTCCCGGGCGAAGAAGACTTTGGGATCATCCCGGTCGAAGTCATGGCCAGCGGCCGGCCGGTGATCGCCTATGACCGTGGCGGCGTGACCGAAACGGTGACGGCCGGCGTGACGGGTTGGTTTTTTCAGGAGCAGTCCGCGGCCGCGATCCAGCGCGCCGTTCGCGAATTCGAGACAATGCATTTCGACCCCCGCGAAATCAAACTGCAAGCCAAGAAATTCGCTACAAACCGGTTCAAATCCGAGTTCATCCAATTCCTCGAAACCAAGATCGGCTACGAGCGCTTCCTGAACCTTCCGCGCGAGTTTACACACGGCGGCGTGGAATCCGTCTCGCCGAAAGCCGCCGAGCCTCATTGCGCGTGAGGCAGCAAGAATGGGCGAGCGCTCTTCTGAGCGCCCGATCCTCGCTGCAGCGAAAATATTTAGCCTCCCACGGATTCTGCGCGCACGAAAGCAATTGCGCCGCGAAGTTTCTTACGTGCAGGCGCTACAATTTCACGTAGAGCTACATTTACAAATACATAGCTTCGTAGCCGTTTGTTAAATAGAATATAATCCTGAAATTTCTTTGTATAAGAGGAGCAATACTATCCAGCCGACACTGGTTTTTATTTATAAAAATTACAAAGTGGCTTTTTTATTGATCCCTAGACGTAGAAATAGATATAAGCGGCATCGAATTTGCGTGAGACTTCGCTCCGACTTTATCTCCGGTCAAGGCCCGGCGATTGGGTGACAAATGCCGATGGCTTCCTGTCGTGATTTCCAATGACCAGACGTTTCAGTTTAAGTGATCGTTCGTGTTCCAAGAGTGCGTTTGAAAGCTCGGGTGGCCAGTCGCCGCGACGCGATGCCGGCTGCAACCCGAGGGTTTTCGTGCGCCTTGCGACTTGCCTCAATCTTACATCAAATGTCGGCACTACAGCTCCTGGGCGATATTCGCGGGAGTTTGACGCGCGGTCGCGCCCTATCACAATTCGCCGAAGTCGACCCGACTTTGCACGCCCAACAACCGAGCCTCCGGCCCCAACCCGCGTGGCCATCGGAGGAATGGGGAAGAAGGACCGAAAAATGATCAGTAACAAAAATGAGTTCAGGCAGGAACCTCGCCCGCTGAGGAGCAGGATCGCAACGCTTTTCTCGGCCGCCGCCTTATGTGCAATTCTCGGCAACGCCGCCGCACTGGCGCAGACATCGGCGGCGCCTCAAGTGGCAGCGCCGCCGATGCTGGATGCCGCGGTCCCAACTCCCGAGCCGGCCTCGCCCGCCCAGGCCTCGCCCGTACAAAGCGAGCCGGGTCCGATCGCTCAGCCTGCGACCGCGCCCGAGCCGGTCATGGAGGAAACCAGACATTTGCCGCGCGCAAATGGTTTGCCGCCCTCCATCCTGCCGCAGGACCTCTCGCCCTGGGGGATGTTTCTCAATGCCGTGCTGACCGTCAAGATCGTGATGGTCGGGCTTGCCATCGCGTCTCTCGTGACCTGGACGGTGATGTTCGCGAAGATCGTTGAACTCTGGTACGCGAAGCGCTCGGCGCGGCGTGGCCTTGAGATCCTTGCCCATGCGCCCAGCCTGCATCGGGCTGAAAAGGAATTCGGACAAACGAAATCTCCCGTGGGCCGCCTCGTCGCCGCCGCTGTCGGAGAAGCCGACCGTTCCGAGGGGCTTGCTTCGGAGGGCATCAAGGACCGCGCGGCGACCTTGCTGTCCCGCATCGAGGCACAGGGCGCGCGCGCGATTTCACGGGAAATGGGAATTCTCGCGACGATCGGCGCCGTGGCGCCGTTCGTGGGTCTGTTTGGAACGGTCTGGGGCATCATGGACAGTTTCATCGGCATTTCGAAGAGCAACACGACCAATCTCGCCGTGGTGGCGCCGGGTATCGCCGAAGCCTTGTTGGCCACGGCCATGGGCCTTCTAGCCGCTATTCCCGCGGTCGTGCTCTACAATGCCTTTGCACGCGCCATTACAGGCTACCGCGCACAACTCGGCGATGCGGCGGCGGAAGTGCTTCGCCATCTGTCACGCGATCTCGACCGAGAGGCGCTGCCGCAACACGAAGGTGCTCCGGTCGTCCCGATGCGCCAATCGGCGGAGTGAAGTCAGATGGCTATTCGGCTTTCCCTTCAAGAGGACACGATCGAAGAAACCCATGAGATCAATGTCACGCCGTTCATCGACGTCATTCTCGTTCTCCTGATCATCTTCATGGTGGCCGCCCCCCTCTCCACCGTCGACGTCAATGTCGATCTCCCGGCCTCCACCGCCCAACCCGTGCCGCGCCCGGAGAAGCCGCTTTTCGTCACGGTGAAATCGGACCTCTCCCTTGCGCTCGGCGAAGCCACCGTCAGCCGGGACGGCCTGACAGCTGCGCTCGATGCGGCGACGCAAGCCGACAAGGAGCAGCGCGTCTTCGTTCGAGCCGACCGTGTCGTCGCCTATGGCGAAATCATGGAACTCATGAATCTCCTGCGTGCCGGCGGTTATCTCAAGATCGGCCTCGTCGCGTTGGAAGCGGGTCCACCTGGCAGCGCCGCAAGTGCCGGCCAACCCACTCCAACTCCTCCGGAGATCCAGCCGGGGACGAAACCATGACGGTTGCCAGAACAGTTCTGCCTGCGGGAAACGAGCCCTTTTTGCGGCGGTGGATGATCGCCGCCGTCGCCGTCGTTCTCATCCACGCGGCAGTCGTGTTTTTGTTTCTGTATTTGCATGAGCCGAACACGTCCGCGGGACAACCGCCGGCAGCCTTGATGATCGAGCTTGCGCCGCTGGCCGTCGCTCCGGCGGCCGATGCACCGACGGAGGTCGAGCCGGGTCCGCAAATGACATTGGCCGAGCCGGAAGAAGTCGAACCGGAGCAAACCATAGCGGTTCAGGAGTTGCCTAAGGCGCCAAAGCCGGACGCTGTTTTGATCACAGCGCCGAAACCCAAGCCGAAGCCGGTAAAAAAAGTCGCGAAGAAAGTGCCCAAGCCTGATCACGAGCCGCCGGCGCCCCGCACGACGGCGCCAACCCGCAGTGCGTCCGCGCAAGCGCACACGGCAGCAGCGCCAAGGCAGGGCTCCGCCGGTTCCGCGGCCTCGAACGCGACTTGGCGCAATCAAGTCTATGCGCATCTCGTTCGCCACAAGCCCGGTACGTCAAGCGCGGATGGCAGCGGAACCGCCTCGCTCTCCTTTACGATCAGCCGCAGCGGGAGCGTGATTGCGACGCGGCTGGCTGGAAGCGCCGGGTCTGCGGTTCTGGATCACAAGGCGCTTGAAATGGTCCATCGGGCGAATCCGTTCCCGCCGCCGCCGCCAGAAGTTGGTGGTGGCTCCTTCACCTTTAGCGTTCCGGTCCACTTCAGCGCCAGATAGCGGCGAGAACCGCAGCGATTCGCGCGCGCTCTGCCTTGCGGTATTGCGGGCGGAGGGTGCTATCGAAGTTTCGATGGCCCCAGAGCGCCTGCGTCTTTGAGCCCTAAAATTTTACTTTTGTAGGAAAACCAAAGATAGTCGCGCTCGTTTTACGCTGCATATTTTAGCGTGGGCCACGCAAAACGGAGAAAATTCATGATCGACCGTCGCCTCGTAATGGCTGGACTTTCGGCCTGCTGCCTCACGCTGGCAATTGCCCCGCTCCTGACAAGGCCAGCTGCCTTTGCCGCGTCCTCCGCGATGGCGGCTTTGGACAAGGACAATGACAAGACGCTCGATCTCGCCGAAGCGAAAGCCGCCGCGGGACTTGTCTTCGACAAGCTCGAAAAGGACAGCGACTCGACGCTTGACGTCAAGGAGCTCCGCAAGCGCCTGTCCAAGAAGGAACTCAAGGCCGCGGATCCCGACAATGACGCAACCTTGACCAAGGACGAATATCTCGCCTTGGTTGAAAAGCTCTTTGCCGCTGCCGACCCCGACAAGGATGGGACAGTTGATTCCAAGGAACTTCACTCCAAAGCCGGCCGCGCGCTGCTTCGCTTGATCCAAGAATAGTTCGCGCAATTTCGGAGGGCTCAACAAGGCGGGAGCGAATCCATAGCGAAAGTGCCGGCCAACTCAGGCACAAGCGGCGGTCCCGCCCCCCTTTCGGCTCGTAATGTCCCGCGCAAAACCCGTCATGCGCTTGCGCGGTGCTCAATAGGACCTATGTAAAAGAGATCCGCCCCCTTCCAATGGACCGGTCATGCCCTCCAAGCTCGAACAACTCAAAACAATGACGGTGGTCGTCGCCGACACAGGCGACATCGACGCAATTCGCCGTTTCGAACCTGTCGACGCCACGACAAATCCGACATTGATTCTCAAAGCCGCGAACATGCCGCATTACGCCCATCTTTTGGATGAGGCGGTGCTTTGGGGACGGAGCCATAGCCATCTCACGAGCGAGATTACCGAGCGGCTGGCCATTAAATTCGGCGTGGAACTGGCCAAGATCGTGCCGGGCCGTGTGTCAACCGAAGTCGACGCGGATTTGTCGTTCGACATCGACGGAACCGTCATCAAAGCGCGCTCGATCATCGCGGAATATGAAAAACTCGGCCTGAGCCGGGACCGGATTTTGATCAAGATCGCCGGGACGTGGGAAGGCATAAGGGCAGCGGAAATCCTCCAGAACGAGGGTATCGACTGCAATATGACCTTGATCTTCTCACTCACGCAGGCGGCGGCCTGTGCGGATGCCGGAGCCTTTCTGATCTCCCCCTTCGTGGGGCGGATTCTGGATTGGTACACCAAGACGGAGGGCAAGATTTACACGGCGGAAAACGATCCGGGCGTGCGCTCCGTAGGGGAAATCTACAGCTATTTCAAAGCCCATGACATCAAGACGGTGATCATGGGCGCGTCGTTTCGCAACAAGGGCGAAATCGAGGCCCTCGCCGGCTGCGACCGTCTGACCATTTCGCCGCAATTGATGGAAGAACTCGCCAAGGATTCTGGCAATCTGCCACGCGCGCTCGAACCGAAGTCGGCGGCGCAGCATGCCCCTGCGCTTCTGTCGCTCGACGAAAAGACCTTCCGCTTCATGCTGAACGAGGATGCCATGGCAACGGAGAAGCTCTCCGAAGGGATCCGCGTTTTCGCCCGAGATATGCGAGCCCTTCGTGAGCTGGTCTCAAAACGCCTGCTTGAGGCTGCCTAGCGGCACGCGTTTTTTGCGAACGCCAGCCTCGCTGGCGTTACGCTTCCTTGGTCTTTTGCGTAAAGACCTGCCGGCCGCGATACATTCCCGTCTTCAGATCGACGTGATGCGGCCGCCGCAATTCGCCGGAATCCTTATCTTCCACATAGGTCGGTGCCTTGAGAGCATCCGCTGAGCGGCGAAACCCGCGCTTCATCGGGGATGTTTTGCGTTTCGGAACGGCCATGTCACTGTCTCGATACTAGGGTTATGCAGGCACGAAGCCTAATAAATTAAGAGTTGGTGCCTCTTACAATGAAATCCTGGACTTGACCATCCTAAAATGCTCAGACGACCGCGGAGGGATGCAAGATACTGATTATTCAACGCATTCGGCCAGCGTCTCGGCGCTGTGGGCGCGCGCCACGATCCGCGCGGCAAGCCCGGCATGTCGGCGGCTCGGCCGTGCGGAATTGCGGCGCGAGGGAGCCGGTAGGGCGGTCGCGAGGAGCGCCGCTTCCCGCGCATCCAGCCGATCCGCACTTTTATTGAAATAGTGCCGCGCCGCCGCTTCGGCGCCAAAAATACCGTCGCCCCATTCGGCCACATTGAGATAGACCTCCAAAATGCGTCGCTTCGGCCACTCCACTCCGATCAGCAGCGCAAGAGGGATTTCCACCCCTTTGCGGAGATAGGATCGGGACGGCCAGAGAAAGAGATTTTTTGCAGTCTGCATGGCGATGGTGGATGCGCCGCGCGTCGGGCCTTCGCCGTCGGCCTCGTCAATCACCTCGCGCAGCGCGCCCCAATCGACTCCGCTGTGTCGGCAAAAACGCGCGTCCTCCGAGACGATGACGGCGACCTGCAGAAATTCGGAAATCCGATCTAGCGGAACATAGCGGCGGTCGACCGGTTCGCCTTGCAGCCAGCGCGCGAGCATCAGCGTCGAAATCGGGGGCACAAACCGATAAAGGAGGGTTAAACCAGCCGCGATAACTGCTAGGGCCAAGCCTGCTATCAGGAGAAATCTGATGATATTGGCCAATAAACCGCGGCGACGGGACTTTGATGCCATGCCCGAGCCTTGACCGATCACGCCCAATCGGGCAAGCCGAACCTCGGCTTTGTTGCCATTTTGGCGGCACGGCGCAGCCCTTGATGTCCGGTTTTTCCAAACGGCGATCGACCAACCGATCCACTCGGACTTCGGGAGTTTGGATGCAACGAGGAAAACAGCACGATGGCGAGACGATGAGCGGTCGCACGCATGTAAGCGAATTCGAGGCAAGGCTGACGGAAATTGCCGATGCGACGGAGCATATGCTCGATTCGCTATTGAGCCCTCGCACCCTGCCGGGTGAAACGGCGCGGCCCGCGCGATTTCTCGAAGCCATGCGCTACGCCAGTCTCGGCGGCGGCAAAAGGCTGCGGCCCTTTCTCATGATCGAGACCGCCCGTCTGCTGGGCGTCGAAGGAGCCGGTGTCTTGCGTGCGGCGGCCGCGCTCGAAATGATTCATTGCTATTCGCTCGTGCATGATGACCTTCCGGCTCTCGACAATGACGATCTGCGCCGGGGACGGCCCACAACCCATAAAGCCTTCGACGAAGCCACTGCTATTCTTGTCGGCGACGGTCTTCTGACCTATGCCTTCGACGTGACGGCGGATGAGGCAACCCATCCCGATCCAGCGGTTCGCATCGAACTCGTCCTCGCTTTGGCGCGCGCGGCCGGTCTTGGCGGCATGATCGGCGGCCAAGTTCTCGATCTTGAAGCTGAACAAGCGGTCGAGCCGCACCGCGCCGACGAAGTCATCAAGCTTCAATCGATGAAGACCGGCGCGCTTTTGCACTATGCGGTTGAAGGCGGTGCCATTCTGGCGCGCGCCCCAACGGCCGCGCGCGCCGCCCTCTCCGCCTATGGACTGGCTCTTGGCGCCGCCTTCCAGGTCGCCGATGACATCCTCGATGTGGAGGCGGACGAACTGGCCCTCGGCAAGCGCGCCGGAAAAGATGCCGAACGCAATAAGGCGACCTTGGTGGCCGCGCTCGGCCTCGACGCGGCGCGGCAACGCCGTGACAGCCTCGTGGCATCCGCGATCGCCGCTCTCGACGCCCTCCCCTCAGGTGCCGACACCGGCATTCTGAAAGAGGCGGCGCGCTTTGTCGCGGCACGGCATCATTAGAGACCGCCGACTTTAAAAGGTCATTCTTAGGGTCTCATAGTCATCTTAATGACCCGCCGTAGGATCGAGTTTTCAACAGCTCCGGGCCACGAGAAGGATTCCGCTCGGCGTAATGACAGAGTCATAATAGGTCGTCTTTGTATATTTTTTGTCTATTTCATGAGGGATTTCCGCCATGGGCATCGATATTTTGGTGCATGCCGGCTCCGACGAGGCGTTCATCGCATGGAGTTCTGAATTCATTCCGGATTGCCGTGGCTTCGTCCTGCGGCGGCGCGTCAAGCGCGGCCCGGGGAGTGCCCCGAGTCCGAACACGCTGACGGCCCCCGATCCTGAGGGTTTCGTCGAAGAAATCGTGGCGAGCTGGGTCGGCTTCGCGGATGGGCCGGATGTTCCAGAAGGAACAAGGGAACCCACGACGATTTGGCCGATCCAGAAATATTTGTGGTCGGATTTTGCGGTCAATGCGGGCGACGTCGTATCCTATCAGGTCGGTGCGATGGTCGGACCCCGGAACGCCCTGCGGGAAGAAACAGGGCTTGCGTCGCCGTGGAGCCCCGATGTCGGCATCGGCGCGATGACTGAAGGCAGAATGTCCTGCTTCTTCAACCGGGGGATCGTCGCGAGCCAATGGTTGGCGCGGCTTCTGCCATCCGATCCGGATCCGAAAAAAGATTCAACCGCAAAGGGTGAAAAGCTCACCGAGATCATCGCCACACCGGGAGACACCGTCCGCAATTTTCTCGCAGGTCCCTTGCGGGAGAAGCTCGTCAGTTTGCTCGATGACGCCAAGTCTTCGAAGGGACACGTCTATGCGGCCTTGTTCGAACTTGGCGATCCCGAGCTGATCCCCCTTCTCAAGCTGCTCCGCAAGCGCGCGCATATTGTGCTCGGCAATGGAAGCGTCAAGAAGAAGGGCGACGACGAGAACGCCGATGCGCGCCAAGAGCTCGCCGAGGTCTGCGATGTCCGCGATCGCTTTTCGGCGCCGCGCGCGCTCGCACATAATAAGTTCCTGATCATCTGCGACGCCGACAAGAATCCGCTGGCCGTCTGGACGGGAAGCACCAATTGGACGGTGACGGGGCTCTGCACTCAGGCGAACAACGGGCTTGTCATCGAAAATCCGGCCGTTGCAAGCGCCTATCTCGATCAGTGGAAGGCGATTGCCAAGGCGGCCGACGATACGCCTCAGAGTCTAAAGGCGGAGAATGAAACCCCGCACAAGATAGCCCGCGCGAAGGGCCTGACATTATGGTTCACGCCGATGACGGAACCCAACGATCTCGAACAGGCGGGCGAACTGATCGCCAATGCGAAAAACGGCATCCTCTTCCTGATGTTCAATCCAGGACCGCGCGGGACGCTGCTGAACGACATCATCGAACTCGCCGCGCCCTCGAGCCAAAATTTCAATCCCGATCTTTATATCCAGGGAGTCGTCAACCAAAATCCCGGGACAGCCAAGAATCCCGTGACCCTCTTCAACCGGGGCGACCGGATCGAGGCCAATGCCGACGTGGTTCTCCCCGCCGCCATCAACGAGCGGCTGAAATTTTGGACCAAGGAACTCCTGAAACTGCCGACCGCCCATGCGATGGTCCATAGCAAGGTCATCGTCATCGACCCCTTTGGCGAGCGTCCCGTGCTCATGACCGGCTCCCATAACATGGGGCCAAGGGCGAGCGGCGTGAACGACGAAAATTTCGTCATCATCGAAGGCAATGGAGAACTTGCCTCCGAATACGCGACCAAGATCATGGAAATCTACAATCAATACCGCTGGCGCGCCTCGCGGCAAACCGCGCCGGAAGCCCAGCGCTGGTCCGGCCTCGCCGACAATGACGCATGGCAAATCGGTGCGCCTGGCGCCGACGCCAAGACCCAAAGTTACGATAAGCGCCGTCTACGCGAACTCGCATTCTGGTTCGGCAAGAGCTGAAGCCGCGTTAGCAGGCGATTCGCAGAATGGGTTGAAGCTGGACAAGCTTTTGAGGGGCGCCTATCTTCGCCCCGCAGCGGCGACCAGCGTGCCTCGCAGATGAGGGGGCGAGCCGACCGGCCTATCCTTGATCACGGTTGCCAGACAAGCCTTGATGAAACCTCTCGTTCCATACCTCGTCGTGCGAGGCCATCCGCGTCTCTTTTTGGGCTTGGTGGTCGGCTTTCTGGCGTTTTATTTCCTGCCGGCTCAATCCCAACTTTCAGCCAGACTGTTGATCGGTTGGAATGCCGGAACCTGGTTCTACTTTATTGCCTCCAGCATCATGATCGCCCGTGCTTCGCCCGAATCGATAAAGCGGCGGGCGAAGCAGACCGATGAGGGAAGGTTTTTCATTCTCGTGTTCACGAGCCTTGCCGCGCTTGCCAGCATCGCAGCCATCGTCGCCCAGCTCGCCGCGGTCAGGGAGCTCCATGGGTTGAGCAAGAGCCTGCACGTGGGGCTCGCTGCGGCGACGATCGTCAGCGCGTGGCTGTTCATCCATCTGACCTTCGCCTTGCACTACGCCCATGATTATTTCGACGAAATTGAAACGGAGCCCGGCAAACCCCCGGCCGAGCGCGGTGGTCTGAGGTTCCCTGGAACCCCGGATCCCGACTATTATGATTTCCTGTATTTCTCTTATGTGATCGGCGTGGCCTGTCAGACCGCCGACGTCGATATTACCTCGTCGCCGATGCGGCGCACCGCGCTTGTTCATTGCGTGCTTGCGTTTTTCTTCAATAGCGCGGTCCTGGCCCTTACCATCAATATCGCCGCGGGACTCATTTAAAGCCTGGGGCCAATTAACCAGGGTAGCCTCATGTCCTGCGGGTTTGCGCCTCGGCCGTTTTCATCTGCTGCTCATTGGGAAAGTTCGCAATCCTGACCCGTTCGCTCAAGCCCGGCGCCAGGAATCCGAACACTCGGCCGTAGAAATCGAGCTCCAGTTCGAGCACGTGACGCAATGTTTCGGCTTTGCGGAAGCCGTGGCCCTCCCCGGCGAAAGCATAATAGGCAACCGGCAAGCCCTTCGCCGTCATGGCGTCGACCATGGTCCGTGCCTGGTTGGGCGGCACGGTCTTATCATCCTCGCCCTGAAAAAAAATGACGGGGCAGGAGAGCCGATCGATATGATGGATCGGTGATCGTTCGGCATAGAGGTCTCGCGCCTGCGGCAAGGGGCCGATCAGCCGGTCGAGATAGCGCGACTCAAACTTATGAGTGTCCGTCGCCAGTAACATCAGATCGCCAACCCCATAAAAGCTGGCGCCGGCTTTGAAGAGATGGAGCGAGGTCAGTGCGACAAGGGTGGTGAAGCCCCCGGCGCTGCCGCCACGAATAACCAAGCGCGCTCCATCGACGAGCCCACGTTCGACAAGATGAGTCGCGGCGGCGGCGCAGTCCTCGACATCGACGATGCCCCATTTTCCATCGAGACGGCGGCGATAGGCGCGGCCAAAGCCGGTTGAACCGCCATAATTGACATCGACGACGCCAAAGCCACGGGTGGTCCACCATTGGATCGCCAGCGAAAAACTGTTTGTCGTCATGCTGGTCGGGCCGCCGTGCGACAAGACAATCAGCGGCGGCCGATCCGCCTCGGGACCTCTGTGATCGAGATTTTTTGGGGGATACCAAAACGCATGCCCAAGGCCGCGGGGCGTCATGAACGAGATCGGCTCACCGATCGAAATCGCTTCCTTGGGCAGGACATCGGGCGCGGCCCTGCGCAGGACGATGGCCTCCCCGCCATCAAGCCTCGGCAGCAGGTCGACCGAGGGCGCTGCGTCCGAGCGGGCAGCAACAAAACCGAGACCCTCGCCGATCACGCGCGGACAGTCCGCGACCTGGCCAATCTCGAGCGGCTCGATTTGCCCTTCCGCAATCACGGCGGCGGTACGGATCCCCTCGCGCACAATCGCCACGACAATCCGTCCGTCAGGCAAAAAATCATAATAGCGCTGCCGGAACACCCAATGCGGGCCGCCGATCTCGGCTTCCACCGGCGCCAAGGCTTCAACCTCAGTGCCCCGCAAGCGATAAGGATTCCACCAGCCGGTGCGGTCGGAACAAAAATGCAGGACGCCCGCCGTGGACCATTGAGGTTGCACGATGGATTCGGGCGTTTCACCCGCCACGAGCCGCGGGGCCTGAACCAGACCCTCCTGGGAGAAATCGCCAACAAAAAGCTGGGTCCGGTCCCAAGGCATGTCGGGATGCGTCCAGGCGATCCAGGCGAGCCGCTCAGAGTCGGGAGAAAGGCGTGGCGAGCTGAGAAAATCCGGGCCTTCGACCAACACCCTCTCGCTTCCCTCGAGATCGAGCGGCAGCGCGACGATCGCCGCTTTTGGATCGGTCGGCGGTCTTTGACGATGGTCCTCCCGTACCGCAAGCACGCGCTTGCGTGTCAGGTCGAGTTCGAAATCGGCGTAGCGGCACCCGTCCGGCGTTGCGATCTTGCGGGGTGTGGCACCGGGTTCAATATACCAGACGGTGCCCTCGGAGCGGTCGGAGAAGACGATGTGGCCCTGCCCCGCCACATAGGCGCCGCCGCCATATTCATGGACCCGGCTGCCGACATCGAAGGGCGAGGGAGTGAGCTCGTCGATCTGGCCGTCGGCCCGCCGCCGGCACAGTACGAAACGCCCTTTTTCATTCGGCCGGGATTCGAGCCAGTAAAGATCGTCCGCATCGACGCTCAGGGCGCCGAGCCCGACGACGGACTTGGTCATAAGTTCGACGCTGACCGGCGAGGCCCAGGCCCCGTAGGGGGCGGTCACCTCGGTCATCGGTGACCCGAATGCCGGCGCTCGGCGCGCCGACAGCGATGGGCGTGAGAATGAAGAATCTGTTGCACGGCTCATTCTGCGCTGTGGAAACGCGCAAGCCAAGCCCGCGATTTTTCAGTGGGGCGTTGAGGGCCGGACAGAAGAAGCCGCCGGCCCAAAACCATGGCCTAGGCGGAAACCTTGCGGCATTCTTCCGCGCATGCCTTGCACGCTTCGCCACAGGCTTTGCATTCCGCAATTTTCGGGAACTTGTCGCATTCCTTTTGGCAGTCGGTGCAAATCATTTCCACGACCTTGGCAAAATGGCCAGTGTGCTCGGAATTGACCGCCGCCAAAGTTTGCAGCGCGTTACACGCGGCGATGAGCTGAACGACCGATTCGGCGCAGCCGGCCATGCTCGTGTCCTTCATCGCATACATGCCCAGGCAGTGCCGCAGACAATCGTTGCCCGTTGCGACGCACTTCGAGGATGATTCCTCAAGAGCTTTAAACTTAGGCGGATGCATGTTGGACTCTTCGGCCTGGGCAAAGGCCTGTGAAGCCGAGGCGACCGCTGCGACGGTTCCGGCGGCTGCGATGAATTCACGACGATCCATGATGTTCTCCTTCTTAAGCGCGCCGGCGACCCCAAATGTCCCGAGATTTAACGCCCGCGCGGCCATAGAAGATATAGAGCGCTCACGGCCTGCTTTCTACATAACTGTGAAGGTTCTTTTTTCTGTTCGATGGTTTCTCTATAATTTTTATCAACAATATTGCTGGGAGCTCAGGCAGCCGCCTTTTGATAATCCTTGATGTCCGAAAAAATAATTTCCGGCCATCGCTCCTGCTCATATCTGAGGTCGAACGCCGAGGCCGCCAAAAAAACCGGCGAACCGTCCAAATCGCGAGCCATGGACGATGGATGCGCGTGAATGAATTTGTCGCACTCGGCCGGAATCTTCGCGGCGATCCAGCGGGCCGATTCAAACCGGCTCGTCTCAAAACTGACCCCCAGGCCATATTCGGCCTCAAGCCGCTCGGCCAGGACATCGAGCTGCAGGGCGCCCACTACTCCGGCGATTGCGCCGGAGCCGTCATTCGGCAGGAACAGCTGGACCACGCCCTCCTCTGCCATTTGGCCGAGAGCTTCGCGCAATTTCTTTGCTTTCATGGCATCGCCGATTTTGACCCGCCGAAGAATTTCCGGCGCGAAACTTGGCACGCCCCGAAACACAAGTTCCTCCCCCTCGGTCAATGTGTCGCCGATCCGCAACGTCCCGTGGTTGGGGATGCCGACGACATCGCCGGCATAGGCTTCCTCGGCAAGCTGCCGATCCTGGGCGAAGAAAAATTGCGGCGAATTGAGCGCGATATTTTTGCCGGTGCGCACGAGCCTAGCCTTCATGCCGCGCGTCAATTTGCCTGAGCATACCCGCATGAAAGCGATCCGGTCGCGATGATTGGGGTCCATGTTTGCCTGAATCTTGAACACGAAGCCTGTCATCTTCGGTTCCCGTGCATCGACGCTACGCGATGACGCCTCCAGCCCATGCGGCGGCGGTGCAAAATCCCTGAGCGCCTCGATGAGATCCCCGACACCGAAATTTCGCAAGGCGCTGCCGAAAAAAACGGGGGTGAGATGGCCTTGCAAAAACGACTGGCGGTCGAATCGCTTTAGTCCCTCGCGGGCGAGTTCGATCTCCTCGCGGATGGACGCAAGATCGGTCTCTCCGAGGAGGCTCGCAAGGAAGGGATCGCCAGGGCCGCTGACCGATACCGGCTCGCTATCGCGATCGAGCCGACGCACCACGTTGCGCTGCAAATCATAGGTGCCGACAAAGCCGCGGCCCCGCCCCAGCGGCCAGGTGATGGGCGCGACATCCAGCGCGAGCGTTTGCTCGATTTCGTCCAGAAGTTCAAAAGGGTCCCGCGTCTCGCGGTCGAGCTTGTTGATGAAGGTCAGGATCGGAATATCGCGCAGGCGACACACTTCGAACAGCTTGCGCGTCCGCGCTTCGATGCCTTTTGCCGCGTCGATCACCATGATGGCGGAGTCGACCGCCGTCAGCGTGCGATAAGTGTCTTCGGAGAAGTCCTCGTGCCCCGGCGTATCCAGAAGATTATAGACGCAATCGCCATATTCGAACGTCATCACCGAGGTGACGACGGAGATCCCGCGCTCGCGTTCGATCCCCATCCAATCGGAGCGGGTCTGGCGCCGGTTCGCTTTGGCGCGGACCTCGCCGGCAAGCGTAATCGCGCCGCCGAAAAGCAATAGCTTCTCAGTGAGCGTGGTCTTCCCCGCGTCGGGATGCGAGATGATGGCGAAGGTTCGCCGCCGGGCGACCGGATCGAGCGTGCTCATGCCGATGCTTCGCCGTGAGCCATCGGGAAAATAAAATGCACTACGCGCAGCCCCGTCTTTTTCATTCGGCGGCCGAACGCGACTCGGGAGAGCGCCGCTCCGCAAGCACATCTTCCAGCTGCGCCGGGCGCTTCTCCTTGTTGTGATTGCGCGCGATCAGCGTGTAGACCGCTGGCGTTACGAAGAGCGTGAAAATCGTGCCGATACTCATGCCCCCGGCGATCACAATCCCGATCGCGAAGCGGCTTTGCGCGCCGGCACCCTCGGCAAAAATCAAGGGGATCATGCCGACCACCATCGCCGCCGTGGTCATGAGGATCGGACGCAACCGCACCGAGGCCGCATGTTCGATGGCTTCACGGCGAGCAAACCCTTCGTGTTCCTGCAGCCTGTTGGCAAATTCGACCATCAGGATTCCATGCTTCGAAATGAGGCCGATCAGGGTGACGAGGCCGATCTGCGAATAGATGTTCATGCTGGCCATGCCGACGACCCCAAGGAGGTTCAGGGGCAAAAGCGCGCCGAACATCGATGTCGGAAGAGCGATCAGAATAATTAAAGGGTCACGAAAGCTTTCGAATTGTGCCGCGAGCACCAGAAATATCACGATGAGCGCAAAGATGAATGTGATAAGCAGCGTATTGCCTTCGTGAACAAACTGCCGGCTTTCACCCTGGAAATCGACGCTATAGCCCTGCGGCAGAAGTTCCTTGGCTTTCTGCTGCAAAAAATCGATGGCTTCGCCGAGCGTGCGTCCAGGATATGGCACGCCTTGCAAGGTGGCCGAGTTCAATTGCTGAAAAGTCGGCAATCCATTCGGCTGCACGCTTGTCGACACGCTCGCAACCGTCGAAAGCGAAACCAGCGAACCGGAACTGGTGCGCACCTGATAGCGAGTGAGCCAATCGGGCGTCAGCCTGAACTCGCGCGGCGCCTGTGGAATGACCTGATAACTGCGGCCGTGCAGGCTGAATCGGTTCACATAATTGCCACCGAGCAACGTCGCGAGCGAGGTGCCTATATCCATCATGCTGATACCGAGCCGATTGGCTTTATCGGCGTCGATCTTGAAATCGATCTGCGGCAGATCGAATTTGAGATCGCTATCGGTGAAGATAAACAGCCCACTTTCGCGCGCGGCTTTTTCGACCTCCGCCATGACATTCACGAGCTGCTGGTAGTCCGCAATCGTCCGAATCACGAATTGCAGCGGAGGACCCCCGGTCGAACCCGGCAGCGGTGGAGGCCCAAAGGCGAGGACCTGAGCTCCGGTCACATCGGCGAACTTTGGCTGGAGAGATTCCATGATCTCCTTTTGACTGCGCTTGCGCTCACCCCACGGCTGCAGGATAAGACCGCCAAAGCCTTGATGCACGCTTCCTTCGCCATTGATGAGAAACACGTGATCCTTTTCGGGAATGCCGTCGGCGGCTTTTCCGACTTGCGCCGTTGCCCTCTCCATATAATCGAGGTTGGCGTATTGCGGAGTCTTGATCAAAGCGAAAATCGCTCCTTGATCCTCCTGCGGCGCCAGCTCCTTGGGCGTGGTGATGAACAACAAGGCCGTGATCGCCAAAATCCCGACGAGGATTAGCACAGTCAGGGCGCGAAAATTCAGCGTCTTGTGAAGCCGCCGTTGATAACGCAGCCGCAGCCGTTCAAACATCCGGTCGAGGAAAGCGGCAAAGCCGCGCCCTCCCGGCTGCGGCGGCTTCAGGAGGAGGGAACACATCATCGGCGACAAGGTGAGGGCGACGATGCCCGAAACGATGACCGAGCCCGCAAGGGTGAAAGCAAATTCCCGAAACAAGGCGCCAGTCAGACCGGAAACAAAGCCGATTGGTGCATAGACGGCAGCAAGCGTGATCGTCATCGAGATCACCGGCCCGGTGATCTCGCGTGCACCCTGCAAAGCCGCCTCGACCGGCTTCATTCCCTCTTCCATGTGCCGGTAGATATTTTCGACCACCACGATAGCGTCGTCCACCACAAGCCCGATCGCCAGGACGAGCGCGAGCAGGGTCAATAGATTTATCGAATAGCCCAGCACATAAAGAACGATCATCACCCCGACGAGCGACAGCGGGATCGTCACGATCGGGATGATCGTCGAGCGCAAATTGCCGAGGAACAAAAAGATCACCACGACAACAATCAGCGCGGCCTCGAGAAGGGTTTTCTCGACCTCGTAGATGGAAGCCCGAATGAATTTCGTTGCATCATAGGCAATCGAGGCATCGAGGCCAGCGGGAAGCTGCGATTGAATTTCGGGAAAGGCCTTGCGAACCTCGTCGATGACATCGAGCGGGTTGGCCGTGGGCGTGGGATAGATGCCGACAAAGACGGCCTTCAGTCCGTCGAATGTCGATGAGGAATCGACCGACTGTGGGCCGAGCTCGATGTCGGCAATATCGCCCAGCCGTATCAACGCATCGTTGCGCGCTGCGATGACCAATTGTCCGAAGGCCCGGGCGGAATTGAGCGACGTCTCGGCGTTGATGGTTGTCTGGACGAAGTCGCCCTTGATCTGTCCGGGGGCGCTGGTGAAATTATTAGCAGCCAACGCGAGCGAAACATCCGAGGGGGTCACGCCCCGCGCGGCCATTCGATTGGGGTTGAGCCAAACCCGCATCGCAAAGGTCTGACCTCCAAGGATCTGGGCGTTGGCGACGCCGTCGATCGTCTGCAGCTTTGGCTGCACCACCCGGTTCAAATAGTCGGTAATTTGCGAGGGGTTCAGGGTCTTCGAGTTGAACGACATATAAAGAACGGCCGTCGATTCGCCGGTCTGTTTGACGACCACCGGATCGAACGCTTCGCGCGGGAGAACATATTTGACCTGATTTATTTTCGATAAAACATCCGCGACCGCGCGGTCGGCGTTGGCGTTGAGAAGAAGATTGAGCGTGATCGTCGAGGCGTTTTGCTGCGAGTTCGATACCAGCGTGTCGATGCCCTCGGCACTCGCCACCGCCTGCGCGATGGGCGTTGTAATGAACCCCTTGATCACATCCGCATTGGCGCCTGGATAGGCCGTCGTGATGGTGATGGTGGTCGAAGCCAGCTCCGGAAATTGGCGGACCTGCAGCTTGAACCCGCATTGGAGTCCCACCAGGAGCAACAAAAGGCTCACGACGCTGGCAAGGACCGGCCGCCGGATAAAGATATCTGTAAAGGACATGCTTTATTCCTTCGGCCGCACCGCGGGCGGTTCGATATGCGCGGACGGGTCAACGCGCACGGGCGCTCCCGATTCAAGTTTGAGCTGGCCCTCGGTCACGACAATTTCGCCGGAGGCGACGCCCTCAAGGATGGCGACGCGGTCATCTCTTGTTTCACCGACGCGCACCGAGCGGCGCTCGGTTTTCATGCGCACGTCGTGGTTGGCGGGAGCCGCCTGGGCGCCGCCACCCTCCGGTGCCATCGGCTTCACGACGAAAACACTATCGCCGTAGAGCGAGTAACTCACCGCAGTCCGCGGCAGAGTCACCACCTGAGTGGGCGTTCCCGCGACGACGCTGACATTGGCAAACATGCCCGGCAATAATTGTCTTTTTTTGTTGTCGAGCTGAGCCCGCACCCAGACATTGCGGCTTTCCTGCGCGATTCGCGCATCAATCGTCTTGATCGTGCCTTCAAACGTCTTGCCCGGATAGGCATCGACTACGACGTCAACCGTCTGACCGGGTTTCAGCATATCCAGCGATTTTTCCGGAATGGGAAAGTCGACGAAAATGGGGTCCAACTGCTGCAAGGTAATAAGGGGGGTTCCAGGCGATACATATTGGCCGAGATCGAGCTTGCGAATGCCGATTTTGCCGGCAAAGGGGGCGGTCAGCATTTTCTGCGCGATGATGGCGCGGACCCGTTCGACCGCCGCTTCGGCCGAATCCCGCGCGGCCTCGGCAGAATCGAAATTGGCCTTGGCGGTATTCCCGCCCTGAATCAGCTGACGCTGGCGTTCCAGCACAAGATTAGTGTTCTTCAGGACCGCAAGATTGTTCCTAAGATCGGCTTGCTCGACCGAATTATCGATATCGAACAGGGGAGCTCCCTTTTCGACCTCCTGCCCCGACTCAACACGCACCGATACGATCACACCGCCAATCTGAGGCGCAATGTCGACGCCTTGATAGGCTCTGAACGTGCCGATTGCCGGCAGATGCGGCGCCCAGGTTTCGATTCGTGCCGTATCCACCGACACCGAAGGAGCCGGAGGCGCAGCTTGACTTATGAACGACTTGATCATTCCCGGCTTGATGACGAATTGAAAATAGCCAAGGCCGACACCAAGGGTTGCCAGGAACGCAAGTACGACAATGAAAATGACGATTCGCTTCACGTGATGGACCGATGTGGTTATGAAACTAACTGGACTTCGACTGTAGCGGTCTAGGTATCGGAATCCACGAATTCGCGCGCGGCTCTTACAGCCGCAAACTCCCAAAGAGTATATAAGAATCGATGCCTGCTTTTAGAAAGCTTCTTAAGTCGCTTTAGCTTTGGACAATTTTCATCATTCTCGTGACGGCAAGCCCGGCCAAAGGCACCTGGGCCACGTGCATAATCCTAATTGGCCAGCTCATCAACAGGCTGTGCTTCACTCCAAACCGGACAAGCCGGCGAAACTACGGCGAAGGCGCCGCCAGGGCCTTTCAACTCTACGTGTTCAGGCAAAAAAAAGCTGCCGGAAAGGCAGCGATTTCGAAGGCAGGACTCGACGGCTTCTAATGGCCGTGGGTCCATTTCGGATTCGTGGAGGCATCAACGCTTGATGCTGTTGACCGCCTTGCGGCCAGCGTCTTTGAGATCGCCGGCTGATTGACGCGCGGAGCCGGCCATTTTGTCGGCCTTTCCTTCCGCCTGCATCTTTTTGTTGCCGGTCAGCGCCCCGGCCGCATCCTTAATGCTTCCCTTGGCCTTCTGGGCTGCGCCCTTGATGTGTTCTTTGTCCATGTCGGACTCCTTGCGGGGTTACACGCCGGCGTTGAACTGCAAAGTGGCAGCATGGTTCCGCGTAATACCTAAGGCGAGTCTTCGCCTCCGGTTGCCGCCGGCACGTCTCGATTGGCACGGACCTCGCTCAATATCGCCTGCGCCGCGGGAAGCGTGAACAATGTCTCGACAGGCGCGCTCAACTTGCGGCGCCAATTCGGCCGCTCATGGTCGGTTCCGGGCATGTTGACGGCAACCGTTTCCATGACGAGATCGTCAGCCTGAACTAAAGCAAGCAGGGCGTTCGAGCGAGCCACGAAACCATGCACAGCGGCGGAAGTTGTGGCGGTGAGCTGAGCTTCGAGGAGCGCCGCATCCCTGGAGGTTGGAGCGGCCACGGCTTGCATCAGCGCCCTCTTCTCGGCGTCGCGTACGACGGAAGCCGCGCTCGCATCGGGCAGCAGGCCAAGGTGCGCCGCCTCCGCCAAATCCGCTCCCTGCCACCAGCCGGCCAGCGTCGGCAAATCATGCGTTGCGACGCAGGCGGCGGCTAAACGAGGATAATGGTGAGGCGGAAAAAATTTCTCCCCCTCTCGCTCGAAACGCATCACGCAGTAGGAAAGAACTTGAACTGCGCTGAGTTCTTCGCGGAGACCTTCCGGCACTGTGCCAAGGGCCTCCCCAACCACCGCCGTTTGCGCCCGCTGGCTTTCCAGCATGAGGTGTCCGACAAGATCGTCGAACGGATAGGCAAGATAGGCCCCATCGGCAGCCGTCGCCCCCTGCGGCACGAGGAAAAGTCGTTTGAGCCCGAGAATATGGTCAATTCTCAAGACGCCCGCATAGGTCATGTTCGCGGCAATCAGGCGGCCGAATGACTCGAAGCCATCGCGCGCAAGCGCCCGCGGATCGTAAGGCGGGAGAGCCCACACTTGCCCATTGGGTCCAAGCGAATCCGGCGGCGCGCCAATCGAGACCCCTTGCATCAAACGTTCCGCTTCCGCCCATGCCTCCGCTCCGTCCGGTGCGCAGCCAACCGCAAGATCGCGAAAAAACCCGAGTTTAAGCCCGCACTCTCGGGCTCTGTCCGCGGCGGTTGCAAATTGGCGGTCGGCCAGCCATTGAAGAAAGATCGCGCGCGAGACAGCTTCTTCATGAACGGCCGCGAAGGCCGCCACGCCATGACTGCGTGGCGTCTTGAGAGAGTCCGGGAATTTTTCGAGCGTGCCACCGACGCTCGCCTCGATCGCCGCGAAGATTGCGAAATTGCGCAGCGTCTCGCTCCCGGCATCGACGAACGCGGTGTACTCAGCGACGAGCGGATCCTGCGGATGATGATGCGATAGGTCGCGGAACGCCTCGTGCAGAACTCTAAATATGCGGCCTTTGAGCGCTGCGGCGGCGCGATAGTCGACCAATGGCCGTGCCGAAAGCTGCGCTGCTTGCGGTCCGGCCTCCGCAATTGCCGCGGCTAGTTTTTCCGTCCTCAGGGCTGGTGGCAGATCGAACGCGTCGATGGCGAGCGGATCGAGAAAGCGCCGGTCCGATGGATGATAGGGGCTCGCACGATCCGGATCGCTCGCGAACAAGGCGTGCAGGGGATTGAGCCCGACAGTGACAGCCCCTGCGGCCGCAGCCTCTTCGGCGAGGAGTCGCAGCGTTGTGAAATCGCCCAATCCCTGGTCGCCGGCGGGCTGGTCGCCCGGGCCAATGCTTGCTTGCCGCCTTAAGGCATAAAGCTGCGCCGCGATCCCGAAAGATTTGGTGCCCGCGGCGAGCGTTGCGGGCAGATAGGCAGCATCGGGCACAACCGCGAGATGGCCAGGAGCTTCCGGAGCCTCCTCCGCCCATATTCTATATCTTCCAAGCGGTAGGCTCGGCAGCGCCACCTCACGGATCGTCGCCCTGCGCCCATCGGCGGCAATCGTTTCGCTCCGCCACCCGTCGCCCGCGGCAATCTCGATTCGCCGCGCGGCACGGTCCTCATCGGCGATCGTCAGCACGACGGGTCGATCTCGGGCAAGTTGCCCGCCCAGCCGAATCGTCCTGGCTCCATTTTGGCGGAACGTCGTTGCAACCGGAACCGGTCGGAGTTCGCGGTCCTGTGCAAGTAAAGCGAGGCCTGCGCGAACGTCCGCCGTGGAGGTCGCGGGCAAGCCAAGCGCGGCGAGCAATGAAAGCTTCGTATCCACCGGAACTTGGTGAAGCTTGCCGTGGACATCGAACCATTGCGACGCAATGCCGGCAGCCGTCGCGAGGCCGTCGAGGACATGGTCGGCAACGCCGCGCGTTCCGCGTTTTTCTTTGCTGGCCTCCTGCTCGACGAGGATCGACGCAGACCGCGGGGAAAGACGAAAACATTCGGTGTCGACTTCATAGGGCGCCTGGTTCGGCCGGGCGGAATCGATCGCAACGCTCCAGCCGCGATTCTCGCGCGATCCAGGCACGCTGACCTCGACAGCGCCGTCGCTCGCATTCAAGAGCACGGCGGCTCGGCTCGGACCGAGCCCGCCAGCGGCGTCCGCTTCGCCCGGGTCGTAAAACACGGCGACAATCGTCCGCGTGCCTTGATCCTCCCAATCCCGCGTCGCAAAGGGCCGGCCTTCGGCGGTCAGCCATTCCACATCGGGACAGCCGGTGTCATCGACGGGCGCACCTGTCAACGTCGCCTCGGCCTTGAGCGCGCCGACCGACCGGCGCAGATGGACAAGTTTGGCAACGAAATCGATGCGGGAAGATTCGGCGCCGGCCCAATCGATCCAGGCGAGTTCATTGTCCTGAGCGTAGGCGTTGTTGTTACCTTCTTGCGAGCGGCCGAGTTCATCGCCCATGCTCAGCATCGGCGTCCCGCGCGCGGCAAGGAGCGTGACGAGGAGAGCCCGGACGTCGCCGGCGCGCCGCTCGGCCACTCCGGCGTCGAGGGTCGGACCCTCAATGCCGCAGTTCCAGGAAAGATTGTCATTCGTGCCGTCGCGATTGCCTTCGCCATTGGCGTCGTTGCGCTTGTTTGTGAAGGCAACGAGATCGGCCAGCGAAAAGCCGTCATGCGAGGTCACAAAATTGATCGACCTGGACAGCGGCCGATGGCGCGGCGCAAATATATCCGCCGATCCGGCAAGCCGTGTCGCGAGCGGGCCCATCATGCCGGCATCGCCGCGCCAGAAACGCCGGAAAGTATCACGCGACTTGTCGTTCCATTCGCCAAAGCCGGCCGGAAAGGCTCCAAGCTGATAACCCCCGGGGCCAATGTCCCAAGGTTCGGCAATATGAATGAGATCCTTCAGCCAGGGATCCTGCCCGATGGATGCAAGCAACGGATGGCCGGGATCAAACCCGCCTTCCTGACGGCCCAGCACCGAGGCAAGATCATGGCGGAAGCCGTCGATGCCAGCGCGAATGGCCGCGGTGCGCAAAGCGTCGAGCGCCAAGCGCATCACTTGCGGGCGCTCCAGCGCTGGCACATTGCCGCAGCCGGCATCATTGACATAAAGGGCGCGATTGTCTCTGCGGAGCCGATAGAAGCCGACATTGTCGAGTCCGCGCTGCGATAAGGTCGGGCCCAGTTCGTCGCTTTCGCCGGTATGGTTCAACACAATGTCGAGGATGACGGCGATGCCGGCCGCGTGCAGCGCATCCACCGCCTGGCGTATCTCGGCCCACCCCCCCGGCGCAAGGCGCGGATCGGGAGCGAGCATGGCAATCGGATTGTAGCCCCAATAATTCGTCAGGCCCAACCGAGGAAGATGCCGCTCGTCGATCCAGGCGGCGATCGGCAGAAGCTCGACTGCGGTGATTTCAAGCCGCGTCAGATAGTCGATCGAGGCCGGATGCGCGAGTCCGGCAAAAGTTCCCCGGATTGCTTCGGGAATCTCCTCGCGCAATTTGGTGAAGCCGCGAACATGCATTTCATAAATGATGAGATCACGCCATTCGACGCTCGGCTGGCGGGGTGGCGCAAAGGGCAAAGGAGATTCTACAATCGCCTTGGAGACAAAGGGCGCGCTGTCGGTATCATCGGTCATGGCGCCGTGAATGCGGGCGTCGAACATGGACGAGTCAAGATTTAACGCGCGATCGAGTCGCGTCGCAAAGGGATCGACCAGCAATTTCGCCGGATTGAACCGATGCCCCGACGCAGGGTTCCACGGGCCTTGAGCGCGCAGGCCATAGCGGGCGCCCGCGCCAACGCCCTCGATGTGCCCATGGAATACGTCGCCGGTCCGTCCGGGAAGCAAGAGGCGCGCGGTCTCCCGATCGCTCGGATCGAACAGCGAAACAAAAATCGCCTCCGCGCTGGAGGAAAAGACCGCGACATTGACGCCGGAGCCATCGCAGACAGCCCCGAGCGGTTCAGGTCGACCGGCCGTGATGCGGGGCGACGCCATCGGTCCGCTGCCGCCGCTCAGGTGATCACGCTCGGCTCGAGGCGGCCCGTGTAATGAGCGATACGGGCAATCTCGCGCGAGGCGGCGATCAGATCGGAGAGCGCTATTTCGGTGTCCTCGTTTTGCCGGGCCGGATCGGGTTCGAACCGTTCGATATAGACCCTGAGCGTCGCGCCAAGGGTGCCGGTGCCGGAAAGCCGATAAACGATCCGGCTGCCGTCGGCAAAATGCAGACGAATCCCTTGATGCTTCGAGTCGGAGCCGTCGACCGGATCGTGATAGGCAAAGTCATCGGCCTCGACGAGTTCGGCACCGTGATAAAGCGTTCCAGGCAATGTTGCCAATTGCTCGCGAAGGGCCGCAATCAGCGCTTCGGCTCCCTTCGCATCGACCTCTTCATAATCGTGTCTGGCGTAATAATTCCGCCCATGCTCCGCCCAGTGCTTGGCAACGATGGCCGCCACGCTCTCTCCCCGCACGGCCAGAATATTGAGCCAAAGCAGGATCGCCCAAAGCCCGTCCTTCTCACGGACGTGATTCGAGCCGGTGCCGGCGCTCTCCTCGCCACAGATCGTCGCCATTCCGGCGTCGAGAAGATTGCCGAAGAACTTCCATCCCGTGGGCGTCTCGAAAAACGGCACGCCGAGCTTCTCGGCAACCCGGTCCGCCGCCCGGCTTGTCGGCATCGAGCGGGCAATGCCAACGACGCCGCCGGCATAGCCAGGGGCGAGATGTGCATTCGCAGCCAGGATTGCGAGGCTGTCCGAGGGCGTGACAAATCTACCCCGGCCGATGATGAGATTGCGATCGCCGTCGCCGTCCGAAGCCGCGCAAAGATCGGGACCCTCGGGCGACATCGCGAGGTCGAACAAATGTCTCGCATTGACGAGATTGGGATCGGGATGGTGGCCGCCGAAGGCCGGGAGAGGCGTCCCATTCAACACCGAGTCCGCGGGAGCCCCTAACAAATCGACGAAGATCCGTTTTGCATAAGGTCCTGTCACCGCCGACATCGCATCGAAACGCAGGCGAAAACCTGCTTTGAATAGAGTTTTGATCCGCGCAAAATCGAACAGCTGCTGCATCAGCAGGACGTAATCGGCGACGGGATCGATCACCTCGATTTCGGTGTTGCCGAGAGTCACCTTTCCAAGCGCATCGATATCGACGTCTGGCGCCACAACGATCTTATATTGCGTGATGATCTTGGAGCGCGCGAACATCGCCTCGGTGAGCTTTTCAGGCGCCGGGCCACCGTTTCCCGCATTATATTTGATTCCGAAATCGCCATCCGGCCCACCCGCATTATGGCTGGCGCTAAGAATGATGCCGCCGAAAGCAGCGTATTTTCGAATGAGATTTGAAGCCGCGGGGGTAGACAGGATCCCGCTTTGCCCGAGCAGGATCCTGCCGCAGCCATTCGCGGCTGCCATCTTCAAGACGATCTGAATCGCTTCGCGATTGAAGAACCGACCATCGCCGCCCACGACGAGCGTCGAGCCTGCAAACCCGTCGAGACAATCGATGATCGATTGCACAAAATTTTCCAGATAATGCGGCTTCTGAAAGACCTTGACCTTCTTTCGCAGGCCCGAGGTTCCAGGCTTCTGGTCGTCAAACGGCGTGGTGGGGCAGGTTTCGATCATGCGCAATTCCACTTCAAGAAAGGGATCGGGTCAGAGTTTTTAAGTCTCATGTTTGGGTCCGGCTCGCGCAAAGTTCACGAAAGAGTTTGGCATAAGTGGCGGCGGGACGCCGCCAGGACACGTCGGTTCTCATGCCATTTACCCGAAGCCGATCCCAGACCTTCGGCTCGGACCAGATCTTGCTGGCGCGTTCCAGTGTGGCACCCAAGGCCTCCTCGGTCACCGGCGAAAAAAGGAGCCCCGTGCCCTGCTTGGCCTCGATCGCCATTTCATTGGCGTCAATGATCGTGTCAGCCAAGCCGCCGACACGGGACGCTATCGGGACGGCGCCGTAACGCAGGCCGCAAAGCTGAGTGAGGCCACAAGGCTCAAAGCGCGAGGGAATGAGCAGCGCGTCGGCGCCGGCTTGGATCCCGTGGGCGACGTCCTCATCATAACCGATCAGCGCGCCAACCCGCCCAGCTCTTCCCTTGGCCGCAGCCAGAAAGTCAGCCTCGAACGCAGACTCGCCGGAGCCGAGCACGGCGAGCTGGGCACCGAGGCGCTCAAAAACGCCAAGGTTTGCAAGAATAAGATCGATCCCTTTTTGCCAGGTGAGACGGCTGACGATACCGAAGAGAAGCCGATCCGGATCGGCGGCGAGACCGAAATGCTTTTGCAATGCGGTCTTATTCAGGCGCCGCTTGGCACGAGACTGGACCGAGTAGACGGCGGCAATCCGCTTGTCCTCCGCTGGATTCCAGATGGCCTCATCAATACCGTTGCGTATCCCGATCATGACATCCGAGCGCGAGCGCAAGAGGCCGTCGAGCCCCATCCCATGCGCGGGAGTCAGAATCTCGGCGGCGTAGGTTGGAGACACCGTCGTAATCCGATCGGAAAGGCTGAGCGCCGCCTTGAGAAATCCGATCATCCCGTAATATTCCACGCCATCGATCGTGAAGGCGCGGGTCGGCAGGTCCAGCGCTTTCAAAAGTTCGGCCGGATATTGCCCTTGAAAGGCCAGATTGTGGACCGTGATCACGGTTCCTGGCCGAGGCCTTCCGTCATACGCGAGATAGGCAGCCGTCAGCCCCGCCTGCCAGTCATGCGCGTGAACAATATCGGGCGCAAAGGGCGGAAATTCGCCATGTGCAAGGCGCGCAGCAATCTGGCCGAGCGCGCCAAAGCGGAAGGGATTATCGGGCCACTCTTGCCCGTCCGGTCCGACATAAGGTCCGCCTGCCCGGTCGAAGAGATGCGGCGCATCGAGCACGAAGAGATCGAGGCCGGCGGAATTTGCGCGCAGCACCCTCGCCGCCGCGCCGAAAAGATCCGGTGACTCCAGGACGAGCTCGGCGGCCTTGATCTGGCTCATCACATTCGGATAGCCGGGCACCAGAGTCGTCACCGCAACGCCCTCTGCGGCGAGCGCGCCCGGAAGCGCGCCGGCAACGTCGGCAAGGCCGCCCGTTTTGACCAGAGGATAGATTTCCGACGCCACCGCCAGGACCGTGACGTCGTCCTTCATGCCGCGAGCCTGTCGATCATCGCCTGGGTGATCAAGACAATTCCATTTTCCGTGCGCCGGAATCGCGCGGCATCGGCGGCCTCATCCTCACCGACAACAAGACCCTCCGGGATCTTGACGCCGCGATCAATCACCACGTTGAAAAGCCGCGCGGAGCGGCCGACGTCGACATAGGGCAGGATGACGGCATTCTCGATCGCGCAATAGGAATTGACCCGGACACCGGTGAACAGAACCGAACGCCGGATCGCCGCGCCGGAGACGATGCAGCCGCCCGAAACGAGGGAAGAAACCGCCAGGCCGCGGCGGTCATCTTCGTCGTGAACAAATTTCGCCGGCGGCGTCACAGCATTGTCGGTCCAGATCGGCCATTCCCGGTCGAACAAGTCGAGATCCGGAACGACGGCCGTCAAATCAATATTGGCGGCCCAATAGGCATCAACGGTTCCGACGTCGCGCCAATAAGCGCCCAATTCATTCGAGGAACGCACACAGGAATTAGAAAACCGGTGGGCGACGGCTTTCCCCTCGATCACGATATGGGGAATGATGTCCCGTCCAAAATCCCTGCTCGATTTGGGCGCGGCAGCGTCCCGTTCCAGTTGATCGAACAAGAACTTTGTCTCGAAGACATAAATGCCCATCGAGGCAAGCGCATTGTGCGGGTCACCCGGTATTGAGGGCGGATCGCCCGGCTTTTCGACAAAGGAAATGATTCGCCCGGCCGCATCGACTTGCATGACACCGAAGTCGCTCGCATCCTTGCGCGGCACTTCCAGGCAGCCGACGGTCACGTCGGCCCCGGAGTCGACGTGCTGCTGCAGCATCAGCTCGTAGTCCATTTTGTAAATATGATCGCCCGCCAGCACCACCATATATTTCGGCTCACGGTCGCGGACGATATCGATGTTTTGATAGATGGCGTCGGCGGTCCCGGCATACCATTGGTTTTCCGAAACTCTCTGGCTTGCCGGCAAAATGTCGAAGCTTTCATTGCTGCCGGTTCGAAAGAAATTCCAGCCGCGATGCAAATGGCCGATCAGGCTGTGCGCTTTATATTGGGTCGCAACCCCGATCCGGCGGATGCCGGAATTCAAGGCATTCGAAAGCGCGAAATCTATGATCCGCGATTTGCCGCCGAAATAGACCGCAGGCTTGGCCCTGCGATCGGTCAATTCGAGGAGACGGCTGCCGCGTCCACCCGCGAGTATAAAGGCCATCGCCTGACGCCCAATTGGCGCGCTCAATCTCATCCGCGTTTCTCTCCCGGGTTCCCGTGCGCCAGAATCTTGGCGGAAATTCGCGGCCCCCAAATTGTCATTGATCAGCGAATTGAAAATAAAGCGTGGCGAGCGGCGGCAGGGTCATTTCCGCCGAGGCTGGAAGATCATGCGAAGCCATTTCCGAAGCCGTGACACCGCCTAGATTGCCAAGGCCGGAGCCGCCGTAGATCTCTGCGTCCGTATTGAGAATTTCTCGCCACCGTCCGGACCGAGGCAGGCCGACCCGATAGCCATGCCGCGGGATGGGCGTGAAATTCGTGACCATCACCACCGGGAGATCGCCTTCCGCTCCGAAGCGGGCAAAAGCAATCACGGACTGATCGCGGTCGTCGACGACGATCCAACGAAATCCCTCAGGTTCGCAATCGCGCGCATGCAAAGCACCCCGCTCCTTATGGAGCCGATTGAGATCCTTGATCAGCAGCTGAACCCCTTTGTGCGGGGAAAATTCAAGAAGATCAAAGTCAAGCCCGCGATTTTCGCTCCATTCGCGCCGCTGCGCGAACTCCTGTCCCATGAACAACAGCTTCTTGCCGGGATGCGCCCACATGAATGCATAATAGGCACGGAGATTTGCAAATTTCTGCCATTCATCTCCGGCCATTTTGTCGAGAAGGGAGCCCTTGCCATGCACGACCTCATCATGGCTGAGGGGCAGCACAAAATTTTCCGCGAACGCATACAGCAGTCCAAATGTCAGCCGGTCGTGGTGCCATCGCCGATGTACCGGATCGAGCGCCATATAATCCAGCGTGTCATGCATGAAGCCCATGTTCCACTTGAAACCAAAGCCGAGGCCACCGGCGGACGTCGGCGCCGAGACGCCGGGCCATGCGGTTGATTCCTCGGCAATTGTGATCGTTCGGGGACCGTCGGCGTAAACGAGTTCGTTCACTTGTTTCAGGAAAGCCACGGCGGCGCGATTATCATTGCTGCCATCGCTGTTTGGTACCCATTCGCCCGGCTTTCGCGAATAATCGAGATAGAGCATCGACGCGACGGCATCGACGCGAAGTCCATCGAGATGATAGCGTTCAAGCCAGAATAAGGCATTTGCGGCCAGGAAGGCGGTCACTTCCCGGCGGCCGAAATCATAGATCGCGGTGTTCCAATCCGGATGAAACCCAAGTCGCGGGTCGGCATGTTCGTAGAGCGCTTGGCCATCGAATTGCGCCAGCCCGTGGATGTCGGTCGGGAAATGCGCGGGCACCCAGTCGAGGATGACGCCAAGCCCCGCCGCATGAGCCATATCGACAAACCGCGCAAACGCCTCGGGGGTGCCGAAGCGACTCGTCGGTGCGAAAAGCCCGATCGGCTGGTAACCCCAAGACGCATCGAGCGGATGCTCGCAGATCGGCAGCAGTTCAATATGAGTGAAACCAAGATCGGCCACGTAAGGGATCAATAACAGGGCGAGTTCGTCATAGGTAAGGAAGCGTCCCTCCGCACCGCGTCTCCAGGAACCCAGATGAACTTCATAGATGGTCATGGGCGACCGGCGGGGATCGCGGCCCCGGCGTTTTTCCAAGAAAGCCGCGTCGGTCCAGGTGAAACGATCGGTGCGGGCGACGATCGAGGCCGTCGAAGGACGCAGTTCACCGGCAAAACCAAACGGATCGGCTTTCAACGGAAGGAGACGCCCGTCGTCCGCCACGATTTCATATTTGTAGACGGCGCGCTCGCCCACCCCCGGAGCAAAAATCTCCCATATGCCGGAATCGATCCGCTTGCGCATTTGATGCCTGCGGCCGTCCCAGGCGTTGAAATCGCCGACGACCGATACCCGCAAGGCGTGCGGCGCCCACACCGCGAAGTGCACGCCGTCGATCCCTTCAAAGCGCATGAGATGCGCGCCCAGCCGCTCGTAAAGTTTGCGATGGGTGCCTTCGACGAGAAGGTAATCGTCGGTCGCGCCCAACACGGGCGGAAACGCATAGGGGTCGATGACGTCCCACGTCCCGCCCACATTCGACGCTCGCAGCCGATAGGGAAACCGGCTGGTCCGATGTTTGGCGATGCCCTCGAAAAAACCGTCGCCGCGCGCCGCAAGCGGGATCTCCGCCCCCTCCCCGTCCGCGGGTACAACGGTCAGACTGTCGGCATTTGGCACCAAGGCCCGGATTGCCACTCCATCCTCGGTCTCGTGCGGCCCGAGCACGGCGAAGGGATCCGGATGACGCGCCGCCAAAATCGCCTGGACGACATCATCGCCGATCCGCCATTTCAGGTTCGCGGCGGATTGATCATCCCCTCTCCGGCTTCGCCCGAACCAACCCATTTCATCCCTTTCCGGGTGGCCTCACCGGAACGTCCCAAATTTCTTCGGCATATTCTTTGATCGTGCGATCCGAGGAAAACCAGCCCATATGCGCCGTGTTGAGCACAGCCGAGCGCCACCAGGCCGGCTTGTCGCGCCAGCGTTTGAACACGGCGCGCTGCGTATCGAAATAACTCTCGAAGTCGGTGGTCACCAGAAAATAATCATTATGCGTCAAGGCGTCGACAAGGCCACGGTAGCGGTCAGGCTCATCGGGCGAGAACACCCCGGAGGCAATCGCATCGAGCACTTCGGCGAGCTTGGCCGAGCGCTCGATGGCCGGGCGCCCATCGATGCTCTGCCGCCGATGCGCTTCAACTTCGTCGGCGGTAAGCCCAAAAATGAAGATATTTTCCGCTCCGACTTTTTCGCGGATCTCGACATTGGCGCCATCGAGGGTGCCAATGGTCAGCGCTCCGTTCAAGGCCAATTTCATGTTGCCGGTGCCGGACGCTTCCATGCCCGCGGTCGAAATCTGCTCGGACACATCAGCCGCCGGAATGATGCGCTCGGCGAGGCTGACATTATAGTTGGGCAAGAACACGATTTTAAGAAGCCCGCGCACCGTGGGGTCGGTGTTGACGATCTCCGCCACATCATTGGCGAGCTGAATGATCAGCTTTGCCGTCGTGTAACTCGCCGCCGCCTTGCCGGCGAAAATCTTGACCCTGGGAATCCAGTCGCGGGTCGGCTGGGCGCGGATTGCGTCATAGACCGCAATCGCCTCCAGAATATTGAGGATCTGGCGCTTATATTCATGGATGCGTTTAATCTGCACATCGAACAGCGCATCGGGATCCAGCACGACGCCGAGCCGCTGCCGCACCAGCTTCGAGAGCGCCACTTTGTTCGCCCGCCGTTGCGCGGCGTAACGCTCCTGGAACGACGAATCGTCGGCGAAGACAGCCAGTTTTTCCAAGACCATGGCATCGTCAAAGATCCGGTCGCCGATCGCCTCGGTCAGCAGCCCGGTCAAACCGGGGTTGGCCTCCTTCAGCCAGCGGCGGAAGGTGATCCCATTGGTCTTGTTGGTGATGCGCCCCGGGAGCACGGCGTCGAGTTCGCGGAACACCGTCTCCTTCATCAAGTCGGAATGGAGCTTCGACACGCCATTGATTTTGTGCGAGCCCAAGAAGGCAAGATGACCCATCCGAACCCGACGCCCATGTGCCTCATCGATCAGCGAAAGCGCCGAAAACCTCTCGCCATTCGCGTCCGGCAGCTTGCTCATCTGGGCCAGATGAATGGCGTTGATCAGATAGATGATCTGCATGTGGCGGGGCAAAAGCCGCTCCATCAGCGGCACCGGCCATGTCTCCAGCGCCTCCGGCAGCAAGGTATGATTGGTGTAGCTGAAGGTCGCTTGGGTGACCGCCCAGGCGTCCCGCCAGGGAACGTCATGGAGGTCCACCAGAATGCGCATCAGCTCGGCGATCGCGATGGCGGGATGGGTATCGTTGAGTTGGATCGCGACCTTATCGGCGAGCGAGTCGATGGTGCCATGCTGATCGAGGTGGCGGCGGACCAGATCCTGCAGCGAAGCGGAGGCGAAGAAATATTCCTGGCGGAGCCTCAGTTCCTCGCCCGCGGGGGTGGCATCGCTCGGATAAAGGACTTTGGAAATCGACTCGGCGCGCACCCGGTCCATCAATGCGCCGATGTGATCGCCGCTGTTGAACATGTCGAGCCGGAGCGGGTCCGGCGCCCGCGCAGACCAAAGCCGCAGCGTGTTGATATGTGCCCCGCGCCAGCCGGGGATCGGCGTATCATAGGCGACGGCCTCGACGGTTTCGCCAGGATGCCAAATATGCTTCACCGCTCCGTCGGCCTGATGTTCGGCTTCGATCCGGCCGCCAAAGCCGATATCGTAATCGACTTCCGGCCGCGCGAACTCCCATGGGTTGCCGAACGACAGCCAATCTTCGGGATATTCGAGCTGACGCCCATTCTTGATCCGCTGGCGGAACAAGCCGTGGTCATACCGAATGCCGTACCCATAGGCGGCAATCGAAAGGGTCGCCATGCTTTCCATGAAACAGGCGGCAAGCCGGCCAAGTCCCCCATTGCCGAGCGCGGCATCCGGCTCGACTTCGCGCAGCTCTTCGAGATCGACGCCAAGTTCGGCCAGCGCCGCGCGGGTCGGTTCGATCATCTCCATATTGGTCAGCGCATCGATCAAGAGACGGCCGATCAGAAATTCGAGGCTCAAGTAGTAAACCCGCTTGCGGCGGGTCCGTTGGGTTTCCTGGGTGGAGACGATCCAGCGTTCGACAACCCGGTCGCGAACGGTCAGAGCGGTCGCCACGAACCAGTCGCGCGGACCGGCGGCGGCCGAATTCTTGCCCATCGCATAGGTAAGTTTGTCGAGAATTGCGTTTCGGATCGCCGCGACGTCGGTTCGGCTCTCCGCACGGAGAGGACCAGCGGGCGCGCCATTTTCGACGGCCGGGGGTACGATTTCGACTTCCATCGCGGCGGACCTCCTTCGTTCACCCAGGGCCGCCGCCGCGCCTTGCCGCGCCGGGCATTCCCCCGAGTCCTACTCGATGGATCCGTTCCCGGCGTTTCCTGACCGGCGCTCACGAAGCGCTTCGACAAACATCGGCGTGGGATTCTACTTCGGTGTCCGCAGCCGGCTCGCAGCGCCACTATAGGGAGGCCACCGAGACGTCGCAAGATCAGTTTCCGCCCGCTGCCAGGCAATCCGCCCCGCGCAGCTTGACCCCTGGACTTTATCCGACCAATTGAAACGAGGCGGAAGCCCTGCTTTTCCTCGCCCCTGCAAGTTTAGGAAAGAATTGGCCATGGAGTCCAATAAACGGAAACAGACATGGACGATCTGGTATGTCATCGCAGCCGTCACAGGCGTTCTCCTTTTGCAGCAGATCTGGACCAGTTACGAGCAAACCGAGGCGATTTCCTATAGCGAGTTCGAACAGCTCGTTGCAGACAAGAATGTCTCCTCCGTCGTCGTCCACTCGGATATGATCGAAGGCACCCTCAAGACGCCGGCGCCAAGCGGCAAAAGCAAATTCGTGACCGTGCGGGTTGATCCAGCAATCGCGGCCAAGCTCAGCGCCGAGGGCATCAAAGTTTCCGGCGCGCCATCAACAGGCTTCATAGGCACCGTCCTGTCTTGGGTCCTCCCCGCCATCTTTTTCTATCTGGTTTGGTTTTTCCTTTTTCGCAGTTTCGCCAACAAGCAAGGGCTTGGCGGGCTCATGACGGTCGGCAAGTCGCGGGCGAAAGTCTATGTCGAGACTGACACAAGGGTGACGTTTAAGGACGTCGCAGGTGTCGACGAAGCCAAATTCGAATTGCAGGAAGTGGTTTCCTTTCTCAAGAATCCCAAATCATTCGGCCGTCTCGGCGCCCACGTTCCCAAAGGGATTCTCCTGGTCGGTCCACCGGGAACCGGAAAAACATTGCTGGCACGCGCAGTGGCCGGCGAAGCCGGTGTTTCCTTCTTCTCGATATCGGGCTCTGAATTCGTCGAAATGTTTGTCGGAGTCGGTGCCGCCCGCGTTCGTGATCTCTTCGAACAGGCGCGCAAGGCGGCGCCTTGCATCATTTTCATCGATGAACTCGATGCCCTCGGCCGCTCACGCGCTTCGGTCAATGTCGGGGGCCTCGACGAGAAGGAACAGACTCTCAATCAGCTCCTCGCCGAGCTCGACGGTTTCGACCCTTCGACCGGGGTCATCTTGCTCGCCGCGACGAACCGGCCGGAAATCCTCGACCCCGCCCTCCTCCGCGCCGGCCGGTTCGACCGACAGGTGCTCGTGGACCGTCCCGACCGCAAGGGACGGCTCGAAATCTTGATGGTGCACGTCCGCAAGATCGTCGTAGATCCGGCGATCGATCTGGATCGTATCGCCGCCATGACGACGGGCTTCACCGGCGCCGATCTCGCCAATCTCGTCAATGAGGCGGCCGTGGTCGCGACCCGCCGCGACAGCGCCAAAGTGACTTTCGAGGATGTGACCGCCGCGATCGAACGCATCGTCGCCGGACTTGAAAAGAAAAGCCGGATTTTGACGCCGCCCGAGCGGCGCCGAGTCGCGTATCACGAGATGGGCCATGCGTTGGTGGCGGCAAGCCTGCCCGGCGTCGATCCGGTGTTGAAAGTCTCCATCATCCCGCGCGGGGTCGGCGCGCTCGGCTATACGATCCAGCACCCGACCGAGGATCGCTTTGTTTTGGCCGAAAGCGAATTGCGGCATCGCATATCCGTGCTCATGGGTGGGCGCGCCGCCGAAGTCCTCCTCTTCGACGAAGACGTCTCAACCGGCGCGGCCGATGATCTCCAGCGCGCCACGGAAATCGCAACCGAAATGGTGACGCTCTACGGCATGGCGCAATCGGTCGGACAGCGCACCTATAGGCCGGCGCCGCGCGCGTTTCTCGCCCGGCAGCCGGTCGATAAGCCCCCAGCCTCGGAAGCGACTCTGCGCGAGATCGATCTCAGTGTCCGCGATATTGTCGCCGATGCCTTCGACGAGGCACGCGCCATTTTGACCAAGCGGCGCGGGGATCTCGACGCAGGGGCCGAACTTTTACTGTCGAAGGAAGCGATTACCGCAGAAGAATTTCCTCCTATCCAGAGGATCGAATCGCCCAAAACCCCGGTTCCACCCCCGGCTGTCAAAGTCTGATGGCGCCGTCATAAAAACTTCATGCGCTAATGTTGGATCCGCCGATGAGCCGGACCGCCTATGAACTTAGAAATCTGTCCTAGCGGCGGCTTGCCTGCCCGGAAACCAGCAAATGCTCGATCAACCCTTCCACATCACCGTGCGGCCCTCGACGGAAGAGGATGTCGCGGCGATGATCGAAATCTACGCCTATCATGTTCAGCATGGCCTCGGCGATTACCCGACCGAGCCGCCGGCTCAAGACGATATCAAGCGGCGGCGCAAGTCGATGCTGAAGCGCCATCTGCCGCATCTTGTCGCCGACCATGCAGGCCAAATCATCGGTTATGCTTACGCGGTGCCGTTTCGAAAGCGCCCAGTCTATCGCTACACCGTCAAACATTCGATCTACGTGCACAAGGATCATTTGCACGCGGGCGTCGGGCGGCAGCTGCTTCCCGCTTTGATCGACGCCTGCGCGAATGCCGGCTATCGCCAAATGATTTCCTATATCGACAGCGCCAACGCTCCGTCGCTGCATCTCCATGAATCATTTGGTTTTGAACGCGCCGGCCTATTGCGCTCGGTCGGATTCAAGTTCGGCCAATGGACCGACACGGTCATGATGCAACGCCCCCTCGGGCTTGGAAATGCGGCGGGCCCCGGCCCCCTCTGTTCCTAGAGCGCTTCCCGATCAGATGGAATCATCTGATCGAAAAGGAATCGCTCAAGTTCAACGAGTGGGAGCATGTTCTGATCGAAAAAGTCGGTCAACTTTTTCGGAACAGGCTCTAGTCGATCACACCAAACCTTGCCGGCCACCTCATTCGCGGACCACATAGGTGTAGAAGCGGACCGATCCGTCCGGCTCCAATTCACGATAGACGCCCTGGATCTCGGCCTCGAAGCCGGGGAAGAGATTGGCCGCGCGCTCGAACATTTTGAGATAATCGAGCATCGGCGCGGCGCGCTCATCAAGCCTTTCGCCCGGAACGACGGTCGCAATCCCCGGAGGATAAACGACAAAAAGGGTCGCCGCGATGCGGCCCGAAATCTGGCTGATCGGCAGATAATCGACCTTATTGCGCACCATCTGGCGTACCGCTTCATACGGAGCCATCGCCATCTGCGGTAAATGCTCGGCGAGGAATTGCGCTTTCTGGAGCTTGCTTGTCGCGCTCGCGTGATAAAACGCATGCATCTGGCCGCAGAGATCGCGCAGCCGTGCCCCCGCATAGCGGGCGGGCCTGCAGGCGACAAATTCCGGGATCGTGTCTTCCAGCCGCGCATTCTCGTCATGCAGACGTTTGAAGGCGACGAGCGCACTGAGCAAGGTCCAGGCCTTGCTCGACTCTACGCCGGGCGTCAGCAGGAACAGCAGCGAATTGAGATCGTTCTTCTCCGGAACGATCCGGTTCTCGCGGAGATATTGCGCCACGATGGGCGCAGGAATTCCGTGCGAGTCATAACCGCCCCGCCGGTTGAAGCCTGGCGTCAGAAGGGTAAGTTTCATGGGATCGACCATCGCGAAATCCGGCACGAGATGATCAAACCCGTGCCAGGCCGCGCCCGGGCTCAACTCCCAATAATGCGCATGCATGGCCAGTTCGTCCGTCGCAACGCTCTCCCAGGCGACGGCGGCGGAGAGGGTGCCATTGGCGGGCGCAGGGACGCGGTCCGGTACAAAGGCATCGAAGAACCAGCGCCGCGCGGGATCCTGTTCCGCCTCGAACTCCTGGCGGACCGCGCGCAATTTTTTTCTCAGCTCGATCCCAAGTTTTAGGGTGTCGTCCCACAGCACCTCACCCGAACGACCCTTCATCATCTGCGCCCCGACGTCGAGCGAAGCGAACAGCGGATAGAAAGGCGAGGTCGACGCATGCAGAAGAAAAAACTCATTGAAGCGCCGATGCTCGACACGCCGGGCCTGGCCGTGAATGTGGCTGTCCTTCACGTGGATCTGCGAGGCCTGGGAGAAACCCGCGAGCTGCTTATGCGTCGATTGGGTGGCGATAATCCCCGGCTGCCCCGGGCCGAGGTCGCGCAAACCCATCGCGAAGCGATCAGCGAAGATCGGATGGAACTTCATGAACCCGGCCCATGCCTCATCGAACAAAACATAGTCGCAAAGATGCCCGATCCGCTCGACGATCATTTGCGCGTTGTAGATCGTCCCGTCGTAAGTGCATTGCTCGATGACCGCCACGCGAAACGGCCGCTCGCGCCGCCACGCTTCCGGGTCCTTCACCAGAGGATTGAGACGGATCTTTTCGCGGATGCGCTGTTCATCGAGAGCGTCCGGCTGGATCGGCCCGATCAGCCCATATTGGTTCCGCAAGGTTTCGAGAAAGATCGGAATCCCGCCGCCGAGAAACAGGGCGCCATGATGCGCCGCCTTGTGATTGTTGCGATCGAACAGCACGAGATCGTCTTCCGCAACCAAGGCCGAGAGCACGATCTTGTTTGACGACGACGTTCCGTTCAGGACGAAATAGGTCTTTTCGGCGCCAAAAATTGCGGCTGCTTCCTTCTGCGCGCGCAGGGCCGGACCTTCGTGGACGAGCAAATCGCCCAGTTCCAGAACGGAATTGTCGAGATCGTCGCGAAAAATCGCCTCGCCGAAATGTTCCACAAAGATCCGGCCGATGGGGCTGCGCCCATAAAAAATGCCGCCATTGTGGCCCGGACAGGTCCATAATTGATTGCCCTCTTCGGCATAATCGACAAGCGCACCGAAGAACGGCGTCTTCAGCGTCGCCGCATATTGCTTGAGGCGGCTCACGAGATTTTTTGCAATGAACTCCGGCGTCTCCTCCGCGAGAAAGACATAGCCGTCGATATAGTCGAGGACCTCGACCGGAATGTCCTCGAACTGCTTGCGGCGAACGAGCATGACGATCGGCATTTCCAAGCCGCGCCGGCGCATCAAATTGATCAGCGCCGTGGTCTTGCCATCGACACCCTTCTTCCCCCAGTCCACCACCATGCAACCGATCGCTGCGTCGGTCTGAACCGCGATTTCCGCGTCCTCGATCCGCCGCGCCCGCACAACCTGAATGCCGAGCTGCTCGATGGCGGAGAGGATCTGTTGCAGCCTCAGCCCCTCGAGATCATTGTTGTCGAAGGCGGGCGCGCAGACGAGAAAAGTGAAACGCCTGAAGAAATCCATAGGAGACCGACCTCACCATTGCCGAGCTTCTGAATACGCCTCCGCAGAATCGTTGCGGTGCGCCGCTTCATGGGCCCGATGAGAGCCAAGAGGTATGACCTCCGTGTCAAAGCGATGACAGAGGCGCCAATAGGGGCGTCGCGGTCAGGCTCCGCTCAAGATCGCGGAACGTCAGCCACGCGGTATTTTCAATGTACCTTTTCGCGCAGGCGATGTTATCCTGTCCTGCTAAATCCCGTGAAATCAGGAGAAACCCTATCGTGCATCTTGCTGGGCCGGCTTCTGAATCCCCCAGCGCGGCGGATGACCCGGTCGAGCGGATCGAGGGACGCCTGGACGCCGGCGTCCTCTTTCTTTGCGATCACGCGACCAATTCCCTTCCAAAAGCCTACGGCACGCTCGGTTTGTCGCTTGAGCAGCTCAACCGCCATATCGGCTACGACATCGGCGCGGCCTGGATTGCCCGCCAGCTCGCCGGTATTTTTGGGGCGCCCGCGCTGCTGTCGCGGTTTTCCCGCCTGCTGATCGATCCCAATCGCGGCGTCGACGATCCGACCCTCGTGATGCGTATTTCGGATGGTCATCTCGTGCCGGGAAACGCAAATATCGGCGCCGATGAGATCGAGCATCGCCATACCCATTATTGGAAGCCCTACCGCGCCACCATCGCCGCCAAGATCGAAACCATGCTCAGCGTGGGACCGCCGCCGGCCGTCGTTTCGATTCATACCTTCACACCGTGCTGGAAGACCAAACCGAGACCTTGGGAAGTCGGCATTTTGTGGGACAGCGATCCGCGGTTCGCGGCGCCGTTGATCGCGGCCTTGGCCAATGACGGATTTTACGTCGGCGACAACGAACCCTATGACGGCGCGCTGGTCGGCGACACGCTCGACGAAGAGGTCACGCGCCGCGGGCTGGCCGGCCTTCTCGTCGAAGCGCGGCAGGACCTGGTGGACACCAAGGAGAAAGCGGTCGCCTTCGCAGAGCGGTTTGCACGCCTTCTCAGCCCTGTTCTCGACCGGCCAGATCTCCATTGCAAGGCGTTCTATCCGAGCCGGACCGGACGGCATGTCTAAATTTCAAGCCCCGTGACGAGACCCCGCCGAATCGGACAGGATAGCGGGGATTGTGCGCCATTCAGCTTGACGATGAGCCGCGAAAACCCCATTGCGGATTCCCAAAGCTCATGAGCATGGGGCCGGAAGCGCCCGGCAATTTTTGCCTTCGGGTCGCCCGCAGCCTTCTAACAGAGGAAAATGGTGGATAATGGACGATATCGTCAAAACAGGTGTCGCGGCGCAGGAACTGACGCAATTCGTCGAAAGGGTGGAGCGACTGGAGGAAGAAAAAAAGGGAATTTCCGACGATATCCGGGAAGTCTATGCGGAAATGAAGGGGCGCGGGTTCGATGTGAAGGCTGTGCGCCAGATCATCCGGATCAGAAAGCAGGACCATTCCGAACGAAAGGAACTCGAAGCCATTCTCGAACTCTACATGTCAGCCTTGAACATGACCTGAGCCCGCAACGCGGATGCCGGAGCGGAACTCGGTTCAAATTGATTTGTTCGCACCTGCACAAACCGCCTCGCTTCCCCATGTTTGCTTTGACCGGCGCCCGAGCGCCGACCGAATGTTGAAATGGGGATCAGCAACGATGACGCTTGACGCCAGCATACTTTTTTCGCCCTTTCAGCTGGGCGATCTGCAGTTGAACAACCGGCTCGTCATGGCGCCCTTGACCCGCAATCGCGCGACCAAAGGCACCGACGCGCCCAACGACCTCAACGCGCGCTACTATCGCCAGCGCGCCACCGCGGGTCTCATCATCTCGGAAGCGACGCAGATTTCGCAACAGGGGCAAGGCTATATCTGGACCCCGGGAATCTACACCGAGGCGCAGGTGGCCGGCTGGAGAAACGTCACCGACGCCGTTCATGGCGCCGGCGGCTTGATCTTCATCCAGCTTTGGCATGTCGGGCGCGTTTCGCATATCTCGCTTCAGCCCGGCGGCGCAAAGCCGGTGGCGCCCTCGGCGATCGCGGCGAAAACCAAAACCTTCATTGAAACCGGGTTTGTCGATACGTCGGAACCGCGCGCACTGACGATAGATGAAATCGCCGGCATCGTTGCCGACTATCGGAAGGCGGCCGAGAATGCCAAGCGCGCCGGATTTGACGGCATCGAGATTCACGGTGCAAACGGCTATTTGATCGACCAATTCCTCAAGGATGGGACAAACAAGCGCTCGGACCACTATGGCCAATCGATCGAGAACCGCGCCCGTTTCGCCCTCGAAGTCACCGACGCCATCTTGAGCGTTTGGGACAAACGCCGCGTCGGCATCAGGCTGTCGCCGGTGAGCCCGGCGAATGATGCCACCGACAGCAATCCGGCGGAAATTTTCGGCTATTTGGTCAAAGAGCTGAGCGCGCGCGAGATCGCCTATATCCACGTCATCGAGGGGGCGACCGGCGGTCCGCGCGACATTGTGGATTTCGATTTTCAGGCTTTGCGCAAGGCTTTTGCCGGCGCCTACATCGCGAATAATGAGTACACGCGCGAGCTGGCCATCGAAACCTTGCAGCAAAACCGGGCCGACTTGATCGCCTTCGGCAAGCTCTTTCTCGCCAACCCCGACCTCGTCGAACGGCTGCGCAAGAATGCGCCGTTGAACGTCCCGAAACAGGAAAGTTTTTACGGCGGCGCGAGCGAAGGCTACACGGATTATCCGACGCTTGAAGAGGCGGCCCGGACCGCAAAATCACAATAGCAAAAAGCGTTGGGCGAACCCGTCAGGGGGCGCCCAAAAGCTTCTTCAGTTCAGTCTTAAGCAAAGGTGCCAGCTCCGGATTGGCAAGCGCGAACGCTATGTTCGCGGCGAGAAAACCGAGTTTTGAACCGCAGTCATAGGTCTTGCCGTCGAAACGTACGCCATGAAACGCCTGGGTCGCGGCAAGCCCCTTCATGCCATCGGTCAATTGAATTTCGCCGCCCGCGCCTTTTTCGCCCTTTTCGAGAATGGAAAAAATTTCCGGGCCGAGAATATAGCGGCCGGAAATAATCAGGTTGGAGGGCGCCATCCCCTGGGGAGGCTTTTCGACCATGCCGGTAATTTCGAAAGTGGGACCGAAATCCTTGCCGATCGAGACAATGCCATATTGATGGGTCTCTTCCGGCGGCACTTCCTCGACGGCGATCACATTGCCGCCATGCTTTTCATAGGCCGCGATGCATTGCGCGAGGCAGCGGCCACCTTTCGCGCCAGGCATGGTCACCATATCCGGGAGCAAAACCGCGAAGGGCTCATCGCCCACAATCTCGCGGGCGCACCAGACCGCATGACCGAGGCCGAGCGGAACCTGCTGACGCGTGAAGCTCGTCGCGCCGGCGGCCGGCAGCTCCGCCATCAAGGCTTGCAATTCCTTGAGCTTTCCACGCTTCTGCAAGGTTTCTTCAAGCTCATAGGCGATGTCGAAATGATCCTCGATCACCGCCTTGTTGCGCCCGGTCACGAAGATAAAATGCTCGATGCCGGCCTCGCGGGCTTCATCGACGACATGCTGCAGCACCGGCCGGTCGACGACGGTCAACATCTCTTTCGGAATGGATTTGGTGGCCGGGAGAAATCTTGTTCCCAAACCGGCGACGGGAAAAACAGCCTTGCGAATGTGTTTGTTCATTCATTGCCCCGAAAGAGGTTTGCCGCACCATGATCAATTCATAGCCGCCAAGTTTGATGGAGCTATGGCAAGGACGCGGAGACGTCGCAGCGATATAGCACAGGGGCGCCCGGTTTTTATTGCTTTTTATGTCAAGGGGGTAGCGGAGGGAGGCCAAACGTCGCAATGCGCGAGGAGGACGCGGAGGCAGCACTTTCGCGGCTAATCCGAGGACCGGTGGTCAAGGTCACTGAAGTGCCTCGAAGAGGTTGCCTTGAAGGGCCCGCACTACAAGCACGCGACAATCCTCAGCGATCCTGTGCTCCGTGGAATATAGCGGTGATGATCAATTCGTTTCGCTCGCCGTAGACTTCATAGACGATGATGAAGGGGAGCCCTTTCACGATCCATTCATGGGTGCCGGGCACCCTCCCGCGGTGGCCCATATTAGGAAACCACCCAAGATACTCGGCGCTGTCTAATATCCGATCGATTACGGAATCCGCTATGGCCGGACGATCTTTCGCGATCCATGCATGGATGCGATCGAGGTCACCATAGACCTCGTCGCGGACGATTACCTTCATGCAGGGCGGCGCACAAAGCGCTGACGCACCTCTTGGAGAGTGGCGAATTCCGGATTCGGATCGGCAAGCCGGCGTTGCACCTCGGCTAGCTGTTCGTCGGTGAGCCGATAGGGGCTTGCATCCTGTGCTTCCATCTCCAGCAGGACACGCGCGGCATCCTCCTGCCGGCTTTCAGGCCAAGTCTCAACGCGTTCTATGACTTCCTTGAGGACTTTGCTTACCATAAAAATATTATAGCAGGGCCGCGCCAAGGTCGGCAAATGCCATGTACTTCTTTTTGACGCGAACCGGTATCCACTTTGCTTGAAAACGCTCGCTTAATAAGCAGGACGGCCCGAAGCATCACGCTCCGGGCCGCCACGTGTTCTGTCTCAATCAAGTTCGGGTAGCTTAGCCGAACTGGTTCATCGTGTTGTGAGAGCCGCCGGCCTTGAGCGCCGCCTCGCCAGCGAAATATTCCTTGTGATCGTCGCCCATGTCGGAGCCCGCCATGTTCTGGTGCTTCACGCAGGCGATGCCCTGGCGAATTTCCTGACGCTGGACGTTGCGGACATACCCAAGCATGCCCTGCGCGCCAAAATATTCCTTCGCGAGATTGTCGGTCGACAACGCCGCCGTGTGATAGGTCGGAAGCGTAATGAGGTGGTGGAAAATGCCAGACCGCTTCGACGCATCCGCCTGGAAGGTACGAATGCGCTCGTCGGCCTCAGCGGCCAAAGCCGTGCCGTCATAGTCCACGCTCATCAGGGCCGCGCGATCATAGTCAGCGACATCCTTGCCGGCGACTTCCCAGGCGTCATAGACCTGCTGGCGGAAATTCAGCGTCCAGTTGAAGGACGGTGAATTATTGTACACCAGCTTGGCGTTGGGAACGACCGCGCGAATGCGGTCCACCATGCCAGCGATCTGGTTCACGTGGGGCTTTTCAGTCTCGATCCAGAGGAGGTCGGCGCCGTTCTGCAGCGAGGTGATGCAGTCGAGCACGCAACGATCTTCTCCGGTGCCCGAACGGAACTGATAAAGATTGCTGGCGAGGCGCTTCGGCCGCAACAGCTTGCCGTTGCGGTTGAGGATGACGTCGCCGTTGCGGGCGTCACCGGGCGCGACTTCCTCGCAGTCGAGGAAGGAATTGTACTGATCGCCGAGGTCGCCCGGCGCGTGGCTGACCGCGATCTGCTGGGTGAGGCCGGCACCGAGCGAGTCGGTGCGGGTGACGATAATGCCGTCCTCGACGCCAAGCTCAAGGAATGCATAGCGACAGGCGCGCACCTTGGCGAGGAAGACTTCGTGCGGCACGGTCACCTTGCCATCCTGGTGGCCGCACTGCTTTTCGTCAGACACCTGGTTTTCGATCTGCAGCGCACAGGCGCCCGCCTCGATCATCTTCTTGGCGAGCAGATAGGTCGCTTCCGCATTGCCGAAGCCGGCGTCGATGTCGGCGATGATCGGCACCACATGGGTCTGATAATTGTCGACGGTCGCCAGCAGCGTCTTTTCCTTGGCGCTGTCGCCGGCCTTCCGCGCGGCGTCGATCTCGCGGAAAATGCCCCCAAGTTCACGGGCATCCGCTTGGCGGAGGAAGGTGTAAAGCTCTTCGATCAGCGCCGGCACGGATGTCTTCTCGTGCATGGACTGATCCGGCAAGGGACCGAAATCGGAACGGAGCGCGGCAACCATCCAGCCGGACAGATAGAGATACCGGCGGTCGGTCGTGCCAAAATGCTTCTTGATGGAGATCATCTTCTGCTGGCCGATAAACCCATGCCAACAGCCCAGCGACTGGGTGTAAAGGGCCGGATCGGCGTCATAGGCCGCCATGTCCTTGCGCATAAGGCCGGCGGTATATCTGGCGATATCGAGACCCGTCCGGAAGCGGTTCTGCAGGCGCATCCGGGCCACGGACTCAGGGTTGATGCCGGTCCAAGTGCCGTCCTTGCTTTTGACGAGCTGCTTCATCTCAGCAATATGGTTTTGGTATTCGTTGGTCTTCCCCACCTGGGGGATTTGGCTCTGGTAGGTCATCGCGCGCGCCTTGTCTCGCCTTCACAGGGGATCGTCTTGCTCATTAGGCTCTCCGATCACAGCATTCACAGAGATTGACAAAATGCGCCAATCTGGCGGAAAATTCGTAGGTATAGCTGCCATATCGAAGAAATCTCGTCTATGCGCAAGGGCTTGACTGGAAATTCAAGTTAGTATGTAACATTCATACATTGTAATGTTGTATGGATGTAAATATTAACACCCATGAATGCCGCAGCCATAGTTCAAAGGAAGATTTTCGCCGGCCCGCGCCTTAAGCGGCTTCGCCGCGAACGGCAGCTGACCCAGGCCGGGATGGCCGCCGAGCTGGATGTTTCGCCGAGCTATCTCAACCTCATGGAACGCAATCAGCGGCCGATCACGGTCCAGGTGCTGATCCGGCTGACCGATGTCTACGGCATCGATCCCCGTGACTTCATGGAAGGCGAAGGCGAACACTCCATCGGCGAAATGGAGCAAATTCTGGCCGATCCCTTGTTTCGCGAGGCGGCCGTGCCGCGCTCGGAAGTGCGAGACGCGGCCGAGAATTCTCCGGCCCTGCTGGCCGCCATGGCGCGCCTCTACCGGGCCTATTCGGCGGCGCGGGAGGCGAGCGAAGCCGGCGTCATCGCCGGGGCCGACCGGGATCGCGCCGAACCGGTCCTCAGGGAAAGTCCGATCGACCGGATCCGCATCCTTCTGCACGAGGCGCGCAATCATTTCCCGGAACTCGAGGAGGCGGCCGAAACCCTTGCGGCCGAACTCGCCCTTGCCAACAACGATCTTTTCTTTGCGCTCTGCGATCATCTGCGCGCGCGCCATGGTATCCGGGTCCGGGCGCTGCCCGTCGAGGTCATGGGCGACCGGCTGCGCTGGTATGATCATCACCGCCGCCAATTGATGATCTCGGAAGTCGTCGAGCAGCCCGGCCGGACGTTTCAGGCGGCCTATCAGCTGGCCTTCAGCCGCTTCGGCGACCTTTTGAGCGAAATTTCCGTACGGCTCGAACCCAACGATGATTTGAGCCGCCGGCTGCTGCGCATCACGCTTGCCAATTATTTCGCGGGCGCCGTCATGATGCCTTACGGCCGGTTCCATGAAGCGGCCGAGCTCGCCGGCTATGATGTCGAGATTCTCGCGGCGCGTTTCGGAGCCAGTTTCGAGCAGGTGGCGCATCGCCTGACCACGCTCGCCCGCCAAACCGCGCGCGGTGTTCCGTTCTTTCTGGTGCGGGTGGATATGGCCGGAAACGTTTCGAAACGGTTTTCTTCCAGCCGTTTTCCGTTCGCCCATTCCGGCGGCACCTGCCCTTTGTGGAAGGTTCACGCCACCTTCGCCGAGCCGGGCCGGATTTTGACGCAGGTCATTGAACTGCCCGACGGTTCGCAATGGTTTTCGATCGCCCGCACGGTGCGCCGCTCGCTCACCCCATGGGGCGCGATCGAACCGCGCTTTGCCATCGGGCTCGGCTGCGAGATCAAATACGCGCGGCGTTTGGTGTACGCCAAACGGCTCGATTTCAACGCCCTCGACGCCACGCCGATCGGCATCAATTGCCGGCTCTGCGATCGTCCCGCATGCCCGCAGCGCGCGGCGCCCCCCGTGCTGCGCGGACTGCTGGTCGATGAAACGATGCGCGGGGTCTCGCCGTTTACCTTCAAAGACGTGTGAACCCTCACGGTCCGATCATCACGCTTTCGCCTGCCGATCTCAGCTCGATCCCTTGATAGTCGCATTCGCCTCGTCCGCGCTGAAGGGCGGCGACGGCGATCAGCCAAACCCCGACGATCCGCGCCGGCGGCACGCCGCCAATCGCCGTTTTGTAGTCGGCCAGAATTTTTTGATCCTCGTGCCGCCATTGGCCGAGTTCGGCCAGCCCCGAGCGCACCACCTGATGGGTCTCCCGCTTGTCCCACCAAGGCAACGGGCAGCGAAACGCCGTGCCGACCGGCAAAGCGGCGCTCCACATATAGGTCAGATCGAGTCCGTTCTCGAATTCGACGGCGATGGAGAGATAGTCATGGGTTGGCCCGCTATCTTCGCCGACCCGCGACGGCAGTTGAAGCATGCGCCATCGCCAGGCCAGATGGGTTGTCTCGTCGAGTGCGATGTCGACCGGGTATTTGAGAATGCCGGCATCGGCCGAGCAACGGCAGACAATGTGCCGGCCATCCGTCGCCTCGAATTGCTCACGATAAATCTCCGTCTCGCCGGTTCGCCACAGATGGGTCCAGCCGCGCGGGGGCAGCACTGGAGCGAGAAAGCGGTTGTGTTCCTCTGAACCGAGCCCGCTCTTGTCCCTTGCCGCGAAGATTGCAAGGCCTTCGGACGCGGCCTCCTTCCAAACCAGGACCGCCACGCTGAGCACGCCGGAGGCGGCGGAGCGAGGCCAATCGGGAGCAAAGCTCCCCGTCTCATCGAGCCAAGCGCCTGGATATTGCGCAACGAACATCAGCCGGCCGGACGAGCTGGCCTCGAAGGTTGATGTCGGCGCCGCGGATTTCGCGATCGGCCCATTCGTGCCGATGCGCCGCCACAAGAACATATGGCCGGAGAAATGGATGTCCGGATCTTCGGACACCCGGACGTTCCCGGCCGAAAGCAAGGTAACCGTCTCGCCGGCTTTTAGATCGACCCCGCTGTCGATCCATCCCGCACTGTCGGCCGGAACCTCCACAATGGCGTGACGCAAAAGGGCTCCGCCCGACGCAACGATCGCCTCCTTCCAGTTGGCGACCGCATCGCTCCTATCATTCATCTTTGCTCCTCCTTCATCGGCGTCTGCGAAGCGCCGTAGCCGAAGCCTAAATGCAGGGGGAGAACAAAACTTGCCATTTGGCGCCACAGACTTCACCCTGGAGAAGGGAGAAGAAGCTTGCACAGCTATGGACTGACCAAAGCGCGATCCATGGGGCCCGTCGCGGAGATCGTGGAGCGCTCCGGCGGTTCCCTCGCGCGGGTGTTCCGGCGTGCGGAACTGCCGTTGCGGCTGATCGAGGAGCCGGAACGGCTTATCCTTCTCAAGGATCAGCTCAACCTCGTCGAATGCGCGGCACGCGAAATTGGCGACGACGCGCTCGCCGCGCGACTTTCGTGCAAAGGACCTCTTGCGCTCCGGGGCGAGCGCCATAGAGACGGCTTATGAGCTCGGCTATTCCGATCCCGCACATTTTACCCGCGCGTTCCGGCGCTGGTCGGGGCGAACCCCGCGCGAATGGCGGCAAAACAATCTAGGTTCAAAGCAAGCAACTTGAAGGCCCAGGCCTCTTCGAGTTGCGGACTCTCCCCTCAGAGGCAGACCCAAACAGGAGCAGCTGTTGAAACCCATCCTCCGATTGACGTTCATTTTTCTCGGCACGCTTGTTAATCTTGGACTAGCCGTGCTTGGCTGGGGCGGGCCTTCCGCGTTCTTCTCTCATCCGCCGCTGATTGCGCTTTCCGTCGTGCTCTTCGCGCTGTCCGGCCTGGCTTTTTTCGCCGGCGGCAATTTAAGTTCCGGGGTTCGCGAGGATCGCGGCAACCGATGGGTCATCCCAGTCCTTGCGTTGATCGGCCTGCTCGATGCTTTTCTGCCGGCCTGGTCGGACCGGAACGAATTCTGGACCCTCGACGGCGACAGCCTTCGCTGGCTCGGCGTCATTCTCTTCGCGGTCGGCGGTGTGCTGCGGCTCTGGCCGGTCCTTGTGCTCGGCAATCGATTCAGCGGACTGGTCGCCATCCAGCCCGGTCACATGCTGGTCACCAGCGGCATCTATGGTTTCATCCGCCACCCCAGCTATTTAGGATTGCTCGTCAACGCGCTGGGATGGGGCCTTGCCTTTCGTTCGGGCGTGGGCGTGCTGCTCGTAGCGCTTCTCATTCCGCCGATCGTCGCGCGCATTCGGGCGGAAGAGCGCTTGCTGCACACAGAGTTCGGCACCACGTACGAGGCCTATTGTGCACGGACCTCACGGTTGATTCCCGGACTCTATTAGGACCGAACCCGCACCATGCTATGCGGCCTACCGGGTCCGCTTTGAGTTTGCAATTCTGGCGCCGCTAGATCAGTTTGGCGCCGGCGCCGACTCGGCGCCGCTTGGAAGGAGGCGCTCGTGCGCAAAATAGCTATCCTAGCTTCGCTGATAGGCTGTCTGACTCTCCCGGAAATGGCCGTTGCAATGCCCGTCGCTTCGGGCGATACGGTCGCAAAGGCAGGCAACGCGCAGATCATGCAAACGCGTGGCGGCTGCGGCTACCGCCGACATCGCGGGCCCTACGGCGGCTGCAGGTGGAACCGCTACTAATAAGTCAAAACCGGGATCCATCGGAACGCCGATGGATTTCCGGCTTACCTCGTAAGAGGCAAACGCAATCGAGACCGGCTTCGAGCTGGGCAATTCCGCCCCCCCCCATTTACGCCCCCGAGCAACGTCACCTCGACAGCGGGGCAACACAAATATCTTGAAAGCTCACCCTCAAAACCCAGCCTATTTATTGTCACCCGAACCATCCCACATCCAAGGCGCAATGTCTGGCGGAAGACCGAGGGCATTTCTAAATGCCCTAATACGAAATTCTTCTTGTGAAACCCGTCTGAGACGGGACTCTCGATAGAATTCTCTATTGCCAGCACCCACTTCAACTCCGATAAAAAGAGCAATCAGCAATACGGAAACACAATATCCAACCACCAACTTATATTTACTTTCGCTTCCAAATACATAAATATTTACGCCGCCAAGTAGGGCCAAGACTGAGGGTAATACCGTCCCAAGCACGGACGCCCTGCTTAGGCCGCTCAGATAGCCAGTGACATAGCCAATCAAGCATACAGGCAGCCCGAATCCCACATAGTAAATAAAGATATCGGAAAAAGACGTTAATTTGGACTCAAAGACAAATTTTAGCGCCGCACAAAATATGATACATAAAATAACATATAGAAATAGAATCTTCCCTAAGCTAATAGCAACAAATTGAAATGGACTAAAAATATCCATTATTATTGCTGCAAATCAGATTTGTCGCTTGGAGGGGTAGTCTCCGGAGCAAGCGGTACTTGCCCATAATCTCTTGGACATTTGTCTTCAGTCACACAAGAACGCAAAAGGTCAATCTCTGGACTTTTCAGATCTCCGCTTCTTTGGCAGACACTCTGACATTCCCACGCTTCTACGCCTATTGCGGGTGCGATATCAAATATACCGATTATGAAAATTATTGCTCCGCTAAAAATAAAGGGTCTCACCTCGCGCCTCCGTCAAGAGATCGTACAAAGTGTCTCCGCCAAGTGATAAATAATATCACATTTCTGCTCCCGGAAAAGCGCAAGATCCGCAAGCACCGGCATGGCCGCGCATTACCTCGGCGGCAGGCTTGAGAAATAGGCCGCGATGGCCTCCATTTCCTTTTCCGTGATGTTGCGGGTCATATAGCGCATCTCTTTATGTGCCCGCTTGCCGCTGTGAAACGCGCGCAATTGATTTAGGAGATAGAGCTCATTCTGGCCGGCAAGGATCGGTACTTCGGCAAATCTCGCGATCCCATCGGCGCCATGGCAAGGCACACAGCCAGAGATCAACTCCGGATCAATTTGTTGCGCAGATGCGGGGGCGGCAAGGGAGATGGCGGCGAAGAAGATCGCGAGCGTCATGCGGCGCCAAGGATGACCGGAATGTTTTATCGGCACGCTCTCCCCTCAAGTGATTTGATGTCGTCCCATCGCTGAAAGTGCACTATATCGCCGTTTACGTTTAAGGATGTGTGAGTTTTTGGGATCGCGCCCTTCGGCCGGAACCTAAGCCCTCATCCTGAGGAGCTTACGAAGCAAGCGTCTCGAAGGACGAAGGCGCCTCAGGGCCTGCGCGGCGCATCCTTCGAGACGCCCACTTTGTGGGCTCCTCAGGATGAGGGGGAGGTTTTTGAAACAGGCTCTTAGACCGGAGCTCAACAGCATGGAACAGTATTTTTTTAGCGGCAAAATCTTACCAGAGCGCGCTCAACTGTCCCTTCAATTTGAGCTCCATTTCGAGCACCCCAAATCTGGCCGTTTGGCTTAAGTAAAAGTCAGCATTGTTTTAAATCAGCTAGCAGCGCTAGCCACGATTTTCCGACCCGTGCCGTCGGCGAATCAAGTGGCCGACGAGAAAGACGAGCCCGCAAATCGCCAGGACAAACGGCACCACGGTGAAACTGCTAAGCACAGGGATCATCCCGAACGTATAAGCGATACCGTTCAGGGCAGGCGTCTTACATTCAGCCGCTCCCTCATCGATCCGCGAACATAGGCCGCTGAGCAAGAGGATGACGCAGATTGCGAGGGACCCAGCAATTGCGACCAGCGCCGCATAGCAGAGACCTTTGAAGCCTTGCCAGAGCAACCTCCCGATCATGGCTCTTAAGTCTCCTTCAAATGACGAGTAATCCGCCCAGATTTTGGCTGTTGCTTCGTATGTTTGAGTCATAATACCGCGTCAATCATACCAAAATGTTTCACGTGAAACATTTTGGTACGAACCGCCCGCGAAATCAGACAAAGCGCGTGACGCCTCACCGATCAAGGCGGCGCCTCAAATATGGATCGCCCTTTTGTCCACCACCATCGCGGCTTCCTTCACCGCTTCCGACATGGTCGGATGGGCGTGGCAGGTGCGGGCAAGATCCTCCGCCGACCCGCGGGCGAAAGTCAGCGCTTTGGAGTGGTTTTTTTTGCCGCCTTCCCGCGCTTCTGTTCGCTGCCGCCCCTGGTGCTTCCCTTGGCCCTCTGAAGCGCGTCCACGTCGGCAAGATCTTGGGGTCGCCCGGCCGCGAGTTTCGCGGAAATCAAATCGGCTTCGGAAATAAATAGCGCCTGTAGGCCGGTCTCGGCGTCAACCGTCACCTCAACCCGCCGTTGCCATGCACCGTCAAAATCGACGCCGCTGATTTCCGGCAGAATATCCACCATGACCGGTGGCGTTCCTAAACGGAAAAATTTGCCTCGTTCGATAAAATCGTCCGGCCCCAGTCCTTCGAGCGGAGCACCAAACTTAGTCAACGCCGCATAAACCGCCGCCGCATTTTCGGCGTCGGGCTTGATCAGGATGTCCAAATCCTTGGTCGCCCGAGGTTGGGCATGAAAGGAAACGGCATAGCCGCCCACGACAAGATATTTGACCTTGTTATCGTTTAAGATGGACAAGAGTTCTTTGAAGTCTTGGTACATCGAGGCGCAAATCTTTCAGGCCGTAGGCCTCGCTGGTTATCTCGGAGACAGCGGCAAGCCGTTCATGGCCGGGCCGTTGCTGCCAATAGGCGTATTCGTCGGCCTTCATGGCGTCCAAGCTATCATACCGCCTAATCGCAAATCGTGATTTCCTATCCATGGTGTATCGCGCCATTTTAGAGATCGTCGGCAGCTGGCTCCGGTGTTATCCGTGACCAAAGACCCATCCAAAGGACGATCGCCACGCCGTGCGAACGCATGATTATCGTATTTATCAATCGTACCAAAATGTTTCACGTGAAACATTTTGGTACGAACCGCCCGCGAAATCGGACAATCGTGTGGACCGATGTCTCACCGATCTCAAATATGGATCGCTCTTTTATCCACCGCGAGCGCAGCTTCCTTGACTGCTTCCGACATGGTCGGATGAGCGTGGCAGGTGCGGGCCAAGTCCTCCGCCGAGCCACCGAACTCCATCAGCAGGGTCGCTTCGGCGATGAGTTCGCCCGCCCCCGCGCCAATGATGTGCACGCCGAGCACCCGGTCCGACGTTGCATCGGCAAGGATTTTCACAAAGCCTTCCATCTTCCGCATCGCCCGCGCCCGCCCATTGGCGGTGAATGGAAATTTGCCGACCTTATAGGCAATGCCCTTGGCTTTGAGTTCTTCCTCCGTCGCGCCGACACTCGCCACTTCCGGCATGGTGTAGACGACCGAGGGGATGGCCTCGTAATTCACATGGCCATGCTGGCCGGCGATGATTTCGGCCACCGCAATCCCTTCGTCTTCGGCCTTGTGGGCCAGCATGGGGCCGCGCACGACATCGCCGATCGCATAAATCCCGGCGACATTGGTCGCGAAACGATCGTCGATCACGACCCGCCCACGATCCAGCGCGACGCCAAGCGCTTCCAAGCCCAGGCCTTCGGTCACGGGGCGCCGGCCGATCGCCACCAGCACGACATCGGCCGGCATGACGGCGGCCTCGCCCCCCTTCGACGGCTCGATGCTGACTTCCAAGCCCGCCTTCTGTTTATCGACCTTCACGACCTTATGGCCGAGATGGAAGCGAAAGCCCTGTTTCTCCAGCATGCGCTGAAATTGCTTGGCGACTTCGCCATCCATGCCCGGCAAAATGCGGTCCAAATATTCGACGACGGTCACTTCGGCGCCGAGACGGCTCCAGACCGAGCCGAGTTCGAGACCGATCACACCGGCGCCGACAACGAGAAGTTTTGCCGGCACTTGTTCAAGCGAAAGCGCACCAGTCGACGACACAATGGCTTTTTCGTCGATCTCGACGCCCGGAAGCTGCGCTACATCGGAGCCGGTGGCGATAACGATGTTCCTGGTCTCAAGCTTTTGGGCTGACCCGTCCGCCGCCTTCACGACAATCTCACCTGGAGCCACGATGACCCCGTGGCCGATAAAGGAGTCGATCTTGTGCTTCTTGAACAGGAAGCCGACGCCGTTGACATTGGCAGCGACCGTCTCGTCCTTGTGCTTCATCATCGCCGGCAGATCGAGCTGCGGCTTGCCCGTGATAACGCCGAAGGCGGCGAGATCATGCTCCACTTCGGCGAATTTATCCGACGCATGGAGCAGCGCCTTCGAGGGAATGCAGCCGATGTTGAGACACGTCCCGCCATGCGTCTCGCGCTTTTCAACGACTCCGACTTTGAGGCCGAGCTGCGCGGCGCGGATCGCGCAAACATAGCCCCCAGGGCCGGTTCCAATGACGATCAGATCGTAGGACATGTGGTCTCGAAATTAGAGGTCAAGCACGAGCCGCGCCGGATCGTCCAGCGCCTCCTTGATGCGAACGAGGAAGGTCACCGCCTCCTTGCCGTCGACAATGCGGTGGTCATAGGTGAGCGCGAGATACATCATCGGCCGGATCTCTATTTTGCCGTCGATGGCCACCGGCCGCTCCTGGATTTTGTGCATGCCCAGGATGCCCGACTGCGGCGCGTTCAAAATCGGCGTCGACATCAGCGAGCCATAGACCCCGCCGTTGGTGATGGTGAAAGTTCCGCCCTGCATCTCTTCGATTTTGAGCTGGCCGGCGCGGGCACGCTTGCCTACATCGGTGATCGACTTTTCGACATCGGCGAGACTCATCTTGTCGCAATCGCGCACGACAGGCACGACCAGGCCCTTGTCGGTGCCGACGGCGACGCCGAGGTGATAATAATTCTTGTAAATTATATCGGCCCCGTCGATCTCGGCATTGACGGAGGGAATTTCCTTCAAGGCGGCCACGCACGCCTTGACGAAGAAACCCATGAAGCCGAGTTTCACGCCATGCTTCTTCTCGAAGGCATCCTTGTAGCGGCCGCGCAAGGCCATCACCTCGGTCATGTCGACCTCGTTGAAGGTCGTCAGCATGGCGGCCGTATTTTGCGCATCCTTGAGGCGGCGCGCGATGGTCTGGCGCAGCCGCGTCATGGGAACGCGTTCCTCGCGATCGGCGTCCGAGGCTGGAGCCGGCACGCGGGCCAACGGCGGGGCTAGAGGCGCGGCCGGAGCCGGCGCAGGCGGCTTCGCGATATAATCGAGAACATCGCCCTTGAGGACCTGACCGCGCTTGCCGGAGCCCTCCATGACCAGGGTATCGACCCCGTGATCGGCGGCAATTTTGGCCGCCGCGGGTGACGCGGGCATCGCAGGCTGTGTTGGGGCGGGTTTTGCCGCAGCGGCAGCGACGGGCGCCGCCGGCGCGGAGGGGGCGGCGTTGGCTTCGCTTCGGCCTTGGCGGGCGCGGCGGATTTGCCCTCGCCGTCGCCGATGCGTCCGAGGAGCGCGCCGACGCTCACCGTCTCGCCATCCTTGGCGGTGATCTCGTTCAGCACGCCGGAGGCCGGGGCATTGACTTCGAGCGTGACTTTGTCGGTTTCCAGTTCGACGATGGGTTCATCCGCATAAACCTCGTCGCCCGCGTTCTTGAACCATCGCCCAACGGTCGCTTCGGTGACCGATTCGCCCAAGGTTGGCACGCGGATTTCAGATGCCATTTTGTCCCGCCCAAAGCCCTGCGGCTTTTTTACAAGAGGTTAATTTCGTTGCGCCGAAGGTCACGCCATTCATACGGTAAACACTTCGTCCATGAAGGTTTTGAGTTGGGCCAAATGCTTCGACATCAGGCCGGTTGCGGTGGAAGCCGCCGCCGGCCTTCCGACATAGAGTGGGCGCTTCGCCTTGCCGCCAGCCTGGCCAAGCACCCATTCGATATAGGGATCGACGAAGTTCCACCCGCCCATGTTCTTCGGTTCTTCCTGGCACCAGACGACCTCGGCTTGCTTGAAGCGCGATAAAGCGTTGACGAGCGCCTTGAGCGGGAAAGGATAGAGCTGTTCCACGCGGATGAGATAGATGTCGTTGACGCCCCGCTTCTCGCGTTCCTCGTAGAGATCGTAATAGACTTTCCCCGAGCATAGAACCACGCGGCGAATCTTGGCGTCCTCGACGAGGCTGGTGGCGCCATCCCCGACGCCATCCGCATCGTCCGTCAAAATACGATGGAAGGACGAGCCGTTCACAAACTGATCGAGCTTCGAGACGGCGCGCTTGTGCCGCAACAGTGATTTGGGCGTCATCAGAATGAGTGGCTTGCGAATGTCGCGTTTCAACTGGCGCCGCAAAATATGGAAATAATTGGCCGGCGTCGTGCAGTTGGCGACCTGCATATTATCCTCGGCGCATAATTGCAGATAGCGCTCGAGCCGGGCGGAGGAATGTTCGGGCCCCTGGCCCTCATAGCCATGCGGCAGCAGGCAGACGAGACCTGACATGCGCAGCCATTTGCGTTCGCCAGACGAAATGAACTGGTCGAACAGCACCTGTGCGCCGTTGGCGAAATCGCCGAATTGGGCTTCCCAAACCGTCAGGGCGTTGGGCTCGGACAGCGAATACCCATATTCGAAACCAAGCACGGCCTCCTCGGACAGCATCGAATTGATGACTTCGAAATGCGCCTGCTCGTCGCGGATGTTGTTCAAGGGGACGTAGCGTTCTTCGGTCTCCTGATCGATCAGCACCGCGTGGCGCTGCGAAAAGGTTCCGCGCTCGCTGTCCTGGCCGGAAAGTCGGACCGGATAGCCCTCGTCGACCAGAGCCGCGAAGGCAAGCCCCTCCGCCATCGCCCAGTCGATGCCCCCACCCGTTTCGATCATCTTGCGCCGATTGTCGAGCAAACGGCGGATGGTGCGATGAGGTTCGAACCCTGGCGGAACCGTGGTGAGGCGATTGCCGATCTCGATCAGCCGCGCGCGCTCGACGCCGGTGCGGCCGCGGCGGGCGTCTTCGACGCCGGGCTGCGCGGGTTTGAGACCCGCCCAGCGGCCATCAAGCCAATCGGCCTTGTTGGGCTTGAAGGACACGCTCGCCTGGAACGCCGTTTCCAAATGATGATGCCAATTGGCCTGCAGGCGCAAAACCTCGCCCTCGGTCAGAACTTCTTCCGCAATAAGTTTTTCGGCATAGATTTGCAGCGTTGTCTTATGCGCGCGGATTTTCTTGTACATGAGCGGCTGGGTGAATGCCGGCTCATCGCCTTCGTTGTGGCCGAAGCGGCGATAACAGAACATGTCGATCACCACCGGCTTATGAAATTTTTGCCGGAATTCGATCGCGATCTTCGCGGCATAGACAACCGCTTCCGGATCGTCGCCGTTGACGTGAATGATCGGCGCCTCGATCATTTTGGCGGTGTCCGACGGATAGGGCGACGAGCGCGAATGGCGCGGCGACGTGGTGAAGCCGATCTGATTATTGATGATGAAATGGATCGATCCGCCGGTCCGGTAGCCCTTGAGGCCGGACAAGCCAAAACATTCGGCGATCACGCCCTGCCCCGCGAAAGCGGCGTCTCCATGAATCAGCAAAGGCAGAACCTTGGTGCGCTCGACCACATCGTGCAATTGGTCCTGCTTGGCGCGGACCTTGCCGAGCACCACAGGATCGACGATCTCGAGATGCGAGGGATTCGCGGTCAGCGAAAGATGAACCTTGTTGTTGTCGAAATCGCGGTCGGCCGAAGCGCCAAGATGATATTTGACGTCGCCGGAACCCTCAACGTCATCGGGCGTAAACGAGCCGCCCTTGAATTCGTTGAAGATCGCCCGATGCGGCTTGCCCATCACTTGGGACAGCACGTTGAGGCGGCCACGATGGGCCATTCCGAGCACGATGTCCTGGACCCCCAAGGCGCCGCCCCGTTTGATGATCTGCTCAAGCGCCGGGACCATGGCTTCGGCCCCGTCGAGTCCGAAGCGTTTGGTGCCGGTGTATTTGATATCGAGAAATTTCTCGAATCCCTCGGCTTCCGCAAGCTTGTTGAGGATGGCGCGCTTGCCCTCCTTGGTGAAGCTGATTTCCTTGCCGGGGCCTTCGATCCGCTGCTGCATCCAGCCCTTTTCGGCCGGATCGGAAATATGCATGAACTCGAAGCCGATATTGTCGCAATAGGTTCGGCGCAGAATTTTCAGCATCTCTGGAATGGTTGCAAACTCAAGCCCGAGAACGCCATCGATCAAAATCTTGCGGGTGTAGTCGGCTTCGGTGAACCCATAAGCCGCGGGATGCAGTTCCTCGTGATCCTTCGGCGGCTCAAGTCCGAGCGGATCGAGATTGGCATGAAGATGCCCGCGCATGCGATAGGCGCGGATCATCATCAAGGCCCGCACCGAATCGCGCGTGGCACGAAGTATCTCGTCCGCCGAGACGAGGCCCTCCGTTCCGGCCCTCGCCTTGAGCTTGGCGCCGACCAAGGCTTGCGTCTCCGCCCAATTGCCGTCAAGCGCGGAAACCAATTCGTCCCGGGGACCAAGCGCTTGACCCACCTGTTTCCAAAGCGGTCCTTGCACGGTTTTTTCGATGGCTCTCTCGTCATCGCCCATCTTGGCGAAGAATTCGCGCCAAGAGGGGTCCAGCGAAGCTGGATCACGCCGATAGAGATCCTGAAGCTGTTCGACATAAGCGGCATTGCCGCCATAAAGGAACGAGGTCAGCGCCAAAGCCGTGTTCGGCGCCGACCGGCCGCTCGCCGAACCGCCGGACCCGTTTGCATTTCCATTCGTATCCTGGCGCGCCATTCGTGTCTCCTTCGAGCCCAAGTTCAAAAACCCCCTGGCGGCCATGGATCAGCACATGGGGCTGGACCGGACGTTCGTCACCTCGGCAATTTACGGAGGCAGTCGGTCAATTAACCGGGGCTATCTGCTCAATTCATTTGAAACTGGTTTATTTCTTCTCAATTTCGAAGTCCGCGTTGTTCCCGTAAGAGAACCGCGACGCATTGATTCGCCTCAATAGCCGCGCTTGCGCATGAAGCCGTTCGTCGGACCCTGACCTTTACATGCGGACGCCGACCGCTTTTCTCAAGTCCGTTTCATCCCCGGAGCACCTCCGCGAGGGTCTTGCCAAGCCTGGCTGGCGACTCCGAGACGCGGATCCCGGCCGCCTCCATCGCCGCGATCTTGTCTTCGGCGCCGCCTTTGCCCCCGGCGATGATTGCGCCGGCGTGGCCCATGCGCCGGCCGGGCGGCGCGGTGCGCCCGGCTATAAAGCCGACAATCGGCTTCTTCCGGCCACGCTTGGCCTCGTCGGCGATGAATTGCGCCGCGTCTTCCTCGGCCGAACCGCCGATCTCCCCAATCATGACGATCGACTGGGTCGCATCATCGGCGAGAAACATTTCCAGCATATCGATGAATTCGGTTCCCTTGACCGGATCCCCGCCGATGCCGACCGCGGTCGTCTGACCAAGACCCTCGCGGGTCGTCTGAAACACAGCCTCGTAGGTCAAGGTTCCCGAACGCGATACAATCCCAACCGAGCCCGCCTTGAAGATATTGCCGGGCATGATGCCTATCTTGCATTCGCCGGCGGTCATGACCCCCGGGCAATTGGGCCCGATAAGCCGGGACTTCGACCCTGACAGAGCCCGTTTGACCTTGATCATGTCCGCAACCGGCACGCCCTCGGTGATGCAAACGATCAGCGGCACTTCGGCGTCGATCGATTCACAGATCGCGTCGGCGGCGCCCGGAGGCGGAACGTAAACGACACTGGCGTCGGCGCCGGTCGCTTCGCGCGCCTCGGCAACCGTATCATAGACCGGCAGGCCAAGATGGGTGGCGCCACCCTTCCCCGGCGATGTACCGCCGACCATCCAGGTGCCATAGGCGATCGCCTGCTCGGAATGGAAAGTGCCATTCTTGCCGGTAAAGCCCTGACAAATGACCTTGGTGTCCTTGTTGATCAGGATCGACATAGATTCACGCCTTTCGGGTGGCCGCGACGATTTTCTGGGCGGCGGCGTCGAGGTCATCCGCGGAGATAACATTGAGCCCGGATTGGGCGATGATTTTCTTGCCGAGATCGACATTCGTTCCTTCGAGGCGGACGACCAGCGGCACTTCGAGGCCAACCTCTTTCACAGCGGCAATGACCCCCTCCGCGATCACGTCGCATTTCATGATGCCGCCGAAGATGTTCACCAAAATGCCTTTCACCTGCTTGTCGGAACTGATGATTTTGAAAGCTTCGGTGACCTTGTCCTTGCTGGCCCCGCCGCCGACATCCAGGAAATTCGCCGGCTCCGCGCCGTAAAGCTTGATGATGTCCATCGTGGCCATGGCGAGTCCGGCGCCATTGACCATACAGCCGATGGTCCCCGACAGGGCGATATAGTTCAGATCATGCTTCGACGCCTCGATCTCCTTGGCATTTTCTTCGGTTTCATCACGTAGTGCGACGATATCTGGATGACGGTATAGCGCATTGGAATCAAACGAGATTTTGGCGTCAAGACATTTGAGCTGCCCCTCCGTCGAGACGATGAGCGGGTTAATCTCGAGCATCGCCATGTCCTTGGCGACGAAGGCCGTATAGAGCTGCGCGGTCAGCTTTTCCGCCTGTTTGGCAAGCTCGTCCGAAAGACCCAGCGCCTTGGCGACGGTCCGGCCATGGTGAGGCATGATGCCGGTTGCCGGATCGACGGAAAAACTGGTGATCCTGTCCGGCTTATGATGTGCGACTTCCTCGATTTCCATGCCGCCTTCGGTCGAAACAACGAAAGCCACCCGGCTCGTCGCCCGATCGACCAGCAGGGAGACATAGAACTCCTTGACGATCTGGGCGGCGTCCTCAAGATAGATCCGGTTGACCTGCTTGCCCGCCGGACCCGTTTGTACGGTGACCAGCGTTCTGCCGAACATTTCGGCAACGAAGGTTTCGACTTCTGCCAGGGATTTGGCGAGTCTCACCCCGCCCTTGCTGCCCGCCTCCGGCTCCTTGAACTTGCCTTTGCCACGCCCGCCTGCATGGATCTGCGACTTCACCACCCATGCTGGGCCGCCAAGTTCCTGAGCCGCGGCCTTCGCGTCAGCGACGCGCAGCACCGCGATCCCGCGCGAGACGGGCACGCCGAATTCCTTGAGGACTGCCTTAGCCTGGTACTCATGAATATTCATCAGGATCTCTTCTTAGCTGCGACCCCAAGCAGGTTCCACGCCAGTTCGGCCCGGTTCACTGCCAGAAAATGCGCGAAGGCAAAGAGGGGAATTCGGCCTCTCGCCAAATCCCCTCGTTTCGAACGGCGCGCCGCATGAATTTGCCAGCCCCGGTTGGCCATTGGCTTGCCGCCTCATTTCGCCGTCTGCGGCCAATAGGGAAGGCACCGAGCCAAGACAGTTCCGGGATCATTGCTCCTTGAAAATCAATTCGCGAGGGCGGGGTTGATCGTCTTGCAGGCATCGACCAAGCCTCGCACAGAGCCCACCGATTTTTCAAACATAAGCTTTTCAGTTGGATCGAGTGTGACCTCGACGATTTTCTCGACCCCATTGGCACCGATGACGACCGGCACCCCGATATAAAGCCCATCGACACCATATTCGCCATTGAGCTTTGCCGCGCAAGGAAACACCCGTCGCTTGTCCTTCAGATAGGAGTCGGCCATCGCAATTGCCGACGCCGCGGGGGCATAAAATGCCGACCCGGTCTTGAGAAGCGCGACGATCTCACCGCCACCCTTGCGGGTCCGGTCAACGATCGCGTCGAGCCGCTCCTGTGTCGTCCAACCCATTTTGACAAGGTCCGGCAAGGGAATCCCCGCAACAGTCGAGTAACGCAACGAGGGCACCATATCGTCGCCATGCCCACCCAGTACGAACGCCGTGATGTCTTCAACAGAGATTTTGAATTCTTCCGAAAGAAAATGCCGGAACCTTGCCGAATCGAGGACGCCGGCCATGCCGACGATTTTGGAGGCTGAAAGGCTGGAGGCCTTTTGAAGGGCCCAGACCATCGCATCGAGCGGATTGGTAATGCAGATCACAAACGCATTCGGCGCATATTGCTTGATCCCATCGCCGACCGCTTCCATCACCTTGAGATTGATGCCGAGCAGATCGTCGCGGCTCATCCCCGGTTTGCGCGGCACGCCGGCCGTCACGATGACGACGTCGGCGCCGGCGATGGCCTCATAGGTGTTGGCACCGCGCAAAGCCGCGTTGAAACCATTGACCGGACCGGATTGAGCAAGATCGAGCGCCTTTCCTTGGGGCGTCCCTTCCGCAATATCAAACAGCACTATATCGCCAAGTTCCTTGAGCGCCGCGAGGTGAGCCAGGGTTCCGCCGATCTGTCCGGCTCCGATCAATGCGATCTTACTGCGCGCCATTTCTTGTCCGTCCTTCTCTCTCGCATGACCGCGAAAGCTCTAAATGAAGAATGCCTGAAGAAACCAGAAGATTATCAATCCTGTCGAAGCGGGGAGGCAGGAGCTGGAACGGTCGAAGCAAGGATTGGGCCCTGCGATTTCGAGCCGTCCAATTCATACTAACAGCTGGATCTTTAGCCGTGAACCTACGTTCATCGCCGGCGCGCGCCAAGCCGTAAATTCCGTGATGACAGCCCATTATGCAACCGATTTAGGCTGACGCGGTGCATCAATGCAGTTTTAAGTTTCGACAAGGCCGCTCGCATCTCCCGATCCGCGAGACGAGACGGGGCCATGGGGAAGGGCTAGATAGTCCACCGAGCGCATTTCCATCAGACGCGATGCGGTCCGCTTGAATTCGAATGCCACATGTCCCTCGGTACCCGCATAAAGTTCGGCCGGTTCCGCCTGCGCGGAAGCGATGAGTTTCACATGACGGTCATAAAACGTATCAATCAGTGTAATGAAGCGCTTGGCTTCGTCACGTCGCGCCGCCTCAATGATCGGGATTTTGTCGAGGAGCACTGTATGGAATTCATGGGCGATCGCAAGAAAATCCGCCGCGCCCAGCGGCACCTGGCACAGATCCGCGAATGAGAACCGTGCCACATTGGTCCGCGCCTCGGGCACCAGGACCGGGCGGCCGAGCACTTTGAGAGTCGCCGGCGCTCCGTGCTCCGCCCCCGTCAGGGCCTCGAAGGCTCTCGTCATCGCGGTCGCCGCGCGCGCATCGGCGGGAACAAAATAGACCGCGTTCTTGCGCAGCTTTTCGAGCCGAAAGTCGCCCCGAGCGTCGAGATGGATAATCTCCATCCGGGCTTTGATCAGATCGATGAATGGCAAAAACAAAACCCGATTGAGCCCATCCTGATAAAGCTCGTCTGGCTTTACGTTCGACGTCGCCACAACAACGATACCCCGCGCGAACAGCGCCTCGAAAAGACGGCCCAAAATCATGGCGTCGACGATATCTGTGACGTTGAACTCGTCGAAACAAAGAAGCCATGTTTTCTGGACGATTGCATCGGCCGCCGCCGCGATCGGGTCGTCTCCTTTCACGGAGCCTTTTTGCCGAGCCTGGCGCCACGCAAATATGAAGGCGTGAACATTGGCCATGAAAGCATGAAAATGGACCCGCGATTTTTGCTCGATTTGGACGGCGTCGTAGAAAAGATCCATCAGCGTGGTTTTGCCACGCCCGGCACTGCCCCAAATGTACAAGCCCCGCGTGGAAGGTTCGTTGCGGTTGGAGCTTCTGAGCCAGCCAAGAGCGCCCCCGGAGCTGCGCGGCGGATTGAAGTCGGCGAGGGCGAGCCGCAGCTTTTCCAGCAGCTGTAAGACGCGGTCCTGATCGGCGTCGCGCTCCAGGTGACCTTCGCTCACCATTCCGGAATAAACATCAAGCAGCGAATTCGACACCGGCAACTCGAAAACAAGGCCGGCGCTCATAGCCCGCGGCTCGGCAGGGAACTCTCAACAACCAAACTTGGCACTTGCACTATCTTAATGTCGCCGCAATGCGGCAAGTAGCGGCATGATGCCGCGAACAGCTTAGCGGTTTCGCGTAAGCCTCGCACCACGCTTTCGCCGTATTGTCCTAAGGATCAAACGGAATTTCGCGGCAAAGGTCAACCTTGCCAACAAGAGCTTGTCAGATCAGAAAGCTGCCTTTTTGTTTTCGCAATGGCAAAATACTATACCGGTTCAGCTTGATCTAATGCTGTGCTCGACCCTAAACTGGTGCAGCGCAGAATCGAGGGGACAAGACATGAAGTTTCATAAGGGTGGACTATGTGCAGCCGCCGTTTGCGTTTTCCTTGTCGGGATTTCTGCTCAAGCCTCGGCTGTTCCGCTCTTTAAAACGGCCTTGTCGCAAGCCACCTCGCCCAAGATCGTGCCTGTGGTCGTGTTCGGCAAAAACAGCCGCCGCAGCGTCGAGGACTTTGCGGCCCAGCAAAAGCTTGACGCCACGGAACTTCGCACCCGCTTTGCAGCGTCCGGCCTCATCGAGTGTGGCGACGCCCATGGCGCCGGCCAGCTGACCCTCGCCAATGATCTCGTGACGACAGCCGCGCATGTATTTTTCGACGAAAGAGGCACGCCGAGAGCCAAGACTTGTTTCTTTTCGATCGAAACGCGGGGCAAGCAGGTCCGGGTGCCGATCGACTCCGCATCGATCACCGCCGGCAGCACCAACCCCTACGCGATCGCCGCCGTGCATGATTGGGCTGTCGCCCGACTGGCGCGTCCGATCGATGGAGTCACGCCCTATAATCTCGCCGACACCGAAGCCCCCAACATGCCCGTCGAGTTTGTCGCGCGCGGTCATATCGACTGGGGCGAAGGACGCAGGCTTTCGATGGAAAAATGCCGCCTCCACGATCAATTATCGGTTGGCGAAGAAGGCACCCGAGAGTTTTCCTTCGATTGCGAAACGGGAGACGGAGCCTCCGGCGGCGCGGTCGTGACGGAGTCGAACAGGCCGACGATCGGCGCCATTCTGGTCGGCTGGCGCAGCAATAAGCCGTTTCGTTCGGCGCCCTTCTCCAGCACCCATTATAATTTTGCTGTGACGATCGAAGGCGCCTTCAAGAAAGCCGTCGTCGCCGCCGCCGGCAGCAAGGTTGCGGCCACCCAATAATGGGCGGCTAGAGCGCTTCCCGATCAGATGGAATCATCTGATCGAAAGGAAACGCTCAAGTTCAACGAGTGGAAGCATGTTCTGATCGAAAAAGTCGGTCAACTTTTTCGGAACATGCTCTAGCTTCGGCAACAATCGCCGGTCGGTGCCAGGCTCGTCTTCTGCGCGAAGTGATTTTAGCTACCGCGATAGCGTCGCTTTACCAGCGCATCAGGGCGCTGCCCCATGTCATTCCGGCGCCGATCGCCATCATGGCAATCAGATCTCCGGGCTTGAGACGGCCGGCACGGTTTGCTTCATCGAGCGAAATCGGCAGCGATGCGCTCGACGTATTGCCATAGCGATCGAGATTCAACCAACATTTCTCAAGGGGAATGCCGAGCCTTTCCAGAACCGATTCCACGATTCGGGCATTGGCCTGATGCGACACGATATGGCTGACGTCATCGACGGTCAGGCCGTTCGCACTGAGCGCTTCCAAAATCGCGGGAGGCAGGACGCGGACCGCGAACTTATAAATCTCACGCCCGTTCATTGTGATCTTGTGCATGTTGGATTCGAGCACTTCGGCGGATTGCGGATATTTGCTGCCCCCGCCCGGGATCGACAAGATCCCCGCCGCGGTTCCGTCGGAATGAAGATGCGTCGAGAGAAGTCCGCGCCCCGGATGCGGTGTCGGGCCGATCACCATCGCACCCGCCGCGTCGCCGAACAGCACACAGGTATTTCGGTCGGTCCAATCGACGAGACGGCTCAATAGCTCGGCGCCGATAATCAGCACCCGCTTTGCCTTGCCGCTCTGAATGAATTGATCGGCGATGCTCATGGCATAAAGCGAGCCCGCGCAAGCCGCGGCCACATCGAAGGCGAACGCCCGCGTCGCGCCAAGCTTGGCTTGCACAATCACCGCGCAGGACGGCAATGGCATGTCGGCGGAGACCGTGGCGACGATGATCATGTCGAGGTCTTCGGCCTTGGTTTCAGCCATTGCCAAAGCGTGCCGCGCGGCGACCACCGCCATATCGGAAGTCACTTCACCTTCGGCGGCAATCCGGCGCTGCTTGATGCCCGTGCGCGCACTGATCCAGGCATCGGTGGTATCGACCAATCGTTCGAGATCTTGGTTGGTCAGTATGCGCTTCGGTGCGTAGGCACCCGTCCCGAGAACATGGGAATATATCAAAACCCGGGCCCCTTTCGCCACGGCAACGGGCCACATAGTGCGTGGCCCTTACAATGGGATAAGCCCAATCTGCGCACTTCGCCAGCCGCCTCAACCCGACTTTCACCAAGAAGGTCGAGGCAGCCATCAAATGTGATTAATATTTTGCAATAAAGGCAGGCAACGTGTTAAGCGCCCCGGAAGGCGGACCGTGGGAAGCGGACTCAGATTCGACGCTTCATGCGTACGGAAGCCTCTTCCGCGTCGAGCTGATAGGTCTGCTGCAATAATCCAATCGTTTCGCGCGCAGCACGCAGCGAGCTATTGTCGACGCGCGGCCGCACTGCCGCCAAGGTCCAGTTCGCACAGCCTTCTGCATTTTCGCGCGGCTGGATGAGAATCTCATTGACCTGTTCAAACCCGGGACACTGCTTTAGCGTGCGAAGACAGACTTCCTGAAGCTCGGCGGAAGTTCGGATTTCGCGCTCCATAGTTGCATCACCCATCGCTTTTTCCCAACGTCATTGGCGCTCAAGAATGGCGCAAGACAAACACCGAGGTGTCCATTCAATCTGACGATTGCCTGGTTCAGTCGTATTCATCTCGCACGAGTGAAGCTCGGTCTTTTGCCCTCGGCGCTTCAAGTCCTTCATCCGGTGCGTTCCCGCAGCGGTCCAAAAGGAACGCCTCAATCACGGTTCCGTTCCCTGCCGCCGTTCGCGGGACGAATCACCCGATAATTTACCGGTGAGTTCGCGGCTCGAAGGACCTATCGGCGGGGCGCGCGCGCTTGACCCAAGAGGAAAATAAAAGCTAGTGTATGCAGGGGCATAGGGGAAATTGTCATCGGCAAGAAGGGGCTTGAATGCGCATGTTTTTCGGGATCATCGTTGGAATTTTGCTCACGATCGGCGCGGCCTATGTTTATGATTCGATGCGGAACACAAGCGGAGCCGAAGGATCCACTGATCGTCCAGTGGTCAATTGGGAAGTCGTCAATCAGGGCGTAAAAGCGCTTTCAGCTACTGTTCAGGACGGCTGGACTCGGCTGACGGGTCACGGCAAGGACGCCTGAGCAAGCTTGAACGTGACACTTCGGTGGTCCCTGCCATCGACTTGGTCGGACCCCATAGCAAACCTGGAGGAGACTTGTTCTCCAGGCATCCCCCCTCGCCCTGAGACCCCTGGATAAACGGTGACGCGGCCTCCCGAGCGGGCCGGATGGTCACATTCCGATGGACGCAAATGCGGCCTTATTGATGGGGCCTACGCTGTCACTCGATCTTTTCATTCGGGTAGACGCCCCAAAGACTCGATTGCTGAATATAGCCGTCGAAGCCTTCGCCCGAGATATGGCACCAGGCGCCGTCGCAGCCGCGCACGCTGGCAAGCACATTGGACTGCAAATTAGCCACCGGCGCGGATTTGGGACTCGCTTTGCTGTAGAGAGTCGAATCAACGCCCTTCTTCCAGGGTGCGACCAGGGCCGTGCGGCGCCCCGAAAGCAGCGAATGCAGGACCCAGCCTTCGGCACCTTCCGAATCGCGGACCTTGCGCCAGATTTCAAATTCGGCGGTAATCTCGACCGGCAATCCGGCGCGCTGGTAAATCCACAGGGTGCGATGATCCTTCGAGGGACCCTCGCGCAGATTGACGCGGTCCGACTTCAGGCTGACATAGCGCGGAATCGGTAGGCCGCTCGCAGATCCGTTTTGGTCCGCGCTGGCGATGTTCCCCACGACCAAGACCAAAAAGCTCGTGGCTGCGAGCAACCCGAAACACCGCAACGCTTTACCCCAAGATGGCGCTATCTTGCGCATCCCTACCACCATCTTCTGCTCATTGCCACGTGGGCGCACTCATGCTGCGGGTCCGCGGCGGACCTTGATCAGTCCGCGCAGCCAGCATTCTTGTCTTTGACCGGCCATCTGCTACAGAGGCCGTAAGCGATGAACGGGCCTGCCCCTCTTGTGTCCTGGGCCTCGTTAACGCCAAGTGAAGACCGAATTGGCAAAGCCCGCCGTGGCGGACCGATAATCTGCCGAAATGCGATCGGATTTGGCGAAGTCCGACGCCTTCCTGCGATCTGGTCATTTGAGGATCGTGCCCGGCAAGCCAAAGGACAGGGAAAAGAATGGGCCGAAAAAAGCCGCTCGTTGTCGTCACCCGCAAACTGCCAGACGTTGTGGAAACCCGCATGTGCGAGCTTTTCGAAACGCGGCTGAATATCGACGACAAGCCAATGTCGCGCAGCGCCCTCTCCGAGGCATTGAGCCTCGCCGACGTCATCGTGCCGACCGTCACCGACCGAATCGATGCCGAGTTGATCGGACAGGCGGGCGAGCAATTGAAGCTCATCGCCAATTTTGGCAATGGCGTCGACAATATCGACGTCACGGCGGCTTTGGCACGCGGAGTTACCGTGACCAATACGCCGGGTGTCCTGACCGAGGATACCGCCGACATGACGATTGCCTTGATCCTCGCCGTGGCGCGAAGGATCGTCGAGGGCGCAAGGATTATCCCTTCAGGCGAGTGGGCGGGCTGGGCGCCAACCTGGATGCTGGGACAGCGAATCACCGGCAAGCGACTGGGTATCGTCGGCATGGGACGTATCGGTCAGGCGGTCGCCCGCCGGGCCAGGAGCTTCGGCATGCAGATCCATTATCACAATCGCCGCCCGGTCGCCGCCTCGATCGCGGAAGCTCTCGAAGCAACCTATTGGGAATCGCTCGATCAGATGCTTGCCCGTATGGACATCGTCTCGATCAATTGCCCCCATACGCCCGCGACCTATCATTTGCTTTCGGCGCGGCGCCTCAAATATCTGCGTCCGCATGCGATCGTCATCAATACGGCGCGCGGTGAAATCATCGATGAAAACACACTGACGCGGATGATCGAGGCGGGCGAAGTGGCCGGCGCGGGCCTTGACGTTTTCGAACATGAACCGGCCGTTTCGCAAAAGCTCATCAAGCTCGCCAACGCCGGCAAGGTGACACTGTTGCCGCACATGGGATCGGCGACCGCTGAGGGCCGGGTCGATATGGGCGAGAAGGTCATCATCAACATCAAGACCTTCATGGACGGTCATCGCCCGCCTGATCGAGTCCTGCCGGCCATGCTGTGATCATGGGGCCAGCCGATCCGTGTAGGCAGTCCCCAACGGTCGGCGCGCGACCGTTGGCGTGAAGGCCCGGTGGCGGATCAGTGGATGTCGTGAGGGCCAGGCGGCGGGGGCGCCGGCGGTTCGCGCGCCAGCAGCTCAAGCTGACTTTCGATAACCCGCAAATCGCTCCAGCTTTGGTCCTCAACGGGAAGCCAGCGCGCACGAATATAGCCCGACCGATCGATCAGGAATTCCGCGTGCGTTTCTGGAACCCGGACCACATCCTGCTGGCGGTTGTGAAACGAGCGGGTCAACAGCCCATAAGTGGCGGCGACGTCCGCCGTGTCGCGATCCGCGATCAGAATCTTGCCGGTGGCGAGGTTACGCAACGGGTCACAGGCGGCGCCCGGTGCGATCAAAACGATCCGGGCACCGAGATCAGCCAGCCGTTGCCGCGCCGATAAGAGCTGCTCGAGCCTCGCGGTGTCTTGCGCCAAATCCTGCGTACAAGAAAACAGGACCAGGAGGAGCGCGGACTTGAGCCGGTATTCGCTCAAAAGCTTGGTTTCGCCCTTTTCGTCGGTCACTTGGAAATCCGGGGGCGCGAGCCAGTACTGGCCGGGATTGATCTTGGGTTCGATGACGCGCGCCTGATAGCCGACCGAGAAAGCGCCGAGAAAATTGATGATGTCCCAGCGATCGTCGTTGGCGAGCACGTCGCCGAAGGCCGGCATCCCCGATTTCTCGATCCCGTGGGTGACCCACCAATAGAGGTCGCCGCCGGTATGCAAGGCAGTATGCGGCGCCGACAGATCGGCCGGCTTTACCGGCAAGCCAGCCGCCGCAGGGCCGTCTCCATGACCGCTGGTGCCGTGGCACGTGGTGCAATTCTGCTCGTAATGATTGAGACCGGCGGCAATCGATGTGGCCGCGTAAGGGATCTCGGTTGTGAGATAGGTATCCGGATAGGCCTGCACAGAAATGGCCGGAAAAGCCAACGCGCTGCCGACAGCCGTGACGGCCACTCCCGCAAAGATACTGGCACGCTTGGACAGCTTGTACCACACAGGCCGGTGAGCCGGCAAAAATGCCAAGCAGATCAAGGCAAAGCCGCCCAATAAAAAAGCGGAGCCGGTGAAGAACAGGGTCGGAACCCAAGGGGTCGGCCAACTCGCCGCAAACGAGAAGCGGAACGGCAGCGGCCAGACAATGTCCGTGTGGGCAGGCGGGGCCAGTCCCGCCATGTCGGACGCCACGACGACAATGAGAACGGCCAGCACGGTCTCGATTTTGACCCGGTTGGCATAGCCGCGAAATGTTTCGTCGCTCGGCTTGCGCTCCAGCAGGGGCAAGACGTTACGTTGAAGATCATTGGCGATCGCCAGGACACCGGCGAGGAACAGCAGCTTGAGGATCAACAGACGTCCATATCCGGTGCCGATGAGACTCGAGAAATTGCCAACGAAATACCACGTCAGCAGCGCGCCGCTCGCCAGAATGACGATCATGGAATAGGTAGCGACTTTCGAAAACCGGCGGAGCACGACCGCTGCCAATTGCCGCGTGTCGTCGGGCATCGGCCCGGCCCCAATCAACAAAATAAGCGCCGGCAGTCCGCCGAGCCAAAGGCTCAGGGCCAGGCGGTGGGCAACGGCGGCGAAAAGTCCGATCGCTTGCTGATCGAGCGTGACAGGATGGCTGTTGAAGGGAAACGCGGCGATACCGACACCCGCCCCATAGGCGGCGAGCAGCAAGGCCACATCCGAAATCGATAATTTCTTGAGCGTGAACCAGGCAACGACGGCCGGCACGCAGACCGCCACGGCACAGGCGATCTCGACGATCGCGATTCGGCCAACCCCGGTCTTGGTCAGGAAGGTGCCGAGGACCGAGCCGGTGGCGGAAAACACGGATATGCCGGCGGCGGCGGTCGCAGCGCCAATAATGCCCACGCATGTGGCGACGGCGCCGACCAGAGCGGCGACCATGACCGAGATGACGACCCGGCGGCGCCAAGCGGCGCCCCCCGCCGGCAATCGCGCATCCCGCGTGTACCAAAGCAGAATACCCGACCCCAAGACGATGGCCGCCCCCAGGGTCGCAAAGGCTCGAACAATTGCAAATGGATCGAGCATATCTCGCCGCCCCTAACTCGGAGCCTTGACCGTGAAGGTAAGCTTGTCCTCGACCACGTGGCCGTCAACGGAAAGCATGTGATACCCGATGACGACCGGCCCAGCTGGCAGATTATCTGGAAGCGTGGCGACGAGAAGCCGCGGGTCGGAGCTGTCGCCGCGCGTGCTCAGTTGGATTTCAGGTCCGCTTTTCTGGATGATCCAGACCTTAGCGAAGGCCGGTTCGACGCCTTCGTTGAACCACAGCTTCAACTCTTTGGGGGTCGCATCGAGGACGGCGCGGGCCGACGGTTCCGACTTGACCAGCCGCGAATGGGCGGAAACTTCGGTGATTCCTGGCCCCATCGCATAGGCGGCAATCACAAACACCAGCAGCGCCAAACCTCTAACGGTCGGTCGTATCGCGGACTTCATTTGTTACTCCTTGTGCCGGCGCTTCCCCTTGGGGCCAGATACCTCTTAAGCGGGTCCTGAGGATCGCCCTAACTACCACCGCACATTAGAGCCCATTTTGTTTTGAATCAAAGTTGCAGCCGAACCGGTTCCGCCACTTGGGCGCTCAGAACGTGATAAAAAAGTCATAGTGCTCATCGAATGGGCTGTGACAAGCACCGATCGTTTGACAAAAAGTCAATATCGCGTGAACCCTAAGGCATAAAATACGGAGGGAAAGTTCATGACCGGTGTTATCAAAATCTGGGCCGCTGCTTTCATTGCAGCCCTCGCGATCACGCGAGCTGACGCCGCGGACTTGGCTCCTACGCCAGAGCCGCTCCCGCCGCCGGCACCCATCTTCTTTGTCCATGTCGGTGCCTTGGGCGTGTTCAAGACGGTTAATGCGCAATCGACCGGCGGCGGCTTCTTCAATTCCGTCCCCGTTCTGGGCGGGATCGGAATTTCGAACATAGCCACGCGCCCGGATTATACCTTGGGCTTGGAAGCCGGCTATTTCGTCACCCCGAATATCGCGATCGCGCTGTCAGCTGGCGTCCCGCCGGTTGCGCATCTCAAGGCGACAGGCCTCACCGTGGCTGGCGCTGTCGGAACCGATCTTTTGGGTAGCGTCCGCTATGGGCCGGCGATGCTGCTCCTTCAATATCACTTCACCAATTTCGGTGCCCTCCAGCCGTATCTCGGCGTCGGCGCGGCCTATGTGCTCAATTTCGGCAACATCAGCGACGGAATTCTCCGCGACTTCACCGTCGACCAGAATTTTGGCCTCGTCTTGCAGGGTGGTGCCGATTACATGCTGACCGACAATTGGGGTGTGTTTGTCGATCTGAAAAAGGTGTTCTACGCGACAACCGCCCAGGGCTTTCTCCTGAACACGAATGTCCCAATTCGGACCCACGTTCAGCTTGATCCTTGGGTCGCCGGAGCGGGCATTACCTTCAAGTACTAGTAGCGAATGCCAGCCTTGCAGAATAATTTCCGCAAGGCTGGTTCCTCCTTACATGAAGTCCCTGCTTGCATGAAGTTGAGGAACACTATGACTAGTGCATTGAAATTTTATGCTGCGGTGATGATGCTCTCCCTCGGGGTCATCATTTCCTCAGGGTCCATTCCCGCCACGGCGGCAGACTTGGCTCCGCAGAGCGAACAGGAACCCCGCGCTCCGCTCTTCTTTGTTCATGCCGGAGCGATCGGCTCTTTCTTCGAAACCAATGGCAGCCGGACTGGCGGTGGCTTATTCACCGCGTCGAATATTGCTATCCGGCCCGTTTACACTTTGGCTTTGGAATTAGGGTATTTTATCACGCCCAATATCGCCATCGCGTTCTCGACCGGAGTACCCCCGATCGAACGTTACAAGGCGACAGGCTTTCCGATGGCGGGACTTTATGGCACCAACCTGCAAGGAAGTACCCGCGCAGGTCTGGCGATAGGTCTCCTGCAATATCATTTCACTCAATTCGGTGCCATTCAGCCCTATGTTGGTGCTGGCGTCGGCTATGGGTTGGTTTTTGCCAATATCAGCGACGGGATTCTCGCAGACTTCAGCGTCGACCAGAATTTTGGCTTAGCGCTTCAAGCCGGCGCCGATTACATGCTCACGGAGAACTGGGGCGTGTTCGTCGACGGGAAAAAACTGTTCTATTCAACCGATGGACAGGGTTTGGTGGTCCGTCCCGGGACGTTTGTCCCAGTTCGTTCGCATCTCCAGCTCGATCCCTGGCTGGCCACCGTCGGCATCACCTTCAAATACTAGTCGGCACTGCCGGCTGCGAGGCGCTCAAGCCCCGGAAGAACGCTCCCCCCTCAGGCGGGAGCGTTTTGGTTTGCGGTCTTGGGCCCGCCGCGCGAGACCCCGACTTTGGCCGGCCGGAGAACCCGATCACCGATCGCGTAGCCATCTTCGACAACCTGGACGATCGTACCGTTCGGCACTGTCTCATCGGGCACTTCGAACAAGGCCTCGTGGAAATGCGGATCGAACTTGGATCCCTGCGGTTCAAGCTTCCTGATGCCGAACTTGCCAAGCCGCGAAAGGAAGTCGCGTTCGGTGAGTTCGATCCCCTCGATCAAGGTTTTCCAAGCGGCCTCGGCCTTTTCTCGCGCCTCGGTCGGGACGCTTTCGACGGCGCGGCGTAGATTGTCGGCGAAGGGCAGCAGATCGCGCGCGAACGAGGTCACACCATAGGTTTTGGCGTCGGCAACCTCCCGCTCGGCACGCCGCCGCAGATTCTCCATCTCGGCGAGGGTTCTGAGGAGCTTGTCCTTCAGCCCCGCGTTTTCGATCTGAAGAGGGTCGAGCTCGGTTGCGGACTCCGCCGCTCCTTGCTGCGGCGCTTGCGCCACTGGGTCGCGCGCCTCGTCGGCAGGTTCATTTTCGGCGTTTTTTGAATTGTTCATGATCGCTCTGCTGCATGCCAAACTACGCCGGATATCTATTTTCCGGCCACGAAAATCAAGCTTTTCCCGGCAATCTCAAATAAGCGCGGGGACCCGGTGACCCCTCCGCTTCTGCAACCTCTATCAGCCAAATTTAAGTTCGCCCGAATGCTCCAGAGTGGGACCTGGTGCCGGAAGGACGTCTTGGTTTGAGATGAAAATTCCTAAAATCGCACGGCGAATCGCATCCTGCTGGCGCTCCGAAATGATTTTCTCGCCGGTCAGATCGGTCACATAAAAAACGTCCGCAACCTTTTCGCCAAAGGTCGCAATATGCGCCGACGCTATGTTGAGGTTCAGTCTCGAAATAATCGTTGTCAGTTCGTATAGCACGCCGGGTCTGTCAAGGCCCGTCACTTCGAGGACCGTGAACCGATTCGAAAGCGTATTGTCGATCGACACTTCCGGATGGATACGGAAAACCGGGCGACCGCTTTGCCCGGTCGATCCAGGAATCACATCGCGCAACCGGATTTCGCCGGTCAACGCCCGCTCGATCGTCAGAATAATCCGGCCCGCACGCCGCATTTCGTCTTCATCATGATCGAACGCGCGTGAAATGAAGATCGTATCGAGGGCCAGCCCGTCGGTTGTCGTGAAAACCTGGGCATCGACAATATTGGCCGAAGAGGATGCACAAGCTCCGGCAACAATAGACAAGAGTCGGGCATGATCGGGGGCGATGATGGTGAGCTCTGTCACACCGCGCTCGCGATCCGCCAGAATATGGGTAATCGGCGCAAACACCTCCATCTCGGTCATATTCAAAAGCTTGGCATGGAGCAGCTTCTGCGCCAGCGTCGCCTTGAGCCAATAGGGTTGGGGGAGCCGCGCCGCATAGGCCTCGAAATCGAGGTCCGACCACGTCGGCAGAGCCCGCCGCAGTTCCGCGCGGGCCTGGGCGACACGCTGCTTACGATTGATCGTGGAGTGGCCGCCGGCGAGCACGACCTCGGCCTCCCAATAGAGAGTCCGCAACAGCTCGCCCTTCCAATTGTTCCAAACGCCCGGACCGACAGCACGGATGTCGCAGACGGTCAGGACAAAAAGCATCTTGAGGCGTTCCAGAGTCTGAACGCGGTTTGCGAAGGTCTCAATTGTTTTATTGTCGGCGAGATCGCGCCGCTGCGCTGTATCCGACATGATCAAATGGTTTTCCACCAGCCAAGCGACGGTCTCGGTCTCGGCCTCCGTCAGGCCGAGGCGCGGGCCCAGCGATCTGGCAACATCGACGCCCGCCACGGAGTGATCTTCCATGCGCCCTTTGGCGATATCGTGCAGAAAAAGCGCAAGAAACAGTGCCCTTCGATTTCCGATCGAAGGCACGATCTCGGTCGCCAAGGGAAGCTCGGCGGCCATCTTGCGAGACTCGATCTCGGCGAGATTGCCCACCGCCCGCAACAGATGTTCGTCGACGGTATAATGGTGGTACATGTTGAATTGCATCAGCGCGACGATGCGGCCGAAATCGGGAATGAAACGTCCGAGGACGCCGGCTTCGTTCATGAGGCGCAGAACAATTTCGGATTCGTTTCGGGACGTCAGAATTTCCAAGAACAGCCGATTGGCTTCGGGATCGGCGCGGAGCTTCGCATCGATCCTCTTCAGAGCCCGCGTAACAAGTCTCGTGGCATCGGGATGAATCGCCAGGCCATTGCGGTCCGCGACCCAAAAAAGCCTGATGAGATTGACCGGATCGCGCACAAACACATCCGGACTTGTGACGGTGACGCGGCCATTCTCGACTTCGAAATCACCCGTCTTGATCACCTTCTGCTTGCGCAGAAACGGTCTGAAACGGTCGAGCGTAGCCGTGGGCTTGGCTTGCTTTTCTTCCAGCGCCGCGCAGACGATCGCGGTCAAATCGCCGACATCCTTGGCGATCAGGAAGTAATGCTTCATGAACCGCTCAACGCTCGCCAGACCGCCGCGGCTCGAATAGCCGAGCCTTTCGGCGATCCGGCGTTGATGGTCGAAGCTCAGCCTCTCTTCCGCCCTGCCGGTCAGAAAATGCAGATGGCAGCGCACCCGCCAAAGAAACTCCTCGCAGCGCAGGAACAGCCGGTATTCGGATCTGGAAAACAGCCCGGCGGCGACAAGATCAGCGGACTCGCGCACCTGATAGACGTATTTGGCGATCCAAAACAAAGTATTCAGATCGCGGAGACCGCCTTTTCCGTCCTTGACTTGCGGTTCCACAAGATAGCGCGAGCGCCCCGCCAGCGCGATGCGGGTATCGCGTTCGGCGAGCTTGGCGGCGACGAATTCGGCGGCTGTGCCGCGAACGATCTCGCGCTCGAACCGCGTCCGCAGGGTCTCAAACAGCTCCATGTCGCCAACGATGTGGCGCGCTTCCAGAAGCGACGTGCGGATCGTCATGTCGCCGCGGGCTTCAACCAGACATTCCTTGACGGTGCGGGTCGAATGGCCAACTTTCTGGCCCAGATCCCAAAGCATATAAAGGATCGCTTCGACGATCCGTTCGGCGCGAAGCCGGTTGCCTGAAGGCAGCAGGAACAGCAAATCGATGTCCGAACCTGGCGCCAGGGTGGCGCGGCCATAGCCGCCCACCGCGGCGATCACGAGCGCTTTGTCAGCGGTCTCGCCTTCACAGGGATGAACATAGGTCGTCACATATTCGAAGATCGCCCGGATCAATTCATCTTCGATATGGGCAAGATGGCCGGCACAAGCGAGACCGCCACCATTGGCCATGAGACTCTTGCGGGCAAGCGTGCGTCCGTGGTTCAGCGCAGTGCGGAAAAGCGTGACCACCTCTTTGCGGATCACATGCGGCGGCTCATCCCCGGAACGGAGGGCCGCAAGCTCGGCGCACAGGTTCGCCCGATGGAAATAAGCTCCCTGCGGCAAGTTCATCCTGTTGCGCCGGGGGCGGCCCGGCGACACTGTCTCGAGCAAGACGTTCATGGATTCCTGCTGTCGGGCGAGGGGGAAGCGCCGTGGACCTTGACCCCTATCCTATCTGATTTGGGGCCCGTTTCCATCAATGGCAAGGCCGATTTGGGCAGCATTTTTGCCTCGATCGCATCCCAGATCGAAGCCGCGAGGTCTGGTCCGCCAAGCCGTTTGATCGCCCGGATCCCCGTCGGCGATGTCACATTGATCTCGGTTAAATTGCCGTCGATGACGTCTATACCGGTGAAAAGCAATCCCAGCCGCTTAAGTTCAGGTCCGATGGTCGCGCAGATTTCCCGCTCCCGCGGCGTGAACTCCGTGGCGGCGGCGGCACCGCCCCGCACAAGATTTGAGCGAATATCATTCTCGGCCGGCACCCGGTTGACCGCGCCGGCCGCTACGCCGTCAATCAGAATGATGCGCTTGTCGCCTTCCGCCACCTTGGGTAAAAAGCGCTGGACAACCCAGGGTTCGCGAAAAGTGGTGGCGAAAAGATCGTAGAGCGAACCGAAATTCGGGTCTTTGCGGGCGATTTTGAATACGGCCGCGCCGCCGTGCCCATGCAGGGGTTTCATGACCACCTCCCCGTGCTCCTGCCGGAACGCCTCAATCGCCTGCTTGTCCCGGGTGATCAGGGTTGGGGGCATAAGCTGCGGAAAACGCATCACAAAAAGCTTTTCCGGCGCATTGCGGACACTTGCCGGATCATTGACGATCAGAACCTTGGGCTGCAAATGCTCGAGGAGATGGGTCGAGGTGATATAGGCCAGATCGAACGGCGGATCCTGGCGCAGCAGCACGATGTCCAGGGAGGCAAGGTCGATTCGGGCGGCCGCGCCCAGGCTGAAATGATCGCCTTCGACATCCCGCACTTCGATCGGCGCTGCCACGGCCACCACACGTCCATCCTGCAGGGAAAGCTTGTCGGGGGTGTAGTAGAAGAGTTTGTGGCCGCGGGCGCGCGCCTCAAGCATCAGAGCGAAGGTCGAATCGCCGGCAATGTTGATCTTGTCGATCGGGTCCATTTGGACGGCGACATTCAAGGACATGGAATTCCCCTCGGGGAGACGCTGTGAGTCTGGCAGCCCCAGCATGGCGCATGGCTGCGGAAATTTCGCAAGGGGCAGATAGGCTCACGCTGCCATTTGCGCCGAAAAAACCAGCTAAACCTTTAAAGATCAATGGCCTAGAGCAGGATGAGGAAAAGTGGAAGCCGGTTTTCCGCCCGCATCCCGCTCTAAATTTTTAGAATCGATCACGATGATTTTGGATTGAGTCAATCCAAAATCATCGTGATCTGGGCCGTTGGTTCTACCCTTTTCCAGGCCAGCTCAAACTTCTGTGGACGGCGCCTCCATCAGCCCGCGCTTGCGCAAGAGCGGCTCGGGCCGCGCCGCGCTGCCGCGAAACCGCTTATAGGCCTCATCCGGATCGCGGCTATAGCCTGCGGAATAAACGTAAGTCTCCAGCCTGCTGGCGGTCTCGGGATCGAAAATATCGCCGCGCTCCTCGAAAGCCCCAAATCCATCGGCATCGAGCACTTCCGACCAGAGATAGCTGTAATAGCCCGCCGAATAGGAATCGCCGGAGAAGATGTGCTGGAAATGCGGTGTGCGGTGGCGCATGACAATCGAGCCGGGCATGCCAAGCTTGCCGAGTTGCTGCTTTTCAAATTCGACGATATCGATCGCTTCGGGCTTCGGCTCAAGATGAAGATTGAGATCGATCAGAGCCGATGACGCATATTCGACGGTCGCAAAACCCTGGTTGAATTGACGCGCCGACAAGAGCCTTTGAACCAGCGCTTCCGGCATCGGTTCGCCGGTTTCGTGATGCACGGCGAAGCGGCGCAGAATTTCCGGCTGCTCCAGCCAATGCTCGTAAAGCTGCGATGGGAATTCGACAAAGTCGCGGGCGACATTGGTGCCCGAGATCATCGGATAGGTGACATTCGACAACATGCCGTGGAGGGCATGACCGAATTCATGAAACAAGGTGCGCGCATCATCGAAACTCAGAAGGCTGGCCTGCCCCTCGGCGGCCTTGGCAAAATTCAAAACATTAACGATGATCGGCCGGACCTCGCCTTCGAGCTTGTGCTGTTCCCGGAACGAACTCATCCAGGCGCCGCTATGCTTCGAGGGCCGTGCGAAATAATCGCCGACAAAAAGCGCGAGCTCTTGGCCGTCGCGTCCGGCCACCGTCCAAGACCGCGCGTCCGGGTGGTAGAGCGGCAGATCTGTGCGTTCGATGAAAGAGAGGCCGAACAGCCGGTTGGCGGTGAAAAACGCCGCCTCAATCATTTTGTCCAGTTGCAGATAGGGCTTGAGCTCGCCTTCGTCGAGATCGAACTCCAGCTTGCGGCGGCGCTCGGCATAAAAGCGCCAATCCCAAGGGGCAAGATCGAAATTGCCGCCCTCCCCGGCGACCAGCGCCTGCAAGGCTTCCTCCTCGCGCAGGGCTCGGGCCCGCGCGGGCACCCATACGGACTGCAATAGATCGAGCGCGGCCTGCGGGGTTTTCGCCATCGTATCGGCGACGCGGAAATGCGCGAAACTTTCAAAGCCGAGAAGCTGCGCGCGTTCGGCCCGTAATTGCACCATTTCGGCCGCAATGGCGCGATTGTCCGTCACCCCGCCGCTTTCGCCGCGCTGGGTCCAGGCCCGAAACGCTTTTTCACGAAGATCGCGACGCGTCGAAAACTGCAAGAACGGTTCGATGCTCGAACGCGAAAGCGTGATTCCATATTTGCCGGGAAGGCCCCGGTCGGCGGCGGTTTGCGCTGCCGCGTCTATCAGCGAGTCAGGAAGTCCGGCGAGCTCCTCCGGCGTCGACAAAACCAGCATATAGGCTCGCTCATCGGCAAGAATGTTTTGGCCGAAGTTTGTGCCAAGCGTCGCCAACCGCTCGTTGATCTCGGCGAGTCGCGCCTTGGTTTGCTGCGGCAGTCCGCCGCCGTTGCGCCGGAAGGCAATATGATAGCGCTCCAAAACACGGGCTTGTTCGGCATCGAGATCGAGCGTGTCCCTCTTGGCCTGCAGCGCATCGACACGCTGGAACAGCGCCTCGTTGAGATAAAGTTCGCTGCGATGGCGCGCGAGCAAGGGCGTGACCTCGCGCTCGATCGCTTCGAGTTCGTCATTGGTGTCGGCGCCCGCCAGATTGAAAAAAACCGAGGCAACGCGGGTCAATTCGCGGCCGCTTTTTTCGAGCGCCTCGATCGTATTTGCGAATGTCGGGGACTCGGGATTATTGGCGATCGACTGGATTTCGCCGCGCGCCGCGCCTAGAGCAACCTCAAACGCGTGCCGGAATTGCTCCGGTTTCAGCTGATCGAACGGAGGGATTTCGAAAGGCCCCGTCCATGGTTCAAGCAGCGGGTTTCCGCGCGGATTCTTTTCATCCATGGCTGGGCTGTCCGATATTTGGGGTGATCTTTCATGGCGCGATTACCACATTGCTTTTCGGAGACTACCAGAAATCGAGGCCACAGTTCCGTCAATTGTAACTCGTAGATCGTTGTCGAACACGATCGCGACCTTGTTCTCGTCAATTTGGATTATGAGACGGACAAGTTGTGGGTTAATCGCGATGCTTTTCCCGGTGCCGCTTTCGGTCAGGAAGCATAGTCCGTATGCCATGAAGAAACCTCTTGTTGCGTTCAGCAAGCATACAGGAGAAGATCCTTCGCGCGATAGCTGCATCTATGGCACCCGGTTTCCACTTTCATGATGACATGATCCGTCTGAGGACCTGCTGGCACTTTTGAAAGCCGTCAGCTGCGCCCCTCGCCCGCTTCCCAAAGCGCTTCCAGGCCGACCCGATAGGTCGGGAAAGCGAGTTTGACGCCAAGCTCGTCCTTCAATTTCCAATTCGAGGCGCGCTTGTTCTCGGCGTAAAAGCTTCGCGTCATCGGCGACATTTCGGCGGTCTCGACCTGTTGCTCGGGCGGCGGATCGATGCCCATCAGCATGGCCGCGAACGTAATCACATCCTGCGGCGGCGATGGCGCATCGTCGCTCACATTCCAAATGCCGCTCGGGCCAGTGTAGGCCACGGCGGCCTCGATCGCCCGGCTGATATCCTCCACATGGATCCGGTTGAAGACCTGCCCCCGTTTCACGATCCGCTTCGCGGTGCCGGACTTCAGATTGGCGAGCGCATTGCGGCCGGGGCCATAAATTCCCGCAAGCCGCAGAATATGAACCTTCTTGTCGATTTCCTTGCCAATGGCAGCCCAGGATTTTTCAACCTGGAGCCGCGCGACCGAACGCGCAGAGGACGGCACGGGGGTCGCCGTTTCATCGACCCATTCGCCACGACGGTCGCCATAAACGCCGATGGTCGAGAGATAGACGATCGTCTGCGGGCGCCTGAGGCTGGCGATGCGGTGACCGAACCGCGCCAACACAGGATCGACCGAAATGCCCGGCGGGACCGAAACCAGGAGAACGTCGGCGGCGGCAACCTTCTCGGCGATGGAAGGATCCTCATGCTCGGGGCCGAACACCAAGACCTCGATATTTTCAGCTTTCAGCTCCTCGGCTTTGGCGGCGCTCCGAACCGTGCCTGCGACGGATTCATAGGCGTTTCCCGAGCGGGCAATGAAATGGCGCGCGCAATAGCCAAGACCGAATGCAAAGAGCTTCATGAAGGACGGCCTTTTTTCAAATCAATCGGTCTCCGTCATGGCTTTAAAGCAGCGCCGGCGTGATTCGCCATCGCCCATTCCGCCTTGACCGCTTCGTCGGTCTCGACCGGATGCCAGCGCCGTTCGAGTTCAATAAAGTGATCGAACGCAACGAGCCGACTCAGCGCCCAAACCGCCATCGCCCGCACGAGGGGAGACGCACTCGCAAGTTTCTCTTCAACCGCGCCGGCGATCGCCCCATCGCCGGAATTGCCGGCCGCGATCAAGACATTGCGCAGGAAACGGTCGACCCCGATTCGCTTGATCGGGCTTCCGGCAAAGAAACCCCGAAAGGCGGCATCGTCAAGGCGAAGCAATTCGGCCAGAGGCGGTGCACACAAGTCTTCGCGCGGCTGCAATTTCGCTTCCCGGGCCACGGCCGCAAATTTGTTCCAGGGGCAGACGGCCAGACAATCATCGCAGCCATAGATCCGGTTTCCCATTAGCGGCCGGAACTCGACGTCGATGTGGCCCTTATGCTCGATGGTGAGATAGGAAATGCAACGCCTAGCATCGAGCACATAGGGGCGCGAAAACGCCCGCGTCGGGCAGATATCGAGGCAGGCCCGGCAATGGCCGCAATGGTCCGTTTCCGGCGGATCGGGCACGAGCGGCAGATTGGTGAAAATCGAGCCGAGAAACAGCCAGGAGCCGAAGTCCCGGGAGACCAGATTGCTGTGTTTGCCGGCCCAGCCAAGGCCCGCCGCCTGGGCCAGCGGCTTTTCCATCACCGGCGCGGTATCGACGAAAACCTTAAGCTCAGTCCCTTTGGCTTGGGCGACGAGCCATGCGGCCAGCAGCTTGAGACGCCCCTTGATAAGGTCGTGATAGTCGCGGTTTCGCGCGTAAACGGAAATATTCCCCCTCGATCTCCGCGCCAACGCGGCGAGCGGATCCTCCGCCGGCCCGTAATTCATGCCAACGAGAATAATGCTCGCGGTCTCCGGCCACAGGAGTCGCGGATTGGCCCGTCGCGCTTGCGTCTCGGCCAGCCAGTCCATCGAGCCGGACGCGCCGGAGGCCAGCCAGGCGGCCAGTCTTTCCGGCGCGTCGGGAATGGACCCCGGATCCGTGACTCGGCAAATGTCGAAGCCCAGCGATTGGGCCTTCGCCCGCAGCTGCGATCCGAAATCGGAGCTTAAAAATCGAGGTCCGCATAGATGGGATTCGGGGAGAGGCCCGGCAACCGGTCCGCGAGCAGCGAGCGGAACGCCGGACGCGATTTTATCCGCGCGTACCAGACTTTTGCCGTCTCGTCCTCGTCCCATGGCACGTCGCCTAGAAAATCCACGCAGGAGAGATGCGCCGCCGCGGCCAGATCGGCATGGGATAGCCGGTCGCCCGCGAGCCAATTCCGATGGCCGGCCAGATAACCGATATAGCGCAGATGGGTGCGGATATTGACCCGCGCCGCATGTACGAGGTTCATGTCGGGCCCGCCGCCGCCCTGCTCCCGCGACATAAACCGCTTATAAACCTTTTCGTTGACGAGCCAATTGGACACTTCGTTGTAGAATTTCTGGCTGAACCATTCGAACAGCCGCCGCACCTCGGCCCGCGAAGCCGGATCCTCGGGCAGCAGCCGGTGGCGGCCCAGGGCAAGGCCATGGGTTTCGTCGAAATATTCGGCGATCGGACCCGGGCCTGAAATTACAATCCCCGATTCTTCCACAAGAACCGGGGTTTGCCCGGCAGGATCGAGAGCCAGGAAATCGCGCCGCCGTTCATAGGGCTTTTCCTCGATGAGGTCGGGCTTGATGGCGTATTCGCCCAACAGCACCCTCACGAAACGCGAATGCGGGCAAAGCGGATGATGAAAGAGCGTGACCATTCGGCTCCAAGTTCTGAGGCAAACGCCCGGTATGGACGGACTTATGAGCCTAAAAGTTTAGGCAAAACAATGGTCATCGGCGAAGGAAGATGCGCCGGGTGAGGGAGACATCCCAAGTTAAGGTAAAGACTTTGTAAAGTTTGAGCGCAAGAAGCTGACGAAAGTTGGCACGCCGAATCGCCGGCGCCTCAGGCGGGCAATTGGGCCTGGGCAGTTATGCCGCTTTCAGCTCTTGGCTTGCTCGGGTGCGCTGGCGACACCAATCGCTCCTCCTACCCGGCTTCCACTCGCATCTACTTCCCGAGCATCCGCTGTGAGCCCACTTTTTTGGGGCGGCGACGGGAGAATGGCCTCTGGAGCAATTGCGCCAAACACGGTTTCAAACATTTTTCGCACAACCGGCACCTGTTTGGCGTAATCGGACGGATTCATTTTACGAAGTTCTGTCAGGGTGTTGTCGAGCTCCTTGTAGCCCGGCGAAGCCACCAGTTTGCCGCCCAAATAGACCACCTGACTAAGGCCCATCAATTCCAGCATGGACTGAGGGATCGAAAAATCCGTCAGGTCGGTGAGGCCATTTTTGGTCAGGCTCATGCCGACGATAAGGCTGAAGATGAGCATTTGGACGCGATAGACATCGACGCCATCGGCGGAGGTCACGAGATCGGTCCATTTCGCGACCTTGGTGGCGGCGACGCCCTTTTCCGGCAACCATTTTTGCTCGATCAGCCAAGCCCAATTCTCTAAGCTCAGTCTTTCCTTTTGTCCGTCCGCGATCTTGGCGAATGCCGCGGCACCACCGGAGATACCCAATAAAACTAGAATACTATCGGATAAACCACTGAGTTGGCCGTACTTAAGAAAGAAATTCAAGACGAGTGCAAAGACGAGAAAGGAAAAATAGAGGATTTGCAACCGCGATATGCTGCCATCTCCATTAGGACCAGAAGTCAAGATCACCGGGTCCAGATATTTATACCAGTTTAGCTTCCGCAATTCATGTCTAATCTCCCACATACGTACCCCTTGGGACAGGAATATGTATATGGCTAAAGCGACCACCAAACTGACGAGCGCCGTTGTTTTTGGACTTGAAAAATTGGTCTGCGTGTTTGCAAAAAACTGCAGTTGATTGTCTTGACAGGCTATCGCGGTAATATTGCCGCGTCCCCACCCCCAAGCCGCAGAATTCTCCGGCAGAAGAAAGGTCAACAAGATGTCGTTCTCGGCCGCCTTCCCCTTCTCGACCAGAGGATGGTCTTTGGGAAGCGCACTCACCGATATGAGTGGGACGAACTGCTGCGAACCTTTTGCCGTTTCCACCAAGACCCGATAGCGTAAACGGACCGTTTCCTTCACGTTTTCGGCGTCGACTTCACCGCCCTGTGCAAAAGCCAGAGGTCGAATTGCCACGCTCATGCGTGAACCCCAGGGAGCCCAATCCGCATAGGCTGCCGCCGACTTCTCCGGTGCGAGTTTAATGGCTGCCAAAAGCTCTTGGGGGGAAGCCGAGGAACACTGCTGCGCCCAGGCGCCATTTGCAAGGCAGAGCGCAAATCCCACGGCGGCGAGGCAGATTTTTGAGAAGAAACAGAGGGTCATTCTAACCCATCCAAATTACTGGAAGAAAATTCAATTACTTCAAGAAAAAATATTGTTATGCCAATTTCGAAATCTGTAAATAAAAAAGCTACGCTCGCGGCACGACATCGACACGCGCATCGACATCCTGTTCGCGCGAACCCAGGATTATTCCCGCCACCGGAGAAATATCGGCGTAATCGCGGCCCTTCGCCAAGACGATAAAATCATTGCCGATCATGATGGAATTGGTGGGGTCGAGATCGACCCAGCCATGCGTCTCGCCGCACCAGACCGAAACCCAGGCATGCATGGCATCGGCGCCTTCAAGACGTTTCTTGCCCGGGGGCGGAATCGTCCGGATATACCCCGAGATATAGGCCGCCGGCAGGCCAATGCCGCGCAGGCCCGCAATCATGATATGGGCGAAATCCTGGCAAACGCCGTGGCGCTTCTCGAAAGCCTCCGAAATCGGCGTCGAAACCACCGTTGCTTTGGTGTCGTATTTGAAATCGGCCTTGATCCGCCGCATCAATTCATTGGCGCCTTCGAGGATTGGTCGGCCGGCCGGAAAGCTTGCCCGCGCATAGTCCGAGGCCGGCTCGAACCGCGGCGCAAGCCGGCTCGGGTGCAAAAAATGCGCGGGCGACTCTTTATCAAGAGAGTCGCTGCCAAAGGCCTCCTCGCGAACCGTCTCGAAAGCGGGTGTAGCGCTTAAAATCGGAGGCTCCGGGCGGTCGACCTCAACACTTGTCCTGGCTTCGACGATCAATTTGCGATGTGCGGTTTCGATCGTCAGGAATGTGAGGCGATTGCCAAAAAAACAAATCCGTTCGATCATTTGCGCCGGTTCCGGCGTGATCAGAAGTTCGCTCGCGAGCACTGTTTGGCCGGGGCCGTCCTTCGGCAACAGCCGCAGAGCGCAGTTCGAAAACGTCACCGTCGAGCCGTATTCATACAGGGTCTGGTGGCGAATATCGTAGATCACGCGAGGCCACTCGATTTATCGGCCCGCGCAACATGCGGACCTTGCAGGAAATACCGCGCGGCGATCGCGTCGGCGAGGCCGAGAAGATTTTGCTCGAAGCCAAGAATCTTTTCATTGTTAAGGCTTGGAGCGATGGCCGTCGTAACCTCGGCCGCGAGTTGCAGGATCAATCGACGCGGCGTCTCGAGCATTCCGTCGTCGCTCAACAAAGGAAGATTTTCGAGATGTTCATCGAGCCGTTCGATCTGAAAGGCAACCGAGCGCGGATTGAACGGATCGAGCACGACCATGTCCCGAACCGGATTGAGCGCAACGCCCATCAGATAGCGCGAACGATAGGTGATTTGCGAATCGACGAGATCGAGCAGGACGTCGAGATCGTCGGCCGGCGCGTCGCTGCTGGCAAAATGGCGTGCGAAGCGGCAGGTATTGATGCCCCGCTCGATACGGCGGCCCACGTCGAAGATGCGCCAGCCCGCGCCGCGATTCATGTTTTCCTGGGCTAGACCCGAGATCGCCGCGATTGTCCGCAGGGCCGTATCGGCACGCTCGAAAGCCTCGGCCTCGCTGAGAGGCCCATGCGACGGCACGGCAAGGTTCTGATTGAGATCGCCGATCAACCGCCAGGTGTCGGGCGAAAGGCGCTCTCGAATGAACGAGGCGGCGCGGCGCGCATCGCGGACAAGGGATAGCGCAGAACCGTAGTCTTCGTCCCCATGCAGAGCAATCGCCGCCATCTTCATGGTGTCGGTGACGGCGGTCACGGGGGCCGCATGCCAGGACACCAGCAGGCCCGTGAGCTTGCAAGCCGCCCAACCGACATTGGCTGTCCCTGCATCGGTCTCGATCATCCGGCCAGCGAGACACCGGATCAAGCGCAGGGTCGCTTCGGAACGTTCGAGATAGCGACCGAGCCAGAACAGATTATCGGCGGCCCGGCTCGGCAGGGTGCCCATGATGCGGCGAATGCGAACGGTCTCGTCCGTCGGCAGCAGGCTGACCATGGCCACCGGCTTGTCGGCGAGCACCCAGACGTCCGCCGACTGAACCCCCTCCCCCATCGAAACGGCGCGCGCGTCGGTCCGGCCAGAAATGCGGCAAAATCCGCCCGGCATGATTTTCCATCCATCGGGCGTATGCGCGGCATAGACCCGCAGAACGAAGGGCCGCGGAATGAGCAGACCGTCGTGCCACACCGGGGTCGTGGACAAATTGACGACTTCCTGGCCGACGAAATCAATGCCCCGCTCGGAAATGGCGGCCTTGAGACGTTCTTTTTCTTGTTCGGTCAGGGCGGCGCCGACAACCGGCTGATTGCGTGGAAAGCCGAGCACCGGATTGCCATAGGCGCCCGCGATCGCGAGATCGTCCATGTCCTCGATGACCGACTCTCGGGCCTGCTCCTGGCCGCACCACCAGGTCGCGATGTTCGGCAGGCGAAGATCTTCGCCCAGCAGCTTGCGGCAGAGCTTCGGCATGAAACTCATCATCGCCGGCGCTTCGAGCACCCCCGACCCAAGTGCATTGGCGATCACGACGCCGCCCTGGCGCAAGGCATCGACCAGTCCCGGCACACCAAGGCGCGAGCGCGCATTGAGTTCCAGCGGATCGGCGAAATCACTATCGATCCGGCGCCAGATCACATCGGCGCGCTTCAAGCCGGCGATGGTCCGCACATGCACCTTCCCATCGCGCATCGTCAGATCGCCGCCTTCGACCAACAGCAGGCCGAGGTAGCGGGCAAGATAGGCCTGCTCGAAATAGGTCTCGTTGAACGGACCTGGTGTAAGGAGGCAGATGCGCGGATTGGACCGCTGCGCCATCGAGGTCAGGCCCAGGCGGAATGCCTCGAAAAAGGGGGCAAGCCGCTCGACATTCATGTCGCGATAGAGGGTCGGAAACGCACGCGACAGGACGAGGCGGTTGGCAAGCGCGTAACCGGCGCCGGACGGCGCCTGGGTACGGTCGCCAATCACCCACCAGCGGCCATCCGGCCCGCGTCCGAGATCCGCAGCGTAAATTTGCAGAAATTTGCCGCCGGGAGGGCTCACCCCATGCAGGGGATGCAAGAAATCCGGGCTGCCGGTGACGACGGCCGCGGGCAAATCGCCGGCGGTGACCAATCGGCCTTCGCCGTAAATATCGGCAACGACCATTTCCATGAGCCGCGCGCGCTGCTCAATGCCCTGCGCGATGTCGCGCCATTCGTCATCATTGATGAGGAGAGGGACATGGGAAAGCGGCCAGGCCCGCTCGCTCGTATCGCCATAGGCGCGATAGGAGACGCCCGTGTCCCGAATGTGCCGGTCCGCGGTGGCGAAGCGGCGCGGAATGTCCTCGGCTCCCAAATCCATGAGCGAGCCGAGAAAGCGCAGCCAATGCGGCCGGGGGCGCCCATCCTTGCCGATGAATTCATCTGGGATTCCGGGCAGCGGCTTGTAACCGGCTGCCAGCTTCGCGAGCCGCTCGGCCGCTTCGATATGGGGGTTGGTCTGGTCCGACGCGCTGAGGCTCATCTATTGCTTATGGCTTGGGCCGAAAAGATTTCAGGATCGCCGCGTTGGTCTGGATGCTGGCGGCGCCGATGAGGTCGAGGCAGTAAGGCACAGCCGGAAAGATCGCATTCAGGCAGGTTTCGATCGATGCCGGTTTGCCGGGCAGGTTAATGATCAGGCAGGGACCGCGATGCGCCGCGATCTGGCGCGACAGAATTGCGGTCGGGACCTGCTTCAAGCTTTCCTGACGCATGAGTTCGCCGAAGCCGGGCAACACCCGGGCGGCGGCGGCCTCCGTGGCTTCCGGTGTCAAATCGCGGGGGGAGGGCCCGGTGCCACCGGTGGTCAGGATCAAATCGCACTTCTCCTTATCCGCGAGTTCGATAAGCGTATCACGCACGGATTCGAACCCATCCGGAATTATTTTTTGGACGATATGAAACGGGCTCGTCAGAATCTTGGACAGGTAGGCGACAATGGCGGGTCCGCTTTGATCTTCATAAAGCCCGGCGCTGGCGCGGTCGGAAGCAGTGACGACCCCGATAATGGCCGCGCGGTTTGTCTCTTCCGCCATGCAAAACCTTCCGCCCGCTTGAAATTGCAGCGCAGTGTAACGGATCGGAACCGATTTTTGAACCGCACGCCGCAAGACGTCGGTGCCGGCTTTGGAAAGGGTCGGCGGGAAATCTCCGCCCGGCACGCGGGCGCATTTCGTAAGGCTGGCCGCGGGCCTCTACTGGAGAGTGAAGATTATCAAAACTTAATAATACACGTGAAGACGCGTTTTACCTTTGTAATTCGAAGGATAACAGGTCCTCCTCAGGCAACGGTCTGGCCAATGTGTCCAAAAAATGGTAGAAGAAGCAAATGGGTCTTTTTGCGTCTGCGCATGATGCTATCACAAGTAAATATACAAGTAGTTTTTAATATTGGGGGAGACATCGCCAATGAGTAATGACGGGATTGAACGGATCATCATCCGTCATGTAAATGGCTCGAAGGCTAACCAGATTGAACAAATTTCTCTTGGCGATTTGACCGAGATCACGATCGGACGCGACCCATCGTCGACGATCGCGTTCGATTCTCCCCGCGATGACGTTGTGAGCCGTCGCCATGCCGTAATCCGCGTGGTTCGGGAGCCGCATATTTCGTTCCGACTCGCCGATCTCGGCAGCAGCAATGGGACGTTTCTGAATGGCGAACGGATCACGGACGAGCTGGAGCTTCTGCCCGACGATGCCATCGGATTGGGCAAGAATGGCGTGAAGCTCATCTTTGACGTGCAGCCGCGGCCGTCCAGCCTGGCGTCACGGACCCGCTTGATCGACGTCGGCGACGCGGCGGCAACGCGCGTCATCAAAACTGCCGAGATCGCGGCTTCGATGGCCGCCAATGATGCGGTCACCAAGACCAATATCGGCGCCGACACGGGGACCGGCAAGTTCGAACCCCCGCCGAAAACCGGCGTCGGCAAAGAGACCGTGCTCCATTTGCTCGGTGAAGAGCGCCGGGCGACCAGCCGCATCTGGATTGCTTCGCTCGCCGGTTTCGCCGCTTTCGTCGCATTAGGTGGTGCATTCTTCTATTGGAAGCACGCCCATGATCAGCAGGAGCTGCAAACCCAAAACCAGCGGCTGAAGGATGATCTTTCCCGACGGCAGGCCGGGCTCGAGTCAAAGACCGACGAGCAGTTCGGCTTGAGTTCGCAAGACATCGTCAAGCAATTCGGGAACGCGACGGCCCAGATCAGCACCTCCTGGCGCCTCTACGACCAGACCACCGGCAAACCCGTGTTTCATCAGACGTTCCGGGACCATGAGAGACGCAGCAAGGACCTCTACACCTACCCGGCCTATGTGCGCATGCCCAACAATGTGGTCGTCCGCTGGCTCACGCTCGAAGACGACAATCGGACCAATATTCCGATCGGCGAACGGCTGCAGGGCACCGGCTTCGTCGTCAGCGAACATGGGTTCATCCTGACCAACAAGCATGTCGCGGCGCCCTGGAACCTCGCCTTCGGCCAATCCGATCCCGCCAATGATTCAAGGTTCGGTTGGCTGTATGAGATCGGCGGCGGTCCCGGCGCCAAGGATCCCAAACTGCGCTATCCGACACGGATCGATTTGGCGGACGAAGATTACAGCTCCCTCAAAGCCTGGGCTCCGGCTTCCGGCGGCCTGGTCTTCGTGAAGAATATGGCATTGTTTCCGAACGGCGTGGAAGGGAACATCCCCGATCCGTCCAAAGGCGGGACCCATACGTTTTTCGGGCGCGACGATGTGCTCGAAGTTCGCTTTGCCAACAGCCGGGTGAGCGCCGCGGCCAATCTCGCGCGTGTTTCCAGTGAAAGTGACGCGGCCCTTATCAAGGTCGACACGCCGCAGCTCCTCAACAAATTGGAAATCGCCAGCGATGACGATGTGACCGTCGGCGAGAAAGTCATCGCCCTCGGTTATCCGTCGGTGGCGCGCTCGGCGATTGCCTTTAATTCCACCATCGAAAATGGCCAGATCCGGAAAAACGAGGATATCGTGCCGCTGCCTTTCGTCAGCGAGGGAATCGTGGCCCTGGTCAGCCCCGCGGCCAAGACCGAGAACGGGATCACCATGGTGGGCCTCTCGGGCGACATGATCCAGCTGAGCATCAACTCGACGGGCGCGGGCAATAGCGGCGGCCCTGTATTCAACAAAGCCGGGAAGGTCATTGGCTTGTTCACCTACGGCATCAGCCGTGGAGGGGCGAACACGTCCGGGGCCGTTCCGATCAAATACGGCCGCGATCTTCTGCAGTCGCAACATCCTTAATCAGGAAGGCGCCCCGCCATGGCGCTTGCGTCAGAACCCGCCGCTGAATTCCAAATCGTTGGCGCGATGCTGACCGATGTCGGCCGCGTGCGGAGTTCGAACGAGGACTCCGTCGCCTTCGTCATCCCGTCCAACAATGAGCCCAGCGCGCGGCGTGGCAGCCTGCTGCTCGTTGCCGACGGGATGGGCGGACATGCGGCGGGGGAAGTCGCGAGCGCCCTCGCCGTGGAAGTCGTGCGCCGCGTCTATTTCCTGCTCGACGCGCCCGTTCCGGATTCCCTCCTGACCGCCTTCGAGGCGGCCAATCGCGCCATTCTCGACCACAGCAAAAGCAATCCCGATTGCAAAGGCATGGGCACGACCTGCACGGCGCTCGCCATCCATGACGGCCGCGTCTGGCTCGCGCATGTGGGCGACAGCCGCGCCTATCTTTTGCGCAACGGCAAATTGACTCAATTGAGTGAAGATCAAACGCTCCACGCGCAGATGATCCGCGACGGCTTGGTGACGGCCGAAGAAGCCAAAGACAGCGCCGGCGGCAACATTGTGCTGCAGGCGCTTGGCACGCGTCCGGACGTTGAGCCCGCCGTGTGGGGCGAAGGCATTTCATTGGCCGACGGGGACATTCTCATCCTGTGTTCGGACGGCCTTACAAACATGGTGCCCGACAAGGCGATCGCGGAGGCCGCCGCACGGGCGGCGCCGCAGGAGGCCTGCTCGAATCTCGTCGCGGCGGCGCTCAAGGCCGGCGGATATGACAATGTATCGGTCGGCATCTTCGCGGTGCGTGCCAAGAACGGCCAAGCCACGGGCACGCAGACAACGACGCGGCGCATCGATATTGCTGAGACGGACGCAGAAGATGCGGCCTTCGAGGCGGCCACAACCCGCATCATCAAAGTGCCGGAGGGTCTAGCATGAGCCTGCCCCGGATGATTGGTCCCTATCAGATCACGGAGCGACTAGCGACAGGCGGCGCCGGTGAGGTGTACGCCGGAATCGACACGAAAGTCGGACGCGAAGTCGCGATCAAATTCCTGCGCCCGGAACTGGCCGGCGATTCCAGCTATGTCGACCGTTTCCTCGCCGAGGCGAAAAGTCTGGGACGCCTCAACCATCCCAACATTGCGACGCTCTATGCCCTGCCGCAAGAGGATGATCACGTCTGCATGATCATGGAGCTCGTCCGCGGCCGCACCGTCGAGCAGATCATTCAGGAACGCCGCCGGCCTCTTGCGGTAAGGGAAAGTCTCGCGATCCTGGCCCAGGTCACCGACGGCTTGGCCTACGCCCACGATCAGGGCGTGATCCATCGCGACATCAAACCCTCGAATTTGATGGTCACCGAGTCCGGCCGCGTGAAGATCATGGATTTTGGCATCGCGCGGGTGCGCGGCAGCGATCGCATGACCCGCATGGGCAGCGCGGTCGGCACGCCGCTTTATATGTCGCCGGAACAATGCCGCGGTTTGGAAGGCGACGAACGCAGCGACATCTATTCGCTCGCCGTCGTCCTTTATGAGCTGTTGGCCGGAAGCCCGCCCTTCAAGGGAGACACCGACTATGAGCTGACCCGCGCTCATATCGGCACGCTGCCGCCGCCGCTCATCCCCCGCATATCTGGAATCGACCCCTCGCTCGAATCGGCCATCATGATCGCCTTATCCAAGCGACCGGAGCAACGTTTCCCGACGATGCGCGCCTTCAGCGATGCGATCGGCGCGACGGCGCTTCGGGGCGATGCGACGGCGATCATTCATAACCACACCAGCCTCATCCAGGGGGCAACGGCCACCCAGGAAACCGCGAAACCGCCAGCCTTGCATACGGTCGCGCTGGCCTTGGCGCGGAGCCGGGCGGCCACCGTCATGCGCCGGTTCAAGGGCCTTCATCCGGCCGTTCAAGGTGTTCTGGCAGGCGCCTTTGCCGTGGCCATTGTAGCCGGCGTTTTTCTGTTGCGGGCTGGCCCCGAGCCATCCCCCTCGTACGGAACTTCGGGCCCGTCGCAGACCGCGACGGATTTCAAATCGCGAGCCGTTGGAGGCCCACTCGATCAATCCTCGCGGATGGCCCCGACCAATATGACGCAGGAAAAACTGTCGGTGTCGGAAGGTTGCAACACGAGCTTTCCAGATTGCGGCAGGACCGCCAGCAAAACCCAGGTCCAGCCACAGCCAATCGAGCAACAGCCTTCGCTCCGAATGGAGGCCTCCAATGCGCCGGAGACCGACAAGCCGAAGTTTGCGGATTTTGAAACGGCCGAGAAACAAGGGAACTATCCGGAGGCCTACACCATCGCCAAAGGCATGGATAAGAGCGGCGATCCGGCCGGCGCCTATGGATTGGGTCTGCTCTATTTTCGCGGCAACGGGGTGCCTTCCGACCAGCAGCAAGCCTTTTATTATTTCTCAAAGGCCGCCCACGAAGGTTACGGCATGGCGCAATCCAAACTTGGCGTGATGTATCACCAAGGCTTCGGTGGCGTTCGCAAGGATTACGAGAGCGCCCGCTACTGGTTTGAGAAGGCGGCGGCGAGTGGCGTCGCGGAAGCCATGTCCGCCCTCAGCGGCATGTGTCATCGGCGCGAAGGCAAGTTGAAGCCGGATTGTGAACAGGACTGGTCGGATCGCGCGGCCAAGGCCGGATATATTCCCGAGCCGTGAGTCGGCCCTCTGGGGCCAGAGCAGAATCCCGGACGGTTTGCAAACTCATTAGATGGGATCGGGGCATGATCTCGATTCAACGGACCTGAGAGAGCGCTTCTCTTCAGAGGCCCAGTCAGATTTTTGGCACCGGGGCGCCGCCGCCCCCGTCGTGATGGCGATGACCGCCGCCGCCGTGCCGGCGCGCGTGGCTGCTATGATGTCGGACGGAGCGATAGCTGTGGCGACGATAGCGGTGCCCGGAATACCCCCTTCGATAATGGCCACCGCCGCCGAGATAGACGCCGAAAGGACCAATCCCGAGATATTGGGCCGCCGCCGGCTGGACATCGAGAAACGCCGCGATGGTCAGCAGGGACAGGCCAATCAAAAATGATTTGCGCGGAAACGCCACGGCGTTGCCGTTACCACCCCTGTTTCCGCCACGGTCCGCCATTCGGATTCCCCGCAAATTCGTTGCTCGAACAACCGCAATATTCCATGCAGGCTTTCGATATGCAACAGCGCCGCGTCCGACCGCCACGCCCAAATTGGCTACATGCGTGAAATTAATTGTGTTCGTCCGGCAAGGGCGGAACCGGCCAAATTCCGACGCCCTCTTCGATCAGCGCGCGCGCTTCGTCGAAACTCGCACGGCCATGAATCGGACGTTCGGGTAGGAGGCCATTATGGATTTTGCGCGCCTCTTCGGGAAAACGGGCGCCCACGTCGTCCGCCGCATCGAAAATCCGCTTGCGGACGGCATCTATCATGGAACGCAATTCCAGATCATGCTGGTCGAGCAGCGCGACCTGAGATTCGGCCGGCGCCACCACGGGTTCGGTCCGCTCTTTCTCGCCGCTGGTGATGGCCGGCGCCATAATCGCTTTTGAGACTTCGGTTACCTGACAAAACGGGCAATGAACGAGGCGCGCCTGGGCTTGCGTTTCAAAAGCGTCGCCGCTCTGGAACCAGCTCTCGAATTCATGTCCGCGCGCACATAGTAAAGCGAATTTGATCATTGCGCTAAATCGGCGAGAATCAGATCGAGTTTGCCGTCGAAGGCGAGTTCGTGGAGCTCGTCGCAGCCGCCGATATGCACATCGTCGAAGAAGATTTGCGGCACGGTGCCCCTGCCATTCGCCCGGTTCATCATCGCACGGCGGGATTCGGGATCCCCGTCGACGGGAATTTCGGTAAAATTCAGGTTCTTCTTACGCAGAAGCTCCTTGGCCCTGTAGCAATAAGGACATGTGGCCGTTGTATAGATCGTAATTTGCGGCATGGTTTAACCCTTTAGTCTCTTATATGGGAAATGGCATCCCCGTCGCAACCCAGGTCAAGCCAAGCACATTACGCGCCACTCGCGGGGCAGCAGCCCCCGCCGCTCCCGAACCCCCTCGGATATCTTGTCGCCCAATATCGACAACGGGGAATCCATACATATATCTCGGGAGCGCCACCCAATACCGCCTTGCTTCGCTCAAGCGGTCAACATGGAGCGGCGAGAGGAGCAATCAGATGAGTGCTGACACCGGAATGCCCTATGAATCATGCTCAGGCCGACACGGCGACGGATCCCACCGGCGCGGGTGCTGGCATGGAGAGCCTTGGAAGCCAGTCGAAATCCTGGCCATGGTTTTGGGCTTCATCGTGTTCTGGCCGATCGGTCTTGCGGTCATAGGCTGGAAATTTTGGCAGAAGAAGACAGGTTACCCAGGCGACATTGTTGCTTTCGGCCAAGAAAAATGGCGGAACCGCGGGAATTGGGGAACAGGCTCCGGGCGTTGGGGTGTCAACAACTGGTCGGCTGCCGGCTTCGGCATGAGCTCGACTGGAAACCGCGCCTTTGACGAATGGCGTGCCGCCGAACTCGCTCGGCTGGAAGAAGAGCGCCAGAAACTCGTCGCCGCCGAACGTGAATTCGCGGAATTCATGGAGAATCTGCGCCACGCCCGGGATCGCGAGGAATTCGAGCGGTTCATGAACGAGTATAAGAACCAGCAAAACCGTCCCTCCGGCCAATAGGCCCAGCTTCCCACATCGAACCAGAGACACGGCCGTTTCCGAAACGGCCGTGTTGAGGGCGGCCTATTCGGTCGGAGGACTTCTGAGCCGTTTGGTTTCGCCCTGCCGCAACTTTGTCTCCAGCCGCCGCTTGCGGGCCGCCAAGCTCGGTCTGGTTTTCACCCGCGGCGTAGGACGAACCGCCGCCGCCGCGATCAAGCTCAGCAATTTATCCAGCGCCGCCCGCCGGTTCTGCGCCTGCGACCTGTGCTCTTGCGCGAAGATGACCAGCACGCCGTCCCTGGACAGGCGGGTGCCGGCCAAGCGCTTCAGACGCTTCTTCAGGGGTTCATCGAGACAAGGCGAGTTGGCGACGTCGAAGCGGAGTTGGACCGCGGTTTCGACCTTGTTGACGTTTTGGCCGCCGGGGCCGCTGGCGCGGACGAAGGAAAACGCCAGTTCGGACTCGTCGATGGCAATCTCCGGCGTCACTTCGATCCTTGGCATGATTTTGCCCGTTTTTGCCGCGCCCTGATCTCGGCACGAGGGGTTCATTTCAAAACCGTTAACCGCAATGCTTTAGCGCGGATTAACACATTACGCGCATGTCTTGCCGATGGCGTGTCGCGTTCTGCCATTTGCCGTTGTCACGGCCTTGATCTTGGCGCTGGCCGGATGCTCGAACTACGAGCGCCCGCGCCGGCCCGCTTGGCGTGGTCAAGCCGAAAACGCCTGTATCGCGCAACAGCTGATCCGCGTCTCAGCCTATGTTCAACCGGCCCGCGAAATCGACGGACCCAGCATTTGCGGCCTCACTAGGCCGTTCAAGGTGAGCGCCTTGCTCGACGGCGCGGTGCGTTTCAATATGGTGTCAACCCTCGACTGCCCGATGATCGCCACGCTCAACGCTTGGCTGACCGAGGTTGTGCAGCCAGCCGCGCAATCCCGTTTTGGTCAACCGGTCGTCCAGGTCAATTCGATGGGGGCCTACAGCTGCCGATCCATGAACAACCAGTATGGCGGGCGCATTTCCGAACACGCGTTCGGCAATGCCGTCGACATTGGCGGGTTTGTTCTCGCGGACGGACGCGAGATATTGATTGTGCGCGACTGGACGCGAGGCGACGATCAGGTACGGGCGTTCCTTCAGGACGTCCATGCCGGCGCCTGCGGTCAATTCACTACCGTGCTTGGACCCGGTTCGAATATTTTCCATTATAACCACATCCACTTGGATCTCGCGATGCACGGCAATACGTCGACCGGTCCGCGCCGCATCTGCCGTCCGCAGCTGCGTCCAAGCGCGACGCCGGAACCGCCACGAGACAATTTGCCCAATCCGCCGGACATCGACGAAGACGTCGATGTCGCCCATGCCGGCAGCCCAGGCAACGAGCCCGTTGCCTTGCATGCCGGACCGGGGCCGGCGCCGACGGGGCGCATACCGGATTCCTTTTTCGCGGCCGCCGCGCGCGGACCGACCGCCGTCCGAGCCTATGCGCCGGTGGTGCCGCCAGAACCGGTCCGCGGCTCGCTACGCGAAGACGGGGCCTTTGTTCCCGAGGGCAACCCGGCCGATTGGGATCTGACGTCCTCGATTCCTCGCCGTTGACCGGTTTGCGGCCAAGGGCTCGAACGGGGCTTCTGGCCTCTCTTGGAGCGAGCTGGTATCCTGGCGACGTACGATCACCTCCGGCGCCTTGCGCCGGTCTCGACAGCCGGCCGCGTGAGAGGGGGGGGAACGATGCCACAAGATTACCCGGACGAAACCAAGCTGACCGCCCGATTGCCGAATCTCGACATCGAGATTGTCCGGAGCATTTCGCCCGATGGCGACGCCGAGCGTATTTCCATAAGTGTGCAAGCGGCGCCCTCCTTCGAGGCATTTGGCAGGTTTCTGGAGGCGGCCAATCCGTTTATGTTCTGGATGCGGTTGGCCCAGACCGCTTGGATACCATGGCTTAGCGCCGCTCCAGCTGCCGTCCCCGCCAGGAATTCAGATCGCCGTCCGCCGGAAATCGCCGGGCCGACCCGCCGACGGGATGATGTTGGATGATCGACGGGATCCTTCGAAAGGGGCGCTTGCGCGGGCCTGCGTGCCGCCAACCGACGACACGGGAAAATTAAAGCGACGGTGAGTCAAACGATCGGTGAATTTGCGCTGCGGTGAATTTTGTCCGCGACCGGCGAAGCGTGCTCCGGGGATGTCAGGCCCGCATGTCAGCGCCGGCGATGCCGATTACGATTTTCTGCTGCCTGGCGATTTCGAGTTTGACGGCGGTCCAATGCCGCGCCGAGCGCGGCCCGTCCATGCAGCGGCCCCGGACCCTTTCGCGCGCCTCGAAATAGGCCTGATCCTTGAACCTTTCGGTAAGGCGGCAGACGTCGGCTGCAATTGCCGCTTTCCTCTGGGCACGACGCCCGATCAAAGCAAGGAGCATGGATTTACTCAACTCATGAGAGCACAACCAATATTGCAACCATGCAGAGCAAAAATCAACTCGGAATTTTGCACGTTCAAATGGGATTCGACACGGCAGCCCGTAGCATCAATGCCCGGAAGCGATTGATTTTTAACCCTGATGCCAGCCATCAAGCAAAAATAAACGATGTGTTTTCCACCGAAAAAACAGCTGTGGGAAACTCGCGTCCCAAGCCCAATCAGGTCTCTTCGAGTTCAATCAAGGTTCCGGAGAAATCCCTCGGGTCCAAGAAAACGACTGGTTTCCCATGCGCCCCGATCATCGGAGTGCCATTTCCAAGAATCCGCGCACCGTTGCGGGTCAAGCGCTCGCACGCCGCACCAATATCGGCGACTTCGAAACAGAGATGATGGATCGCGCCGGTTGGATGTTCGGCGATGAACTTGGCGATCGGAGATTGGTCCCCGAGAGGTTCGATCAGCTCAATTTTGGTATTGGGGAGCTCGACAAAAACCACCTTGACGCCATGTTCGGGCAAAGCCAAGGGCGCACTCACCTTGGCGCCAAGAACCTCACGGTATCGAGAGCTTGCGGCGGCAAGATCCTTGACCGCGATGGCGACATGGTTCAACCGCCCGATCATGCGCCGACCTCCCGGGCTCGATCATACCTCAACCACCAAGACATGGACCGACGGGCGCTTGCCCCATGCCGCTGCGATGGCGTTGCGCACCGCTTTTTCGATCGCGACGGAGACGACATCGGCATCGCGGCGTTTTTGCCGCGGCAAATGATCAAAGGTCTGGAAGAGCGCGTCATCGACAATCGCATCCATGGCGGCCCCATCCCGGGTTCGCGCCGGCACCCCCGCGGTCATGACGTCCGGCACACCGGCCATATCGCCCTTCGAAGTCACCGCCATGGCGATGGTCACGATTCCCGAAACCGCCAGTTTCTGGCGAATTTTAATTGTTTCGTCGGCGGCCGAAATCAGCGTGTTGCCGTCTCTGCAAAGGCGGCCGCTTTGGGCCTCTCCAACGATTCCGGGAGTGCCCGGCGCGAGCTGAACAATGTCTCCATTGCGCGCTCGGACCACATGCTGCACGCCTTGCAGTCCGGCGAACGCCGCATGCTCCTCAAGATGGATGTCCTCGCCGTGGGCGGGAATTGCGATTTTCGGTTTGGTCCAGCCGTAGAGCTGCGCGACCTCGCCGCGGCGCGGATGGCCAGACGCATGAACCAGCGCATTGCGATCGGTAATGATCTCGATCCCGGATCTGATGAAATGATTGATGATGCGGCCGACATCCCTCTCATTGCCCGGAATGGTGCGCGACGAAAAAATCACCTGATCGCCGGGTGTAAGCGTGACCACCGGGTGTTCGCCCAAGGAAATGCGCGCGATCGCGGCCCGGCTTTCACCTTGGCTTCCGGTCGCAATGACGACCACCTTGTCGCGCGGAATATGCGGAAACGCATCCTGGGACAGAAAATCCGGGATGCCGTCGAGATAGCCGCACTCGCGGGCAACGGCGACCACCCGTTCCATCGCGCGCCCGACCAAAATAACCGTGCGGCCCGCAGCCGCAGCAGCCTCGGCAACCGCGCGAACCCGCGCAACATTGGACGCGAAGGTGGTTACAACCACCCTGGCCGAAGCCGCAGCGATGATTTCCCGCAAGGTCTTGCCGACCTCGCCCTCAGAGGGGCTCATGCCTTCGCGCAAAATATTGGTCGAGTCCGAGATGAGCGCCAGAACGCCCTCGGCACCGATCGCGGCGAGGCGCTTTGCATCGGTCGGCTTGCCTATGCCAGGCTCGCTATCGATCTTCCAATCGCCGGAATGAACGACTGTGCCAAGCGGCGTGCGAATGGCGAGCGCGCAGCTCTCCGGGATTGAATGAGCCATGGCGATGAATTCGACCCCAAAAGGCCCGATCTGAACCGTTGCGCCTTGCGGAACGACCGTAATGGGGACTTCCGGCGCGCCCGGCTCGGAAAGGCGCTTGGCTGCGAGAAGGCCGGCGGCGAAGGGCGTTGCATGGAGGCCGCATCCGAGCCTCGGCCATAGGTCGGCGATTGCGCCGATGTGGTCCTCATGCGCATGGGTAATGACCATGCCGACCAAATCCGCCCGCATCTTATCGATGAAGCTGACGTCCGGAACGATCAGGTCAATCCCAGCCAGATCGGGCCCGGCGAAGGCCACACCGCAATCGACCATCAACCATTTGATGCGCCCTTTGCGGCCGAAACCGTAAAGGGCGAGGTTCATACCGATTTCGCCCAAGCCTCCGAGCGGCACAAAGAGCAGCTCGTCATGTCCATCGTTCATTTGCAAAAAACCCTTATGGACCGGCGCCGCCCTGGCGTCCGATCCGCAAAATCTGAAAATCGGCTCAAACACGGCGAGACAGGGGTGGAGTGAATGTCACGCCCTTCCCGTTCATGCCTGCTCAACTGTGTTCTCCCGCCTTGGTGACGGCGCTCTTTGGATATTGATCCAAAAAAACATCGCCGGCCTCGACCGCGATCGGACCTTCGGACTGCTCGAGAATGAGCCGTCCCGTTGCATCGATTGTCTGAAACACGCCTTCGATCGTTTGCGACGGCCGCTTCACGCTAATTCTGGTGCCAAGGCCAGCGGCTGAGGAGAGCCATTCCGCGCGGATGACTTCAAAGCCATCGTCTTCACCCCAAACCTCGAGCCAATGAGCCATGGTTGCCGACAACCGCTCGAACAGCTTTGCCGGGGCGACGGCCTTCCCCACAATCAGGGCCAAATCCGTCGCCGGATAAGGAGTATCCTGCGGATGCGAGCTACAGTTTACGCCTATTCCAGCGACGCAGGCGAAGCGTCCGTCCGGCAGATTGGCGCTTTCCAACAAGATTCCGCAAAGCTTGGCGCCATCGTAGAGAATATCATTTGGCCATTTAATTGCGAGACGCGGATCGTCGCAAAGGATTTCGCGCAACGCATGGACGAGCGCGACACCGGCGACAAAGCCAAGTTCGGCGGCGCGGTTCGCCGGTGCCGCATCGATCAGCAGGAGGCTCGCATAGAGATTGCCAGGCGGTGAGAACCATACGCGACCGTTGCGGCCCCTGCCCTCTGTCTGCGCATTTGCAACCACCCAGGTCCGCCCAGCGTCGCCGGACCTTGCACGCGTCATGGCCTCGCTGTTGGTCGAGCCGAGCTGGTCATGCTGAACCAACCTGAACGCTTTATCTTGGGCGGCACCGGCAAGACGAAACAGCTCAAACCACCCTTAAGTTCAAAACAGCGACTTCGCTGCCGCCGTGGTGGCGTCGATGAAGAGGCCGGGGTAAGCAAACAGCAGCACGACCAGAAGGCCAGTCACCGCAAGCACCGCGCGCAAGGCAATCGTCGGCCTGTCGAAAGCCGGCGCCGGCTCGTCGAAATACATGATCTTGACGATCCGCAAATAATAGTAAGCGGCAACCGCGCTCGACAGAACGCCGATGACCGCCAGCGGATAGAGATGGGCCTGGATCGCGGCGTTAAAAACATACCATTTGGCGAAAAAGCCGGCGAGCGGCGGTATCCCGGCCAAGGAAAACATCATCGTCGCAAGAAAGAAGGCCATGACCCCGTCGGTCCGCGCCAGACCGGAAAGATCGGAAATATTCTCCACGCCTTGGCCATTCACCCGCATCGAGAGGATGGCGGCGAAGGTGCCGAGCGTCATGATGAGATAGATGGCCATATAGATGATAACGCTCACGACGCCGGCTTCGCCGCCGGCGGCAAGCCCAACCAAGGCAAAGCCGATATGGCCGATTGCCGAATAGGCCATCAGGCGCTTGATGTTAGACTGGCCGATCGCGGCAAAAGCGCCAAGCACCATCGACAGAATGGAGAGGAAAATAATGATCTGCCGCCATTGCGGCGTAATCCCCGAAAATGCGGTGAGGATGACCCTCAGCGTAATGGCCACAGCGGCCATTTTGACGGCCGAGGCAAAAAAAGCAGTCACAGGCGTCGGCGCGCCTTCATAAACATCCGGCGTCCACATGTGAAAAGGCACGGCCGACATTTTGAAGGCGAGCCCCGCCATCAGGAACACAAGACCGAAGACAACCCCGAGAGAAGGCTTTCCGCCGATGGCTTCGGCAATTCCCGCGAAAGAAACCGTGCCGGCAAAGCCATAGAGAAGCGAAGCACCATAGAGCAGCATGCCCGACGAGAGCGCGCCGAGGACGAAATATTTGAGGCCGGCTTCCGACGCCCTGAGATCGTCGCGGTGGAACGCGGCAATGACGTAAAGGGCAAGCGACATTAATTCGAGCCCAAGATAGAGCGCGATGAGGCCGGCCGCCGAAATCAACATCATCATGCCAAGGGTCGACAGAAGGATCAGGATCGGAAACTCGAATTTGTCGATTTTCTCGCGCGCCAGAAAATCCTGGCTCATCACCAAGGTGACGAGGGCTCCGCCAAGCGTGAGCACCTTCATAAAGCGGCCAAAACCGTCGTCGATGAAGGCGCCGTTGAAGACGACCGCATTGGTCTTGGTCCCGAGCAGAATAACAACGATGGCGAGGCCGAGAAGCCCGACCGCGATCTCGGTGATCGGCCCGTCCGAATCCTTGCCGCGGATCGCCCCGAACAGCACAAGAAAAAGGATGCCCGTCGCCAGAATGGCTTCAGGCAAACAATGGGCAAGGGCCGAGGAAAACGGTGCCATTCTGGAAGCCTTCAGTGGAGAGCGAGCGCGGCCGTCTTTATGGCGGCGAGCGAAGCGTCATAGCCCTGGATTAGGGCGGTGATCGAGGCCGCGGTCCCATCGAGAATCGGGGCCGGATGGAAACCGTAATAGATCGTCAGCAAGACCAGCGGCGCGAACATCGCCATCTCGCGCCAGGAAAGGTCGAGGATCGACGAAAGATTGGGCTTGTCGAGCACGCCGAAGATGATGCGGCGATAGAGATAGAGCGCATAGGCCGCCGACAAGATGACGCCGGTGGTGGCGAAAAAGGCGACCCAGCTATTGACTGTGAAGGTGCCGAGCAAGGTCAGGAATTCGCCGATGAACCCCGAGGTTCCAGGCAGGCCCACATTGGCCAAGGTAAAGACCATGAAAACCACGGCATAGAGCGGCATGCGGGCGACAAGGCCGCCATAGGCCGAAATCTCCCGCGTATGGATACGATCGTAGACGACGCCGACGCAAAGAAACAGAGCGCCCGAGACGAGGCCATGCGAAACCATCTGAAAGACCGCCCCCTGAACGCCGGGCGTGGTCATGCTGAAAAGCCCCATCGTCACGAAGCCCATATGCGCCACCGACGAATAGGCGATGAGCTTCTTCATGTCTTCCTGCACGAGCGCGACGAGCGATGTGTAGATGATCGCGATGACCGACAATGCAAAGACAAGAGGCGCAAAATAGGTGGAGGCTTCCGGGAACATCGGCAGCGAGAATCTGATGAAACCATAGCCGCCCATTTTGAGCAGAATTCCGGCAAGGATGACCGAGCCCGCGGTCGGCGCTTCGACATGCGCGTCCGGCAACCAGGTGTGGACCGGCCACATGGGCATCTTGACGGCGAGCGACGCGAAGAACGCAAGCCATAGCCATTTCTGCATCGAGCTAGGAAAATGGGTCTGCAGCAAGGTGACGATGTCGGTGGTTTCGGCGACGCCGTACATCGACATGATCGCCAGCAGCATGAGCAGCGAACCGGTCAGCGTATAAAGAAAGAATTTGAAACTCGCGTAGACTCGCCGCTTGCCGCCCCAAATCCCGATGATCAAGAACATCGGGATGAGGCCGCCCTCGAAGAAAAGATAAAACAGCAAAAGATCCAGGGCGCAGAAGACGCCCAGCATCAAGGTTTCGAGAACGAGGAAAGCGATCAGATATTCCTTGACCCGATATTGGATCGATTGCCAGGACGCCAGGATGCAGATCGGCATCAAGAACGCGGTCAGCACCACGAACGGAAACGATATTCCGTCGACGCCAAGCTTGTAGACGAGGCCGTGGCCGAACCAGTTCTTTTCCTCGACGAACTGAAATGCCGACAAGGAAGTATCGAACTTCGCATAGACATAGAGCGTCAGCAGAAAGACGATCACGGTCGTGCCAAGCGCCGCGCGGCGCGCATTCATCAAGGTCGCCTCGTCATTGCCCCGCAGGACGAGGATAAAGCCCGCGCCCACAAGCGGCAGGAAGACGATGCAGGACAGGATGCCAAAGCCGAACATCAGCGCACTCCCCAGGCGACATACCAGGTGATCACGGCAGCGAGGCCGACGAGCATGGCAAAAGCATAATGATAGATGTAACCGCTCTGTAGCTTGACGACTCGTCCGGTCACGTCGATGACGCGCGCGGCGACGCCGTCGGGGCCGAGGCGATCGATGATCGCACCGTCCCCACCCTTCCAAAACAGCCGGCCGAGCCAGAAGGCAGGGCGCACGAAAATCATGTCATAGAGTTCGTCGAAGTACCATTTGTTGAGAAGGAACTGATAGAGGTGCGGCACCGCCCGCGCGAGGCGCGCCGGCAGGCTCGGCACCGCAAAATAGAACAGAACCGCGACGACGAAGCCAACCCCCATCAGCACGGTAGGAAGTTGCTTGGCGAACTCGGGAACCTCTTCCCGCAGTTCGAGGATGTGATTGTCGGGTCCGAGGAACAGGGCGCTTTTCCAGAATTCGGCAAATCCCTCGCCGATGAAATCATGCGCGAATAAAATCCCCGCAAATAGAGCGCCCACGGCCAGCACGCCCAAGGGAATGAGCATTGTGATCGGCGATTCATGCGGATCGAGATGATGGCCGTGACCATGCGACTCATGTTCATTGGCCTCGTGACCGTGAGCTTCGTGGCCATGAGTCTCCTCATGAGCGTGGTGCGCGGCCTCTTCCGGAGCATGCCCGTCGCCTGCCCAACGCGGCTTGCCGAAAAAGGTCAGGAAGACCAGCCGCCATGAGTAGAAAGAGGTGAGGCCCGCGGCCAGGGTCGTCAGCCAAAAGCCGTAGGAGGCTCCGACCCGATGGGAAGCGAAGGCTGCTTCGATGATCGCATCCTTGGAAAAATAGCCGGAGGTGAACGGAAAGCCGGTGAGGGCCAGCGTGCCGATCGTCATCATGGCGAAGGTGAACGGAATTTTCCGCCAGAGCCCGCCCATGTTGCGCATGTCCTGCTCATGATGCATCGCAACGATGACCGATCCGGCACCAAGAAACAGCAGCGCCTTGAAGAAGGCGTGGGTGAAGAGGTGGAAAATGCCGATCGAATAGCCGCCGACGCCAAGGGCAACGAACATATAGCCGAGCTGCGAACAGGTCGAATAGGCGATGACCCTTTTGATGTCGTTTTGGACGAGCCCGATCGTCGCGGCGAAAAAGGCCGTCGTCCCGCCGATGATGATTACGAAGGAGAGGGCCGCCGGCGCCTGTTCGAAAAGCGGAGAAAGCCGGGCGACCATGAACACGCCGGCGGTCACCATGGTCGCGGCATGGATCAGCGCCGAAACCGGCGTCGGACCTTCCATTGCATCGGGGAGCCAGGTGTGCAGCAGAAATTGCGCCGATTTACCCATCGCTCCCATGAACAGGAGCAGACAGGTGATCGTCATCGCATCCGTATTGAAGCCGAAGACATGGATCGACTTTCCGGCAAGCCCCGGCGCCGCCGCGAAAACCTGATCGAAACTCACCGAATTGGTCAGGACAAAGACCAGGAAAATGCCCAGCGCAAAGCCGAAATCGCCGACCCGATTGACAACGAAAGCCTTGATCGCGGCGGCATTGGCGGCCGGCTTCTGATACCAAAAACCGATCAAAAGATAGGAGGCGAGTCCGACCCCTTCCCAGCCGAAAAACAGCTGGACGAGGTTATCGGCCGTCACCAGCATCAGCATGGCGAAGGTAAACAGAGAGAGATAGGCGAAGAAACGAGGCCGCCCCGGATCGTCGCTCATATAGCCGATCGAATAGAGATGCACGAGCGAGGATACGGTGGTGACGACGACCAGCATCACCGCGGTCAATGTATCGATCTTGAGCGACCAATCGATTTTGAGCGCGCCCGACGTAAACCAATTACCGAGAACCGAAACGCTCGCCGGCGCCGTGCCCAGCGCTACATTGACGAACACGACCCAGGACAAGATCGCCGAGATAAACAAAAAACTTGTGGTGACGAGTTCCGAGGGCCGATCGCCAATGCGCCAGCCGAACGGCCCCGCGATCAAAAATCCCAGAAGCGGAAGGAAGACTATGGCTGCATACATGGGTCGCTCAGCCCTTCATCATGTTGATGTCTTCGACCGCGATCGATCCACGGTTGCGATAATAGGTCACGAGGATCGCCAGTCCGATCGCGGCCTCCGCCGCGGCCACGGTGAGGATGAACAGCGCGAAGACCTGGCCCGTCAGATCGCCGAGAAAGGCCGAAAAGGAAACGAGGTTGATGTTGACGGAAAGCAAGATCAGCTCGACCGACATCAAAACCACGATGATGTTCTTGCGGTTCAAGATAATGCCCGCGACGCCGAGCGTAAAAAGAATAGCCGCGACGATCAGAAATTGGGTGAGCGAGACCATCATTTAGGTTTTCTCCGCGGCGCTGCCAGAACACGCCAGCTTGAACGGCCGGGGGCTCAAAGCCCCTGCCTCGAGGGGACCTTGCGGATTTCCACCGCCTCGGCGGGCGTGCGCGCATTCTGGATGGCGATGTTTTGGCGCTTGACGCCAACCTTATGGCGCAACGTCAAGACGATGGCGCCAATCATCGCGGTCAGCAAGATGAGGCCGGCGGCCTGGAACAAGTAGAAATATTGCGTGTAGAGCACCCGGCCGAGAGCCATGGTGTTGGACATGCCGGGCGGCATCGGCGTCGTGACATTGGCAATCGAGATGGGCCCGATGGTCCAGGCGCCGACAACCACCACGGTCTCGATCAGAACGATAAGGCCGAGCGTTCCGCCAATCGGCAGATATTGCAGGAACCCCTGCTTGAATTCGGCAAAATCCACGTCGAGCATCATGACGACGAAGAGGAACAGGACCGCGACCGCGCCCACATAAACGACGACCAGGATCATGGCCAGAAATTCCGCCCCGAGCAGCAGGAAAAGGCCCGCGGCATTAAAAAAGGCGAGGATCAAAAACAGCACCGAGTGAACCGGATTGCGCGAGGAAATCACCATAAAGGCCGACGCAATCATGACCGCCGAAAACAGGTAGAAGAACAGCGTTGCGACATTCATGGATTGACCTCGTTCGTACCGGCTCTCTTGTGACCCCTGCCGGACTTGCCCCTCGCTTGGCGTGACAATTTCAGCCTCATCGATAGGGCGCATCGAGCGCAAGATTGCGGGCGATCTCGCGTTCCCATCGCGCTCCGTTTTCCAGGAGACGGTTCTTGTCGTAGTAAAGTTCCTCGCGCGTCTCGACAGCGAATTCGGCGTTTGGCCCTTCGACGATCGCATCGACCGGGCAAGCCTCCTGGCAGAAGCCGCAATAGATGCATTTGACCATGTCGATGTCGTAGCGGGTGGTGCGCCGCGTGCCGTCGTTGCGGCGCGGACCGGCTTCGATGGTGATCGCCTGGGCCGGGCAGATCGCCTCGCAGAGCTTGCAGGCGATACAGCGCTCCTCGCCGTTCGGGTAACGCCGCAAGGCATGCTCGCCCCGATAGCGCGGCGATTGCGGGTTCTTCTCATGCGGATAGTTGAGCGTCGGCTTCGGCTTGAAGAAATAGCGCATCGAAAGCACGAACGCGCCGACGAATTCCGTCAGGAAAACCGCCTTGGCAGCCTGGTCGAGTTTCATGGGTCCTGCCTCAAGTCTCTCATCGCATTTTTTCAGGTTTGATTGTCATGCAGCCCAGCATCAATGCGCCATGCCCGCGCCCCAGCCGGTGAATTCGAGAACTCCGGCTACGAGGATGACCATAAAAAGCGAAATTGGCAGAAACACTTTCCAGCCAAGCCGCATCAGCTGATCATAGCGGTAGCGCGGGACAAAAGCCTTCACCATGGCGATCATGAAGAAGACCGCGCAAACCTTCAAAATAAACCAGACCGCGCCTGGAACTTCGGTAAAGGGCGAAAAGGGGATCGGTGACAGCCAGCCGCCGAGAAACAGAATGGTCGTCAACGCGCACATCGTCAGGATGGCCACATATTCCGACAGCATGAAAAGCATGTATGGCGTCGAGGAATATTCGACCATGAAGCCGGCGACGAGCTCGGATTCAGCTTCGACGAGATCGAAAGGCGGCCGGTTGGTTTCGGCGAGGGCCGAAATGAAGAAGATGACAAACATCGGAAACAGCGGCAGCCAGTACCAGCCTAACAGCCCAAACCGGGTGTCCTGCGCGAGAACGATTTCGCCGAGATTGAGCGAGCCGGCGCACAACAGCACCGTGATGATGACAAATCCGATCGAGACCTCGTAGGAAATCATCTGCGCCGCCGAGCGCAACGCGGACAGAAACGGATATTTGGAGTTGGACGCCCAGCCGCCCATGATGATTCCGTAGACGCTGAGCGACGATATGGCGAAAATATACAACACGCCGACGTTAATGTCGGCGATCGCCCAACCGTCGCTGATCGGGATCACCGCCCAGGCGGCGAGGGACAGCATTCCCATGACGAAGGGGGCGAGCAGAAAGACGCCTTTGTTCGCCCCGTCGGGAATGACCGGTTCCTTGAAGACGAACTTCAACATATCGGCGAAGCTTTGGAAGAGGCCCCATGGGCCGACCACATTCGGCCCGCGCCGCAACTGCACCGCCGCCCAGATCTTGCGATCGGCGTAAAGCACATAGGCGATAAAGATCAAAAGAATGACCAGCAGCGCGACGCTCTTGATGAGCGTCAGCAGCAAAGGGGCCAGCCCGGCCAAAAAAGTCATCGCCATCTACTCCGCTGCCTGACGCGCGAAGCCGCTCGCGACGGCGGAACATTCCGCCATCACCGCCGAGGCGCGCGCGATCGGATTGGTCAAATAAAAATCTGAGATGGGCGAGACAAAGGGCGCCTGCCCATGCGTGTCCGAACTGGCGAAAAGCTTTGCGACGTCAAAACTGCTGCTCGCTGGAATTTCATTCAGCTGCGAGAAATGCGAATGTTTTTCGCAAAGCCGCGCGCGCAGGGCTTTGAGCGAATCGAAAGGCAATTTGTGCCCGAGCACTTCCGAAAGCGCGCGGAGAATCGCCCAATCCTCGCGCGCGTCCCCGGGCGGAAAATTGGCACGATCGGCCAGCTGCACCCGACCTTCCGTATTGACATAGGTGCCGGATTTCTCGGTGTAGGAAGCCCCCGGCAAAATAACGTCGGCGCGCGCCGCGCCCCTATCGCCATGCGTGCCTTGATAGATAACGAAGGCGCCCGGTTCCACCGCGATCTCATCGGCACCCAGAACAAAGAGCACATCGAGCGCTCCGCTTTTCGCCATCGCCGCGGCATCGAGACCGCCAAGACCCGGCACGAATCCGAGATCAAGGCCCCCCACCCGCGCCGCCGCGGTGTGCAGGACCGAAAACCCATTCCAGCTCGGCTTGAGGGCACTCATCAAATCTGGCTTGAGCGCGCCCATCGCCATGCCAACCTTGGCCGCGAGCGCAAGAATGGCGAGCCCATCCTCCCGCGCCAACGCACCTTGACCGACTAAGATCATCGGCCTTTCCATTTTCGCGAAGGGCTGCTCGACCAGACCGGCGAGCGTCTCGGGGCCAGCCCCCAGATATTTATAGTCGTAGGTGAGATCGGCCTTTTCGCCGATCACGCTGACAAAGAAGCCGCCCTTGCGCCAGCGCTTGCGAATGCGAGCGTTCAGCACGGGTGATTCCTTGCGTGGGTTGGAACCGACGATCAACAATCCATCGGCATGATCGATGCCCGCGACGGATGGGTTGAACAGATAGCTCGCGCGCCCGAAACGCGGATCGAGCTTTGTTCCGTCCTGGCGGCAATCGAGCGATCTTGCGCCGAGCAGGTTCAGGAGGGATTGCAGCGCGAACATTTCCTCAACCGCGCAAAGATCGCCAGCGATGGCCCCGATCCGCTCGGGCGCCGCTGCTTTGACCTTGGCGGCGATGGCCGCGAAAGCCTCCTGCCACGTGGCTTCCCGCAATTTACCGTTCTCGCGCACATAGGGACGATCGAGACGCTTGGTCTTCAGACCATCCACGATCTGGCGCGACTTGTCGGAAATCCATTCCTCGTTCACCGCCTCGTTGATGCGGGGGAGGATGCGCATGACTTCCCGACCGCGGGTATCGATGCGGATCGCCGAGCCCAGAGCATCCATGACGTCGACCGACGGCGTCTTGACCAATTCCCATGACCGCGCCTTGAAGGAATAGGGCTTTGGCAATAGCGCGCCGACCGGACACAGATCCGCAACATTGCCTTGCAGCTCCGAGCGCATCGCCGTCTCGAGATAGGTCGTGATCTCCATATCTTCGCCGCGCCCGGTCGCACCCATGTCGGCGGTTCCGGCGACTTCAGCGGTAAAGCGAACGCAGCGTGTGCAATGGATGCAGCGGTTCATCGAGGTCCGCACAAGCGGCCCGATGTATTTGTCTTCGACCGCGCGCTTGTTTTCGGCATAGCGCGAGGAATCGACGCCGAAGGCCATGGCCTGGTCTTGCAGATCGCATTCGCCGCCCTGGTCGCAAATCGGACAATCGAGCGGATGATTGATCAGCAGGAATTCCATCACTCCTTCGCGCGCCTTTTTCACCATCGGCGAATTGGTGAGAACGACCGGCGGCTCGCCATTCGGGCCGGGGCGCAAGTCCTTGACCGCGACGGCGCAGGACGCCGACGGCTTGGGGGGGCCACCCTTGACCTCGACAAGGCACATCCGGCAATTGCCGGCAATCGACAGGCGCTCGTGGAAGCAAAAACGTGGAATCTCCGCGCCGGCCTCTTCACAGGCCTGCAACAGAGTAAATTCCGGCGGGACATCGACTTCGGTGCTGTCAACGATGAGTTTGGCCATGCCTCTTCCCTACTCCGCCGCGACGCCGAAGTCTTTGACCGGCTCCGAATGAGGATTGGCGGCATATTGGTCGATACGCCTTTCGATTTCGGGGCGGAAATGCCGGATCAGGCCCTGTACGGGCCAGGCCGCCGCATCCCCGAGCGCGCAAATCGTGTGGCCCTCGATTTGGGTGGTGACTTCGAGCAGCATGTCGATCTCGCGCTTTTGGGCGCGTCCTTCCGCCATGCGCGAGACCACGCGCCAAAGCCAGCCGGTGCCTTCCCGGCACGGCGTGCATTGACCGCAACTCTCATGCTTGTAGAAGTAGCTGAGCCGCGCGATCGCCCGGATGATATCGGTCGACTTATCCATCACGATGACGGCCGCCGTACCGAGGCCGGACTTCAGATCGCGCAACGTATCGAAATCCATCGCCGCATCGATGATTTCATGGGCCGGAACACAAGGCACCGAAGAGCCACCGGGAATCACCGCAAGCAGATTGTCGAATCCGCCCCGGACGCCGCCGCAATGGCGTTCGACCAATTCCCGGAAGGGGATCGACATCGCCTCTTCCACATTGCAGGGATGATTCACATGACCGGAAATGCAGAATAGCTTGGTGCCCGAATTGTTCTTGGCCCCGAAGCCCGCGAACCAGGCGGCTCCGCGACGCAGAATGGTCGGCGCGACGGCAATCGATTCGACATTGTTGACGGTCGTGGGGCAGCCATAGAGTCCCATATTGGCCGGGAACGGCGGCTTCAGCCGCGGCATGCCCTTCTTGCCCTCGAGCGATTCGAGGAGCGCGGTTTCCTCGCCGCAAATATAAGCGCCCGCGCCGCGATGAACGTAAATGTCGAAAGGCCAGCCGTGAATGTTGTTCTTGCCGACGAGCTTGGCCGCATAAGCCTGCTCGATGGCGGCCTCCAACCGATCGGCCTCGAAAATATATTCGCCGCGAATATAGATGTAGCAGGCATGCGCTTCCATCGCGAAGGAGGCGATGAAGCAGCCCTCGATCAGAAGCTGCGGATCATTGCGCATGATCTCGCGATCCTTGCAGGTCCCAGGCTCCGATTCATCGGCATTGACGACGAGATAGGAGGGCCGCGCCGGATCGGCCTTCGGCATGAAGGACCATTTGAGGCCGGTCGGAAAACCGGCGCCGCCTCGGCCTCGGAGGCCCGAAGCCTTCATTTCGGCAATAATCCAATCCTTGCCTTTGTCGATCAGTTTCTTGGTATTATCCCAAGCGCCGCGCGCGATGGCATCCTTCAGGCCCCAGTCCCCGAAACCGTAGAGATTTGTGAAGATGCGATCCTTGTCCTCAAGCATCTATGACCTCACGATTTTTTCGGATCGGACTGACGATCCGAGCTGGACGGCTCTATGCCGGGAGGAGCGGAAGCCCCGCCTTGATGCGCGCCGCCGGCTTTCACCGCCACATTCTGCATCTCGGCCTCCAATCGCTTTCCTTCGTCCGAGATCGCAATCGAAGTATGCTTCGTACCGGTCTCGACGATCGAGCCCTTCGGCTTGCCCCACTCCATTTTGGCTTCCTGCTTGAGGCGTTCGCCCGCGGGCTCCGCGGCTGGCACGTTCTGTGCCGCAAATTCAAGGCGCGCCGCGGCCCGATCGCCCGGCGTGGGGGTGCTTTTGCACGTCAGCGGACCGCTGCGGCCATCGCTGCCATAGAACGACGTCAGGGAGGTGAGGCCGCCAGCCGGCTCCGAAGTGACGCGGCCGGTCTGCGAGCCGACCTTGACCGGACGGCCGGCAGCAAGATCGTCAAGCAGTTCTTCAAAATTCTCCGGCGTCAGATCCTCGTAATAATCGTCATTGATCTGAACCATGGGAGCATTGCAGCAGGCGCCGAGACACTCGACTTCGGTCCAGGAGAAATCGCCATCCGGGGTCACTTCGCCCGGCTCGCCGATTCGCTCGTGCAAGAAGGCTTTGATGGAGTCGGAGCCAGCGAGCAGGCAGGGAGTCGTGCCGCACATCTGGATGTAGAACCTGCCCACCGGGGAGAGGTTGAACATGCTATAGAAAGTGGCAATTTCGAGCACCCGAATATAGGGCATGTCGAGCCGCTGCGCGACGTCCTCGATGGCAGGTTTCGGCAGCCAATAATCATTCTGCTTTTGCGCCCGCCACAACAGAGAAATCACTGCGGAAGCCTGACGGCCCTCAGGATATTTCTTCGCGATCTCTTCGCACCAAGCCTCGTTTTCGGGCGTGAATGCGAAGCTTGGCGGCTGTACCTCGGCAAGGCGGCGAACGGACATGGTTTCAGCTCTTGTGGGTCATGGCCGCGGGAGCGGCCCTTTTCGACAAATGCATCTGGATCGCACCCGCGATGAACGGCGGCCTCACCGGTCCACCTCGCCGAACACGATGTCGATGGAACCCAGGATCGCGCTGACATCGGCGAGCATGGATTTGCGGCAGAGAAAGTCCATCGCCGCAAGATGCGCGAAGCCTGGGGCCCTTATTTTGCAGCGATAGGGTTTATCGGTGCCGTCCGAGACGAGATAGACGCCAAATTCACCTTTCGGCGCCTCGACCGCGCAATAGACTTCGCCGGCCGGCACATGGAAGCCTTCGGTATAGAGTTTGAAATGATGGATCAGCGCTTCCATCGAACGCTTCATTTCCGCTCGGGACGGCGGCACGACCTTGCCATCCTTTGCGGAGACGGGGCCCTGGCCATCCTTCGCAAACAGCTTCTCGACGCATTGCTTCATGATCCGGACGGACTGACGCATCTCCTCCATGCGGATGACTTGGCGGTCGTAATTATCGCCGTGCCGCCCGACCGGAATGTCGAACTCCATCTCTTCATAGCATTCATAGGGCTGCGCCTTGCGCAAATCCCAGGGCGCACCCGAACCGCGCACCATGACGCCCGAAAAACCCCAGCGCCAGCAATCCTCGAGGCTGACCACCCCGATGTCGACATTGCGCTGCTTGAAAATGCGGTTGTCGATGAACAAAGCCTGAAGATCGTCGCAAACCTTCAAGAAGGGGTCGCACCAGGCGTCGATGTCTTCGATCAGCTTTCTGGGAATATCGGTGTGCACACCGCCTGGACGGAAATAATTCGCATGCAGCCGGGCGCCGGACGCGCGCTCATAAAACACCATGAGCTTCTCGCGTTCCTCGAAGCCCCATACGGGCGGCGTCAAGGCGCCGACATCCAGGGCCTGCGTGGTGAGGTTGAGAAGATGCGAGAGAATCCGACCAATTTCGCAAAACAGCACACGCAGCAACTGACCGCGCCGCGGGACTTCAAGCCCCAGCAATTTCTCGATGGCGAGACAAAAGGCATGTTCCTGATTCATCGGCGCGACATAATCGAGCCGATCGAAATAGGGGATGTTTTGAAGATAGGTGCGCGCCTCCATCAGCTTTTCGGTGCCGCGATGGAGGAGGCCGATATGCGGATCGACGCGCTCGACAACCTCGCCGTCGAGTTCGAGGACGAGCCGCAAAACGCCATGCGCGGCGGGATGCTGCGGGCCAAAGTTGATCGCAAAATTACGGACCGAATTGTCGCTCATTTATACAATCTTCAAAGCGCGGTGATCATTGCGGGTTGTTCTTAGCTTTCTCGTCGCCGGGCAGAACATAGTCGATCCCGCCTTCCCACGGAGACAGGAAATCGAATCTGCGGAATTCCTGGGTCAGCATAACCGGTTCATAGACAACGCGTTTCTGCTGGTCGTCATAGCGCACCTCGACATAACCGGTCATCGGGAAATCCTTGCGCAAGGGATGTCCGTCAAAACCATAATCGGTCAATAAGCGGCGCAAATCGGGATGGCCGGAGAACAAAATACCGAAGAGATCGTAAGCCTCCCGCTCGAACCAATTGGCCGCTGGATAAAGGCTCGACAGCGAAGCGACGGGCGTTGCTTCATCAGTTGCGACCTTGATCCGGATCCGCCGATTATGTTTGGGCGAGAGAAGATGGGTCACGACGTCGAAGCGCTTTTCGCGGACCGGATAGTCGACCGCGGTGAGATCGATAAAGGATAAGAACAGACAGCTCGGGTCGTCGCGAAGAAAGGTCACGGTTTCAATCAAACGATCCGCTTCCACCGTCAAGGTCAGCTCTCCATAGGCCGTGGAAACAGCACTGATCGCGCCCGGCAAAGCCGCCGCTATTCCCTCGCCCAGTTGTTGCAGGTCGCCGTGCATCTCGACTTCATCCAATGCGGGTGGAAAATGCCCCAAAGAATTTGCAAGGATCGCATTCTTCCCATGCGACCCGGCATCCAGTTGGCTTGAAATGTTTTAGCGTTCGATCGTGCCGGTCCGGCGGATTTTCTTTTGCAGAAGCAACACACCGTAGAGAAGTGCTTCGGCCGAGGGTGGGCAGCCTGGGACGTAAATATCCACGGGCACAATTCGGTCGCAGCCGCGCACGACTGAATAGGAATAGTGGTAATAGCCACCGCCATTGGCGCAGGAGCCCATCGAGATCACGTAACGCGGCTCCGGCATCTGGTCATAGACCTTGCGGAGAGCCGGCGCCATCTTGTTGGTCAGAGTGCCGGCCACGATCATGACGTCGGACTGCCGCGGCGAACCGCGCGGCGCGAAGCCGAACCGCTCCAGATCATAGCGCGGCATCGCCGCCTGCATCATTTCGACGGCGCAGCAGGCCAGGCCGAATGTCATCCACATGAGCGAGCCCGTGCGCGCCCAGTTGATCAGCTCGTCCGCGGTCGTGACGAGGAAGCCCTTGTCGGCGAGACGGTCATTGATCGAGAGGAAATACGGATCATTCGCCGCCAGCGCAACGTCTTGGTGCCGCAGGTCTAATCCCATTCGAGCGCACCCTTTCTCCATTCATAGACGAAGCCTACGGTCAGAACGCCAAGGAAAATCATCATGGACCAGAAGCCGAACGCCCCGACATCGCGGAAGGCCACCGCCCAGGGAAACAAAAACGCGACCTCCAGATCGAAAATGATGAACAGCAGGGACACAAGATAGAATCTTACATCGAATTGCATGCGCGCATCGTCGAAGGCGTTGAAACCGCACTCATAGGCGGACAGTTTTTCCGCATCGGGCGCCTTGAAGGCGACGAGGAAGGGCGCAACCAGCAAAGCGCCGGAAATCACGGCGGCAACCGCCATAAAGACCGCAAGCGGCAAATATTGATCGAGAAGGTTCGGCATGAATGGGCTCGGTCTCAATGAGCGAGATCGGAATCGCGCGGCAAGGAGCAAGCTCCCCTGCCTCGGCTGGGGCGATCCGTACCGCAGCGCAACCGCCCGCGCAAGATGGTGTTTCAATTTAGCTGAAGCGCGTATGCGGCTGCCGCACCCGAAAACCTGCGTTTAGGCTCAGGTTTCAGGCAGGAAAGAAACCAGATCGCCACCGTGCCATTCGATGGTTCCGGCGAGTTTCAATCCCAGCAGTATGGTCCGTACCTCTTTCGCGGAGGCCTCTGACATTCTTACGATTTCGTCAACCGAGATCGGCACCGGTCCCAAAAGCTCGAAGACCCGCGCCACCAAATCGTCGTGCGGGACCACGGCCGGTCTCCTTAAAGAGGGGTTCTCTCCCGTCGACTGGGGATCGACACAAGCTGTCGCGCCCATGTTCGGCTCGATCCGTGCCGTTGCCGAGGGCGCCCCCGCCACTTCCGCAAGATCGAGTTCGTCCCACAATGGTTCCTGCGGCTCGGCGCCCACGTCGGGCTCGGAAAAGCCAAACGAAGCCTGCTCGCGCGCCAGGTCTTGCTCGGCTAGGGCCTCGATCACGTCCTCCGCCTTGGTGCAGAATGTCGCACCGTCACGCAAAAGGTCATTGGCCCCCTCGGCTCTGGGGTCAAGCGGCGAGCCGGGAACAGCAAAGATTTCGCGGCCCTGTTCGGCCGCAAATCTTGCGGTAATCAAGGAGCCGGAGCGGCGGGCCGCCTCGACGACGATGGTCGCCCGGCATAGGCCCGCCACAATGCGATTGCGGCGGGGAAAATCGCGCCCTCGCGCCTCCCAGCCAAACGGCATTTCGCTGACCGCCGCGCCCTCTTCGAGGAGCCGTTCAAGCAAGGCTTCATGTTCGGCCGGATAAATATTGCCCAGCCCTCCGGCAAGAACGGCGATGGTTCCGGTTTCCATTGCGGCTTGATGCGCCCGCGCATCGATTCCTCGGGCCAGACCGGAAACAATGACGTGACCGGCGCGGGCAACCCCACGCACGAGCTGCGACGTAAACGCAAGTCCGGCCGCGGAAGCATTGCGCGAACCGACCACCGCAATCATGGACCGCCGGAGGCTTGCAAAATTCCCGCGCGCCGCGATCAGCGGGGGCGCCCCAGCGATCTGCCGCAAGAGCGCGGGATAATCTGGCTCCCAGAGGCCGAAGAATCGCGCCCCCTGGCGCCGGACCGCGTCTAGTTCCCGGTCGACGTCTTCAAGGGTCGCGATGCGAATTGGGCGTCCCGCTTGGCCCCTAGCGATCAGGTCCGGCAAGGCCGAAAGAGCCGCTCCGGCGCTACCGTAGCGGCTGAGGAGAAGCTGAAATGTACGGGGGCCGATGTTTTCCGACCGCACGAGCCGCAGCCAGTCGAACCGCTCGGCATCGTTCAGTTCGACAAGCTGTCCCGTGGGTAGCGGCATCAACCGCGCCCGATCCGCGATTCGGTGCCCGCAATGAGGCGCGAAATATTGGCGCGGTGCTTCATCCACAAAAGGATCACCATCAGAGCGAACAAAAACGCCGCGTCGGTTCGGCCCAAAACGAAAAGCACGAAAGGGGTTAGCGCGCTTGCCGTCAGCGCCGCGGCGGAGGAGTAACGGGTGAGCGCCGCGACCGTAAGCCAAACGAGGCCAAAGGCGAGTGCCGCCGGCCATGCCACGGCCAGGAGGCAACCCAGAAACGTCGCCACCCCCTTACCGCCGCGAAAGCGCAGCCATGCTGGATAGAGATGGCCCAGAAAGGCCCCCAGCGCCGCCAACAGCACAGCTTGACCGGGTGCAAAATACGCGACGACCGAGACCGCCAGCGTACCCTTCAAAAGATCGAGGAGAAGGGTCATCGCGGCCAAGTCTTTGCGGCCGGTGCGCAGAACATTGGTGGCCCCAATGTTGCCTGACCCGACCGAACGAAGATCGGTGGTTCCGGCAAGCCGCGTCAACAGGAGACCGAAAGGAATTGAGCCACAGAGATAGCCAAAGAAAAAAGCAAAAGCGCTCTGAAGCACGTCGGTAGAACCAATCGCTGGCGAAAAAGGAGCGATCAACCTAGCTGGCCGCAAGCTAAGCGGCAACCGGTCCCTTTTACTCTTGCGTCCTTACTCCGACCTGTCGCTGGACGCTGGCCGCGGCCCGCCATGTCCGACGGGAGGTCGGCGGTTGTCGGAAAGCCTTCACGATTTGCCACACCGCCCGAGGGCTGCAGGGTTGGCACCTTACCTGCATCCTCATCCCAGTCATCAGCGGCAGAGCGACCCTAACCGCTTTCATCCTCTCCATGCAAAGTGACTGGGAGCACCATGATCGAGCTAACCGCAGCCGACGGACATAAATTTTCAGCCTATCGCGAGGATCCATCCGAGGCGCCTAAAGGCGCCGTTGTGGTTCTTCACGAAGTCTTCGGGATCGATCCGCATATCAAGAAAATGGTGGCAAGCTTTGTCGCGCGCGGCTATGTCGCGATCGCCCCCGCGCTCTTCGATCGGGTAAACCGCGACGTGGCACTGCCATATGACGAAGCGGGACTCACCCAGGGCCTGGAACTCAAGAGCAAAGTGGACCTCAAGGATGCGCTTGCCGACATTCAGGCAACTGTCGATTCGGTGAAGGATGTCGGGAAAGTCGCGATTGTCGGCTATTGCTGGGGCGGCTATCTCGCCTATCTCTCGGGCAACAAAGTGAGCGGGCTTGCCTGCGCCATCGGTTATTATGGCGGCGGAATCACAAATGAATTCCAAGAGAAGCGGAAAATCCCAACCTTGGTGCATTTCAGCGAGGAAGATCCTCTGATCGCGCCGGAAGAGATTGTCCACTTCCGGGCCGCTCGGCCAGATGTCAGCGCTTTCACCTATCTGGCGGGGCATGGCTTCAACTGCGATGAACGCAGCAGCTATAACGAGGTAGCCGCTACCAAAGCCCTTGAGCGCACGCTGTTCTGGATCGCCCAATATGTGGAAGGTCAACCGCCCATTCTTCTGAAGAACGCGGGGGCCTATGCGGCTGCGAAAACGGAAAAGAAGAAAAAGCCGGCGGCGGCCATGGCGGATGGACCGCCCGAATGAGTGCCGGGATCAAATGCTCAGCGAACCGATGATCGACGGGGACCATCGTGAGCGTGATCAAGCATGAGTTCGGCAAGAAGAAGCGTCAGTCGGCACGCCGCCTCAGAACGCTGTTAAGCCTGGATGCGCTGCACGAAGCGAATGTCCTGGCGAATCCGGTTCCCTATCTCGAACGGGCGAGCGAGCGCATATTCCAGCTCGAAAAAATCTTGTTCGAAGCCGCTCAGGCGAGCGAGCCCGTGCCGGGGCAGCCCCTTTCGCGGGAGACGGTTCAAGTAAGCAAGGCGGAATATCAACGCCTCTTAAATTGCCGGGCAATCATCGAACAGGCGCTCGCCGACCTCGCAACGCGGGGCGATTCTTAAAGCCCGATTCCCTTCGGAGCTCGGCAGGGAAGCCGTTCGATAAAATCATCAAGAAGTTCGGACCCTGATCCTTGATCGGATCTTGGCCCGAACCCTATTTGCAAGCGCGCCAAGGCACAAACTTAGTTTGCCGCAGGCTGCCATTTGTAGAGATCGCCCCAGCCGCTTTCCGCCGCGCATTCATGCTTGAAGCCAAGCTTCTGGAGTTCATCGGCAAGACCCAGCTGGTCTCCGGTTTTCACACTGGCAAACACCGGAACCTTGCGGTCTTGTACTTCCGCGACCAGCGAAGCCAAAACCCCTTGATCGCGGTGGGTCGGTGCAATTGCCGCATAGGAAACGTGAACCGCCTCACCGTTCCTAAAACCCCATTCGAAATCGTCCCGGCGCACAAGCAATGCCCCAACGACGGCTTTGTCCTCGCCGATAACAATCGGCGAAAGGCCGGAGGTGCAGCACGCCATGATTTCGGTCAAGACGTTTTCCTGGCTGGCCTCATTCCCGAGATCAAACGGGATCTCGTTTGCAGCTTCTTTCAGCAGGCCCCAGATGTCTTTTAGATCGCTCAACGCCGCCGCGCGTTGCTTCAAGTCAGCCATGATTTTATCCCCAGAACGGAAAAGAAATAGCTAGCACAAAATGGAGCCTCGCGCGCGCAGAAATCAATGAGGCTTGGACTAAATTTCGCTGTCGTACGGACAGCTTGCGGAGCTTAACATTGCGCTTGGCATGATTGTCGCGTTCGCAACATTGAACATGACAATCACCTGTGAATCGGGCGCGGCAAGAAATTTGCTCTCATGCCAGCATCGGCTCACCGATGGTCGATGAGTTCAATCAATGAGGATGTCGCATGCCGGTCGCGGAAGGTTTCTTTGTGGATTGGGATGGAAATGCACGCAACACCCTGGATCCGGGTGGCGGATATCTCTGTGAAACCGATCCTGTCGCACGCTATGTCGCGATTACCACAAAGGGCGGCACCCTTGTGCATGAAGGCACCTTCTACAAAAGCCTTGCGGATATAGAGAAGGCTGGAATCAGCGCGTCGCTTGTCCCAGGCTCGCATCCATGGGGCCGCGCGGAGGACGGATTTTAAGCTGAGTTCAGTCAAGAGGAGATCTGGCAATGCTTCCCACGACCATTCTCGTCGACGAAGCGCCCCGATGCGTCGTGCGCCCGACCGACATGAAAGATCTCAATCGCTTCATTCGCAACGGGAAGACCTATCTGCTGGCTGAAAACTCGACCGGCAAGATTACCCATCGCGGCGCGGACGAAACGGAAGCCGCGCAATGGCAGAAGGGCTTGGCCCTTCATAAAGCCTGGGGCGGCGCGGACGAGGACTTTTTTGGGATCCCTTTATAGACCTCACGGACGATGTGCGCCCATATCGTGGGGATTGTCCGCTTGGTTGCGCATCCAATCGGCGAGCTTTGCCAGCAAGACGTAAATCTCCTGGCGGGCTTCGACATCGGCAACGGTCTCTTCCAACGCGCCCTTCATGCAAAGCAACCAGGCATCGCGTTCCGGCGCGCCGATCTTGAAGCCCATATGCCGCTGGCGCAGCCGGGGATGGCCCTTTTCGGCCGAATAGAGTTTTGGACCTCCCATCCATTCGCAGAGATAGCGCTTGAGAATATTTTTGGTCGGCCCGAGATCGTCGGCGTGCATGGTCCGGATCACCTTGGCTTCCGGCAGCGTCTCCATCCTCCGGTAGAAGCCCTCGACCAAACGGTCGATGACAAGCGCACCGCCGATCCGCTCAAACATTGAAACCTCAACCGCGACGTCAGACATCCTTCACTCCACACCCTGTCATATGCGCGCCGCGGTCCGAAAGAACGCGGTGCAAGATCTCCCAATCCGTGATCGGAAGCGAGCAACTCTCGCCGACACAGACATAGGCCGTCGCCAAATTGCCGACCCGTGTCTTTCCCTCCGCAGGATGCCCCGGCGGCACCTCCTCATCCCCTTGGATCCTTTGTAAGACCCGATTGGGGACACAGAAGGTCTCCACCTCTCGCAACAGCGCCTGCGCTCCCTCACCGTCACAGATCGTGATTTGCACGGCATTGAGGAGAAAATCCATCCCCGACAGAAGAGTGGCGAGCGGAACGGCGTGGCGTACGGCCTCCCCCACAAATGCCCCGATCTGCACCTCGGACTGGTCGCGATAGCCAGGCTTGCCTGTCAAATAATAAAGATTCGCCAAAACCTCGACCATCATGCCATTGCCGGAGGGGGTTGCATTGTCGGCCGCATTGCGGATGCGGGTAATGAGATCGGCGGCATCATGCGGCGTCGAGAAATAGCCGCCCCGCTCTTCGTCGCGGTAATGCGCCCCGAGCAGAGCGACCCAGCTCTCGGCGCGGGCGAGATAGAAATCCGCACCCGTCGCCTGATAGAGCGCCAGCGCGGCGCGGCTCATATTCGCATAGTCATCGAGAATACCCGGGTGCACGCGGCCCTCGCACCAGGAATGGAATAGGCGGCCGTCCGCTCCCGTCATTCTGGTTTCGATGAAGGAAAATGCCTCCCGGGCCGCGTCCAGCCATTCGCCCTTGACGAATGCGCCGGCCGCAAGACACAGTGCTGAAATAGCCAAGCCGTTCCAATCCGCCAGGACCTTGTGATCCCGCCCCGGCCGCACACGCTGTTCGCGGACCGCCCAAAGTTTTTCGCGGCATGCGGCGAGTTTCGCTTCGGTCTCCATATCCATCAGCTCCGGCATATCCGAGCGGTTGAGAATGGTCTTGCCTTCCCAATTGCCGATGCGATGCACGTTGTAATGCCTGTTGAAGAGAGGCGCGTCGGGTCCAAGAACCGCCCCCACCTCGGCTGCCGTCCATGTGTAGAATTTGCCTTCCTCATGTTCGCTGTCGGCATCGAGCGCCGCGGCAAAGGCCCCACCTTCGACGCGCATTTCCCGCAGCATCCAGCCGATGGTCTCGGCGACCCGCGCCGCATAAAGCGGATTTTTGGTTTCCTGCCAGGCCCAGGTCAAAAGCTCGATGAGCTGGGCATTGTCGTAGAGCATTTTTTCGAAATGCGGGATCAACCAATCATTGTCCGTCGCATAACGCGCATAACCGCCGCCGAGATGGTCGTAAATGCCGCCTTGCGACATATGGTCAAGCGTCAGCAAGACTCCATCGCGCAAACTCGCGTGGCCGGTGCGCTTGTAGCCGCGCCACAGAAGGGCCAGCACGGGCGATTGCGGAAATTTCGGGGCTTGTCCCAAACCGCCTTCGACCGGATCGATCAATTCGGCGATCTTCAGACAGATTTCGTTCAGCGTGTCGGGCGTGAGCATATTGTCGGGCGGCGGCTCGGACAGTTTGCGCAAGCCATTGGCGAGAATGCCGGTGTTTTTTGCCACCGTCTCTTTTTCCTGGCGATAAACTCCGGCAACTTTCTTCAACACATCTGCAAATGCCGGGCGGCCATATTTTTTCACAGGAGGGTAATAGGTGCCGCCCCAGAAAGGCTCGCCCTTGGGCGTTAGAAACATGGTCAGCGGCCAGCCGCCATGCTGGCCGAGCAGCGACAAGGCATTTTGATAAATGGTATCGACGTCGGGCCGCTCTTCCCGATCGACTTTGATCGGGATGAAGAGCTCATTGATAAGCGCCGCCGTCTCGGCATCTTCGAAGCTCTCATGCGCCATTACATGGCACCAATGGCAGGCCGCATAGCCGACCGAAAGCAAGATCGGCATGTCCGCCGCTTGCGCTTTCGAGAGCGTGTCCGAACACCACACATGCCAATCGACCGGATTGTCCTTATGCTGCAGAAGATAGGGGCTCGTTTCCTGCGCCAACCGGTTTGTCACCCCAGATCTCCTGCCACATCCCATTCCGGGCGACCGCCCCGCCAGATCTTAAGCAAGGATCTCACCAACGCGCATGATTGATCGCGTGCCTTCGGCGTGAGGAAGATCGGCTCCCCGGCATGCGAGCCACACGCGCTATTCGTTCATATTCGGAAGCAGGATTACTTCGGCCGGCGCCGCTGGACCCAGAGCCGCGACGAAATCCAACGCGCTGACCAGCGACAACCCCCCGTCGCTTTCCATCAACACGACCGCGTCTTTCGGCATCCTTGCGAGTTCTTCGATCAATTGAGCGACCGTCACCGCTCCCTCCTCCGCCATTTGCGATCAGGCATCAGAACCCGAAAGCTGCACACCTTTTTCGTCGAAGTTCATGACGACCGGATCCTCCTCCAACATGATGATTTCAGCCGATTTAAGGGTGCCGTTCGGGTGGTACTCATAGCGATGGGCAAGTTCGACCTCGCCATAAACGACCTTCTCGAAACTGGTCAGCGCACCCGCCGTGTTGAAATAGGCGCGGATAAACGTATTGCGATTGGAAAGGGCAGTTGCCGCGATCGGGTTCACAAGATTGAAGGGCAGTTTGACACCGGTATAAGATACGAAAAAGCGACAGTCCTCGGGCATTTCCTCCGCCATAATATCCTCCAGACTTTGGGTCGGCGAGCGATCAGTCGGGATGGATCATGATCTCCATGGTATCGTCAAGCTCTTCGAACGGATCCGGCTCACCGTCGTCCTCGACGAGCTCGACGCCGGAAAGGCAAACATCGCCCTGGACGACCGCCAGCGAGATGGGCTGGAGGCTCGATTCCTTACAAGGTCCATCGACACAAAGCCCGGTTTCGATCTCGAATTTGGCTCCATGCCGGCCGCATTTGAGAAACTTCCGCTCGGCATCGAAAAATGTTCCGGCGCCCACATTGAGCCAAAGCCCCTCATGCGGGCAGGTATTCACATAGCCGAAAAATTCCTTTGCATTTTTTCGTACGATCACGATCGGAAAAGGCCTGTGTTCTCCGGTGTCGTTGACCCGAAAGAGACTAAATGCTTTGGCCGTGCCCGGCTCGATATTGCTGGCGGCGCAGATCACATAAACCTCAGCATCCCCCGATGACATTCCTTCACCTCTATCCGCCGAGTTATTAACCCTTGCCACACCCTCTTATGGGGTACGAACCTCTCGAGCGCCCATGTATCTCAAAGGGCCGAGAGCGTCCTTGGACCTGCAAGGACCGGATAATTTTCCCGCAGAACGCGCTCAAGCTTCTTACAAAGGCTGTTGTCGCCGGCCGCGCCTGGACCCACAAAATCGGTTCCCTGATCCCAGATCTCAAAGAAGCAGTGCAGCTTTGCTTCATAATCCGCGTCGGGAATTGTGGTCATATCATTCAGCTGCGCTACCCCGTCACTCGTGACTTCGAGGCGCCAGCTCCGGTCATCCTCAACCGAGCCGAGCAGCGAGCTCACATCGGTCACGGACCAGTCATTTTTGAGATCGAATGCCATTTTCGTCTTTGTCGCAAATGGAACACGGATTCTGGACGCGCTTTGCGGACGCCTCCTCGCAAGACCTGCGGTGACACGGCATTTGCATGAAGCATGCCGGGCACGCCTGAGCGGTCCCGCTGTTGCGCCCCATCCCTCAAAAATGCGGACGAGCAAACATGAAATTCTACATGACACCTGGATCCTGCTCGACCGGTATTCACATCATCCTGGAAGAGCTGGAGGAGATTTTCGAAGTTTATATCGTGAACCTGCCGGCGGGCGATCATTTCAAGCCGGACTATGTCGCGATCAATCCAAAATCGACGATTCCTGCGCTCATGCGCAAGGACGGCAGCACGCTCACCGAGGTGCAGGCGATCGCCTACTGGCTCGCGCGCACCCACCCACGCGCCAAATTATGGCCCGAGACCCCCGACCTGGAGGCAAAAGCTCTCGAGACCATGGCCTATGTCGTGGACACCATCCACTGCCAGGGCTTTGCCCGCATCTTCGCCACCCCGACCTTTACCCGCAATCCGAGCGATCATGCGACGGTGCGGAAGCTTGGCCGCGACATCATCGAGAAGGGATTTGCCATCCTGAACGACGAGATAAAGGCCAAACCCTATGTGATCGGCGATTTTTCAATCGCCGATCCGATTCTCTTTTACGTCGAATTCTGGGCTGACAAGGTCAAGATTCCGCTGCCAGAACATCTCGCCGCACATTATCGCCGCATGCTCGCCCGCCCAGCGGTGCGGCGCGTCCTCCGCGAAGAGGGCTATAATCCGGATGCCTTAGGCATGTCCGGTGATGTCATGGTCGCAAGCCCGGAAAGAGCGCACCAGCCCGCAGCCCTTTAGGACAGATACCGAATGCGCAGAACCAATAGTGATGAGCCTCGAAAGGAAAAATCATGACCGAGATGGCCACCGTGGACGACCGCAATCAAGATGACATGTCGCGCAAGGCGGGGTGCTACCTCTATGTCGATACGAGGCTTTGGCTGGACAATGACGTGGTGCACCGGGCCGACGGGCCGGCGGTGATTTTCCCCGATGGCGTCGAGCGTTGGTATCTCAACGGGAAAGAAGTGACCCGCGACGTAAAAACCTATTTCTTCCAGAATAAATGGCCGGTCGAGCGCGGCCTCGATACGTCGGAAAAGCTGGCTCAGTTCTCACTGCATTTTCTGAAATAATACAAACTATAAGCCGCTCTGCGGGTGGACTTGAGGCGCAAGCGCCCCTTGCGCATCCTATGCGCCGGGGCGCTCTCCTCACCACCTTCCCTCGGCGCGCTTACGCTGCGTTCGCCGTTCTCAGCGTATCGACTACGGTCCGCGTCAGGCGAAACACGCCGCGTCCACCCGAGAGTGGCTGATACTCATTGCCAGCATTGTCGCTTAAGCAATTGAACCAATCCTGCGGGCTCAACGCCGGCGGCCGTTCGCTGATCTCGACGACGGTGCCGTTCGGCGCGAAGCGCACATGAATCATAACTTTTGCCGAATCCATCTCTGCCTCCCAACACTCTACATACCGGAGCCAAAGCCTAACAGCTCGACCTTGATATTCTCCGTGCCCAGCACTTTGGCCTGACAGGCGAGCCGCGATTTCGAGCCCACGCCAACAATGGAATCGAGCTTCTCGTTTTCCTCGCGAGCGATCTTGGACACGCCCTTGCGTCCTTCATGCACGAAGATATGACAGGTCCCGCATGAAGCATTGCCGTCGCATTTGTGATTGAGATCCTCTTCGGCTGCCAGGATCGCCACAAGCAGCGTCGTTCCCTCCACAGCTTCGATCGTCTTTCCAGATGGCATAATCGTAATCAATGACATTGAAACATTCCTCGTTTCTCTGACGTCGTTTGCACGACTCGGTTGGTTTAATAAATCGCCGCCCCCGCGCCGACATTGATCGACGCGTCCTTCATGGTCGCGACGATGAATTCGATCTGATGCTCCGTGAGATGCGAATGGAACGGCAATGCGACCGCGCGATCCGCCACTTTCTCGGTCACGAGATAGCCACCCCGACGATAGCCCAACTCGAAATAATGCCGCTGCAAATGGAGCGGCGTGCAATAAGCGGCGGCTTCGATCCGTTCCACTCGCAAATCTTCGATGATCGCGTCCCGGCTCGAGCGTGAAAATCGCGTCCCCAGATGCACGAGATATAAAAACCAATTCACTTCGGTCACATCGGGCGCCACATACGGGTCCTTGATCCCCTCGAAGGATTGGACATAGGCGTAGTAAAGCTGCTCGGTGAGGCGGCGGCGCTCGAGGATCTCGTCGAGCCGCTTCAACTGGGCCAGACCAAGCGCGGCCGAAAGATTGCTCATCCCGGCCTGATAAGGCGCCGTCGCGGTGACGACAACGGAAGAGCGTTCCTGAAGGCGATGCGAGCGATGCCGCCGCAAGGCCACCGCGACATCTACATCATCGGTCACAACCATGCCGCCCTCGCCGCAGGTGAGCGGGGATGGCTGCGAAAAATCGAAAATCGCGGCATCGCCAAATGTACCAACCAGCGCGCCTTGATATTTGGAGCCGATCGCTTCGGTGGAGTCCTCGATGAGGATCAGGCGGTGTGCCTTCGCAACGGCGCGCAAGCCAGGCCAAGCCGCCGGATGCCCGTTGTTGTTGCAGGCGACAATGGCGCGCGTCTTCTCCGTGATCCGCGCTTCGACCTTCTCGGGAACCAGCGTGCCGGCCCAATAATCGATGTCCGCAAACACCGGCTTTGCACCCGCCAGGCTGATCGCGTGGGCGGTTTCCCGGAACGAATAGGGCGACGCAATCACCTCCTGGCCGGGACCGATGCCATAGGAGAGAAGCGTAATCAGAAGACCGATGGTGCCGCTCGGCACGGCGACCGCATATTGGCGACCGACATATTCCGCGAAAGCTTGCTCAAAGGCCTCGACGGTCGGTCCAGTCGACAGCCGCGGAGAGCGCATGACAAGATCGACAGCTTCAAGCTCGGCCGTCGTAATGTCGGGATCGGAAAGCGGAATAAACGACGAGTCCGCTTCCTCGCCGATAAGATCGTTCAGTTCGTCGTTAACATCTTGCACGAGATCCGGATTTGTCATGCGACAGCGCTCCGTCGTGCCAAAACAATTCCCGTGGCACGCGCGGGATCCGAGGTGATTTGGGCGCAGTGATCGGCGCTGTTCACCAAATGGATTTCAAACCGCTCGTAAACGCGAAACGGCTCCTCGGTCACATCCGTCGCATCGCAGCAGGTCCAGGAGAGATGCGGAAGCCGGCGCCGCAATTCGCTGAACGGACTCGCATTGGGGTCCGGCGTCACCAGCAACGCATCTATCGCCGTTAAATCATCGACACTCAAGGCCATGAATCCACTCTGACTTTTTTCAAGCAAATACCCGTTGCAATTTTACTGCCAGAATTTCCGTTCGGGATCGGTGTTCAGCCGATCCAACACTTCCGGCAACCGCAAAGCGGTGCTGTGGAGTTCCCATGTCCCGTTACGATGATCCTTTCGATAAAGCTGCCACGAGCTCTGCTGTTCGTCATATTGCAGCAAAGCGACGTCGATGATGCCGCCGTCGGCGTCGATGTTGCGCGAACAACAGGGGCTCTCGATTCGATAACCCTTGGCGACGGCGAGCACTTTTGGCAGAACGTAGCGGTATCGCTTGCGCGCCCGAAGCGCGCGCTCGATGCGTTTGCGGTCTAGATCGTTGGGATGGGGAAACTGTCCCACCTTTATTTCACTGAGAGCCGCTGCTTCCATGGCGTCAATCTCCGCTAAAGCGGTAAGATTTCTTCCTCCAGACAACCGACGACGAGACGTTCGGCGAACTCAACGAGATAGATTGGCGTGTTTGACTCGGTGTGTGTCCCAACCTGGACAATCTCACCCGCATCGCCATTTTTGACCAGCAGCGCCTCTTCCGGGAAATCCGGATATGAGCCGTCATTGTGGAGATCAAGGAGGGCGCGCACACGCTGACCCCACTGATATTTTGGGAACCTCGGTTCAATCACGACGCCACCTTCGGCAACGGCAAGTCCTCATCGTCGTCACGCGGTTTCGCCGGCTCAAGCTCCTTGCGCTTCATGCCCACGCGATTGCCGCTTTCCAGGAATTCGACGCCATAGATATAGAACTGCTGCAGAAACGTGCCGATGCTGACGACGAAGCCTTCCTCGCCCTTCTTCGCCAAGATCTCGCCGATTTCCTTGCCGGCATAGGTTCCATCGTTGCGAATGACACGCTTTGCCTTCACCTTTTCACCGAAGCCGAAATAGGGCGGCTCACTGATCTCAACCACATCACTGTCGCGAACGATATTGCTCATGTCGGCATACCCCTCAGCGTTTCCTGTTCACCCACAAGGCGAGACTGCACCATTTCCCGGACCAGCAGATCATCATCGTCCGACAATTCAACAACCTTGGATAGAGGGACTCGGCTCGCGACCTCGTAACGCACGCGCCAGTCCGCATCGTGACGCAGCCGCGGCAACAGATCCGGGGCCAGCCGTTGCGCGACCTCCAGTCTGACGGTCGCGTCAGAATCGGCGGCCATTTGCAACAGCCAAGCCTGCTGAATGCGGCGCGCGACCACCCGCCGAACTTCCGCCTCCTCATCGAAAATCATCCGAACCAGGAGTGCCGGCGTCACGCGCCGTGCAATCACCAGCCGGACGTAATAATCGGAGTCCGTCATCATCGGGATGAGGTCCGAATCCTCCAAAAGCGAGACAACCCGAATGCGAACTTCGCGATGCGGATCCGTGCGCAGACGCAAATTGTAGCGCTTCGGCAAGCGCCGGGCGGCGTTCCATCTGACGGCCTCTTCCGGGTCATCCAGAAGCGGCGGCAACAGAAAAATGTCCGCGTGCTTCGCCGCGATCGCCCGCACCTCGAAATGCGGGTGCGTGACATAGGAATTCGCAACCTCTGGATTCCAATTGAAGAAACGATCGATCCGTCGCGCATAACGGTCGTTGACGCATGCATGCTTCAGTTCGCAACGTCCCGCGTTCCGCATCGCCAAATGAGAACAGGAAGCGCAGTCGACCTCATTCCCCAGCCAATCCAAGGCTTCGTCGATATCATCCGTCATTGTCCTGCCCTATGCGTTCAATAACCTCGAGCAGGACTTTGGCTCCGACCTTGTCGGTGGGATCGAGCTCCAACAGCTTTTGGATCGCGGTATGGCCTTCGTCCAAATTGCCGAGGCGCATTTGGAGATAGGCATAGCCCTTGAGAGTGAAGAGAAAAAACCGAGGAAGAATTTCCTCATAACGGCTGAACAAGGCATCGCCGGCCTTCACCTCCCGCCAATCCGGCGAAAGATTATTGTCGTGCGCGGCCTTTTCCAGACATAGTTTTGCGACGTCCAGCGCCTCGCCCAGACGCCCTTTGTAAAAATAAAAACGATAAAGGCCGATCAGCACAGCCGCATGCCCTGGAGCAAGCGCCTGCGCTTCGCGGAGATGGCCCTCCGCGACATCGTCCAAGTGATAGGAGTCCCCTGCTTGCCACAAGTGCTGCTCTGCTTCGGGAGGCAGACCGCCTCCCAACAGAGCGTCGGCAAGCATAGCGTCCTCCACCGGTAGAGCCTGCGGCCTGCCTTCGCTGGCTGCGCCGGTCATGCACGCTCCCCCATCTAGTGCCCGTGCGAGCCGCATGAAGTGGCCTTCGGATCGCGGAACACGAGCCCTGTTTGCGAGGCCGTATCCGCGAAATCGATGGTCACGCCGTCCAGCAGAATCCGACTCTCCGCTGGCAGAAAGAGCTTCACGCCATTGCGCTCGACAATCGCGTCTCCCGGCTCCGGCGCCTGCAACACGCTGATGTCGGCGGCAAGCCCGGAGCAGCCGCCAGGGCTGACAACCAGCCGGAAGCCGCTACCCTGGGTGCCATCGCTGCGCAGCATAAGGCGAATGAATTTTTCCGCCGCCGGAGTTATTTCAAAGCTCATACAGGACCTCCCTATTCCGCCAATTGGTATCGCGGGTATGCGTTGTCGATCACACAGGTGTCATCGACCGGACAGACAGCCGCGCATTGCGGGCTGTCGAAGTGCCCAAGACATTCGGTGCACTTCTTCGGGTTGATGACAAAGGTTCCGTTCTTCTCCGAGATGGCGACGTTGGGACACTCGGCCTCGCAGGCCGAGCAACTTGTGCATTGTGAGGCGATAATCTTCAAAGTCATAAGTTGCTCCTATTACCTGGACCTTCGAGGGATCGAGGGATTAGGCCGCCGCGGTCAGCGCTCCTTGACGAATTTCCGCATCGCCGCGCACGACGTGCTCGATTTCGCCGCTGTTCACCTTGTCAAGATAGGCCTTGAACCAGGAGATCGCCGACTTCTCGATAAACTCGTGTGCAAATTGATCGACCGGCTCGATCCCCGCCTTGATCAAATCGCTCTTCGGGCACCCGCCGATCTTCGCCACGAATACGGCGTGGCAATCGTTGATGGCTCGAATGATCGTCTCGAGGCTGTCTTCTTCGCCATAGCCGCCCTGGCAATACAGATCGACGCGACGGTGACCTACAAACTTTGCTCCGGCTGTGGAAAGCTCCCAAACCTGGAATTCCTTGGCATGGCCGAAGTGCTCGTTGATCAGTCCCGAACCCTTGGTTGCCACCGCAACAAGAAGCTTGATGTCGCTCATTTCACCAGCAAGTGTCGCAAGCTCTTCCTGCTTCGCGGCAACTTTGGCAACCCGCTCCTCTTCGACCTTTGCCTGGTAGGCCTGGCGCGAGTCGAGATCGTAGTTGACCTCCATCGCCATGATCTTGTCGGTCGTGAACTCCGCGCTGCGGTCCTCGCCGAGAAGCCCGACGGCGTCCGCGCGGCATTGGCGGCAATGCCGCATCATGTTCATCTCGCCTTCGCAGCTGTCCTGGAGCGCCTTCAGCTCCTGCGCCGTCGGACCGCGCTGTCCGTTGAGGCCAAACACCGTGCCATGTTCGGCGGCCGAGATCAGCGGCATGATGTTGTGGAGGAACGCGCCGCGCGATTTGACGGCTTTGTTGACCTCAACAAGATGCTTGTCATTGATGCCGGGGATCATGACCGAATTGATCTTGCAGAGAATCCCGCGCTCGGTCAGCATTTCCAGACCTTGCAGCTGGCGGTCGGTCAGCAGCTTGGCGGCTTCCACGCCGGTGTAGCGTTTATGTTTCCAAAACACCCAGGGATAGATCTTCGCGCCGATTTCGGGGTCGACCATATTGATGGTGATGGTGACATGATCGACGTTGAAGCCGGCGATGGTGTCGACATGATCCGGCAACGCCAAGCCATTCGTGGACAGACACAGCTTGATGTCCGGCGCAGTCTTCGCGATCAGTTCGAAGGTCTTGAATGTCTTTTCAGGATTGGCGAGCGGGTCGCCGGGGCCGGCGATGCCAAGCACCGTCATCTGCGGGATGGTCGATGCAACGGCGAGCACCTTCTTGGCGGCCTGTTCGGGCGTCAGCTTTTCGCTGACCACACCCGGCCGAGACTCATTGGCGCAATCATATTTGCGATTGCAGTAATTGCATTGAATGTTGCAGGCGGGAGCCACGGCCACATGCATGCGCGCGTAGTGGTGATGCGCTTCCTCGCTGTAGCAGGGATGGTTCTTAACCTTTTCCCAGATTTCGGTAGGAAGATCGCCTTGACCTGCCGCCGATCCGCAACTTGCCTTACCGCTGCCGCCCGATGTGCCGCACCCTTTGTGCTCCGCTACTTTCTGCAAAACATCTTCCACGTTGGCGACGGTCCCGACATTCATCCCCTCGTGCTGTGCTGGCGCTTGCGCTTGCATGTCCGCTCCTCGCTCGTCGATATTCCAAAATCTGGCGTATAGGGAGCAACTCGCGTGCCATTCTAAAGACCTATTGAACCTGCTGAGAGTTCAATGACTTAGCGGGCTATCGAGACTGTCGGTTTGCGAACATGTTCGCACCAATATTTGAGTATGTTGGAAACGCGACAAGCATAGGTTCCAGTGCAGAACAAGTAAAAGCAAACAGCGCCGGTCTTGATCCCGGCGCTGTACGACATGAGCAACAAGAGGAAGGTCAGGCTGCTTCGGTCAGAATCTCTATCGCACGGGCCAGCGGCACTCCAATGGGCGTCAAGCCTTGCGCGATAAAGAAGCGAACCTCATTCTTGGTCAGGCTATCTGGTTCGACGATAACATAACGCGTCGCCGCCGATCTTTTGGCGACCTGCCGCGCATAGGTGCGCAGAAGCTGATCGTGGAAACGGCAGCCGATGAACAGAAAGCTTCGTTCCGTGCGTCGATCCTTCACGATGTCGGGGATGGGCGTCTGGATGTCAATCTCCGTCAGAACCTCGACATAGTCAGCATCCGAGATTAGGAAGTTCTTCGCGGGCGTAACGCTGCCATGCGGCTTGTAAAGAAGCGTCGCCCATGTTTCCGCCGCCGTATGATCTGTTTCAACCCCTGCCGGGTCATAAAAGCGATACCAACGGCTTTCACCGATTCCGGCGCGCGTAATCCCTTGGATTTCTCCCCAGCCGGTTTCCGAGGCGAGCGCCGCGCGCATGGCTCCGTCGTACCATGTGTCGACGATCATCGGCAGGTGGAGCGACGCAAGATAGCGATGAAAAGGCGTCGGTTCGACCGGCGTAGCGAAGGCTTGGCCCATCAAGGCCGATAAGGTGGAACGATGCTTAAAACTCTCAATATGCTGGGCCGACGCCCAGGCATTGCCCCTGGCGCGGCGCGGCAGCGCGACCTTGGTCCCGAAGAACTCCGCAAGCGCCTCCGGCGTCATGGGAACTTGAGGATTTGAGAGCAAGGAAATTGCTGGCCCAAGATAGGGAACAATCTTGCCGGCGCGCAAGGGAGCGGCGAGAGCGGCAAGCTCAGCCTCCGCGTCTGCCAGCTTCAACATTTCGGCGGGCGGAGAGATTGGCGCATTCATTCGTCAGGACTCCTCTTCGCCGCTTTTGCGCGCATTCACGGTTATGGGCAGAGGCGTATCGGGCGCCATTTCGGGAAGATTGAGCACCCAACCATTCGCAATGCGAATCCAGCCTCCCCAAAGAGTTTCAAACTGGGATTCGACAATCGGCTCCTCGAGATCTTTCTTCGGCACATAAATCGAAAGACCGGTCTCGGGAGAGCGGCGAATCATTACTTTCATGGAGTCCGTTCCTTGGGGTGCGAGGCATCTTTAGACGTGACCCGCGAACCGCCGCCAACTGGCGTCCGGCCGCGTTATTCGTTGAAAAAACGGACGGCAAAGACCGAACAAGCGCTCGATGGGTTCGCGACAAATTTGCACGCAGGCGCGGTCTTTGTCTGCAAAGGGCGATCAAGAGCCTCTCTCAGTTCGTCCATAAATTATCCTGACAGCCTCGGAACGGCGCACCTGGCGTTAGGCTGGAACGCAGGTATTCGGAACCGGACACACTTCGTCGCATTTCGGCCGGTCGAAATGGCCTTCGCATTCGGTGCATTTCTTGGGATCGATGACAAATGTATCGCCCTTCATCGAGATCGCAGCATTGGGGCATTCGAACTCGCACATGCTACAGCCCGTGCATTGTGAAGCGATAATCTTATAGGCCATACCCCCCTCCTTTTCCGGGCCACGCCGCGGCGCTCGGGCGCCCCAAGACGCACCAGCCCACCAGCAACCGAGGAGGAAACAGCAAGCGTTGTGCCATTCAAATAAGCTATTGTTTCAGCAAGAATTTTCAGATTCTCGGCAGTCAAGCCTGACAGCGGTCGAATGACCGCGTCGGAATCCCGACATGCGTCTGTCGCCGGTCCTGAGGTTTTAGGCTCCGCGATCCGGAGGCCGCGGCTCAGAATCGTTTGATCGGAATATCGTGCTTGCGCAGAGCGTAGCCAATCTGCCGCGGAGTCAAATTCAGCAAGCGCGCGGCCTTGGCCTGCACCCAGCCAGCCGTCTCCATCGCCTCGAGCAAGCGATCCCGTTCCGACTGACCTTCCCCGTGCAAAACGCTACAACTGTCCGACTGAGGGCAGGAATTCGCCTGGGGAGCGACTTCCACCTCGCGCGGCGGCGGGGAAGGCTCCGGCACCGGAGTCCGCGCGGCGGGTTGTGGCGCGGGTTTGGCGATGATCTTCAGCGATCCGGATGTCGGGATGGGCCCTTTCCACAGAGTCGAAGATAGACACTCGTCATGACGGCAGGCGAAATCGTCGGCGACAATTTTCACATCCTTGGCCAGCGTGGCTGTTCGCCGCACACAATTTTCAAGTTCCCGCACATTGCCGGGAAAATAACATTCCTCCAGGACGCCTTTGGCCGAGGACGTCAGGGCCAGCTGGGTTCCATGTTCCTGATTGAACCGGCGCAGAAATTCACGGGCCAGAATGTAGACATCGTCGGGCCGGTCTCGAAGCGCCGGAAGCGAAATCGAGACAACATTGATGCGGTAATAGAGATCGGCGCGGAACTCCCCGCGAGCGACGGCATCTTCGAGATTCTTGTTCGTGGCTGCGACCAGGCGGACGTCGACCTTGAGCGTCCGCATCCCCCCAACCCGCTCAAACTCGCCTTCTTGAAGCACCCGAAGAAGCTTCGCCTGAAACGTCGGCGAGATTTCGCCAATCTCGTCCAGAAACAAGGTGCCGCGATCGGCCAGTTCAAAGCGGCCTTTGCGCTGCGCCATCGCGCCGGTAAACGCGCCTCTCTCATGCCCGAAAAGCTCGGATTCCAGCACCGACTCGGGCAATGCGGCGCAGTTGAGCTTGATGAAAGGCCCTTTCTTGCGCGGAGAAAGATCGTGGGTGGCGCGTGCGAAAAGCTCCTTGCCGGTCCCCGATTCTCCACGCAGCAGCACCGTCGAATTGCTGCGCGCGACGATCTTGATCTTGTCGAGGACGGAGCGGATCGCATCGCTTTCGCCAATGATACCCTTCAAGCGTGGTTCGCGTTCCGCCGGGGCGGACTCGGACAGCTCCTTCTCAAGCCGGTATTGCTCTGTCATAAGGCGCTCGCGATCGCGCAAGACGACATCATGGAGGCGCACTGTCTGCCCAACCAGATTGGCGATCATTGCAAGAAAACGGACATCCTCATCGAAGCGGAAATCGGCGCGGCCATCCCAAATCCGATCGATCGTCAGCGTGCCGATCACCCTGTCGCGCTCCTTGATCGGAACGCCAATGAATGAAACTCTTGAATCGGTCTTTCCCCGCTCGGAGGCCGACCAATCCGCAAACAAGGGGTTTTTCGCGACGTCTTCGATAACGACCGGCATTTTGGTCGTCACGATTTGACCAATAGCCCGTTCTGGAATCCGGTCGAAATGGGTTTTCGCATTTTCCTCATTCCAGCCCAAGCCCACGACAATTTTCGGCGCGCCGTCCGCGTCCAGAAGCGCGATCGTTCCGTGCCGCATTTCGAGGAAACTCGAAAGCAGCTTCAGGACATTCGAAAGGGTTGTCTCGAGGCGCGCGGGAATCGCGAGAATCTTCGAGATCTCGTACACGCCATGGAGAGCGATCTCAGCGCGGTTGGAGAACTCGTTGGAGTCGGGCGCGTGATGAGAGGTAAAATTCAAGCCGTCCCTTGTGGAGCTAATCATGGGCATCGCACCAACCTTCGGGTTCAGAGCGTGCCTCCCCAAAACATAGCGTCATTTTGTCGACCATCCGATCTGGCGCTTTCGAAAAGTTTTGCAGGTGCGAAACGAAGGTGCAAGGAAATTCTGGTGCGGGACCTCATTAAGCTTAAAAGCTGCGCGCGCTTCTGCAGTCAAAACGTCACACAGCTCACAATGGGCTAATGCGAACCTGAATCTCAACCGGGCTTGCATAAAAAGGAGCCGATGTGATCAGCGCATGGGCTCCAGCCCTTGCATAGTCGCCTGCGTTTTGTGCATTGATGCCGCCCGCTGCAGCGATGACGGGGCGACCATCCCTTCTTTTGCGGATCTCTTGCACGACGCAGGCCACTGCAAAGGGTGCGAATTTTTCAAGTTGAATCACATCCACCATAGCTTCAGCCGCCAGAAGCGCATCGGCTTCAGAGGTGACCTCCACCATGACGGAGCGCTCGGGGGCGCGTTCCTTGAGCTTGGCGATGAAGGCCTTAAAATCAGCAGGTCTATCTAGAAAAGCCCGATGCTCGTCGAAGACCATGATCGTGTCGAAAAGCCCAAGGCGATGGATCTCGCCCCCACCGGCGATCACGGCGCTCAAAGATAGCTTGCGCGTGAACGGTACCGACTTCCGCGTGCAGAGAACCGCAATCCGGGGAGCGTAAGTTCTCGCGGCTGAGACAATGCCGTTGGTGAGGGTCGAAATTCCCGACGCCCATTCCATGAGCGTTTGCGCCGTCTTCCAACCGGCGTGAAGAGCGGCGGCCGACCCCTCGACCTCGAGGAGAAGGGTCCCCTTCTCGACGCGCATTCCAGCCGGCGCGGCAAAGCCGACCGACGCACCGAGGCGAGATAGCAGCCGAGCTGCTTCATCCGATCCGCAAACGACCAGATTCTGACGCGCCGCAAAGGTCATCCGCCCCGGCTTATCGCCAATGCCCAGCACCCGCATCGTCAAATCGCCGAAACGCACGTCCTCCTCCAGGAGGATGTCAATTTCAGCATCCGACAAGCGCAAGCTTCATCTCCGCAGAAGTTAGAATCTGCGGGCGATCATCCGAATTTGTAAAGAACGCCAAACCCGCCGCGTGGATAATCCCACTCGATCTCGCCGGTTTTTGAGGTCACCACACGGCAGGTCCCGCATTCAACGCAGCCGTCCACCGTGATCTCGACCTGGCCCTTGTCGTTCTGGCTATAACAGCCTGCCGGACACGTGAATGTCAGCGACAGCAAGGCCTTTGATGGAACCTCATGCGGGCGCACCTTGATGTGCGGCCGCCCCGCGTCCACCAGATAGCGATTTTGAAAAAGCTTCTCTTCAACCTTGGTGCCGGATGCACCGACTTCCGCCATGCTTGTCATCGCCATGCCCTCACCAGCTTGAATGCATCTCCAATTAGGCCAGACATCGTCCGGCCTTTGCGGAACGACTTAAGGATCTCTTTTTCCTTCGTGAGCTTGTCGGCGCCGTCCACCCGAAACCAGGTCTGCGCAGCGGCGGTCAACAGCCTCGGATAAAGCCCGAAGACGTGCTTGTTGTGGTGCAGAAATTCGGGAATTTTCTTATATTTCTTGAGATCCTTCATGACGAAGGTCTCATCGAGCCGGCGCTTATATTCGACCAGATTTGCCTTCGACAATTCTTCGCGCCGCCGCTTGAGCCAAACGACCGTTTCGCCGGCAATGCGGCCTGTGGTCATCGCCAGATTGGACCCCTCCCGATGCACCGCATTGACGAATTGCCCGGCATCGCCAACGACAATCCAGCCGTCGCCGAAGAGTTCGGGAATCGACTTGTAGCCACCTTCGGGGATCAGATGGGCCGCGTATTCCTTGCACTCGGAATTGGCCAGCAGCGGTTTGATGCTCGGATGATTTTTGAAGGCTTCCAGGAGGCCGTAAGGCGTCGTGCCATTTTCAGCGAAATCGGACACAATGGCCCCGATACCGACCGAGATCGATTCCTGATTGGTGTAGAGAAAGCCCGTGCCCGTCATCCCGGCGGTGATCGTGCCCATCGCTTCGATGACCACGCCTTCGTTGCCCTTCAGATTGAATCGGCTCTCGATGACCTCTCGCGGCAGAAAATGCATTTCCTTAACTGCCAGCGCCACGCTTTCCGGCTTTAATTCGGAGCGGAGGCCCGAGCGCTGTCCGACGAGGCCGTTCACGCCCTCGCCGAGAATGACGACATCGGCGAACGCCACGCCGCCATCGCGATCGGTCCTGACCCCGATAACTTTCCCGTGACGATCGCGCAAGAGTTCCCGGACCGTTGTTTCACACAGCAGGACGACGCCCGCGTCGCGGACCTTGCGGCTGAACCATTTGTCAAACTGCGCCCTGATGATCGTATAGCGGTTCGGCCGCTCTTCATTGAAATCTTCGGAACGGTAATGCATGCCGACATAGGAGGTGTCGTCCATCGTCCAAAGACGCTGCTCGATGATATGGCGTTCTAGGGGCGCATCTTCCCGAAAATCCGGGATGATTTTTTCCAGAGCATTGGCGTAGAGAATCGCCCCCTGGACATTCTTCGAACCTGGGTATTCTCCTCGCTCGAGCTGGAGAACCTTGAGCCCTTCCTTGGCCATGGTATAGGCGGCGGCATTGCCTGAAGGGCCTGCCCCTACCACAATCGCGTCGAAGCGTTCCTCGATCATGAATGCCTCCTTCAGCCCGCGAGCCGGTTGACCGAGAGATGCTTGCGGAAGGCCTCTGTCAGGGCCGGCAACAGCCTGATGGCATCCGCGACGATCCCCAGATGTGCGAAATCGAATATTTGCGCGTTCGGGTCGGTGTTGATCGCGACAATCAGATCGGCGCCTTCGACGCCCACCCTGTGCTGGATCGCTCCCGAAATCCCGGCCGCGATATAGAGCTTTGGCCGAATGGTTTTTCCCGTCTGTCCAATCTGTCGGTCGGAGCTCATCCAGCCTTTTTGAACCAGCGGGCGCGAGCCGCCATATTCGGCGCCGAGGACTTCGGCGAGCGATTTGACAAGCTGAAAATTCTCGGCCGAGCGCAGGCCCAAACCGCCGGCGACAACAATATCCGCATAAGCAAGTTGGGCCTTGTTCGACTCTCTGTCGGCGACGAACTGCAGGACTTTGGTGACGATATCTTCTTCCACCAATCCGAGCGGATGTTCGACGATGCGGCCCCGACGGCCGGGCTCGGGCGTCGGCATCGGCAGGACCCGCGGCCGCACGGTCGCCATCTGCGGCCGATAGTTCAGGGTCAGGATGGTACAAAGGAGCGAACCGCCAAAGGTCGGCCTTGTTGCCGCGAGCGAGCCTTCATCGTCGATGGCAAGCTCCGTGCAGTCGGCGGTGAGCCCCGTAAGCAGAGTCGTCGCCACGGATCCGGCAAGATCGCGCCCCAGCGTCGTCGCCCCGAGGAGCAAAATCTCGGGCTTGTAGGTTTTGACGAGATCCGTCATGGCCTTGGTGTAGGCCTCATTGCGATAATGAGCGAGCGCCGGATCGGTCACCGTATAGACGACATCCGCGCCATATTCGAAGCATTCATTGGCAACCGCAGCGATGGTTTCGCGATCGCTGCCCATGATGACTCCGGCCAGTTCGACGCCTCTCTTGTCCGCCAGCTTACGGCCCTCGCCTAGAAGCTCGAACGAAACCGGATGGACGGCGCCATGCTCACATTCGACGACGACCCAAACATGTTTGTAGCCTCTAAAATGTTCAGGCAGCTCTTTCCTGGTGCCGGCGCGGCCGGCTGGCGCGGGTGCTGGTTTCGCGGCCTCGGTCATGATTGAGCCTCTTTCTATTGGCCTGCGGAAAATCGCATGAGTTCGCCTTCAAGGGCCGGTTGACGCTTAAAAATCTCGCCCATCGCCTTCTCCGCGAGCTCCTCCATGGACTGATCGGTGGTCGGGATTTGATGCGCCTTTTCAGCCCGCGCTGGCGGCGCGAAGACTTTCTTCACGATAGTCGGCGAGCCGCGCAATCCACATTTGGCGAGATCCGTGATCCCCGCATCCGCGGCACTCCAAGTGACGATCTTCGCCCGCGCCGCCCGGAAGGCATCGTCAAGCGAGCCGCGCCGGATTTCGTTGGCGCCCTCGAGCATTGTGATCAGGACCGGCAAACGCGTCGATAAGACCTGGACACCGCCCTCGGCGCGGCGCTCGACGGTAATACGGTCCTCCTCCGGAACAAGCTCGACGATCCGGGCGACATAAGTAAGCTGATTGAGCCCCAGCCGCTTGGCAACCCCGGGGCCGACCTGCGCCGTGTCGCCGTCGATGGTCTGCTTGCCGGTGAAGATCATCGCCGGCTTGCCAAATTCCTGCTCGATCTTTTGCAAGGCACCGGCCAAAGCGTAGCTCGTCGCCAAAGTATCGGAGCCGGCAAAAAAGCGATCCGTCAGCAAGACGGCGCGGTTGGCTCCAAACGTCAGCGCCTTGCGAAGCGAATCCTCGGCCATGGGCGGACCCATGGTAAGCACCGTCACCTCACCGCCAAAACGGTCGCGCCATCGCATCGCCTCTTCGAGCGCGAAAAGATCGTAAGGGTTGATAATCGTCGGCACACCTTGGCGCATAATCGTGTTCGTAACCGGATGAACACGAATTTGCGCGCTATCGGGAACCTGCTTCATGCAGACGACAATGTGCATAGGATCTCACTTTCGCCCTGAAGCCCCCACCACGGTGTGGGCCGCCAACCTTCCACGCGCAAGCTTCGTGCCAACATGCCGCCAAGAACGGCGGGCCACGAATCGGGCCCTTAGAGCCTGTTCCGAAAAAGTTGACCGACTTTTTCGATCAGAACATGCTCCCACTCGTTGAACTTGAGCGATTCCTTTTCGATCAGATGATTCCATCTGATCGGGAAGCGCTCTAGCGCGCAACTCTGACAAGGTCCGGCAGGAAAACCGCCTCTGCTGTCAGCTACGCAACATTTTTGTCACTTTCCTTTGTTCGCCACGGCGAGGGAGGCGAGCGGCACGAAAGGTTTTGCGGGCTCTGCCTTCGGCTCCACGGCTTCCTTGTGCACCTTGAACAGCCGCTCCTGGATCGGAGAGGATTTGACGAAATCCTGATAGGCTTGTTCGAGATGAGTGCGGCAGAGTGATCGAATCTCCGCATCGGGAAGACCTTCAAAAGACCCGTCGATTTGGCTCCCCTTAATATATTGCCCCATGCGCCGCAGAATATGCAGCCGCGCGACTTGTACGACGGTGGCATCAAAGGGTACGTCAAGAAAGACAAAGAACTCCTCAGCGGCGGAGAGCTGTCCAAGATCGTCAATCACACTCATCACCTAAGCTCCGTCATCGCAAATGAAGTCGAGGCCGAATCTATTTTTTCTTCAGTCTTGCCGGGTTTGTCCGCGGCTTTGGCGCGCGCTTCCTGGACGCCGGAAAGATAGGGATTGACGCGCCCCTGCAAATGCGTGACGCGGGCCTCCAGGAACTCGATCCGGTCGAGCATGCGGGTCAGCGCCTCACCGACAGGATCCGGGATCAGGTGATGATCGAGGTCGATGCGGCCATCGCTCCGCCTCCATTCGCGCGCCTCCCGCACCACTCTTCCGGGGATGCCGACGACCGTCATCCCCGGCGGCACATCTTCGACCACTACCGAATTGGCTCCAATTCTGGCCCCGGCGCAAACCACGATCGGCCCGAGAATCTTGGCGCCGGCGCCGATCAAGACGCCGCTCTCCACCGTCGGGTGCCGTTTGCCGGGCGACCAGCTGGTGCCGCCAAGGGTCACGCCGTGGTAAAGCGTCACATCATTGCCGATTTCCGCCGTCTCGCCGATCACGACCCCGGCCCCATGATCGATAAAGAACCGGCGCCCGATCGTCGCTCCCGGATGGATGTCGACATTGGTGACGAGGCGTCCAAACCAGGAAACCAAGCGGGCCGGAAACCTCAAACCCCGCTTCCAGAGCCAATTGGCGAAGCGGTGCAGGATGAGAGCGTGCACTCCTGGATAGGTAAGAATGACTTCAAGGGTATGCCGAGCGGCAGGATCGCGCGCCTTCACGCAACCGATGTCTTCGCGCAGCAAAGTCCAAATTTTCGCGCCGCCCATCAGCTGTCCCGTCCGCTCAAGAGTCTGCGCGGTGATCATCGGCGTCCTCAATCCAAATTGGCATCTGTCGGGAGCGACGATTTCTCGGAGCCCGTCGCAGCGTAAAACTCCAAAAGCTCAAGATCGCCAACCGACCTTTTGAGGGCGGAGGCGCGCGTGCGGACTTCGTCGAGCACCCGGCGCGCCCGGCTTTCATCGACCTCCAAACCCAGCGAGACCAACGCATTGGTCACCGCTGCCATGCCGGAGTGCTTGCCGAGCACAATGCTGCGGGTTCGGCCGAACCAGGCCGGATTCAGCGCTTCGTAGCACTCAGGGTCGCGCAGAAGCCCGGAAACATGGATTCCGGATTCATGGGCAAAGGCCGCCGCCCCAACGATCGATTTCGCCGCGGGAATCGGCCGGCGCGCCACCTTTGCAACCAGCTCCGCCAGATCGGTCAGATGGGTGAGATCGACGGCGGTCTGACGATTCCCAACCTGACCGAGCGCAGCAACCACTTCCTCAAGCGCGGCATTTCCGGCACGCTCGCCGAGGCCCAGCACGCAAACGCTCGCGTGGGTTGCTCCGCCGCGCACAGCCGCCAGCGTATTTGCCGTCGCCAGGCCGAGATCGTCGTGACCATGAAATTCAAGCTCCAGATCGGTTTCCGCGCGGAGGCTTTTGAAAAGGTCGTAGGTCTTGAACGGCTCAAGGATTCCGACGGTGTCCGCAAACCTGAAGCGATGCGCTCCGGCTTCTCCCGCGGTTTTGACGACCTGCAACAGAAACCCGAAGTCCGCGCGGCTCGAATCTTCGCCGCCGACCGAGACCGAAAGACCCTTCTCCCGCGCATAAGAAACAACCCGTTGAATGCGCGAAATCACCTCCTCGCGCCCAGATCTGAATTTGACCCAAATTTGCCGGTCGGACACCGGCACCGACAGATTGACCCGCGTGAGGCCGGTCTCGAGCGCGGCATCGACATCCGCCTCGGTCATTCGGCACCAGGCAATGACGGCCGCATTGCGGACCGTCTCGCCCACGGCCGCAATGGCCTCGATCTCGGCTCTTCCCATCGCCGGAATTCCGGCCTCGATCTCATCGACCCGGGCCGCATCAAGGCTGCGCGCGATCGCGAGCTTTTCTTCGAGGGTGAAGGAGACGCCCGGCGCCTGCTCGCCGTCGCGAAGCGTCGTATCATTCACGATGATGGGAGGCTGTCCCTGCGGCATGATGGTCATCATGTCCTCACGCGTAATTCGAGACGTGAAGCTCGGCACTCGTTTGGCGCTCTTGCCACATCGGCGACCGTTCCCGCAGCTTTGTAATGATGCCAGGCAATATTTCGAGAACCCGATCGACGTCCCCGTCGGAATTTTCGCGGGACAGGGAAAGGCGGATGGCGCCATGCAGGGCCGTGGAAGGGACGTCCATCGCGCGCAAGACATGGGACGGTTCAGTCGAGCCCGAGGTACAGGCCGAGCCCGATGACGCCGCGATGCCTTCCTTGTTCATGTTATGGAGGATGGCCTCGCCATCGATGTATTCAAAGGCGATGTTGCAGGTATTCGACAGCCGGTTCTGTTCGTCTCCCGTCACGAAACAATGGCCGATCTGCAGCAGCCCCCGCTCGAGCCGGTCGCGCAGGGCGCCGACCCGGAGGCGCTCCTCTTCCAAGTAAGCGCTCGCGAGTTCAGCAGCCTTGCCAAGCCCAATGATCGCCGGGGCGTTTTCCGTTCCGCCACGCCGGCCGCGTTCTTGGTGGCCGCCCCGGATCAGCGGTTTGAATTTGACGCCCTTTCGGACATAAAGCGCGCCGATTCCTTTCGGCCCGTGCAGCTTGTGCCCCGACAGGGAAAGCATATCGATTTCGGTGGCTTTTAGGTCGATCGCAATCTTGCCGACCGCCTGCACCGCATCGGTATGGAACAGCGCACCAGCGGCATGAGCGAGCGCAGCCAGCTCTGCCACCGGAAACAAGGTTCCGGTCTCATTGTTGGCCCACATGACCGATGCAATCGCGGTTCGCGGCCCAAGCGCGGCCTTATAGGAGTCAAGATCCAGGCGACCGCGGCCATCGACGCGGATCACGTGAACCTTAATTCCGCGAGTTTTTTCCAGATGGGCCACGAGCGCCAGAATGGCCGGGTGCTCGACACTCGTCGTGACGATTTCATCCCGGTCCGTCTGCGCTTCAAGCGCTGAAAGAATCGCTGCGTTGTCGGATTCCGTGCCACCGGAGGTAAAGATGATCTCGTGGTCGAACGCCGCCCCGAGCAGGGCCTGCAAATGCTGGCGAGCCTGTTTCAGCGCCCCGCCGACCTCTGTGCCGAAGGCGTGAGTGGACGACGCGTTGCCAAACTGTTCGGTAAAATACGGCAGCATCGCCGAGACGACCCGAGGGTCCGTGCGAGTTGTCGCATTATTGTCCAGATAGATCGGTCCCACGGCACGCCTCTTTCAATGCGCGGCCTTGACCCCGCCCATGACCGGAACAAGGCGCACGAACTCGCCCAGCTTTTCCACAATACGGGTTTGAATGCCCTCGAGTGTCGCGCTGCTCAATTTGCAGAACACGCAGGCGCCGGTGAGCTTGACCATAACCTTGTTGCCGCAAACCTCGACGAGTTCGCAGTCGCCCCCATCCCGGCGCAAATTCGGACGGATTTCCTCGATGACTTCCATGATGAGCCGGATCCGATCCGCCTCTGCTGTCGGGACTTGGCCTACCTGCTCAGATTCAACCAGCATGACTCTGCCTTCACTTTTTGACGGGCTTCAAACAGTCGCGCGTTAGGAGCCGAATGACTTGCCGCAAGAACAACTCGCCGTTGCATTCGGGTTTTCGAATGTGAACCCCGAACCTTCCAGCGCCACGACGAAGTCGATGGTCGTGCCGGCGAGGAGATCGTGGCTATTCATGTCGACAAATACTTTCACGCCGTCGCGCTCGACGACGGTGTCGTCCGGCTCGGCCTCATTGACGAGGCCCATCATATATTTGTTGCCGGCGCAGCCACCGGCCTCGACCATGATGCGCAATCCGCCAACGGGCTCGGAGGCACCCTGGATCGCGCTCCGCACCGCTTCCAATGCGCTGTCGGTCAGGTTAATCATTCACTCACCCTCACTACCGAGGAAACATAGGCGTTGAAGGGCAAGCGGCGTGCCATTTCGCAAGAAGCTGTTATTACAAGGGTTTACATATTCTTAGCTGTTGCGTTTCCGACGTGTGTCGTGTTTACGACAGGGGTGCGCTTTCCGCGCCATTGTGGGAGGTCACGGGGCCAATTGTTCATCGAGATCCATCCCTCGAAAGATCGAGCATCGCTTGAAGACTTCCAAGGAAGGACGGACCTGCTTGTGATGGCAATATTTTGCGACAAGCTTTGCCAAGCCCTTGATATCGCGACCGCTCGCGGCCGGAAATGTTTCGGTCAGCTGGTCCACGAGCAGCCGGTCAACGGTCAGCCCGAATTGTTCGGTCATCACCGTCCAAATCTTGCGCCGCGCGACGTTGTCGGGGGGATAGAATTTGATCAAGGCGATGCAGCGTGACACGATCGCTTCATCAATATCGTCGATGCGGTTGGTGGTCAGAAATAAAAGCCCGTTGAAATATTCAAGGACTCGGAGGAACACGCCGACGACAGCATTCATCTGAATGTCGTCATCGCGACGCTTGATGTAAACATCCGCCTCATCGATGAGCATCACCGCGCCCCAGCGCTGAGCCCGCGTCAAAGTGTCCTTTAGAACGGCCTCCATGGCCGCGACATTGAGACCCAGCTGACCGGAATGAACCCGGTAGAGGGGCCGTTTGATGATCTCCGAATAGACCTCGGCCGTTAAGGTCTTGCCGACCCCCGGCGGGCCGGCGCAGAGAACCGTCGTCCCTCCCGACTTCCCGGCGATAATGTCATCCATCAAGATGTCCATTTCGGCCGTCAGTATGTCGATGAGATCGGTTTGTTCCTCGGGCAAAATCAGCTTTTGTTTTAAGTCCGGCTGATAGGCGTAAGGTGTCATATCGTCGACATGCACCCACAAATAATGATGCAGGTCGAGGTGAAACATAAGAATATAGGCGTGCACGGGAATACGGCAGAACAGGCCTTTGCCGATGGCGGCTTTGGATTCTTCGACCTCGTCCTCGGCATTGTATAAATTGCTCTTTGCGGCCTTTCTCAAATATTGCCCGAGGATGTCTCCCGTGACATCGAGCGTCAGGGCACGGGTTGTCAAAATGCTTTCGTCATTGACGAGGCGGGCGGTGCCGCCACCGGAGGCGAGGACGACCACGTCCTTGCGGGACCAATCCACATCCCGGTGAGATGAATTTGGATCATCCGTGTAAAATCCTGTTCCCTTGCCGGAGAACTGAGAGCCGTAGCGGGCGCGCCAGTCAAAATAGCGCGCCTCGGTCTCGTCATAGGCGGCAATGAGCTCGGGGGTTTCCTTCAAAAATCCCTTGGCTGCAAAAATCTCTCCGATTGTTTTACCAACAATGTCGCCGGCAGAAATCCTCAGCGTCGCCGAGGTGATCGCGCCCTTGGCGTTGGCCTTCAGCTCGATGAACACGCGCCCTGTCTCATCGTTGGAGGGCGGCGTGTAATCGAGCCTTGTGACCGCATAGGGCAGCGGCCGGCTCGCCACATTGGCAGTGAACATCCAGCCCCGGATCGCATCTGCGACCAAATAGCGCGCGATCGCCGGCAGCACCGACTCCAGATCCTCGGCCGTGAACCTTACGCCGTTGTCGTTGAAGGCTCGCTGGAGTGTTGCGATATGGGCAAAGCTGGCCTGCATCTTCGGCCCAGCATCCAGATATAAGCTCTGCAGGAAGGTGAGTTCGGCACTCGAAAGCTGGTGGAACGGGACTTCGACTTTATCGCCAAATCGCAGCTGTTCCTTCAACGGCGAGAGATCCGGGAAGGCCGCGACCAAGGTTTCGACAAAGGGCCGTTCGATCTGAAGTTTCATGCTTGTGCGCCTGTTCGTGCGACAGACAAAGTGTCGGTTTCACCAGGCTTGCACGCCTCGCGCCAAAACCGGCAGATCATTTGCATGGGGCGCTTGCGCCGCAGCGCGCAGCCCTGCCAATTCGATGACAATTGAGGAAATCTTCATGACAACGATTGAGAAGACCCCCCTTGGCCGCCTTGATCAGGAGGGACGCCTCCTCAATGCGGTCCTTAAGAGCCCCACTAAGAAGCCTGGCCGATTTGGATTTCGAGGTGACATCGCGCTGAAATTCCAAGCGCAGGTAGCGGATGAAAAACGGCCGCCGGATTTTTCCATCGAACAGGTTCTGACCATCGCGGAGGAAGGGGAAACGACGATCCCTATTCTCGCCGGCTACCTCCATTCCTTCGCCTATCTGGAGTCGGTCACCGGGGTTCTCAAAGGCCTCCTGAGCCCCACAGGAACCTATTTCATGTATTGCAACAACATTGATCTCTTGGCGAAGTACCGCGTCACCCACGACGGCATTACCTTCACCGTCCTGCCCTGCGACGAATCCACCGTATGGAAGGAAATGCTGGATCTCATGAGCATCGACAAGAACGACATCAAGAAGCTCGATACAGCGGGAAAGCTGGATTACCTTCTCGATGCCGCAATCGGCCTAGATGCAAAATATGAGAACATCAGTTACGAACAAGGACTGGCACTCATGGAGCCGGTCAAGAATCGGAATGAGAATCGTCCGGTTTGACGAGGAAAAGCAGGAGAAGGCGCTTCCCCTCAGGCCTTCTCTTCGTCTGCAATCTCTTCGTCCTCAATGCTATCGTCTTCCTCGACAAGCGTTACACCCGTGACACAGATGTCATTGTCCAAAATGGTCAGGGCCACGGGTGTCAAACTCCGGCCCTTGCAGGGCCCGTCGACGCAGGTGCCGGTCCCTAGTTCGAACAGCGCACCATGTTTGCCGCACATCAGGCGGATGCCATTCGGATCCAAAAACTGGTTTCGCTCCCAGTCGAGATTGACCCCATCGTGGGGACATTTGTTGACATAACCAAACACCTGCCGGCCCCATCGAATCACCACAATGTGCCACGGCCGGTTGGTGCCATCCTCCCCGACGCGCATCAGCTGAAAACCCCTGGCCTTCTGGCTGGGAATGTCATTCATGCTGCAAATTGCATAAGCAACATCTGAGTTCATTGTGTCCTCGTTCAAGCAAGCTGCCATCTCACATCATCTTCCGTTGCGGGCGATCCTGCGCTTGCCCTTTGCTCAGAAGCAGCGCGTTGGCCGCCAAGGAGAACTCCTGCCAGGCGGCAGCCATGTCCCGCAGAATCGTCTGCATATAGTCCTTCGGCGGATGATGCTCATCCGGGAAGTTCGACAGTGCACAAGATGTCGCGTTGAACGCAACGACATCATCCAGCAAGTTTTGCATGAAGGAGCGGAATGGAGCCTGCACATCCGGCGTCATTGCCGACCGGCCGCGCTCGACCCGCACCTCCTTCATGTCGAAAGGTAAATCGTCGAGGAGGGCCAAGGCCTTACTATAGATTTCCTCAATCGACCCCAGGATCGCCCGCTGGGTAAGCTGATCCCGCTGCTGAATAGAAAGACTGCGGTTAAGGCGGTGACGATAGCTGTCGAAGGCAACATCGCCCTGCAACACCACCCAATCGCGAAATTGGGCGAGACTTGCGGCATTCATAGAGTCGGTGAGGGGGGCCTCGGCGCCGTCGTGGAGAACGGTCGATGTCCCCTGCCCCTTGGCGACCCAGGCGCGTGTGAGTTCACGATCGATCCGCCTTGCCGCCTCGATCGCGCCTTCAAGGTAACCACTCCCATGGGACGCGGTTTCCGAACCGCCCAGATAGAGCTTTCCGTCCCATATGGCCCGGCGCAGAAGAGGATTAGCGAAGCCCGCATGCTCGGTCCTCGATGCGGTCCGATCCAAGGTGCTGCATGTATAGGGCTCCTTTGCCCAGTCCTGATAATGCTGCTCCCCATCCTCAAGCTCCGGACCAAACACCTGAGCCATTTGATTGCCCATGAGCAGGGGCAATCCTCCTCTGAAAGAGTCGCGTAGCTCCGGCGACAGCGCAAGAAATCCCCCCAAAGCAGGTTGGGCGGCGGTCGAATCGCAAGCATCGAAAATCTCGCCGATCACCGCCTGTTCATGCGTGACAAAGGCATTGCCGGACTTGCCTTCGTCCCGCCAGAGCGCTTGTTCATAACTGATCACTACCTTTGCCTGCGCAGCCATCCAGGTCTCGGTCGCGCGCATGGCATCGCGCACGGGGACGTCGAGCTCCGGCTCGAAGCGGATGTTCTCCTCCACGAGCCGAGGCGGCAGGGCAAGAACCACATGGCGCGCCGCAAGCTCGATAAATTGATCTTCAAATCGAAAAATCAGCCCAATATGATCCCCGCGATTTTGAAGACCTGTCAAAACATGGCCAAGCCGTAATTTTTCCAGGGGCAGGTCCTTCGCCAAACCATCGACCAGGCTTCCCATGCCGCCGGTCAGGCGGCGGGCTCCACTGTGCACGCCTTGGTTTTCCAACCGTTCGGGTGTCTTGTCGGGATCACGGAGGTGCAGCACCGTGCCATCATCATGTTGCGGAAAGTCCGCGAGTCCAAGATCGGCGATGAGCTGCGTGACCAGCGGCTGGGTGTCCGGCCAGAACCAGGTGGGCCCCAGATCAGCCGTGCCCGACCGCGCGCAAGACTCGGTGAGAATGCGCCCCCCCAACCGGGTCCGCGCATCGAACAGCAGAAAATCGCCTTGCCGATGCAGGCTCGCGGCCAAGCTGAGGCCGCATAATCCGCCGCCAATGATTGCCGTCTCAAGCATTGCTACATCTCCGCAAATCTTCGCGCGGGAGCGACCTTGCAAGAATCGCGCAAGCCTTGCGGGCCCTTGCCCATCAAAACTAGTGCTTCACTTTTTCACAGGAGCAATTCCTTTCCGATCATATTCAGTGCATTGGGAGTAGGTTGAATTGGATGCATTCGAACGAACCCAAACAAATGACCGACAAGACAACGATCCTTGCCGCCAACGCGGCCTTCTATACCGCTTTCGCAACCGGAGATGTCGAGGCGATGTCCCGGCTTTGGGCGGATGACGACGCCGTCTCCTGCATTCATCCCGGCTGGCCGGCCATCATCGGACGAACTGCCGTTCTCGGCAGTTGGCGCGACATACTCCAGAGCGCCAACTGCCCCGCAATCACGTGTCATGAACCCCATGCCATCATCGCGGGCGACGAGGGACGCGTCCTTTGCATTGAAGCGATGGGTTCGGTGGCGCTCGCCGCGAGCAATCACTTCCGGCAGATCGCCGGCACATGGCGAATCGTGCATCACCAGTCGAGTCCAATCGCCCATGTGGAAAGCGGCCCATCCAGCGACCCGCCGCGCGGACAGATTCACTAGAGCATGTTCTGAAAAAGTTGACCGACTTTTTCGATCAGAACATGCTCCAACTCGTTGAACTTGAGCGATTCCTTTTCGATCAGATGATTCCATCTGATCGGGAAGTGCTCTAGCGCCGCGCCGTAATGCTGCGGTTACGCTGCCTAAGCTTGCGCCCGGAATTGGCACAGAAATTGATGCGCATTGCGCGGCATGACAGAGCAGGAGATTCGCCGTGAAGGTTACACAAGCGTTCGCTAATTGCGGGATTGAGGAGCTGAAAGCGCTTTTGGAGGGGGGCACGCTCAAGGTTTACTCGGTTGCGCGGCCATTAACGCCGGACGCCTCCGTCGATCGAAGCGGCCTGTTGGCAACCTTTACCTTCGCTTCGCCGGCCTTTGGCCCGGAGTCCGAGGGACTTGAAACCCCTCTTTTCGTGGACAATCCCGTGCCGGCGAGCAGCGTCGGCACACCCGGCTTTGCGCGCGCTTGCAAAGCGGATGGGAGCGTGGTGGGAGATTTCTCCGCCGGACCCGGAGACCGCGAGGTTAAATTCAGCGAGGTCTCATTTTCGCAGGGCGCGCCCGTTACTGTAACGAAGTTCAAATTCATGCCGGACGGGACATGGCCGGAGAAGCCGGAATATTACGAGGCACATCCCCGGACTGGCTATGCTCTCCCAAAGAGCGCGTGAAGCAAAGCAAACGGATTCGCCGGAGCATGTTCATATCGAGACACATGTTTGTTTCCCGACACGTTCAGGGCTTTTTAAGTTCGACGCGCTCACACGGCACGGAGTTTGCTAATTCTTGCAAAGCCGGGGTTTGCCCGGCGGCGAGTGAGCCATGATCAGCTCCGATTACACGGATCATCTCCTGAACCTCGCGGCGGTGGTCTATCACCCCGCAGATGACGTGGATGGCCTGCTGAGGGACTTCGCGCTTGAGTTGATCCGCCGGGGCCACCGGGTCGGCGGATTGGTGCAGCACAATGAGAAAAACGGTCAGGATCCACGCCGCGCGATGGAACTGATCGACCTGATGTCGGGACGCATGTTCCCCATCAGTCAGGCAAGTGGCGACTGCAAGCTCGATCCGAGCGGGCTCGCCAATGCCGCGCTTGCGATCGGAAATGCGGTGCAGGCCGGCGTCGAACTCGTCATCGTCAACAAATTCTCAACCCAGGAAGCGGCCGGAAAAGGCTTGCGGGACGAGCTCGCCGCGGCGGTCGCTGCCGGGCTTCTCGTCCTCACCGCCGTGCCCGAAAAGCATTTGGACGCCTGGACCGCTTTCACGGGAGGGTTCGGAACGACCCTGGCAAGCGAACGCAGCGTGATCGACGATTGGTGGCAGGAGATTTCATGGCGGACCAGCCGCAGACGCGTGCTCGCCCAGCTTGAAAGATGCGGGGAACCGGGGCCCGGTCTGACGAGACCCGACGGGCAAAAGAGCCAGGAGGATAGCTTATCGCTGCCACTCACTTGCCGATAATAACATCCGACGATTTGATGACTGCGGAAACGGCATCGCCGACCCTGAGGCCCAGATCGTCTGCGGATTCATTGGTGATCGAGGATGTGACAATAAGGCCAGGCGCGAGTTCGATTTTGACGTGGGCCGTCGTTGCACCTTTCGTCACCGCGACCACCCGACCAGGAAAAACATTGCGAGCGCTTAATTTCATGACATGTCTCCATCATCGAGCGACCGTAGCGCCCTTGTTGCCGACAACGCTTCCGTTTCAGTCTTTCGGAGGGCCTAGCGCGCCAATATCTCTTTTTGACAGTCAGACCAACACAAATGCATGTCACGGAGGCTTTCTGCAATGAGTAACACGAACCACGAAGCGCTGGTGAGCACGACGTGGCTTGCCGAGCATCTGTCGGACCCCGATCTGCGGATTCTCGATTGCACCTGGCATCATGTCAGCACCAATCTCGACGGACGGACGCAATATCGCGGGCGCCATCTGCCGGGCTCCGTCCACTTCGACATCGATCATCTCGCGGATAAGTCAAATCCTTTGCCCCATATGCTGCCGAAGCCCGCGGAGTTCGCCCACAAGATCGGGCTCATCGGGATCAACGCAGGCGACCGGGTCGTCGTCTATGATCGCCTCTGCGGCGGCTCGGCAGCCGCGCGGGCCTGGTGGATGTTTCGCGTCTTCGGGCATGACAAGGTCGCGTTGCTGGACGGCGGCTATGGCAAATGGACCAAGGAGAAGCTGCCCACCGAAATGTCCCCGGTTCGACCGGAGCCCGGGAGCTTTACGGCGACGTTCGATCCGGCCCTTGTCCGCACGCTGAGCGAGATGAAGGCCAATCTTGAAACCGGCGCCGAACAAGTCATCGACGCCCGGGGCCCAAGCAAATTCGATGGAAGCCAGGAGGACGTGTTTCCGCACAAAAAGCTGGGGCACATTCCCAACGCCATAAATATTCCTTGGGGCGACTTGATTGATCCCGAGTCGGGTGCTTTCATCCCGCCCGAAGCCCTTGCGGCCCGCTTCGCCGCTTCGGGCATAGATCTTCAGCGCCCGATCGTGACGACTTGCGGGTCGGGCATCACGTCTTGCGTCGTGGCCCTCGGCCTCTATCTTTTGGGAAAAAGCGACGTCGCGGTTTATGACGGATCCTGGGCCGAATGGGGCCTCGCCGAAGATACGCCGGCGGTCGCCGCTTGAGAGACCCAAGACCGCGAGGGGAGGCTTTGTCATGTCCGATGAGAAGGTAACCCGCTCGATCGCGGAGGGGACAGAATATGAACTCTTGTCGACCGATGATGGAGCGGCCTTCGTACTGCGGTTCAAGACCGATCAATTATCGGCCCTTCTTCGGGGCGACGACGCCGTTCGTTTTCTGGCAGATTACGAAGCGCTAAAGATACAATATCCGGCCTGGCACGCCGATCAAACGCTTGCTCAGCTATGGGACCAAGGTGGCTATAGCTGGCTCGCCGAACAGGATGGATGATGACGATGGCTACACTTGTTAAGACTACCCAGGACGGACGCAAATTGGAAGTCGTCGGGCTGGCGATCCTCCTTGATGGCGAGCTCGAAGCCTTCGAACTCATCGAAGTCAAGATGCATCCAAATCGCCGCGCAATCCTTCAAGTCCTGCCGGAAGCCTCCCATATGGCGGGACGAGTAGCGCTCACCCAGGAAGAAGCTGCGATCGTGGACGCCGCCTTCAAAGAGGCAGAGGCCGAGATTCTCGCCAGCCCAACCGCGATTAACGAGCGGTTTCGGATCGCGGCGATGTGGAAGGCGCGAGAGCAAGGGATCGAGTAGCGTCAGGCTGCGTTTTCTCGCGGATTCCCCAAGCGTGCCAGCCGTGCTTCGCCATCCTCGGCCCCGAAGCAGTCCGCGAAATCATCGCACTCCGAACAGACCGGGGCGGCGCACAGCGTAAATCCCTCGGAACCGCAGACCATCCGGTAGAGGAATTTCTTCCACTTCATATTGTGCTGATTGCGTTCGGCAAGCCGCGCGAAATGCCTTTTCATGAGCCGTGACAACTCGTCCCGGTTCCGCAGCCCGAGATCCTGCCAAAGATGATGGGGCGATTTGCAGCGCCGCGCAATCACGGCCGCGAGAGGACGTTCAAGGCGCCGGGCGCCGGTCGCATAAATTCCCAAAATATCGCGAAGCGATTGTTCCTCTTCGTCAACCACGATGGCGGTGTCGGGGAGCATGCCTTGGAACGCGGCCAGGGTGCCGGGAAACATCGCCCGGACTAGATCCAGAAGGGCTTTCTTTTCAAGGCCCACACCGGCAATCAGGTCACCATGGCTTTGCTCAGCCTCGCTCATCGCGAGAGCGAAGACTGACGCCACGATATGAAGGTCAAAGCTATCGTGCGCCGAATGGGCGGAACATCCGATCAGCCAACGATAGGCCTCGTCCGCATCCATTCTTCTCTCTCGCGTTAGGCGGCCTCGGCCTTTTCGGCGGCATGGGTTTGGCAGTTGGTCGGGCAAACGCGCGCGCAGGCGCCGCATCCGATGCAGGCCCCATCGTCGTTCATGACCATGACTTTTTTCTCGACCTCATCATCCTCATCATCCTCGTCATCGTCGAGGGAGACGAGTTCGCCATCCTCGTTGATGCCTTTCAGTGTCATGACTTCACGGCCGCAGACCTTGAAGCAACGACCGCAGCCGATACATTTATCCGGGTCTATGGCCTGGAGAAATTCGGGCTGCCATGAACGTCCGTCGCGAGTTGAATGTGGCATTGGTCGTTGCGCCTTAGATAGTTAGGCTGCCTCAAGGGTTTTCAGGCTTGCCCGTTTAAGTTCCAATTCCGCGAATGCGTCATGGGCTTTCTGCGCGACGCTCAGGATCTGCTCCCAATTCACCGGCAGTTCTTCCGACAAATCATGCAGATCCATTTTGGCCTGGATGGCTTTAGCGGAGAGTTTCTTGATTTCCGCTTTCAAAGTCTCGACGTCGCTCATGTTTGCGTCCCTATTCAATATTTTGCCACATCCGGAAATTTGTTGATCATTTCAACACCGGAGGCGACGTATTTGTCTCCCTCTTCAGCGAGTTTGCCGAGATTGTCGAAGCCGAAGCGATGCACATCGCGCAATTGCTTGTTGACGACGATGAGGCGGCCGCCAATGAGGACCATGCGTCCGAACCCTTCATGGCTCATCTTCAGCATCGGCGAGATCATGACGCCTGTCGCGCGCTCGATGGAGAGGGAGACCGCATTGAAGAAGAGCTCCATTCGCCAAATGGTATCCGGGTCCGGATCGCCAATGATCGGCAATGCCCTGCGCGCTGCCTTGTCAATGATGTAGGGTTCCAGCAGGTCCAGATCGGCCTTTCCGTCCCAGGTGCCATGGGTATCCTGCGCCCGCCATAATTTGATTAGCTCCTTCACAAAAGGAGCCTCGGCGGCCGGATTACTATCGATCACTGCAGCTACTTCAGCCATTTCATGCCTCATTCATCGAAATCAAGAGTTCTCTCTTTGCCTTTCGACAAAGCCTTGCGGAGCCAGGGAGGCGGCGTGCCTTTCAAGACATCCTCAAGTTTCAGCAGAAGGTTTGAGATTTCCTCCGGCTCATTGACCTTCATGGGGTGAATGTTGTTTGCCACAACGCGCGCCGCACCCGAGCCGCCGATAGCCGCCACATAGAGGATGGCGCAATCCTTGATCGCCTCGATCTTCGGCGCGAGTTTATCCTCGTTGCCATCCTCTTTGAGGTCTCCGTCAAATTGAATAGCTTCGAGGAATTGATGCCCTTCGGGACCAATCTCATAGATCGCAATATTCTTGGCCCAGCCGAAGTGCGCGTCGACGCGCTTCAAGTCTTGGGTAGCAAATGCGATTTTCATCAGCCTTCCACCTCTCCTCTGTCGCTAATGGGTCGATACGGCCGTTGCGGCATCCGCCGCCAAGCCAGCCGGCGTCCGCCACGTGTCAGGTGTCGGCTCATGATTTTCCTCGCCATCCGCAATGATCAGATTGCTGATACCGAAAATAAGATCGCGCGTGCCCCGATAGCCGACCGAAACAAGATGCCCGGCACCCAGTCGGTCAAACATCGGCAGCCCCATGCGAAAGAAGGGAATTTTCAAGCGCTCGGCACCTTGGCGGCCATGCGAGTGGGTGATCAGCAGATCGCACCCCCTGTCTTTTGCAAGGGTCTCCAGATCTTCGAGGTCGCCGATCAACACTTCGTCGACGGCGACGCGGGCCAGAACCGGCGACGCGGTGGTGGTCACCGCGGCGGTAACTCGGGTCCCCATCTCGTGCAACATGCTGCTGATGTCGAACAACAGGTCGGGCTCTGCACCGATGGCTAGTTTGCGGCCGCCCAAATGAAAGTGTCCATCGAGCATTGCATCGACGAGCTGGCCGCGCTGGCGCCGATATTTCATCGGCACCGGCCTGCCGCTGATGCTGCTCAGAAACATGATGAAGTCATCATTGGGAGAAAGACCACACAGACGATCGAAAAGCTTGAAAGGAACGCCCGCCTTCTTCTCCATCGCTTCGGCGGCTCGCCGCATCTGTTCGCCGATCGCGATCGTCCAGGACGCATACCCCATTGTCGCGACTTCTTCCACGCCGATTCCCCCGATCGTCGTCGGGGTGAATTCATCCGGAATATGCCCGTCGAGCGATCCGCCCAAATCGGGCAGGAACGATGGCTCGAGCCCGAAATCCTCGATGATTATGCGCAGTTCCTCGATGTCGCCGGGAGTCAAATGGCATCCGGGCAGAACGTTGACCCGGCTCGGATCCTTCCGCGCCGCATTGCCCGGCTGATCGACCAGCACTTCGATCATTCTGGCGACGGTTTTCTCCCAGCCGTCCTGAAACGCATCCTTGAAATCGGGCGTGGAGACGTAAACCATCGGAAATTTTGCAAGATCTGGATATTTATCGCGAATAAGCTTGAGGTATCCCTCGACGTCATCGCCTTTGGTTTCCGTCACGCCCGTCGAACAAATGCCGATCAATTCAGGTTTGGCCCGATTGTAAATATTAAGGACCGCCTGCTCGACGTTATCGAGGCCGCCAAGGACAGTGGCCACCTCGCTCATCGCGGTTGTTTGCAGCGGAATGGCTTCCTTGAAATGCCGCACGAACAGGACCAACCCGAACGAGGTACAGCCCTGCGACCCATGCAGCAGCGGCATGGCGCCACGCAAGCCCATGAAGGCGAGCGCGCCGCCGATCGGCTGGCTCATCTTCAATGGATTAACGGCGCACGCCTTTTTGCCGATTGTCACCTTAGCCATCGTTCACTCCGCGGCGGCAAGGGCTGGAATGGAGAGGATGTCTTCCGGCCTCGAAAGGCTGGCGAGGATTTCCTCGACGCGCCCGGCGCAGGCGCCGCAGCCGCCGGAAGCATTGGTCTTTTCCCTGACTCCCTCGACCGTGTCCAAAGCGTAAGCGGCAATGGCGTCTTCGATCGTGCCAAGGTCGACGCTCTTGCAATTGCAGATTTTCTTGGCGCGCCGGGCTTTTTCAGCAAGTTCCGGATTTGCGGCCAGCGCCGCGGCCTCGGCGTCCAATTGCGCGATCGCTTTGGCTTGCCAATTATTGGCCGGATTTTCCCAAGGCGCGGGCTTACGGACCTGCTCCCAGATCGGATTGTAGAGAGCCTTGTCGATTTCCTCGACGAGCCTCACCATGCCGACATAGCCCATATAGGCGTGGTGGCGCTCCTGATTAATATCAAGCCAGGGCATCGAGGCCTTCAGCGCCACGAATTGCGAACGGCCCCCCGACAACATGATATCGGCGCGCGCATCCTTCAACATTTTATACATTTCACGCGGCGCCATATCGTCGATCATATGGGCGTCTTGCCCCATGAGTTCCTTGATCCGCTCCTTGTCTTCTTTCGTCGATTTCTTGACGCTGGTGCCGACAAGTTCGAGCCCGGCTTCTTGCAAGGCAGCGAGAACCGACCAGGATTTTACGCCGCCCGTGATGAGCAGAACCTTTTTACCCTCGAAACGCGGCTTGTAGGGCGCGATGGCCGCCCAGGCCCGTGCTTCTTCGCGGGCGATGACTGCTTCGGTGCGGCCGATCAATTCGTCGGGAGCGCCCCGCTCAACCAGCATCCGCGCAATTTCGCGCAGGGAGTCGCTGGAATCGGTGATCCCATAAAAGGACCCTTCAAAAAACGGAATCCCGTAGCGCTCCTCCATCTTCCGCGCGACGTTGATCATCGCTTTGGAGCAGACCATCATCGATGCGCGCGCGCGATGGGAATAGGCGACCTCGCGATAGCGTCCATCTCCGGAGATGCAGGACAAAATCCGAATCCCCAATTCATCGAGAAGCGGTTTGACCTGCCACAGCTCTCCGGACAGATTATATTCGCCGATAATGTTGAGGTCATAGGGAGTGGTATAGTCCGGTTCCTCGGTCCCGATCACATGTTCGAGGAGGGCCTCGCCGGCGAGTTTGTTGCCGAGGTTCTTCGGTCCAACAAATCCGGGTGAGTTGATCGGAATGACGGGCTTGCCGAATTTTTCGCGGGCCGCTTTGCAGACGGCGTCGATATCATCGCCGATCATCGCCGGCACGCAGGTCTGATAAACAAAGACCGCCGGCGGATTATATTTCTCGATGATTTCCTTGATCGCTCTATAGAGCCGCTTTTCGCCGCCGAACACGACATCCGTTTCATTGATGTCGGTCGTGAAGCCGGTTCTCCAAATATTGGACCCGGACGATTTCGCGCCGCGATTGTCCCAGGAATTGCCCTCGCAGGCGATCGGCCCATGAACGAGGTGCGCCACATCGGTGAGGGGCTGAAGGGCAATCTTCGCGCCGTCGAATGCGCAGCCTCCGGCGGCGCCTCCCGGCTGCAGCTGCTTGGTACACCCTTTTTTTCGCTCGGCCTCCGATTTGTTCGCGTTCTTGCCGCAGCCCGGCTCGTTAAAAACTCCCTGGATCGTGGCCGACAGCGAACTCATTCGTGCCTCCTAGCTCCATCGCGGGAAGCCGACGTACCCGCGACGAACAATTATGATCTTCTTTCAAACTGCCCCGCCACCGATCCCGGCTCATTCACCTGGATCGGCGGCGGAAACCCCGTCACACCCCCATCAGCGAATAATATCGAAGCTGAAGTCGGTCTTGGCCGGAACGATGGTGTTTTTATCGATCTCGTCAAAGATTTTGTCGAGGATCCAGACCAGAACATTCATGCCGCCCTGATAGCCCCACACCGGATAGCGATGGTGATGATGGCGATCGAAGACCGGGAAGCCAATGCGGATCAGCGGAGTGCCCGTATCCCGTTCCAGATATTTTCCGTAGGTGTTACCGATCAAGAAGTCGACTGGCTCGGTAAACAAGAGCGACCGCATATGCCAAAGATCCTTGCCCGGATACACGTGGCAATTCTGTCCAAACGGCGAGCTATCGAAGAGCGCCTGGACTTTTGGTACCCAAGTCTTGCCGCCATTGGTGGCGAGCACATGCGTGGGCTCCGCGCCAAGTTCGAGCAAGAAGCCAGCAAGACCGAGGCAGAGATCCGGATCGCCATAGATCGCAAACTTTTTGCCGTGAATATGGGCGCTTGAGTCCGCAATCGCATCGACAAGACGGCCGCGTTCCCTCGCGATTGACTCGGGGATCTCCTTACCGGTGATCCGCGATATTTCCATGAGGAATTTGTCGGTGGCAGTCACGCCGATTGGATGATTGAAGGCCAGCACTTCATGACCATGCGCGGCGATGAGGGGCAGTGTCTTCTCGGTGCAGAACTCCTGCATCGAAATGGTTGCCTTCGCATGGACCGCGTTGGCCGCTTCTTCAAGCGTGGTACCGCCATCATACATCCGGAACTCACCGTCGGTCGGTGTGTCCCACACATCGCTGTTGTCCGCGAGAATGGTATGCTCGATGCCCATCAGATTGAACAGGCGCTTAACCTCACGGATATTGCCGACCGTGTAGCCGTCGAACCCGCCGATGAAATTGATCTTCTCATTGGGTTCGCGCACGAGCTTTGGCGCGGTGCCGGCCTTGCCGTCCCAGAAATGCTCGAAGATTCCCTTCAACACATTGTCGTAGCCGGTGATATGGCTTCCAACAAAGGCGGGCGTATGGGCGAAAGGCACATCATAATCTGCTGGCACTGAGCCCTTCTCTTTCGACGTTTTGATGAAGGCGTTAAGGTCATCGCCAATCACTTCCGCCATGCAGGTGGTGGAAACTGAAATCATCTTGGGCTTGTACATATGATAGGTGTTGGCAAGCCCGTCGATCATATTGTTGAGGCCGCCGAAGACCGCCGCATCCTCGGTCATCGAGGAGGATACGCAGGAGCTCGGTTCCTTGAAGTGGCGAGAGAAGTGGCTGCGGTAATACGCAACGCAGCCTTGCGACCCATGGACGAAAGGAATGGTTTTTTCAAACCCGACCGCCGCAAACACCGCGCCGAGCGGCTGACATGCCTTGGCGGGATTGACGGTCAGCGCTTCGCGAGCGAAGTTTTTCTCCTTATATTCGGGCGTCTTGGCCCATTCGCGAATCCGCTCCACCTCAGCCGGATCGCGTGGATTCTCGAACATCTTCTTCTTGTTCGCCAGCATCTGCTGGTATTCCGGACCCCGGAATAGCTCGAAGTGATCGAGCACGTGATCGGCGTTCTGGGTCATAATGAAGCCCTTTTCAATTGTCCTATGCGAGAGTTATGTCCTGGCTCTCCCCACGCGAGGAGAGCCAGGTCACGAAGCCTATTCAGCAGCGAGCATCGTCGGCTCGGGAGATGCCTTCCACGGCACCTTCGCCATCTTCCAAATCGGCGCATTGATGGCCATATCCATGTCACGCGCGAAAATCGCGAAACCATCGTAACCATGATACGGGCCGGAATAATCCCAGGAGTGCATCTGCCGGAAAGGCACACCCATCTTCTGGAACACGTATTTTTCCTTGATGCCGGAGCCCACGAGATCGGGCTGGATCTTTTCGACGAATTTCTCGAATTCGTAGCCGGTCACGTCGTCGTAAATCAGCGTGCCATCCTTGACGTAATGTTGGGCGGTGCGCTGATAGTCATCGTTGTGGCCAAATTCGTAGCCAGTCCCGACGACTTCCATGCCGAGATCCTCGTAGGCGCCAATCACGTGCCGCGGGCGGAGACCGCCGACGAACAGCATGACGGTCTTGCCTTCGAGACGCGGCCGGTACCTGGCGATGACCGCGTCCATCAAGGGCTGATATTTCGCGATGACGCGCTCCGCGCCTTCCTTGATCTTGTCGTCGAAGAACGCTGCGATCTTGCGTAAAGATTCGGCGATCTTGGACGGACCGAAGAAGTTATATTCGCACCACGGAATCCCGTATTTCTCTTCCATGTGCCGCGAGATGTAGTTCATCGAACGGTAGCAGTGCAGCACATTGAGTTTAGCCTTCGGGGTCGCCTCAAGCTCCGCCAAACTGCCATCGCCTGACCACTGGGCGATCACCCGCAAGCCCATTTCCTCGAGGAGGATACGTGAGGACCATGCATCGCCTCCGATGTTGTAGTCGCCGATGATTGCCACATCGTAGGGGGTCGACTCGAATCTTGCCGGCGTATCCGGGTTGATTTTATCGAAGACCCAATCCCGAATCGCGTCATTGGCGATATGGTGACCAAGCGATTGCGACACGCCGCGGAAACCTTCGCAGCGGACCGGAACGATGGTCTTGCCTTCATATTCCTTGGATTTTTGCTTGGAGACGGCTTCGATATCGTCGCCGATCAAGCCGATCGGGCATTCCGACTGAACCGTAATGCCGTTGTTCAGCGGGAACAGCTCCTGGATCTCGTCCATGATCTTGGCGAGCTTCTTGTCGCCGCCGAAAACAATGTCCTTCTCCTGGAAGTCGGACGTAAACTGCATGGTCACGAAGGTATCGATGCCCGTCGTGCCGATATAATAGTTGCGCCGCGCGGCCCAGGAGTACTGACCGCATCCGACCGGCCCATGACTGATGTGAATCATGTCCTTGATGGGGCCCCAGACGACACCCTTCGAGCCGGCATAAGCGCAGCCACGGATCGTCATAACACCCGGAATGGATTTCAGATTGGACTTCACGCCGCAATCGGACTTGCCGGCTTCATGCACATTGAGGTGCTTGGCCCGCCGTTTTGCCGTCTTTTCAGGATAAACCTGCAAGACTTCGTTGATCAGTTCCTTATTGCGAGCCTTGATTTCCGCAACGCTCTCCGTTTTAGCCAAGCTCATAGCCCTACCTCGCTGTCATCCCTGTTATCGCGCCGCAGTCCGGCCCCTCCTGAAAGGGGCCGGATCGTGTTTTTTAAAATGGTTAGGCTGTCGCCAATTCGCTGGCAGTCTTACCAACCTGAGTTTCGTCGACCGCCTTCATGATTCCGTGAGCCATCAGCATGTCCTCAAGTTCGTCCATGGTGATGGGAGTCGGAATGACGCCGTTGCCGGCATTGGCGTGAATCTTCTTGGCCAGGTTACGATAGTGCTGGGCCTGCGCGGACTCGGGTGCGTATTCAAGCACCGTCATACGGCGAAGCTCGGCGTGCTGCACGATGTTGTCGCGCGGCACAAAGTAAATAAGCTTGGAACCGAGCTTGGCTGCCAAAGCTTCCGCAAGCTCCAGCTCCTTGTCGGTCTGGCGCTCGTTGCAGACCAACCCACCAAGGCGCACGCCGCCGGAATTAGCGTATTTCAGAATGCCCTTGGAAATGTTGTTGCCTGCATACATGGCCATCATTTCGCCGGACATGACGATGTAGATTTCCTGCGCCTTGTTTTCACGGATCGGCATCGCAAAGCCACCGCAAACAACGTCGCCGAGCACGTCATAGGAGACGTAGTCGATGTCCTCGTAGGCGCCATTCTCCTCAAGGAAGTTGATCGAGGTGATAACGCCGCGACCGGCGCAACCCACACCTGGCTCCGGTCCGCCGGATTCGACGCAACGGATGTCCCGGAAGCCGACCTTCATGACCTCTTCGATCTCGAGATCCTCGACGCTGCCCGCTGACGCCGCGAGGCTCAGGATGGTGTCCTGGGCCTTGGCGTGCAGAATGAGACGGGTTGAGTCCGCCTTGGGATCGCAGCCAACGATCAGAATCCGGTGCCCGTCTTCTGCGAGCGCCGCGAGAGTGTTTTGGGAGGTTGTCGACTTGCCGATGCCCCCCTTACCGTAAAACGCGATTTGTCGTAGTGCCGACATGTAGCTCTCCTCGGAAACGATTGCTAATAACCACCGCGCATTCCGCGCGAGACTGTTCCTCTGCCAGAAACTGGCTCGCGTATTACGGGAAGGAGCGCAACGCTCGTATTAGCGTCGGCGTGCGCTCAGCCCTCACTCGCCGTTCCGGGCCATATCGAGCAACCAGCGTGCCAGTCGGTTTTATCAAGCTAAGTAGTTGTTTTTTATGCGCTTTAATTTCTGGCACGGGACGACGTGAGGATGTTTTGAACCCGACATCAGATGTCAGGCTGTAACAAACAAAACAACGATGAATTCCGCCGCGAGGCTCCCGGCATTCTGTTCGTCCCGGTCGTCTCGCATTTCCAATGCCGTCCTCTCCGCGGCGTTCGGAACGAGATTTGCTAGAGCAGCCTACCCACGTCGCTTGACGGAGCGGCGCATGTGGACCCTGGAACCTTTGGCGAGGGCGTAATGCAGATCGGTGTCGAAACTTCCAAGGCCGTCGATCAACGGCGCGTGTTCGTTGTCGATCATGACGAGATCACACGCGCGGCGTTGCAGTTCATGCTGCACGATGAAATCGAAACCCATGAGCTGGCGACTCCCGAAGAAGCGTATGAGAGAGGCGCCGGCTGGCTCAAGCCTCACGTCTTGCTGCTTGGCGTGTCATTTCTGAAGGAAAGAGGCGTCGAACTGCTCGGCGAGTTAAACGCGAAATTTCCCGGCGTTCGCATTTTGATCGTCTGCGACAAAGCCGATGAGACGACGGCCGTCGACGGTATGAAGGCCGGAGCGCATGGCGCCCTGGTCAAGCCCCTGACGCTCGAGTCGGTCCGAAAAAAGGTCGACACGATTCTTGGACGTGGCGGCGGGGCACCGCTCATTCAGCTCGGCATGCTCAAGTAGCTGTCGACCTACGGCCTGGCTGGTCACCCACTGGGAGAGATATGTTTTGGCGGTCGTCGTTTTCTATGAAAAGGCCGGGTGCGGGACCAATGCTCGTCAGAAGCGGATCCTCGAGGCGGCGGGCCACACCGTCGTTGCGAGGAATCTGCTCACGGAGCGTTGGACGGCCGAGCGCCTTCGCGGCTTTTTTGGCGATACGGATCCGGCCGCCTGGTTCAATGCGGCCGCGCCACGGGTGAAATCGGGGGACATTGATCCGGAAAGAATGGATGCGGCAACCGCGCTCACGCTGATGCTGGCCGAGCCGCTTTTGATCCGGAGGCCCCTTTTGGAAGTCGATGAGCAAAGAGCTTTTGGCTTTGACGGTGCATTGATCAGGGAGCTGCTTGGGACCGAGAGGGCGGACGTTCAAGGGTGCGGGCGCCCCGTGACCTCTCCGCCCTGCCCCGATCCGAACCACCCGAGCGAGCCTGGACATCGATGACTCACGCAGTATCCCCGACGACGGATCCAGCGGAGATTGCCTTCGCCTATCACGCGCGGACCAAGCATAAGCCGGAGCGTTATGCCGCCGGACCCGAGACGCTGGATTGGGATGCGCAGCCAAATCCCTTCCGGGAATTTGAAGGCAGCGCGCGCATCGCTCTCCCCCTCGGAGCAAGCGGGCTCGAGACCAGTTTTGCGGATCTTTATGTGCCGGGCCGCGTTCGTCCGGCCGCGTTGTCCCTTACGTCCGTAAGCAGGCTCATGGAGCTGTCCCTGGGACTTTCGGCATGGAAGGAATATGGACCCGACCGGTGGGCGCTACGCTGCAACCCGTCGAGCGGCAATTTGCACCCGACGGAAGCCTATGTGATTTCCAACAATGTCCCCGGATTGGATGATGGTCTCTACCATTATTTGAGCCGTGAGCACGCGCTGGAACAGCGATGCAAGAGCACGCCCGGTCCCGCTGCCGTGCCTCCCCCGGCGACGGCGGAAAAACGCCTTTGGATTTGTCTTTCCTCGATTCATTGGCGGGAAGCTTGGAAATATGGCGAACGCGCCTTCCGCTATTGCCAGCTCGACATTGGCCATGCACTCGGTGCCCTGCGATACGCCGCTGGCACCCTCGGATGGTCGGCGAAATTGGTCGAAACGATTGGCTATCGCGAGCTGACGGCGTTGATGGGGCTTGACCGAGCCGACGAGTTTGCCGGGGTTGAGCCTGAGGATTGCGATCTCCTGGTCGCGATCGATTTTGATCCGAAATCCGACAATTCCAGCGCAGAACCCAAAACGCCAAGCCCCTGGGAGCCCCAGGCTACCCATTGGATGGGACACGCCAACCTCCTCGACCCACATCCGATTTATCGTTGGCCGGTGATCGATCAGGTCAGCCTGGCGACGCAGGGCGCCGTTGTGGAACATCCGGCCGAGGGTCCAAATTATGCGCCGCTGCAATCGGAGGCAACGAAACCTCAGGCGGCCGAAGTTATTTTGAACAGACGCAGCGCCCAGCGTTTCGACAGCAAATTTACGATGAGCGCGGAGGCTTTCTATCGGATGGTGGATTGCCTGCTGGTCCGTCCGCTCGCGCCCTGGGACGTCTGGACTTATAGGCCGCGCCTTCATCCGGTTTTCTTTGTTCACCGGGTGGAGGGCCTGGAACCCGGCCTCTATGCGCTGCCCCGCCATCCCGACGCTGGCCATATTCTGCAAGAAGCGATCAGCCCGGACTTCCTCTGGCAGAAACCTGACAGCGCCCCACATCACCTCCCACTCGTCAAACTGATGGCCGCGGATTGCAGAAACGTCGCCAAAACGGTGAGCTGCCACCAAGCGATCGCGAGCGACGGGTGCTTCTCGCTTGGGATGCTGGGCGAATTTGAAGACGTCGTGAAACAAAACCCGTGGCGTTACCGCCAGCTTCATTGGGAAGCTGGTTTGCTCGGACATGTCCTCTATCTGGAGGCCGAGGCCGCAGGGCTACGAGGAACCGGCATCGGCTGCTATTTCGACGATCTGCTGCACAATTTGCTGGGACTGAAAACCACGCGTTTTCAATCACTTTACCACTTCACAGTCGGCTATCCCTTGACCGATGGCCGCATTACGACCTTGCCTGCCTATCCGATCGGTCACGGTCGCCCCGAGGAGCTATCGTCATGAGACCCCGCATTCCCTTCAAGGACATTGGCATTCATGAGGCCCAAAGCCTGATCCGAGATCAGGACGTGCTGGTGCTCGACGTTCGGGATGCCCCCTCGTTTGCCCGAGCCCATATCAAAGGGGCCCGCAACGTTTCCATCACCAATCTTTCCGCGGTGATCGACGCAACGGCCAAGAGCATGCCGATCCTCATTTACTGCTATCACGGCTATGCAAGCCGCGAATATGCGCAGATTTTCTCAGATTTTGGGTTTTCCCAAGTCTATAGCCTTGAAGGCGGCTATGAGGCCTGGAGCAAAAGGCCGCGCATAAGCGACGATACATTTGAGAAAACCCTGCAGAATTGGCTCACCGCCAATGGCTTCCCCGCCAATGACGTCAATGCCGTGATCGCGAACGGCACAACGGCCCTGATGAAAGCTAGCCATGGGGGGCACATTGAAATCATGCGCGCGATCATCGCGGCCGGCGCACAGCTGGACGTACGAAACGCCGACGGCAACAATGCGCTGTGGCTTGCCTGCGTCGGCGGCTCCCTGGAGGCCATGAGCGTGCTCATCCAGGCGGGGATAAACATCGACAATCCGAACGACAATGGCGCGACGTGCCTGATGTATGCCGCCTCAGCTGGCAAGGCCTCCGTCGTTGAACGCCTGCTCGCCGCCGGCGCCGATACAAGGCCGGAGACGCTTGATGGCTTCTCCGCCCTTGACATGGCCGCGACGATCGAATGCCTCACCCTGTTGCGGCGCGCCGTCCCTGCCCAGGAAAATGCGTCGGCGCCCCGCCTCGGCCAGGGCATGAAGCAGCTCAATCTTTGAAGAGAAGGAAGCGGGTGGCTTTGAGCCATTTGGCGAGCCCGGGATTTCAGGCTAGCCAAATCTCGCCCTCGCTTTGGATCCTGAAAGGACCAAGCTGGGGGGCTTAGCTCCGCGTCAGAATCATGACGAGGCGTTCCACCAGCTTGCCCTGCTTGAAATGCGACTCGACGATCTCGTCGATGTCTTCGGGCGTGGTTGGCCGGTACCAGATGCCCTCCGGATAGACCACCATTAAGGGGCCAGCCTTGCAAAAGCCGAGACACCCGGACGCCGTGAAGCCGACGTCCGTAAGCCCCTCCGCCTCGAGCTTCTTGCCCAACCGATCCCAGAGTGGCTGACCGCCGAGACTGCCGCAGCTCCCCCGCGGATGATTAGGAGGGCGTTGCGTGTGGCATGCAAAGGCGTGGCGCTTAAAGACCTGCGGAATCTCGATTTCGGTGTCTTCGCTCACGGTCATAGCGCGGCCGCCTTGATACCTTTGGTGCTCAACAGCGCGGCGAGCTCACCCGTCTGAAACATTTCTCGAACAATGTCGCAGCCGCCCATAAACTCCCCCTTGACATAAAGCTGCGGGATCGTCGGCCAGTTCGAAAAAGCTTTGATCCCCTCGCGAATCTCGAGGTCGGACAAGACATCCACGGATTGGAAAGGCACACCGAGCTGGGACAGAATCTGGACGACCGCAGCTGAGAAACCGCATTGGGGAGCGGCGGGGATACCCTTCATGAATAAAACGACATCGCTTCCCGCAACAATATCTTCGATGCGCTTAACTGTTGAATCGGCCATCAACTGCCTCTCGAGTCAAATTCGGTCACTCCGGGATGCAAGCGCCAGTCCATTTGGTTGACAGCGCGCTTCGTTTCGACTCGCCCCGTGGATGGCCGGATTTCGCTTTCTCGCAATAATGTCGGTTTCCAGACATGGCCTGAAAGACGGCAGGGATTTCTCGCCGCCCTTGCAGCAGGGCAACGGCCGTGAACCGGGCCCCAGCTGGTGCGGCCCGGCTTTTGCTTTCGTCGAGGAAGTCAAGAGAACACTCCATGCACAGCTTCACAAATTCCGGCCGGCCCACGCCCCCATTATTTGCCGTGATCCTCGGAACCAACGAAATTGCCTCCGCTATCGCGGTCAATCTCTACCGCAACGGCTATTCCGTGGTCTTGTCCCATGATCCGCTGCCGCCCGTGATCCGCCGAAAAATGGCTTTTCACGACGTTCTCTTCGATGATCCCATCACGATCGCCGGCGTAACTGCCGAGCGAATGGACATGGGCCTCGCCATTCTCTCGGGCCTTTCCCGGTCCCGGGGCGTGATCATCACCGAGCTCGGTCTTCTCGATCTGATCGTCCTTCGCCGGCTCGATGTTCTCATCGACGCCAGAATGCAGAAATATCAGGTGACGCCCGACTTGCGCCGGCTGGCCCGCTTCACCGTCGGCGTCGGTCCAGGCTTCTGCGCAGGGACCAATTGCGATGCCGCAATCGAAACCCGCCCCTCGAAGGTCGGGAGAATCCTTCAACAAGGCTCCACCGACGCAGCGGACGGGTTGGCCCGTCAACTTGGGAACAAAGGTGCAGAGCGCTTCGTCTATGCCGCGTTTCCGGGCCGATGGCATACGGCGATTGAGATCGGCACCCGCATATTCAAGGATTTCATTATCGGCCACCTCGGTGGTACGGCAATACGGGCGCCCTTCGATGGCGTTCTTCGCGGCGTTGTCCGCGATGGCACCGAGGTGCCAGCATCCGTGAAGCTTCTCGAAGTCGATCCGCGCGGTCGCAAAGCCTGCTGGACAGGGATCGATGGCCGCGCAAAGACGATCGCCAACGCCGTCACCAAGGCAGTTTCGATTCACGCCGCGACCGCTCCAGCTGAGCTTCGACGCACGCTTTCGGTCGTCAAATAGGCGCAGCCGAGCCGAGCGGGAGCGCTTTCGAGTTTTAAATGTCGATAGAGTTGCTTTCAGAACCAGAGGCCATCAATTTCGGCGACCTCCCAGAGGCCATCGATGCCTTGCTCCAGCAGGGCGTTGCCGCCTATCGCCGCGACCACATTCTGGCGGATCGATTGTTTCATGAGGCCCTGGCGGCGGCCCCTGAGGAACTCCCGACTTATTTCTGCCTATACAAGATCCACACCTATCAGGGAAACCTCGATAAAGCGCTCGGCGTCGCCGAGCTCGGCCTCAAAGTAGCAGCGCGACAGGCCGGCTGGGAAGAGGATTGGCGCAATTGGCAGCCGGCGTCCATCATCCCGGACGGGCCGGGCCGCTTCGCGCTGTATACGTTGAAGGCACTTGCGTTCATTCACCTTCGGCGAACCGAACGAGATCAAGCCCTCGAAATCCTGCAGGCGTTGCAAAAATTGGATCCGACAGGCGCGGTTGGCTGGCCAGTCGTCGCGGCGCTTGCCGAAGGCTGTTGAACGAAGCGCGCGCAGAATGCCGCGTTGAAGAAAAAGCTCCGCAGACATTGCGACATCAACTTGCTGAAGCCGTCGGAAAATGAGCCTTCGTTTTCAGGTTCATGTCGTTGACCTGCAAGCGTTTTCGCCTGCAACCCTTCCGTCCTCACCTCCCGTGGCATTACGCTTGCACTACCAAACACTGTGGCAGCCAAGTCCGGCGTTGTCGTAGTGTAGGACCGAGGCCGTGGATCAAGCAAAACTCGATACAGCGAACCGAAGGTCGGATGCAGCTTGTGCAGCGCCGATCCTCACAATGCGTGGCAACGCCCTCTTTGAAATGGCGGCCTGCCGCCATGTCTCTTTAATTTCAACGTCGGGAATCTGACATGGGCCAAGAGGCAGAAACTCTACAAGAGATTGCGGACCAGAAATACAAATATGGTTTCGTCACGGAGATCGAGAGCGAGTTCGCGCCGAAAGGCCTATCTGAAGATATCGTCCGGTATATTTCGGCGAAGAAGAACGAGCCGGAGTGGATGCTGGAGTGGCGGCTCGCGGCCTATCGCCGCTGGTTGACCATGACCGAGCCCAAATGGGCGCGCGTTCATTATCCACAGATCGATTTCCAGGACTCCTATTACTACGCGGCTCCCAAACCAAAGAAGGATGCGCCGACCAGCCTCGACGAGGTCGATCCGGAACTTCTGAAAACTTATGAGAAACTCGGCATTCCGCTCTCGGAGCAAAAGATGCTGACCGGCGTGGCGGTCGATGCCGTGTTCGACTCGGTGTCGGTTGCGACAACCTTCAAGTCCAAGCTTGAAGAAGTGGGTGTGATCTTCTGCCCGATCTCCGAGGCGCTGGCCAAGCATCCTGAACTTGTGCGGAAGTATTTGGGGACCGTCGTTCCGGTCACCGACAATTACTACGCGACGCTGAATTCGGCGGTCTTTTCGGACGGTTCATTCGTCTATGTGCCCGAGGGCGTGCGCTGCCCGATGGAGCTCTCGACCTATTTCCGGATCAATGCATCCAACACGGGCCAGTTCGAGCGCACGCTCATCATCGCCGACAAGGGCGCTTATGTGAGCTATCTCGAAGGCTGCACGGCACCGATGCGCGACGAAAACCAGCTTCACGCGGCGGTGGTCGAGCTCGTCGCACTCGAAGGCGCGGAGATCAAATATTCGACCGTGCAGAACTGGTATCCTGGCGATGAGAATGGCAAAGGCGGAATTTATAATTTCGTGACCAAACGCGGCGACTGCCGCGGCGCCAATTCGAAAATCTCCTGGACCCAGGTCGAAACCGGCTCGGCGATTACCTGGAAATATCCTTCCTGCATTTTGCGCGGCGACAATTCGGTCGGCGAGTTTTACTCGATCGCGATCGCCAATCATTATCAGCAGGCGGATACCGGCACCAAGATGATTCATTTGGGCCAGAACACCAAAAGCCGGATCATCTCCAAAGGCATTTCCGCCGGGTTTGCGCAGAACACCTACCGGGGCCTAGTGCGTGTGCATCAGAAAGCGGAACGCGCGCGCAATTTTACGCAATGCGACTCGCTGCTCCTGGGTTCCAAATGCGGTGCGCATACGGTGCCTTATATCGAGTCCCGCAATCCCACGGCGATCCTCGAGCATGAGGCCACGACATCGAAAATCAGCGACGATCAGCTTTTTTATTGCCTCTCACGCGGCATCGCCACGGAAGAGGCGGTCGCGCTCATCGTCAATGGCTTTTGCCGCGAGGTGCTGCAGCAATTGCCGATGGAATTTGCCGTCGAGGCGCAGAAGCTAGTCGGCATCAGTCTTGAAGGAAGCGTCGGGTGAGGCGTTCGCCCCTGTTTCCATGTAAGAATCAAAGCGGAGAACGGCATGCTTGAGATCGAAGACCTTTACGCGAGCGTTCAAGGCAAGGAGATCCTGAAAGGCCTGTCGCTTAAGGTAGGTGCGGGCGAGGTGCACGCCATCATGGGCCCCAATGGCGCCGGCAAATCGACGACATCCTATGCGCTCGCCGGCCGTGAAGGGTATGACGTCACAAGCGGCCGGGTCACGTTCAAGGGCGAGGATTTGCTTGCCCTCAAGCCGGAGGAACGCGCGGCCAAAGGCGTTTTTCTGGCGTTTCAATATCCCCTCGAAATCCCTGGCGTCTCGAACCTCACGTTCCTGAAGACCGCCATCAACTCGCAAGCCCGGCTTCGCGGCGAACCGGATCTCGATGCCGTTCAATTCCTGCGTCTTGTTCGCGAGACCGCGAAGAAACTCAACGTGTCCGAGGACATGCTGAAGCGTCCGCTCAACGTTGGCTTTTCCGGCGGCGAGAAGAAGCGCAACGAGGTGCTGCAAATGGCGCTTCTGAAGCCTTCGCTGGCAATCCTCGACGAGACGGATTCCGGCCTCGACATCGATGCCTTGAAGCTTGTCGCCGAAGGCGTCAACGCGCTGCGGGCGCCCGATCGCTCGTTTCTGGTGATCACCCATTACCAGAGGCTGCTCGACTATATCGTGCCGGATTATGTACATGTCCTGGCGGAAGGCCGGATCGTTCGCTCCGGCGATAAATCGCTGGCGCTTCTCCTGGAAAAAGAGGGCTATGACGGCATGACCGGAAAGGCGGCTTGACGGACATGAGCGAGACCTCTGCACTGAGCCGCCTGCTGGACGTCATGGCAAATGGCGGCGAGACCCCCGTGCCCTGGCTCGGAGCCTTGCGCGAGGAAGCTAGAACGACGTTTGCGGAAAGCGGCCTGCCGACCCGCCAGGTCGAGGCATGGCGATATTCCGACCTTGCCCGGGCGCTTGCCCATACAACGGAAGATACAAGCCCCGTGCGGCCCGCGCCTGTCCTGCCCGGCGCGCATCTCGCGCTGTTCGAGAACGGCATTCTCAACGAGGCCAAATCGGGACTCTCCCAGATTGGTGCCGTGCCCTTGCGGCAGATCCTTGCCGACCCCGTCACGCCCTTCGCCAATCAAATCGGGCATATCAACCCGCAGAAGGACCACGCCCTCCTGAACCTCAATACAGCGCTCATGGAGGATGGGCTCGTCCTGCATGTGCCCGCGCGGGTGACCCTCGATGCCCCGCTTTACCTGCAGTTCGACTGGCAGGGCACCGAAGCCCGCACGCCAGAAGGCCGCCATTTGCGCATCCTGATCCTGCTGGATGAGGGCGCGAAGGCAACGCTCGTCGAGGCCCACAGCGGCAATCCGGGGTTCTCCACGATCGTGACCGAGGTTCGGCTTGCTGCCCAGTCGGAACTCACGCATGTCCGCATCGAACAGCTTGGATCCGCGGCCCGGCAATCGGCGATGACCCTTGGGGAGGTCGCCTCCGCCGCATGTTATAAAGGCTTCTATCTGTCGGAGGGCGCACGGTTCTCGCGGCACGAAGCTTTGCTTTCGCTGACGGAGAAGGACGCGCAGGCCCGTTTGGACGGGGCTTATCTGGCAACCGAAAGCCGGCACTGCGACAATACCATCGTCATCACTCATGCTGGCCCAAACACGGCGAGTCATCAGGCCTTTCGGGGCGTGTTGGGAGGATCGGCGCGCGGCGTCTATCAGGGCTGTATTCGGGTCCGGCCCGACGCGCAAGGAACCGATGCGCGGCAGATGATCAGAACGCTGCTTCTCTCGCGGCAAGCCGAGATCGCGACGAAGCCGGAACTCGAAATCCTCGCCGACGATGTCAAATGCAGCCATGGCACCACGGTGGGTGAACTCGACTCGGCGGCGCTGTTCTTCTTGCGCGCGCGCGGCATTCCGGAAGCAGAGGCACGGGCGCTCCTCGTCGAAGCCTTCCTCGGCGAAATTCTCGAAGCGATTGAAAGCGACGCCTTGCGGGCGCTCGCAGCCGCGGCAGTTCAAGATTGGCTGAAGGTTCATGCCAGCGAGATCTCTCATGTCGAATAGCTCGGTGACGCTTCAAGCAAAGCCTGCTCTTGGCTTCGATGTCGCCCGCTTGCGCGAGGATTTTCCCATTCTCAGCCGCGAGATTCACGGCAAGCCGCTCGTCTATCTCGATAATGCCGCCTCTGCCCAAAAGCCGAAGGCCGTCCTGGACGCCATGGCTAAGGGCTATGAGGAAACTTACGCGAATGTTCATCGCGGCGTACATTTTCTGTCCACCGCTTCGACGGTCGCATTCGAGGAAGCTCGCGAAACCGTTCGCCGGTTTGTCAATGCCGAAAAACTGGAAGAGATCATCTTCACCAAAGGCGGGACGGAGGCCATCAATCTTGTCGCCTCGAGCCTGGGAGCGGACATCGGCGAAGGCGACGAAATCATCCTGACCGAAATGGAGCATCACTCCAACATCGTGCCGTGGCATTTTCTGCGCGAGCGCAAAGGCGCGGTGCTACGCTGGGTGCCCCTAACCACGGATGATTGCTTCGACCTCGAGGCCTTTGCCGAGCTGCTTTCGCCAAGGACAAAGATCGTCTCCGTGACGCAAATGTCCAATGTGCTCGGCACGCTTACGCCACTGCCGGAAATCATTCGCCTCACCCACGCCGCCGGCGCCAAGATTCTGATCGATGGTTGTCAGGGCTCCGTGCATACAGAGGTCGATGTCCAAGCGCTTGACTGCGATTTCTACGTAGCGACGGGCCACAAGCTCTATGGCCCCTCGGGCATTGGCTTCCTTTACGGAAAATATGAGCATCTCAAAGACATGCAGCCCTATCAGGGCGGTGGCGAAATGATCGAGGCGGTGACCAAGGACAAGATCACCTATGCCGAGCCGCCGCACCGCTTCGAGGCTGGCACGCCGCCGATCGTCGAGGCGATCGGCCTCGGTGCCGCGCTGAACTATCTGAGCAGCCTTGATCGGGCGGCCATAGCCGCGCATGAATCAGCCCTTCTCGCACATGCGACCGAGGAGCTGTCAAAATTCAAGGCCCTCCGGCTTTTCGGGCGGGCACCCGACAAGGGCGCGCTTGTGACCTTCGTCACCGAGGGCGCACATCCCCATGATGTCTCGACCTTGCTCGACCGCGCCGGCATCGCCGTCCGCGCCGGCAGTCATTGTGCCCAGCCCCTCATGGACCGACTCGGCGTGACAGCGTCCACGCGCGCCTCCTTCGCGCTCTACAATACGCATGCGGAGGTCGACGCGCTGATCCGAGGCATTCAGCAGGTTCTGGAGCTCTTCCGATGATCGATTCTAGCCTAAGCGATCTCCATATTGTCGCAATCAGGTGACCCGCCAATGACAGACGCAAGCGATCAGACAATCGATTCTGTGACGGGGACGCCTGACGTCCCTCCTGAGGGTATTATTGCCGATATCATCGGGGCGCTGCGCACCGTTTTTGATCCAGAGATTCCGGTAAACATCTTTGATCTTGGACTTATTTACCGGATCAGTGCGAAGGACCCCGGCGGGCTCGTCGAGATCGATATGACATTAACCGCGCCAGGCTGCCCTGTCGCAGGCGAGATGATGGGCTGGGTGGAAAAGGCGGTGGGTAGTGTCGAGGGCATCACGGAGGTAAAAGTTAATCTCGTCTTTGATCCGCCCTGGGACCAGTCGAAGATGTCGGAGGAAACCCAACTCGAATTGGGTTTGATGTAGATTTCGCCCTGGAATGAACGGCCAGACTTTTGGCACTTCGGTTCAAACAAAAACCCCGGCCAGAAGGACCGGGGTTTCGCAATTTGGGATGGTTGCACCCGACACATTAGACCGCACAACTTGGACATTCAGACATGCATAATAAGCGGCTGGAAGCCTTTCGCGGCAATCCAGGAGGCGATTGGGTTCCCGCTGATTTTGAAATCACGGCATCGCAATATGCGGTCAAATTCCGAAAGGTGACGGGCACTCATGTCGCGTTCACCCATCCCTCGGTTCCCAATTGCGTCGCGATCCCCATGAAAAAGAAGGTCAGAGCCGTTCACGTGAAGGCTTTTATCGATTTGATCGACCGCATGGATGAACTCGACCGATGAGCGATCTCAGCGTCTATCGATACGATGTGGCACCGCTTCCGCCTGAGGAAGGGGGTGGCTATGTGGTGAGCTTTCCCGATATTCCAGGCTGCCTCGGCGTTGGCGACACGCAAGAAGAAGCCGTTGAGGACGCTCAATTGGCGCTGTTTGCCTGCCTTGATGCCTTAAAGGCGGTTGACAGAGCGCCGCCCGTCCCGTCCGTTCCGCCTGCATGAATTCGCAATTCCAGGAGCACGAAAGCATCGAGCGTTTCCCTTGCGCTCGTCATAAAGGCCATTGAAAAAGAGGGCCTCATGCCGCATGACGACCATGGGATGACGATGAGCTTGCAACCAGAGGCCACGGCCATCCATGCCGTCCCGGCCCAATGGCTGGAGCCTGGTTTCCGGCTCTTGACCCTGCGAGAACTCCGCACGGAGAAGGAACCGCCGGCCTTTGCCTGGATCGAGCAGCATCTGCTGCGCACGCCGGAACGCCTAAGCCGCCATGGACTTTCCTTCGCGAGCACTTTTCTGCCGGAGATCATGGTCTGGCTGAGCGAACATTTGGGCCGCCCGTCGTTGCGCGACAGCACCGGTCGGCCTTATCGCAACTCCCTTTGGCCTATCCTGACCTGGCACGGCGAAGACCGCCATTGGCCGGACGGCATCCACACGATCGAGTGGTTTGTCGACGTCATCTTTCAAGACGAAGCGTCATGGGCGGCGTTTCAACAGCGCTGGCACGGCCGGCTGATGGGCGGGAGCGAAGTGTCAGGGGCTTGACTGCGTTAAAAGCGCACTATGCGCAGCGTGCGCGACTATGGCACCATTCGTTGATGAGCGACAAAGACATGATCATTCCATGCCCCGCCTGCGACACGGCCAACAGTCTTGCAGAGGGCCAAGACGCGAAGAGCGGCCAATGCAGCGCCTGCGCAAGCCCCCTTTTCACTGGCCATCCCATTCACCTGACGGCCGAGCGCTTTAACGCCCATGCGCTCGCGCAGGGCTTGCCACTGGTGATCGACTTCTGGGCGAGCTGGTGTGGACCTTGCCAGACGATGGCGCCCATTTTCGAGGCCCTGGCGGCTGAATTCGAGCCCATGGTCCGCTTTGCCAAGGTGAATACGGACGCCGAGAGAGAGCTTGCCCAATATTTCCGCATCCAATCCATTCCGACACTGAGTTTCATCCGCAATCAAAACGAAGTCGCACGCGTCGCTGGCGTGCTTTATGCGGGCGATCTGCGCCGCTGGCTTTATGGCGCCCTCTCCGAGCCGGAGGAGGAGCATGCCTCCCCATAAGCATTAGCGTCGGGCACAGAGCAACTCACGCCCCAAATTTGATAAGGTCCGGAAGCCGCTTGGCGAGTGTTCTAAGGACACTCTCGGATCCTTTGGCCATCACGTCATAGAGGGCATCTGACTCAGGATCGGTGCCGAACCCTTCGTGGACGAAACGGAAATGGGTCCCGCCGCTCTCGAGCGGAGAAAGCGTCCAGGTTACCGTTGTATCCATATAGTGGCCAAACGCCTTGAGTTCCTCATGCCCACCGTACCAGCGAAAGCTGATCATCTTGGGCGCCTCGACAGCAAGCACCTGGCAGTTAAACTCGCCGTCCCAACGCTCAATCGGGCGTCCCCAAATGGTGAACTTATGTCCCACAACGGGCTGGATATCATTAGGGAAAAACCATACGGCGAGCCATTCTGAATCTGTCATCGCCTGCCACACGGTTTCAGCAGGATACTCAAAATCCGCTTGGGTCAGAACGGAGCGCTTTTCAGAAACTTCGGTCACGGGTCGAACTCCAGTCGAAAGGAAAAAAAGCAAGGATCGGGCCAATTTGCGCCGGACAATAAGTGAGGACGAATTTCGTTGCGACAACGAGGGCAACGCCCTTTGCGGTGTTGTCCGTGCAATTTTGGTTCCCTGATGGAGTGCCATAGGCAATCGCGTCGAAGTGGTGTTCAAGCCGAGGCAGGAGCTACTTTCCAATACCCGGCGTTTTCCGGCACCATTCTTTTGGGGATGGGCGAGTCTTGCTGGTGCTCGACTTGAAGGAAATCCTACCATGAGCATGCGCCCGCGCGAACGGAAGCCATTTTCCTACAGGGGCGTGTTCCGTTGAAGATGCCGAAGACTTATTGCGGACACGGCAAGAGCATCCGAATGCTCCGCTCAACCTGACCGAGTGCACTGATCTTTCATACAGCCGTTCTACAAGTGGCGGCTCGGCCAGCGCTCGTGCAACAATGAGTCGTCGCGCATTTGTTAAAGAGGTAGCCGCGGACGGTGAATGCTACAATCAAGCGTTGGCCAAGCTATTTGGAACGGCCAGCATGATTCTCCGGTCTTGTTACTTGCCTCGTCTCTGATTGATGAAAACGGCCTCGATCGAGCCGGTTTGGGGAGCGCGCGCCGCGTTCATATCGGCTTCGACTTCCTCCAGCAAAAGCATCGCCCGAGTGAGTTTTCCGCCGGCGCAGCGGACCGCGTTTGAGATCGTCGCGCCTTCGCGATTGTCGAGCGTGCTGGCTACAATCTCGACCAGATCGGTGAGATGTTGCGCGTCGACGATGCAGCCTTGCGCGTCTTGCAGCTTTTCCATTCTTAACTTCCTTCTTCTATCGAGAATTCAGAAATAAGGCAGGCTGTGGTTAGTGGTCCTCGTCATCCTCGCGCGGCTTTCCGCCAGAATTTTATCAATTCCACGTCACCCTCGTGGAGGTTTGCGAATTTGGCCGATTAAACATTAGCAAGCCGCTGGGAGTTCCGGGGCGATCAACGAAGGGTTGAGCTGCCGCCGCTAAGTTTCATGGATCGGCAATTGCGAATAGACCCCACTGGCATCTCACATTTTGAGACGGGCCATTTAAGACGGGCCATGGCCTTCCGTTAATGATTGATTTTGAAGCTCTTAAGACCGTCCGTCGCCAAATCCAGCGGCGCACAGCCACGCGGGATCTAAATATCTATCGGCTTCGCCCTCGTAAGGCAGTCGCGTCACGTCCCAATGGGTTACAAACGGCGCATAGGCTTTCCAAACCGCCGGCCCGCCTCCGACATACACGACCCGGTCGCGGTATCGTTCAATGATTGTCCTCGGTTCGTCGGACGCATGGATCTCCACCACGGTTCTGTCCTGCCGCGCCCAATCCGGGAAAGCCGCGAAAGTGCGCGGTCCGGCGATCACGACATGACCCTTTGTCAAAGCGAAAAAACGCTCAACATCCGCCTTGAATGCGGCCCCAGGGTTCCCCTCCCAAGGCATGCGCCCGTTGAGCCCGAGTTGGCCACTGGTTCCGATGGCGCAGATCACCCGGACATCGGCGCCACCCGGCCCCTGATTCCTATTGCGCGATGTCATTCCGGCAGGCTCCGAAATTTGTGGTTGGAGGATTTGGCAGGCCGCCTCCGATCAAGCTTCGCGTTCTCGCGCAGCCGCGATCCGCGAACTCAAAGATCTACCGCCTAAATTGGGGAGAGTCCGATTCCTGAACTTGACCGAGTGATCGGCGAATCAGTCCCCACCGATGGCGGCATTTGATACGACTATGACTCGGCGACACCTCCCAACAAGGCGTCCAGCAGCGTGTGGTGTGGTGATGCGAACGGATTGACGACCGTTACTCCACCCCAGGTGAAGCCCTCCTGAAGGTCCTCCGACAATAGCAGCCGGCAACCTGCTTGCGAGGCGACGGACAGAATGACTGAATCCCAGATGCCAAACTGGTGATCTGTCGCCAGATCGACCGCCGCCAGCATGACTTCCGGGGAGGTCTCGACAATGGGAAAGGTGTCGCGCCAACTCAGCAAAGCATCGCGGGCGTCAGTCCTTGATTTTCC